>NZ_JBITGF010000007.1:251676-265728 GCF_044456745.1 Nonomuraea sp. NPDC050790 | reverse complement strand
ACCATGCCGAGCTGGTGGTAGCTGTCGGCCATGCCGGGCCGGTCACCGAGCCCCTCTTTGAGGGTCAGGGCTTTGCGGTACCAGGCATCGGCCTCATCCAACAGGCCCCGCAACTGCGCGAGGATGCCGAGCTGGTGGTAGCTGGCGGCCATGCCGGGCCGGTTGCCGAGCTCCTCGAAGATGGTCAGGGATTTGCGGTACCAGGCATCGGCCTCATCCAACAGGCCCCGCAACTGCGCGACCCTGCCGAGCTGGTGGTAGCTGCCGGCCATGCCGGGCCGGTCACCGAGCTCCTCTTCGATGGTCAGGGATTTGCGGTACCAGGCGTCGGCCTCATCCAACCGGCCCCGCAACTGCGCGACGATGCCGAGCTGGTGGTAGGTGACGGCGATGTGGCCTTGGGGCGGAGGGGTTTGCTGCTGGAGGGCGATGAGGAGGCTCAGGTAGGTGTGCTGGGCCTCCTCGAGCCGATGCGCCTGGAGGTGCCGGTCGGCTTCCCGGCCGACGATGTACAGCCAGAGTTGGCCGGCGTCGGTGTCGAGGCCGGGTGCGGCTCCGTCGGGGCCTTCGAGGAGCAGGCGTGCCCGGTCGGCCCATCCCTGGGCCTCCTCGCTCAGCCCGCGAAGATCCCAATACTCGTCCAGGGGTTGGATGATGGCCTGGGCGTGCTCCCACAGTTGGTGGTCCAGGGCGTAGCCGAGCATGCTGCCCAGGTTGCGGCGTTGCAGATCGATCACGATGATCGCCAGTTGCGCGTTCCCGCCGGAGATCTGCTGGTCCAGCCATTGGCCGAGGGTGGCGTACGCGGTCAGAAGGGCGTGGGTGGTGCGGGTGAATTGGTGATCGAAGCTGTCGGGGTGATCGAGGCGCCATTGGCTGGTCAGGGAGGCGGGCAGGGCGGGGTGGATGCGGTACATGCCGTCGCCCAGGGAGGTGAGGAGCCCGACCGCGCTCGCCCCGTCCAGTATCCGCTGCCAGTCGTCGCGGCTTCGGCCATGGAACTGCGCCGGGACCTGCGTCTCCTGCGACATGATCGCCAGGACGTCGGTGTAGGCGATGCCGTGCACGAGCGCGAGCGCGGTCAGAGCCGGGCGGTCGTCGGCGGGCAGATGGGTGAAGGAGTAGGCGACGCAGGCCGGCAGGGATGTGGCGCGGTCGCCGTCGTCGCGGCCGGGCAGCGGGGCGGTGCCCCGCAGCCCGGCCAGCAGCACGCCGGCGTCGGTGGTGTCCAGGTGCGGCAGGGTCAGCTTCATGGCCAGCGGGTGGCCATCCAGCCATTCCATCAGCTCAGCGAACACCGGACTCTGGCGGCGGGGCCGGCTGTTCGGGTAGGGCCGTAGCAGCTGGTCGGCGTACTCGATCGCCTCGTGCTGGGCCAGGCTGCCCACCTCGATGCGCCGTAGCTGCTCGCCGAGCCAGGGTTCGGGGCTGCGGGTGGTGATCAGGACCGAGCTGTTGCCCGCGCGGGCGAGCCCGGCCAGGAAGCCCCGCAGCTCCTCCAGCTGAGGGTCGGCCAGGGGCGGGGTGGCCGCCGCCGGGTCGTGCATCGAGTGCACCGATTCGAAGTTGTCCCAGATCAGCAGCAGCCGATACTCGCCCAGCAGCTGCCGCACGATCCGGTGGCGTTCACCGATCTCCGCGAGGGCGAAGTCGGCGCCGAACACGTGCAGCCCGATGGCGGTGATGACACCGTCCAGGCCGAAGGAGGGCAGGCCGGGCTGAAAAGAGTGCCAGATCACGAAGTCCGGGCGGTCGACGCCGCCGGTGTCGCGCCACCACCGGCCAAAAGCCTTGGCCAGCTCGGATTTGCCCGTCCCGCCGGGGCCGTGCAGGATCACCACGCGCTGCAGCCGGGCCGCGGTCTCCAGGGTGTAGAACAGGCCGTCCCGGCCCACGAACGCGCCGTCCGGCGCCAGAACGTCCGCTGCCTGGTCGCCGTCGCCGGCACTCGTGCGTAACTGGTCGAGCATCTCTTCCAGCGACGCCCCCCGGCGATCGGTGCGCAGGTCCGGGAAGGACACGTCGCGGCGCAGGTAGTGCACCGGCACCATCCAGTCGGCCAGCGGCAGCAGGCCCTTGGGGCTGGGCCTTTTGTCGTGCAGGGCCAGGCGGGCCCGTCCGGCGGTGACCGCGTCACAGACTCGGTCGCCGGCGAACAACCGCTCGTAGAAGGCGGTCATGAACTCCGCCGCGGCGACCGCGTACACGCTGTAGGCCATCGCCACCACCGAGGCCGCCCCGCCCTGCACCAGCCGGGTCGCCACCGCCGCCTCCACCTGGGCGCCGACCTGCCCCGACTGGCAGGCGTTCAGCACCACCACCGGCACCCGCCCGGCCGACAGCACCTGGGCGACCCGCTCGGCGGGTACCAGGTCGGGCTCGCCACCGCTGGTCTCGAAGGCCAGCATCCCGTGCGGGATCGGGCCCTGGAAGCGCAGGGGATCCCACCCCGGGGCCGGGGCGTGCCCGCCGCCGAACACGCCGTGCCCGTCGAAATGCACGATCTGGAACGGCTCACCCGCCGCGGCCGCCTCGTCCAGGACCTGCCGCAGCCGGTCCAGGGTAGGCGGCCGCAACACGTACAGATCCACGTTGCCGCGCACGACCTGCAGCCGCTCCAGCAGCGGCCGGGCGATCATCTGATAACCCACATCACGCTCACCGGCCGGCCGGGAGATGACCATCAGCACCCGCAGCCGGGTGCCGTCCGTGGGGAAAGCCTCGCTCAGATCGGCGGCGGGCAGGCTGCGGGTCAGCGCGATCTGATCCAGCACCAGTGGGCGGCCGCGCGCAGGATCACACATCAACTCCCACGGCAGTCCCAGCCGCTGCGCGGCCGTCGACTGCAGGACCACCTCGACCGGCCGGCCCCGTGCCCGCACTGTCGCGTATGCGGCCCGCATCGGCGCCGAGCCGAAGATCGCCTCGAAAACGCTCTCGCCCCAGCCGGGGAGCTTGGCGGCGATGTCACTGCCGCGCTCGGAATACACCGCGAAGGGGTGGCGCAGGTAGTCCTCCAGATACCAGCGCAGATCCTCTAGCGCCTGCGCATCCAGCGGCCAGCTCACCTCGACCGGCTGCCCGGCCCGTTTGGGAAACTGCTCACCGGCCAGCCATATCGCCACCGAGACCCGGCCATCGGCATCGATGTCCACCAGTAACCGATCAACCATCAGCACCGCCGCCATCCCGCAACGAGATAACCTCGCGCCCCCCACGAGCGCCACACCGGCATCCTCAGGCTAGACGCGCCACCCACCACCGGCACCAAGCGACATGCAACCGCAACCAAATGGCCTCCATTGGACACAACGAATCTGGCCGATATCACGCATAAACACCTATCGTGAGCGGACTTACGCAAGGAGCCCGGCCACCGAACCCCGATCACCTGCACCAGCCGCCATGGCCCATCCCCGCCGACGCTGCGTCCCTCAGCTTCCCTCAGCGCGCGCAGACGGCCCCTGACGGCGTCGGTGCTGATCAGGTATAGGGCGTGACGACGTCGCAGCAGATCACGCCACCAACGGAGAACCGTGTCCGGACGGATGAGGAGCCGCAGCCGGCACAGGACCTCGCGCGGCAGCGACGTCAGGAGCGCGGCAAGGAAGGCTCGGTCCCGGGCGTAAATCTCACTCTGGAGTCGGCGCCGAGCTGGCGTCCGAGGACCGTGATCTGGTGACGTACAGCAAGTATCTCCACGCCCTTGTCCCGATCGCCCATGGGCAGCACCCGCAGCGCGGCGAACGCGTTCGTGACGGTCACGTAGGCCAGACGAAACAGCACAGCGGATCATCCTGCCGGACATGCTTCTGTCTCCCGAGTGACCAGAGCTCGCAAAGCCCTCGCAGGGCCATGACCTGGGTGGACGTAATTATCGGCAGGCGCACTGCTGAACCAAGTCCGGGTCGGTGAGCAGCCGCTGCACGAGCCCCTGCACGAACTCGCGGACCTGGGACTCGGTGAACGACTGGGCCCGAACAAGTCGTTCATCTTGTCGATGACGACCTGGAGCGCGACATACTTCGGCTCCTTCTTGGAGCCGGTACCGGCCGCGCTGATCCCCTTCAGCTCGCCGTCTGAACCGCCCCGGCTTTGATGGAGACCTCAGCGGTTGATTGCTAGGGCTTCGTTGGGGTGGTGTTGAGCGTAGTAGATCGCCTCGAACTCCTCGGGCGGGAGGTGGCCGATGGCTGAATGCAGGCGGGTGGTGTTGAACCAGGCCACCCATTCGGCGGTGGCGAGTTCGACGTCGGCCAGGCTGCGCCATGGGCCACGAGGCTTGATCAGCTCGGTCTTGCAGAGGCCGATCTGCGATTCCATCAGGGCGTTGTCGAGCGCGTCGCCGACCGTGCCGATGGAGGCGTCGATGCCGGCAGCCGGTAGGTGGGTGGTGAACCGGAAAGAGGTGCTTTTGGCTGCCCGCGTCCGAGTGATGAATCAGTCCCGGCCCGGCCGGTGGCCGGTGTGCTCGCGCCGCCACAACGCCATGTCCAGGGCGTCCAGCACGAGGGTGGTGTGCTTGGTCGGCGAGGCGGCCCAGCCGACGATCGCCCGGGAGTAGATGTCGACCACGAACGTGACGTAGACCACTGCGCACCAGGCCGTCACGTGGGTGAAGTCGGCCACCCAGGCGGCGTTGGGCCGGGAGGCGGTGAAGTCGCGCTGCAGCCGGTCGGAGGCCCGCTCGTGTCCTGGATCGGGTGTCGTGGTGCGGATCTTCTTGCCCCGCCGAACGCCTTGCAGACCGAGCGCGCGCATACGGCGTTCGACGGTGCAGCGGGCCACCCGATGCCCCTCGCGCAGCAACTGTTGCCAGACCTTGCGGGCGCCGTAGACGCCGCAGTTGCCGGCGTGGATGCGGGTGATGTGGGCGTCGTCGCGCACCGCCCGCGCCGAGGGCGGGCGGCTTTGGGCGGCGTAGGAGGTGCTGATGGACATCGGGCAGCCATGCTCGGTCAGGACACGGCAGATCGGCTCGACACCGAACACGTCGGCGTGCTGGTCATGAAGGTCACGAGTGCGTGTGTGGCCGGTCGAGCTCGGCCGCGAAGAAAGCCGAGGCGGCCTTCAGGGTCTCGTTGGCGCGGCGTAGTTCGGCGTTCTCCCGGCGCAGCCGCTTCAGCTCGGCCGACTCATCCGTGGTGCGGCCGGGCCGACTGCCCTCGTCGATCTGCGCTTGGCGGACCCAGGTGCGCAGTGTCTCCGCGGTGCCGATGCCGAGCTTGGTCGCGACCGCGTTGATCGTGGCCCACTCGATCGGGTAATCCGGCCGCACCTCGGCGACCATCCGCACCGCTCGGCGACGCAGCTCGGCGAGGTAGGGAGACTTACCTGGCATGGACTCGATCCTCTCAAGAGATCAAGTCTCCACCGAACTCGGGGCGATTCAGTCTCCGGTCAGCGAGATGTCGACCGCGATCCTCTTCGCGTGCTTCACCCCGACCAGGGCCACATCGGACAGGTCAACATCGGCGCTCCACGAGGTTTCGGCGATGACCTTCTCCAGCAGCCGGAGGAAAATCGACAGCATCTCCAGGTACGGGTCACCGTAGTCGAGGATCTGGCTCATGAAGTCATAGAGCCGCACATAGGTGGAGACGTCCATGCGGAACAGGTCGAGCTTTTTGAGCGTGACCTTATCCTCGGCCTCGATCGCCGCTGCGTAGCGGCGCCGGAAGTCGTGCTGGGCCGGGCTGATCGCCGCCGACAGCGCGTTGTTGCCCTTGCGGGTCACCCACAGCTCAGCGACCTGGCGGACCTGCTGCTCGACGGGCTGGCGTCTCGGTCACTGCTCCGCTGCCCAGCAGAGCCAATGCACTGCTTGGCGCTCTACCGCTGGTTACGATTCGCCACAGGCGGGGGCATTCCTGTGTGGATGCGGCCATCGTGTAAAGGTGACCACCTCTTCTTCCGCTGGCCAGCCCGGAGCGGGCTCAGTCTCCGCCGTACCAGCCGTGCCCTTGTCTGGGATATTGGCCATGGGTGAGCGCTCGGTGGCTATCGACGGTGATAACCCGGGTGTCGTCATCACCGGTGACGTACATCTGCATCCGCTGCCTTCTCCGGTGAAGGCACTGGCGGGGTTGCCAGCGGCGGCACCGGATTTCACCGGCCGTGGAGAGATTCTGGCCCGGCTGACGGACGCGCTCCACCCCGGGAGTGCTAGGTCTGGCGCGGCGGAGATGGATGCTGGGGCTACGACGGTAGTCGTCTCAGCGGTGGCGGGCATGGCCGGGGTGGGCAAGACCGCGCTGGCCCTGGTAACCGCCCACCAGGCGCTGCAGGCGGGCTGGTTCGCGGGCGGGGTATTCTTCCTGGACCTGCACGGCTACACCCCCGGAGTGAGCGAGCCGGTCGGGGCAGGGGCGGCAGCGGGGCAGCTGCTACGTGCCATGGGCCTGCGCGATGCGGACCTCCCGGCGACAGGGGAAGAGCTCCTGACGGTGTATCAGTCGGTTCTAGCCGGGTACGCCGCCGAAGGCCGGGGCGTGCTGGTGGTGGCCGACAACGCCGTCAGCGCCGACCAGGTGCAACCGCTGGTCCCGGCACACGGCTGTCACCGGCTGCTGGTCACCTCCCGCCACACCCTCGTTCTGACCGGTCGCCGGTTCGGCCTCGACGTCCTTGATGAAGACGAGGCGGTGCAGTTGCTGCAGACTGCGCTGGCCGTTCGGGCGCCCGACACCCGTGTCGAACGGGAGCCGCAGGCCGCGCTCGAGCTGGTCAGGTTGTGTGGAGGGCTGCCGCTGGCGGTGCAGATCGTCGCCGCGCTGCTGGCCGCCGAGTCCGACCAGCCGCTGACAGCGATGGCATGCGAGCTCACCGACACGGGCGACCGGCTGAATGTATTGCATATAGATGGCCAGCACCCGGATCAGCCGTGGGCGGTACGTGCGGCCTTCGACCTGTCCTACCGGCGGCTGGCTGCCCAGCATCCGGAGCGGGCACGGCTGTTCCGGATGCTGCCGCTGGCGCCTGGTATCGACCTTTCCACCGAGTCCGCCGCGGAACTCGACGGGCGTCCGAAGCCCGTGGTGCGGCGAGACCTTCGCCAGCTTGCCTCCGCACACCTGATCATCCGCGGCCCTGGGGAACGGTGGGGAATGCACGACCTGCTGCGCCTGTACGCAGTTGAACAATTCGAGCACGGCACCGGCGATGATGGCGATGTCGGCCGCGGGGCGGAGGAAGGTTCACGACACGAGGGGCTGACAAGGCTGGTGTTGCACTACTCGTGGCAGGCCACCGCAGCTCGTCTTCATCTGACCGCGCTGAAAGGGCAGCCCGTCCTTCCCGAATTCGCCGACCGTGCGGACGCGCTGACTTGGATGGATACTGAACGTGTCAACCTCATGGCCGCAATCACGACCATCTACCGCAACGGCGACTTCGCCCATGCTCGTCACCTCGCCTGGGCCCTCAGCGAGTATCTGCGATGGCAGCGGCATCTGCAGGACTGGCTGACGGTCTCCCGCATCGGCCTGGACTGTGCCCAAAAGCTCAGTGAACGCTGGTTTGAAGCCATCGCGTGGAACAACCTCGGCGCCGCGCTGCGGGAAACGTGGCACCTTGAGGAATCACTCGACGCCCATCACCAGGCCATCACGATCTCCCAGGAGTTAAGAGATCGGCATAGCGAAGCGATGGCGCGCAATGGCCTCGGCGCCGTGCTGCATGTACTGGGGCGGTTTGCGGAATCGCTCGACGCATATCAGCAGGCCATCACTGTCTTTCAGGAGCAAGGCGATCGACTAGGTGAAGGCGGTGCCCGGATCAACCTGGGGCTCGCCCTGCTGGAAACAGGGCAGTCCCAGGAGGCAATCGCCGCCCACCAACAGGGCATCGCCAACCTCCAAAAGGTGGGCGATCCACACAGTGAAGGCGATGCCCAGTACAACTTGGGGATCGCGTTGCGGACAGCGCGACGGCTTGAGGATGCGGTAGTGGCATACCGGCGAGCCATCGTCATTTACCAGGAGACCTGTGACCGGCACGGTGAAGGGAGGGCATGGAACAGCCTAGGTACTGTGCTTCGGGACGTTCGGCGCTTCGACGAGGCGATCGAGGCTCATCAACGGGCCGTCGCCACCTTCCAGGAGTCGGGTGACGACCACAGCCGAGACCGCGCTCTGGCGAACCTGGCGGAAGCCTTCCGTCAGAGGGACGAAACGTAATCGGCCGTGTGGTCGGTCCTGCTCGACCCGAGTGGCTACCCCGTGCGGTCTCAGGTCCGCGCCTACGTAGTCGGGTTCGCTAGCGTGGCAGCATGTTTCGGTCTGCGCGTCTTGAAGCGCTGCTCGGTAAGCGGTTTGATCAGGTGGTCTTCGCGGACGTGCTCGCGCTGATCGGGCGCGAAGAGGCAGCCGAGGCAGCCGACCTGGACTACAAGGAACGGGTGCACGCCAAGAACGAAGAGCAGAAGGTCGAGTTCTGCAAGGACGTCGTCGCCATGGCCAACGACCGCGGCGGACTCCTGGTCATCGGCGTGAAGGAAGACGGGCAGCGCGCCATTCCCGAGGAAGTGACCAAGGTCGACGTGAGTGACAGTGAGCAGCGCCGACTCCACGACGTGCTGTTGAACGTGTCCCCGCACCCCTTGCAGGTCGCCATCCTCGCCGTCGAGGACCCCGACGACCCGCGTCACGGCGTCCTGCTGGTTCTGGTCGAACGCAGCGGCTTGGCCCCGCACGCACTCCTGGACACCCGAGACAAGACCCACCACCGCGACGGCTGGTTGCGTTTCCCCATCCGCAACGGGGCCGCCACTCGCTGGATGCTCGAACCCGAGGTGGCCACCCGTTACCGTGATCGCGTCACCGCCGGACGGTCGATCCATGACCGGCTGCAGGAGGCGGAAGCCGAATGTGTCGCGGCCTACGCGGAACGGGACGGTTCCACCCTCCCAGACCCGCCGCAGGAACCCGAAAGGTTCGGGATGCGGACTCCGCAGTACGGCTTCTACCGGAAGGAACCGACGCGACCCATCGTAGTGGTGACGATCGTTCCGGAGACCGCTGGAAGGCTTGTGCTCAACCGGGCTGCTCTGCTGGAGTTTCAGCGTGCCCAGCATGCCGAACCAGTGATGATCGGACGTCAATGGACCTTCCAGCAGGTGGGAGTCGCCCCGGGCAGACTCATCGCGGTCTTCGGAGACCCCGTCATTGCCGTGTACAGCGAACTGCACACCGATGGGACAGGGTCGTTCCTCATGGCGCTGAACGGCGAGGATCAGACGGGTGAAACGATCCGCGTTCTCGTCCAGGACTTCGTCTTCTACCTGCTGTCGGGACTGCGATATCTCGGCCGCCACGCACGCGATCGCACTGCTGCCGGCGGCGTCACTGCGATCAGGGTGAGCCTGCTCGCAGACACCGATCAGATCGACGGCTTCGAGGTCGCTCTCTCCCGCCGTGACTCCCTTCGCGAGATCCAGCTGACCTCCAGCACGAGCTACGGCGACTACGCAGGTCTGTCACCGACCTGCCGCGCCGTCGGTGACGCCTTCGCCCCGCTCGACGATCTCGCCACCGACGGGCCGGGCCTGATCTCAGCGGCCGCGATGGTCGCCAACGAGGCCTGCCACGCCTTCGGCTTGGCTGAAGTGCCCCCGCTCGACGTCAACGGCACCATCAACGCCCACCATTGGGAAGAGCCGTTACGGGCCATCATCACCAACTGGGCCTCCTGGTAGTTCGGCGAGCGCATGGCCGAACCGGCGATCATGTGCCCGTCAGCGCGGCAGGAGGCCTGCTGGTGTCACTGGTCTTGATCTGGTCGGCGAAGCCCAGCTCACGCCTGGAATCGGCGTGCGCGCGCTTCGAGCGGGCCGAGCAGATCAGTGTGCCCGCCTTCCACGAGCGACTGCCCTTGCCCACGCCCGCTCTCGCCTTTCCCGCCGGGCTGGCTGGACCACCCAGCACCGACCTTCCACTGGTCGACTTCCCGCTGTTCCTGGCCACCGCACGCCGCAGGCTGGACCCCGAAATGTTCGCCTGAGTGCGCGAGGTGTTCGACGACCAGCTTGAAGGCGCCCTGGCCTGGCTGCACTTCCAGGTCACCCACGGCCAATCCCGCGGCTCAGAGAGCCATCTCCTGCTGGCCGCCGACATCGTCGCCTACCTGCGCGACGAGTACATCGGCCCGGCCCCCACCGGCCAAGTAGCCCTTATCCGGCTGCAGGCCATCCAGGTCGCCTTCCTGATCGGCGGCTGGAGCCTGCGCTGGGAAACCGGCCACCCTGGGTCCCGACCTCGGGCGGACGGCTGCTGAGCCTGCTCACCGACCGCATCGCCCGCCGCCTGCGCACCGAGGCCAGCCCCCAGGCCGCCGCGGCCACCACGCTGTCGCTCTACTTCTGCACCGGCACCCGACACTTCGGATTCATCCGCTGCGGCCACCTGAGTACCGACGGCCGCTTCCTGCACGTGCCGCCCAAGCCCCGCGACCCCGACGACTACCAGGTCCACTACTACGAGCCCTCGCCCGTGGGTCAACCAACGCGGCGAGGCCGACTTCGTCACCCGGGACACCACCCCGCACCTGGCCAGCACCACCCCCATCGCGATGCCCCCGGCCGCAGCCCCTCTGCTGGCCGCCCACCTGGTGCGCCGCCGCGCCGCCGGCGCACGCGATGACGACCCCTACTTTCCTCGCCACGACCACCCTGGACGCGAACGCGACCCCGAACGCATGCTGCGCGAGGCGGTCCTGCGCACCTGCCACCGCATCAAACTGTCCCCGGCCTGGCTGCGCCGTTCCCACTGCCGCCACGGCGACCAGATCGGAACCGACGTCGGCAACTGCGACTGGCTGTCGGCCCGCGCGCTGACCCGCCCGACCAACGGTTGATCTTGTTCTTAGAAAGCCTCGTATACGAGAGGAAATATAGCAAACTTGTTCGGATTTAGGGGTTGTGGCTCCAGGTCGGTCGGGATACAACTGATCTTGTTTGCCCACGTCGAGCCTGATTGAAGGTGTCAGTGAGCATCTTACGAAGGTTGCCCCGAGCGCGGCTGCTCGCCCTGGCGCTGGCGGTCCTCATGCCAGTCTCAGCGATAACGACAGCCCCTGCGGCTGCAGAACGCCCCAGCCCGACCCCCTCTGCCTCCCCGAGCGAACGCAGCGCGGTCGATCTCGCCAAGGCCGAGGCCCAGCGAGCCGGGAAGGAGGTGGAAATCCCCAGCTTGCACACAGAGAACATGACCACCTTCGCCAAGCCGGACGGCAAGACCGTGCGGACCTACGTCTACGGTTCCCCCGTCCGCGTCCGCAGGGACGGCGCCTGGCATCCGGTCAACACCTCGCTGACAGTGGAGAACGGCGTAGTCCAGCCCAGGATGACCAAGATGGACCTCCGCCTGTCCAACGGCGGCGACAGCCCGCTGCTGGTCGCCAAGAGCGACTCCCTCGGCGTCAAGCAGGGACGGCCGGGCGAGATCGTCATCGACACCCCAAGTGACAGCCTGCCGACCCCGGAGCTGTCCGGCAGCACCGCGACCTACCGCTCGGCCTATGGGCCGGGCATTGACCTTGTCGTCTCCGTCTTGCCGGATGGCTACCAACAGCAGATCGTGCTGCGTGAGCGGCCCGCCAAGAAGCTCAAACTGCCCGTGCGGATCGACCCGCCCACTGGCATGAGCCTGGGCAAGTCCTCCGCAGGCAAGCCGGCCGCGCTGGCGGGCGGCAAGCAGGTCGCCGACCTGTCTGCTCTGCCGCTGGTGGATGCCAAGGAGTCGGCCTCGCCCGGCACCGGCAAGACGAGCACCGCGACCGCGGCCCTGTCCGGCAGCGGCGGCGATACCGCTCTGATCCTGTCGCCTGATGCGGCCTTCCTGGCCGACCCGGCCGTGACCTACCCGGTGACCATCGCCGCCGCCAACCCGACCCCCTGGCACGGTGCGGGCGCCCCGGAGGACACCTTCATCGCCAACGGCGGTAGCTACACCAACGGCAGCTACTCCTCGGGCAGCAACGCCTTGTTCGCCGGACGGCGCGACGGCTACAACTACCGCTCCTACCTGAAGTTCAATCTCACCAACGCGCCGTTCATGGGCCGGCCGATCATCGACGCCAACATCACCCTGTGGAACTACATCTCCAGCGCGTGTGGTGAGGTCGGCGGCATCTCCATGCACCGCATCGCCGGCAGTTGGACCGCCAACACGCTGAAGTGGTCCGACCAGCCGCTCGCAGTGGCCGATGGACACGTGATCAATCCCTACGGCAAGGACCGCAACTGCGACGGCTGGATGGCTGAGGGCGAACTCTGGTACTCCATCGAGGACATCACCCAAGCATGGGCAAACGGTGCACCCAACCACGGGGTCATGGTCCGCGCGGTCAGCGAATCGGGCGCGAACAACTGGCGGCAGTACCTGTCCGGTAACTACCCGGAGACCGCACCGGACGGCAGCCACCACCCCTACTTCTTCGTTGAGTACGAGGCACCTGAGGAGCTTGAAGCCGTCTACTACTCCCACGACGGACCTGAACGCTTCACACAGCCACCCTCTTATGAAGAGGCCAAGGCACTGCAAACTGCGACGTATCCCGACGGGCCTGATCCCTCGCCGGTGACCTACGAACAACTTCAAGAGCTCGCGGAGGAGCGCAGTTCCGTACCTACCTACGTGCGCGCGGACGATCTTCCCGACGTCGATCCCCAACCCGAGCCTGACACGACGCCCCCATCGATAGTCGCCACAATGCCGGTTGCGAACGCTCGAGATGTCCCTGTCAATGTTCGGATCGTCGCAGCTTTCACCGAACCGGTCACTGAAGCGACACTAGTGGTGAAAGACTCCGGAGGGACTTCCGTCCCAGGCTCAGCAGCGCTGGACGCCACGGGTAACACAGTGGCTTTCACGGCGGCGCAGCGACTTAATCCGGGGAGCTATACCGCAGAGGTGAGTGGCGCCAAGGATCACGCCGGCAATCAGATGACCGCCCCCCACTCGTGGTCGTTCGCCACTGACGGTACTCCTCCCGCGGTGACTAAGACGGTGCCCGCGAAGGACGCGACAGGCGTCGCTCTGAACACCAAGATAACTGTCACCTTCAGCGAGCCGGTGTCCGATGCCGAGATCGTCGTTACCAGCGCCACGGGAACGCCCATTCTTGGTGCCGTAGCCGTGGAAGACGAGGGCAAGCGTTGGGTGCTGGCTCCAGGTAGTTCACTTGCGGAGGTGAGCACTTATGCCGTTCGAGTCAGCGCGGCCAAAGACGCTTCTGGCAATGCGATGCAAGCGCCCTATAGCTGGTCCTTCACAACGGGCCAGTTGGATACCGCGGCTCCCACGGTGACCAATACCGTCCCCGCCGCAGGCGCCAAGGACATTGCGCTATCCAGCAAAGTAGCGGTCACCTTCAGCGAGCCGGTCACGAACGGCCAGATCACCGTCAAGAGCTCGGGCGGCGCTCCTGTACCCGGCGAGACGACAGCCAGCACCGTCACCACGCTGCTGTTCACTCCAGCCCAGCCGCTCTCGGGAACCACGGCCTATGCCGTCGAGGTGCACGGCGCCACCGACACGGGCGGCAACGTCATGGCACCCCACACCTGGACGTTCACGACCGAAGAACCACCGCCGCCCGTGAATGCCCCCACAACTTCGGCGTTGAACGTCTGGCCCCTCGATGAGGCTGGGACGGCGACGACCACGCTGACGCCCGACTTATACGCGACGGTCAACGACCCGGAAGGCCGCTCGTCCACGCTGAGTGTCGAGGTGGAACACGACCCGGCCGCCACCGGCCAAGGCATCGGCCTGATCTGGTCCGGCACCTCCCAGAGCGCCGTCGACAGCGGTTCGGAGGGCAACGTGACCGTCCCGGCCGGCAAGCTGTCCGACGGCTGGAAGCTCCGCTGGCGCGCCCGCGCCACCGCCGCCGGAATCACCGGCGCCTGGTCACCCTGGTCCACCTTCACCGTGGAACTGTCCAAGCCCTCCGTATCGGCGTTGAACGTCTGGCCCCTCGATGAGGCTGGGACGGCGACGACCACGCTGACGCCCGACTTATACGCGACGGTCAACGACCCGGAAGGCCGCT
>NZ_JBITGF010000007.1:0-251579 GCF_044456745.1 Nonomuraea sp. NPDC050790 | reverse complement strand
CAAGCTGTCCGACGGCTGGAAGCTCCGCTGGCGCGCCCGCGCCACCGCCGCCGGAATCACCGGCGCCTGGTCACCCTGGTCCACCTTCACCGTGGATGTTGCTTCAGGCGCTCAAAAAGCCTCTAGCAAAGCGGCATCTACCGAACCTCCTGCATTCAAACTGAACCATCTGACTCTGGAAGAGTGTGAAGGTGACCGCCTCCCCGACGGTCGGTACAAGTGGCGGGATGTGGCACTCGCCTTCAGTTGGTGCTTTACCCACTGGTACGGCGTTTCTCTCTACAAGAGGGCCTGGGTGGACGGCAAATGGGTCAAGCTCTATGTTGGCTGGGTCCAGTTCCGCGGATCAACGGTGATCAACACCCGCATCGGCAGACAAAACAATGATGCCGCATATGACGACCCCAACCGCAAGAGCCGGGATATCGACGTATGGTTCAAGATTAACCATCTCCGGTACACGGGAGACACCACACAGGTATCGCTGCGCACGTACGTCAAAAAGGCTGGCGACCCTACCACTTCTCAATGCATGCCGACCTCGTCTACCGGAAGACAGTCCAGCCTGCCGGAATGGGAGAGCAATAAGAGCAGCCTCATCACCTTCCGCTCCCATCCCGGCGCCCTGGGCCCGGACTACGTAGGAACATGCACCATCAGCCCCTATATCGAGGTCGGATCCCAGATCGGAGACGAGGACTTCCCCCACTTCAGCACGGCACCAGTTGTAGCCTGCGACACGGCATCCGACAACCCCAACGCCGTCGGTGGTTGCGTCTTTGAGACAGCCAACAAGATCATGGTGTACGACACGACGAGCGCGGCGCATTCGCCCGTGGCAAGACACATCAAGGACGCCTTCTACAATCCAGGCCCAACGGCTCCCTCGAACAGCAATAAAGCTGTTCCAGGGAACTTCATGGCACCTCGTGCCAGCGCCCAGGGAAAACCTCTCCACAGAACTATCGATCCCCGACTGCGCAGGGATACCAGGGACCGGGTGGTCACTGTCTGTGCGACACTCCCAATCATCGTAGATACTGAATGCGATGAGTACCCATTCAACTCCTCCTATGAAGGCGGGGGGCGAGTCTGGAAAACAGCAGCGCTTACGGACAACTATTCAGTTCGTCGTGTATTCGCGAGCCAGAACGGATCCGCCGGAACCACTCTCAACTGGTTCTATTGGCGATACCGGATTCTCGATAACGACCCATTCTGGGTTATGATCACCACAGACAACGTCCCGCAATAGAGGCAAGAGTGGCGGAAGGGGCACACCCCCTTCCGCCGCTCCGGGGCAGTGAATCGGTGAAAGGACCTGAAGCATCCATGGCGTTCAATGTGACGACTGTCGACTCCGCCTGCTTCACAGCCGTTAAAGGATTGGATGTCGGAGCGGTATGCCGGATCCTCGGCGCGACAGAAATGGGTGAAACGAATGGTTCCCCATACAGCGGATGGGATGCCCTCAACGATGCCGTGATATCCGCATGGGGAGACGGTGTCCTCGTGGCCGAACCCAGTTATGGAACGCGATGCGCCCAGCCCGAGGCCTTGGCCGCCCTCACACCCTCAGGCGGAACCGCCCTGACGGCCTGCTGGCATGATCGAGGCATCAGCCCCGCCTGGCAGGAGTGGCACAATCTCCTTGCGCTCGCCTCTGAAGGTCGACTCCTGTCGGCACTCGACCCATCAGGTGATCTTCACGTGCGGATAGGGTGGGACCAGCGTTCCCTGGATCCCTACCTTGCCGGGTCGCGCTTCGACTACGAGACCATCAGCGTCCAAAGCCCCGCAGGGCAGAGAAGAGGACGGGGAGCGGGCGGATCCATCACCGTGCCCCACTGGCGAAACGCATGTATCACCGCCCTGGAAAGATTCGCCCACGCCGAGTTCCATGACCAGCTAGTCAGGTCAACCAATCCAGAGCGCAACTTTGTTTTAAGCCATATTCTCCCCATACCGGACGGTGATTTGACCTCTTTTATAGGTCCGCGCAGGGAAGATGGCTGACATACTCAGTCCCAGCACATTGCGCCTGCGGATAACTCCATCCATCCAGGCAGGTGACGGCGGCCATGGAATGCTCCCCGCAGGCGGCCATTTAGAGCCCCACTGACGGCCGCTGAAATCCCCGAGTACGGCCAGATAGCTCCCCGCTCGTCCCGTCCATGCCCGGCCGGTGATCCTTGTCCGGGTGAAGAACAGCAGGGAGATCATGGAGATCCTTGAGGCGTATGACCTCACGGGCAGTTACCGTGCCGCGGCGGAGCTGGCCGGATGCGACCACCACACAGTGGCGCGCTATGTGAAGATGCGGGCTGCCGGACAGCAGCCCGCCGAGCGTCGACATCGAGAACGGCCTATTGACGCGTTCCTGCCGAAGATCGAGGAGCTGGTAGTCCGCTCCAACGGGCGGATCCGGGCCGATGTGGTGCACAAACGGATCGTCGCGATGGGTTTCACCGGTGGTGAGCGCACGACCCGCCGGACCGTGGCAGAGGCAAAGGCCCAGCTCAAGGCGGGGCAGCGGCGAATCTACCGTCCTTGGATCACTGAGCCGGGGTTGTGGTTGCAGTGGGACTGGGGTCACGGCCCTGTGGTTGGCGGTCGTCAGACGACGTTGTGGTGCGCTTGGCTGGCCTGGTCACGCTTCCGGGTGGTGATCCCGGTCTGGGACAAAACGCTGCCGACCGTGGTGGCCTGCTTGGACGCGACATTGCGACGGATCGGCGGCGTTCCGGCTTATGCGCTGACCGACAACGAGAAGACCGTCACCAGCGACCACATCGCCGGGATCGCGGTCCGCAACCCCGAGATCGTCGAGGTCGCCCGCCATTACGGCATGACCATCCGTACTTGTGTCCCGGCCGATCCCGAGTCCAAGGGCGGCAGCGAGGCCACGGTCCGGATCGCCAAGGCCGATCTGGTTCCCACGCAGGTCAACCTGCGCGAGGACTACCGCTCCTTCGGCGAGTTGGAAGCCGCCTGCCGGACGTTTTGCGAGGAGGTCAACGGCCGGCCTCACCGCGAGACCCGACGGCGCCCGGCCGAGGCCCTCATCGAGGAACGGGCCCGGCTGCACCTGCTGCCGAAGATGCCCTTCACCGTCGCGTTCGGCACCACCCGGCGGGTGACTTGGAGCTCGACCATCTCCGTCGACGGGGTCCGCTACTCAGTGCCGCACGAACTGATCGACACCCGGGTCTGGGCCCGTTTCCATGGCGATGAGCTCATCGTCACCGCGGTCGACGCCGACGGCGGAGCGATCGAGGTCGCCCGCCATCTCCGAGGAAACCCCGGCACCCCGGTCATCGACCAAGCCCACTACCCACCCCGCGAGGACAAGGACGGCGACCGCACCCCCAAGGCCGCCTCAGCCGAGGAAGCCGCGTTCCTGATGCTCGGACCAGGAGCGGCCTCCTGGCTGGTCGAGGCCGCCAACGCCGGCGTTCGCAGGATGAAGACCAAGATGGCCGAGGCCGTCACCTTGGCCAAGCTCTACTCCACCAGCCAGGTCGACCAGGCCCTGGGAACCGCCGCGATCACCGGCCGGTTCGCCGACGCCGACCTCCTTTCCATCCTGGACTACCAAGCAGGCCGCGATGCCGTCGCGCCGACCCGGGCCAGCGAAACCCACAGCCTGCAGCCCGGCACCTCCGCCTGGGCCTCCTTCGGCACCCGTCCCGCCAGCCCCCATTCCGACGTGACCCCTGAGGAAAACACCTGATGGCCACCCCGCTCCGCTTCGTTCCCGGCTCCAACGGCGACCCGCTCGCCGAGGCCATCGAGCTGACCAAGCGACTCAAACTCCCGCACATGCGCCGACAGCTGGCCGACCTGATCCCCACCGCCAAAGCTCAACGCTGGGACCCCGCCGAGGTCGTGCGCGTCCTGCTGGCCGAGGAAGCCGCCGGACGCGATCGCGCCAACCTGAACACCCGCCGCAAACGCGCGGGCTTCCCCGCAGGCAAGACCTTCGGCGACTGGGACGAGACCGTCTCCTCCATCCCGCGCCCCACTCAGGACGCCCTCAAGAGCCTGGAGTGGGTCCGCCGCCGCGAGAACCTCTGCATCTGCGGCCCGTCCGGGACCGGAAAGTCGCACTTCAGCGAGGCGCTCGGCCAGAGCGCGGTCGAGGCCGGGCTGACGGTGACCTGGTTCAACATCGAAGACCTCGGCGCCCTGGTCCGCCGACACCGCGCCGACGATTCCATCGCCCGCGCTCTGACCCGCATCATCCGCTCCGACTTGATCATCGTCGATGACATCGGCCTGCTGCCCGTCTCGCCTGACGCCGCCGAAGGCTTCTATCGGCTGGTCGATGCCGCCTACGAACGCCGGGCCCTGGCCGTCAGCTCCAACCTGCACCCTTCAGGCTTCGACGAGATCATGCCCAAGACCCTGGCCACCGCCACGGTTGACCGGCTCATGCATCACGCTCACATCGTGGTCACTCAGGGTGACAGTTTCCGGCTCACCCAAGCCACCTCAGGGCAGGGGGTCAAACCCTTCACCTGACCCACATCCTCATCGACCGCGGGGAGATAACTGGCCGCGGTTGGGGACACCGAACTGGCCACCAGCGTGCTAATTATCTGGCCGCCAGCGGGGAGAGCTCACAGGCCATTGACAGGCAGGTCAGGCGGCATGCGAGTACTTGTGGAGGACTGCGCCTGCCGAAAATTGCGTCCGTGCAGTTCAAGCGGCATGTGTGTATTCGTGGAGGATTCCGCCGAACCGGTCGTGTCGATGGACGTTCGGGTCGATGATGCGCGCAGGTGGGGGGTCGATCCGGGGACGGCGCGGAGTGGAGCTGCCTGGTCGAGGGCTTGATGAGCGCGATGCTCGTTATAGAACTTCTCGTACTCACCCAGGGCGTGGCGTAGATGGTGTTCGTTCCAGATCAGGCAGCGGTCGAGAAGCTCGTGACGGCACGACTGCACCCACCGCTCCATGATCGAGTTCATCCGCGGCATCCGGATGCCGGTGAGCACTGCCTGGATACCGGCTTCCGCGAGAATCTCGTCCATGAGAGCGGGGAACTTGCCGTCACGGTCTCGAATCAGGAACCGGGTCCGGCAGCCTGCATCCTCCAGATCCACGACGAGGTTCCTTATCGCCTGGGCCACCCACGCCCGGTAGGGTGAGTGGTGGTGCCAAGAACGCGGATGCGCCTGGCGGCGTGCTCGATGACGGCCAGGATGCAGTGGCGCTGTCCGTTGAGGGTGACGGCTTCGATGAAATCGCAAGCCAGGAGTGCCTCGGCTTGCGATCGTAGGAAGTCAGCCCTGGTGGTGGAAGCTCGCTCGGGTGCTGGGTCGACGCCTTCCCGTTGGAGGATCTCCCATACTGTGGACGGCGCGACTTTGAGGCCGAGTGTAGTCAGCTCCCCAAGGGCGTGGGGACCTCGAGACCACCTCACCGAGCTGGCCTCGCACGTCGGTTCACCCCCATGCCCGTGGCGGTGAACCAGCGCACGCACTGGCCAGAGTCGCAGATGTCAGCCTCGTCCCCATACCGGATGACTTCCTCCGCAACGCCTACCGGGTAGGTCACCGTGCTCGGCCCGTGCTCGTCCGTCCCGGCACCCCGCGTCAGGATCGGGCACAACCTGACACTGCAATCACCATGGATCGGGACAAAGAATCACGACCGGACACGGGCAAACACTAGACGATCTTGCTTCTAATCCGACGGTCGCAGGTTCGAATCCTGCAGGGCGCGCTTCAATCATGGCATTGACCTGGGACAGCGCCTGCCCGCCTGCACTTGGCGGGTGCCACGATGGGCCAGTCACGGCCCACGATTCACGGAATGATCTTGCTTCCAGCGGCCGCCGCTGCCTGCGTGGGCCGGGCCAGGTGACGACGCCCCGTACGGCTCGCCAGGAAGAGCCGACAACCGGCTACGCGGCTGCGCTCTCCTCGATCGGTGCCGCAGGGACATGTGCAGGTGCCTCATTCCCTGCTGCGCTCGCCTCCACATGACGCCCTGGCGGTGGCCGCGTAGGCGATGTACGACACGTTGATGCCGCGCCCCCTGGACGGGGGCCGGACTCCGGCGTACGCACGGCGCCGCTGGGTGGCCGACGCGCTGAGCGTGAGCGAGAAGACCCTGGACGGCGCCCGCCGCCAACTGCTGACCGAGGACGTTCCGGGCGGCCCATGGCCGGCCCGCTCCAGCCCTCGGGGAGCCAAGCGGGCGGTCGGGAACGCGGCCTCGCGACTGCCCCCGCGCGAGCCGGAGAGCCGTACGTGGCGGTACCTTCCTGGACACTGGACCCGCTGTCGGCCAGCCCAGATGCTGGCCGGCGCATCTCCCCGACCGCGTGGCGGTTGTACGCCCTGATGCTGGCCGCCTGCCGCAAGGTCGACCGGCTACTGGAGAGCTCCTGGGCAGCCTGCTCGGCGCCTCTGCCTGTACCGGCCGACGCAGGCTCCGAGACCTGGAGCACGCGGGCATGGACGAGGTCACCGAGCGCCGCGGCGGCCGGCTTCTCGTGCACCCCGTGCAGGACCCGGATGCGGCCTCCGCAACGGCTGTCGCATACGCCACACAAGGCCGTCACCACACCAGCCCTGACCCCACTCGCACCGCCGCCCGCGAGCCGAGTGTGCAAGCCGCAGGGCGAGAAGGTTTCACACGGGCCTCAACGCCGACGCCCTTCGTGGGCGGGTTAGGTTTGCCAGACCTGCCCTGAGCAACTGACCGCAATCGGGCGGCCACCTCGCACAGGGCGCCCGTCGCCCCAGGCACCCGCGCGGCCCGGTGGCCGGCGCTGACCACCCGCCTCCTGTCGTTCCTGCCACCGGGCCGCGTGGGTGCCCTCCCATCCGCCGGCCTTCACATGGCTCACAGCCAGGCGCGGGCCCCACCTGACCCTCCGCTTCATGATTGGCAGGACATCTGACGATGGTGGCGGCCAGAATCGGACGATATTCAGTCCCAGTAGTTGAAGAGCGCTTCGCCGAGCGTGACAGGCCCCCAGTAGGTGATGTCCGCTGCCGAGACGCCGGGCCAGGAGGCCGCGTCGAGGGGGCCATTCAGTTCGGAGGCCGCGAGCACCTCGAATCCCGGTTGCTCTGCCAGGGCAGCTGCGAGCGCAGGAACGTCCACGAATATCAGCGGACCCGACTCCCTAGCGCCGTCGACGAAGGCGATGGTTCGGGGCTTCGAGACGGCCAGGACTGCCAAATCGCGCGGGCAGACCACGGCGACGGTGTGATCATGATAGGCGACGAGCCCTTGATGGAAGTTGGGCGTCACATCGTCAGCGAGGCGGAACTCGATCAATCTGCCCTCGGTGAGACGAGCGGATGTGATGCAGGCGCGCTTGAACTCGCGGACGTTCACCATCCAGTGAAGATATCCGCCCGGAACATTCCGCAGCGATCAGTGCCTCAGATGCGCGGGACATCAACCAGCTAACCCATGATCAACGGGAATGCCGCAGAGGGTGTCCTCAAAGCTCTGCATGATCTACTGCGAGGGCGATGGTGCAAGACGATCGGTCAGTGGCTTTGAGGCGTCGGCAGTTGGAAGCGGTGGATCAGGTAGCTGGGGCGGTTCGCGGATTGGAACTGGGCGAGCGAACTGGTGGCGGCATCGCGTCGCACTCCGATGGGTCGGCGGGATCAAGCGCTGAGGTGGCTTCGACGAGAGCGTCCAGCCTGTCCCGTGCAGCCAAGAGGTCTGCCGCGGCGGCGCTGAGCCGTTCCCGCTCGCGGTGCAGGTCGGGGAGCATTCCGGCGCAGGACGGTGTCAGCGCCTCCCCGTCATCGGTCATGCAGGGCAGCACTTCGCCGATCGTCGTGGTGCTGAGCCCGGCGGCGAGCATGAGACGAATGCCTCGCACCGTGGCGGCGTCCTCCTTCCGAAACTCCCGGTACCCGCTGGGCCGCCGTAGCGGCCGGAGCAGGCCTTGTTCCTCGTAGTAACGCAACGAGCGCACGCTGGCGCCCGTTAGCCGGGACAGCTCTCCGATCCGCATGTGACAACCGCCACTTCGAGTTGACTCTCACGCCGGTGTGAGAGTCCAGCCTATTCGCATGACAGAACAGCATTCATCCGGACAGAACAGCACTGCGGTCACCGTCGTCGGTCTGGGACCGATGGGATCGGCGCTGGCAGAGACGTTTCTTGACACGGGCCGATCCCTGACGGTCTGGAACCGTACCGCCGGCAAGGCCGACGCTCTGGTCGCCAAGGGGGCGCGCTGCGCGGCCACCGTCGCCGAGGCCGTGGCCGCGAGCCCTGTCACGATCACGTGCCTCAACGACTACGCGACCATGTATCAGGTCTTCGACTCCGCCGGCGGTGCGTTTCAGGGCCGTACGCTGGTGAATCTCACCTCGGGAACGCCGGCAGAAGCTCGCGCGACGGCGGACTGGGCGGCCGAACGCGACCTCGCCTATCTCGATGGCGCGATCATGGTGCCCCCGCCACTCGTCGGACAGCCTGAATCGGTCTTCCTGTATGCCGGGCGACGGGAAGTCTTCGACCGGCACCGGGCGACCTTGGCGTTCCTGGGCGATCCCCGGCACCTTGGCGCCGACCCCGGCCTGGCGGTGCTGTTCAACACGGCACTGCTCGAAATGATGTACGCGACCCTGAACGGTTTTCTGCACGGCGCCGCCCTGGTCGGCTCGGCGAACGTGCCCGCGGCCGAGTTCGCCGAACTCGCGCTGGGCTGGTTCATGCCCGTGGTGCTGGACCCTGCGAGCCTCGCCGAACAAGCCCCGAACCTGGACGAGGGCGCATACCCCGGTGACCTCGGAACCATGCACATGAACCTGAACGCGCTGGAGCATATTGTCCGCACCAGTGTCGAGCAGGGCGTCCACTCCGACCAGCCACGGTTGATGAAGGAACTCGCCGAACACGCGATCGCTCAAGGGCACGGCACCGAGAACTATTTCGCGATGTTCGAGATCTTCAAGAAAGGCTGAGGGTCGATGCCGACGACAGCCGGTGGTCCCGAAAAGCGTCCTCTCCTGCCCGAACCCACCGACCGGCTGACCCCCTAGACGACGGCGTTCATACGCACGGGGAGGCGCTGACCCGCACGTAGGCCCCGTCGCGCGTCGCCCTCGCGGTGAAGCATTGGATCCGGCCCCCGGGCCAGGAGATGAAGACCTCCCTGACCAGGCCGTTGTCCGGCGCTCCGTTGAGCGGCGTGCAGCCGGTGGCGAAAACACGCCGCTGCGGGCTGGGCTCCATCTCCAGCGTGGCGCAGGAGTAACCGGGTTGGGCTGCTTGGGCGGGCGATGGGGAGAACGCCAGTCCCGCGAAAGCGGATAGCACGGCCAGACGGGATTTCCTGAATGTCATGATCAAACGTAACCACGCCCGATGGGGGCCTTCACAAGCAGATTCACCGCTGCCTCTCGACGGCGGCCACCGCCAAGCCGAGGCCCCCAGCCGCTGGCGCAGATCCCCGCCTTCTACGGGTTCGTGCTCGGCGAGCTACCCGCTCTGTTGCGCCGCTGGCCACCGAAGAAGTGCAGAGCTGTGGTTCATGTGAGGACTCATGAACCGCAGCTCAGGCTCCAGGGCGACCAGGGTCTTCCTTGCCGGAATGTGTTGCATAGGTCGTTGCAAGAATCTTGAAGAGTGAAACACACATAAACGCTTCCGGGGTGAGTGACGACGACTTCCTGCGGGTCGAGGCCCGCGACTTCCCGATGACTGCCTGCGCCACCCCGGCCGGCTCGCCCTGCCGTACCGGCCGGGGGAAGGTGGCCGTCGCCTACCACACCGTCCGCTTCCGGCTGGTGCCCGCACTGGCCAAGGCGCTGAGCGTCGCCGTGCCGCCGGTGCGCAAGCCCAGCTCGAAGCTCTCGCGGCCGTCGACGTCACCCGCGTGTTCGCGGAGAAGATCTCCACCCGCGTCACCGTACGGCCCGAGCTCGACAAGGCCATCACCCTGGCGCGAGCTGCGCGCAACCGGCGTCGCGGTCACCCTCGTGGTGCACCAGCACAAACGCCTCGGACGCGGCCTGGAACTGGCAGCGCTCGCCGAACAGCTCAAGGCCGCCGGCATCGGCCTGCGGTTCCTCACCGGCGAGCTGCAAGGCAGCCATGACCCGTCCGGGGTGGTGTTCACCGTGCTTGCGGCCCTGTCCGGTATGGAGCGCGAGTACATCCGTGACCGCACCCTGGAAGGCCACGAGTCCGCACGGGCCCGCGGCAAGCACATCGGCGGGACCAGCGTCGTCGACGAGGCGATGGTGTCCATGGCCCTGCACCTGCGCGGCCAGGGCGCCAGCCTGCGCGACATCGCCGCCAAGCTCGTCATCACCCACGGCGCCAAGAAGGGCCGGCACCCCTCCGCCGCCACGGTGCCACGGATGCTGCGCGAGCACGACCAGACCGCCCAGGCCGCCGAAGTCGCCGCCCTGGAACCCACCGCTTGACCACCCGCCGGCACCGTGGGCGGCAACGCCCCGGCCGCGAGGACGACCTGCCGGTTCCGACAGCTCAAGGAGCCTTTCTGATGAACGCCGGACACCCGAGACCACCTCGGCAGCCCTGGCCATCCTCATCGAAGAGGGAGCTCACCGGGATCGACTCCGAGGTCGTCGGGCACCCCCTGCACGCGGTGCCCTCGCGAACGCCCCCGCGGGCACAGGGGGCGTTCGCAGCTGGTGTCAGCCGACGTCCGGGCGCCGAGTGTCAGTCGATGGCCGGTCCCGGGACCGGGACGTAGCCGGTGAAGGAGCCGAGCAGCCCATTGGCACCTGGGCCCGCGAAGTTCCTGGCGAGGGCGCCCCCGGGCTCGCGGGCCAGCAGGATCTGGGCCTGCTGGCCCTCGAAGCCGCCGGCGCTGAGAGCCGTGGGGTTACTGCTCACCGGACCATCGATCCTGGTGAAGCCGAGGAAGCCGGCGGAGCTGATGCGCTTGTTGATGGAAAGGGCGTTGTCACTACCACGGGTGTAGACGGCGGTGAGGTTGGCCTGGGAGCTGACCGCGGGGTCGCTGGTGAGGAAGCCGCCCAGTGACCGCCAGCCGCCGTTGGTCGTCAGCAGGGTCCACAGCCCGTTGTCCTCACCGCGGGCGAAGATCTCCGTCCCGTTGAAGAACATGTCGTCGGCGAGCGCGATGTTGCTGGTGACGCGCAGGTCGCCGAGCGGCTGGAAGCCGCTGGCGCCGGTGGGCGTCACCAGGTTGAGGTAGACGCGATGGTCGGCGCCCCGGACGTAGACCCTGATCTGGTTGGAGGGGATGAAGACGCGGCCGGTGGTGATCTCGCTGGTGGCGAAGCCGCCCAGGCTGTTCCAGCCGGTCCAGGCGCCTCCGCGCAGGATGTTGGTCCACACCGCGCCGTCGGTGCCGCGGGCGAAGATCCTGATGTTGGTGGAGGGTTCGCCTCTGGCCACGATCGACTCGATGTCGCCGGTCACTGTGAGACCGGGCACGTGGGAGAAGCCGGTGACGGTGCCGGCTGGGGTGATCGTGGTGGTGTAGACCTGGTCGTCGGTGCCACGGACGAAGAACTGCGTGCCGTTGGGCGTGACGACGACGGACGGGTCGCCGACGATCGTCCCGCCGAGCGATTGCAAGGGTGCGAATCCGTTGCCCGACCGCACGCCGTACAGCAGGGAGCCGTCGGCGCCACGGACGGCGACGCCCTTCGCCACGGGCATGAAGGACACGTCATAGGCGATCTGCGGAGTGCCGAGATTGGGCAAGTCGGGTGCGTAGGGAAGAGGTGCCTGCGCCGCAGAGGCGGGTGCGGCCGAACCCAGCAGGCTCGCGGTCATCGCGGCGGAGGCGAGGATGGCCGCCGCGATGGAGCCACGTAGCCGACGTGGACGTTTCATAGGGGTCGGTCCCTTTCTTCGTGGGAAACGGGATGACCACCATTCGCCTCATACCGGTGCGCGGATCATCGGCGCCGCGGAAAGTGCCCGCTCGCCGGGATTCCGCCGGGCATCACGGGACTACTGGACATCGTTGGCGTCACCGACGTCACGGGCGCTTCGCGGCGCACAACGCGGGATCGATGAGCCACTGCCGGTTACGCGGCGATCATCGCGATCCTGCTGATGCCCGGGCCCGTGAAGCGGAATGCACCCGGCTGGAGGTCGATGACGTCGCGATCACCGCCCGCACCGGCATGATCCGTCTGCACGGCAAGGGCGGCCAGGTCCGCGTCGTCCCGCTCCCAGCGGTCGCGCGAGAGCGCATCTCCGCCTGGCTCGACATCCGCGGCCGCCATCCCGGCCCCCTGTGGGGCGGCCGGCGTGGAACTGAGTGGTTTCGGCGGAGGCGTGGGCGTGGCGGAACCGGTAAATGCCGATCTCGACTCCGGCGGCCTGACAGCACGCGCTCGTCGCCGCGCTGGCGGGAGCAGAACAGCGGTGGTTGCCCCAGTGGGCACGGCACCTGCGCCGAGTGCGTCGTCGGCGAGGCCCTTCGCGGCCGCCGCCGCAGTGCACGACTTTGCCGCTTGATATTGAGCATTTAGGAACTCCCAACGACTCGGCAGGGAAGGCGTCCGAATACCGACGCGTTGCGAACCGCGTCTGTTCTGCGGCAAAAGGAAAAGTCGCCGACCATTCGACTCACGCCTGGCCTGAGGTGAAATCCTTCGCAGTAGCGGCGACCGTCGGACGTGGCCAGTTGACGGCGTAGAAAGAATTTAGGGCCTGCCTGGCATCCATTTCCTGACGTTGTCGTGCAGCTGCGGATGCATATCGACGTACCCTTGTCCCCAATCCAGGCTTTGCACCCGTACACCATTCAGAACACACACGCGGTCGCCGCAGTCATACGAGCTGTGTCGCCGATGCCGAGTGAGGAAGCGGCATTCGCATGAACTGCGACCGTGGGCAAAACTGCCATGGCAGCGAGAGTTTGTGCTTGGGGAGATTCTGTTCATGAGAGTGAATTCCTCCGCTCGGTTGTCCCGAGTGGCGTTTTGGACAAACATCATGCGACGCCCTCACGGCTGCCTAGCACTTCACCACCCGCGGCCGGAATCCGCGCTGATCCCGGAGAACTTCGCCGATGTTCTGTACGTTGAGAGGTCATGACGCCACGACGCGGGCCACGTTCACGCTTACCCGGTGGCGGCTGGCCGGCGACGAACATCAGGCGAATCGCCGCACGTCAGCCCGAGGCGCGGGTGAAGGCCCCGCTGCGTGGCGTCCGCTGGAACGTTCAGTGGTGGGCGGCGTTCACCACCGTCGTCGCCGGGCTCATGTCCGTGCCCGCGCTTGTCATCTCGCTCAGCGCGCTCAAAGCCACTGAACAGCAAAGACTAGAGGCCCAGCGGCACAAGACCGATTCCGAGGCGGCCCTTCAGCGTGCCTACGCCCAGCGGATGGCCATCGAAGCCGGTCAGGGCAGCCTGGTCGGCGCGCTCCTCGACGGCGGGACGATCACCATCAGCAACGGCAACACGATCGGGGCCGACGTCGAGATCCTGCTCGGCGTGGCCCCCGACACCTCTGCCGAGGACACCTGGAGATACGCAAAGGTGCTGTTCGCCTCACCCGCGTGCACCCGGGCCACCTATCAGGTCCCCGCCCATCTGTTCGAAAAACTGGAAGCCATGGATGAAGGAGGAAGCCTCGACGAGGCCGTCTTCATCCATCCGCTGGACCGCCGCCGATGGTTGTTTCCCGACCTCGGCGTCGGTATCGCCGCACAGCCGCTTCCGGCTGACCGCGTGACGGCATTCAGCAGCAGGCCCGGAGCCATGATGGCGATGCCACCGCCCAGAACGCGGGCTGTCGCAGGATGCGCCTGACCGTCACCAACGGCCACGCCCCCCTTTCCTCACCCACGCCCAGATCAGCAGCGTAGATGCCCTGACCCCAGTCCCGGCCAGAAATCCCTCACCTACGGCGCCTACAGCACCCACCAAGGCCACCGCGGCCTGGCCCGGCTCGTCGACACCTCGCCGTAACCCGGAGCGGGACAGTGCACTGGCTCCCTCATGTATGCAGTGCTTACATGAGGGCGTAATATGTGCAGTGTAAACATTCGTGCTGGCATCCCCGTTGAAGGCGGAGGTCGCATCGACATGGGAGGCGAACACTATCAAGGCGATCATGATCAGGGAGCCGGGCGGCCCGGAGGTACTGGAGTGGACCGAGGTCGACGACCCGGCGCCCGGACCCGGTGAGGTGATCGTCGACGTGGTCGCCACCGCGCTGAACGGCGCCGACGTCGCCCAACGGCTGGGCCTCTACCTCGTGCCGCCGGGCGCCTCGCCGTACCCCGGGCTGGAGGTGTCCGGCCGGATCAGCGTCCTGGGCGAGGGGGTGAGCGGCTGGCAGGTGGGCCAGGAGGTGTGCGCGCTGCTGACCGGCGGCGGGTACGCGCAGAAGGTCGCCGTCCCCGCCGGGCAACTGCTGCCCGTACCCGAGGGAGTCGGGCTGGTCGAGGCCGCGGGGCTGCCGGAGGCGGCGGCGACGGTGTGGTCCAACGCGGTTATGACCGCGCATCTGGCCGAGGGCGAGACCTTCCTCATGCACGGCGGCGCTGGCGGCGTCGGGACGATGGCGATCCAGATCGCCAAGGCGCTGGGCGCGCGCGTCGTCACCACCGTGAGCGGCGCCGACAAGACCGCCCGGGTGCGGGAACTCGGCGCCGACACGACGATCGACTACCGCACCGAGGACTTCGCGGACTTCGGCCCCTACGACGTGATCCTGGACGTCATCGGCGGCCAGTACCTGGAGCGCAACGTGCAGTCCCTGAACGTCGACGGGCGGCTGGTGATCATCGGCATGCAGGGCGGCTTCGAGGGCAAGCTCAACCTCGTCGAGCTCGTCTTCAAGCGCAAGTCCGTGTTCGGCACAGCGCTGCGGTCGCGGCCGGCCGAGCGGAAGGCCGAGATCGTCGCGGCGCTACGCGAGCACGTCTGGCCGATGATCGAGGACGGTACGGTGCGCCCGATCGTCGACCAGATCCTGCCCCTGTCGCAGGCCGCCCGGGCGCACCAGCTCATGGCGGACTCGCAGCACGTCGGCAAGATCCTGCTGGTCAACGAGTAGGTCCGCTGCGCGGCGGTGCTCTCGACGTGGAGGCGCAAGGATCCGTCACTGTGGGTAGCTAGATAGTCACTGTACCGGATTGTCCCGGATGCCCACAGCCACGGCCCGTCCGGCCGCACGACAGGGCACACCCTTACTCGTGACACGGAGTGACCATGAGCGAGATTCCGCCGCCGATCACGCCTTACCTGGAGCCGGCCGCCAAGGAGCTGGCCGAGGCGACCGACCCGCACCCTCGCATCTATGAGGTCCCGCCGGAGCAAGGCCGCCACATCCTGCTCGATCTGCAGAGCGGCGCCGGCGTGCCCCGCCCGGAGGTGGACGAGGAGTGGGTGGAGGTGGACGCCGGGCAGTGGGGGACAGTCCGGACCCGCATCATCCGGCCCAAGGGGGCGAGCGGGCCGCTGCCGGTGGTGTTCTACATCCACGGCGCCGGCTGGGTCTTCGGCGACGACCAGACCCACGACCGCCTGTTCCGTGAGCTGGCCGTCGGCGCGGGCGCGGCGGGGGTGTTCCCGGTCTACGACCGGGCGCCGGAGGCGAAGTACCCGACCCAGGTCGAGCAGAACTACGCCGTGGGTCAGTGGGTCATGGAACACGGCGCCGACCACGGGCTGGACACCTCGCGCATCGCGGTGACCGGCGAGTCGGTCGGCGGCTGCATGTCGGCGGTGTTCGCGCTGATGAACAAGGAGCGCGGCGGGATCGACCTCAAGGCCCAGGTGCTGCTCTACCCGGTGGCCAACGCCGACTTCGACACCCCTTCCTACATCCAATTCGCCGAGGGCTACTACCTCACCCGCGACGGCATGAAGTGGTTCTGGGACGCCTACACCACCGACCCGGCCCAGCGCGCCGAGGTTTACGCCTCCCCGCTCCAGGCCTCCCTTGAGCAGCTTCGCGGGCTGCCCACGACGCTGGTCATCACCGACGAGGCCGACGTGCTGCGCGACGAGGGCGAGCGGTACGCCAACAAGCTGCGCGAGGCCGGCGTGGACGTGACCTCGGTCCGGGTGGCCGGCATGGTCCACGACTTCCTGCTGCTGGACAGCCTGCGCGACACCCGTGCCGCCAACGTCGCCCGCAAGCTCGCCGTGGACGCCCTGAGGGCGGCCCTGCACAACCGCTGATGTGACACCGCTCGCACATAGTTGACAGTGCTTACATTTCGCGCCTACGTTGATGTAAGCACTGTCAACATGATGGAGAAGGTCGAATCATGCCATCGGCACAGACCAGCACCGTCGAGGTCAAGCTGGGCAGTCGTACGGTCGCTGTCCCCAAGGACGGTCTGTACGACCGCTACCGGATGGACACCGACCTCGACGAGGTGGCCCGCGACCCACGCGTCAGCAGCGTGGACTTCTTCCGGCGCCTGCCCAAGACCCGGGTGGATTCACCCATCGGGCCCACGCTGACCCCGAACTTCTACTACCGTGCCTCGACCGCCCGGCTGACGATGCTGGCCCCGTCCCGCGCGATCCGCACCCGCCTGCCACGGGAGCTGGCGCCGCTGGAGGTCGCGCCGGGGCTGGGGCTGGTCTCGGTCATGTTCTTCCGCTACGACGTGTGCGACATCGACCTCTACACCGAGGCCGCCGTCGGCATCGCCGTCCAGCCCGCCCGGCACGGCAGGCTCGGCTTCATCGACCTGCTTGCCGCCCTGAAGAACGACAGCCTCGACTCCTACGTGTTGTCCCTGCCGGTCAGCACCGAGATCGCCCAGGTACGCGGCCACGACGGCTACGGCTTTCCCAAATGGGTCACCGGCATCGACGTCGACATCGACGTCCGGCGAACCAGCGCCCGAGTCGCCAACGACACCGGCGGCACCGACCTGGCGCTGAGCGTCGCCACTCCCGCCCAGCGCGCGTACCCGAGCGGAGCCAAGGTCTCCACCCTCATCTCCTACACCCGGATCGGCGACGCCTGGCACTCCACACTGAGCCAGACCAACATGCTCTCCGCCGGAAGCGCCCGCCTGCCCCGCGGCCACGGTCTGCGACTCGGCCAGGGGCGCCTGTCCGACGACCTGCGCTCGCTGCGGCCGACCAGGACCATCCGGTTCGACGTCGTCACCGAGGGCCAGATCGCCCTGCACATGCCCGTTCCCTACTCGATTGCGAGCCGAACCCGGAAGCCAGGAACCCCTCATGATCACCGCCGCGCTACCCGCCTCGCTGACCCCTGCCCTGCTGAGCGACCTGAGCGCCCGGGTCGCGGCCGCGCCGGAGGCCGCGCGGGTCACCACGCAGGCCCCCTACACCGGTCTCCCGCTCGCCGACCTGCCGGTCTCCACTCCAGCCGACGTCGAGGGCGCCTTCGCCCGCGCCCGCGCCGCCCACGCCGCCTGGGCCGGCACCCCGATCGCCGAGCGCAAGGCAGTCCTGCTGCGCTTCCACGACCTGGTCCTGGACCACCAGCACCAGGTGCTCGACCTGATGCAGGCCGAAAGCGGCAAAACCCGCCGCGACGCCTTCCTCGAAGTGACCGACACCGCGATCACCGCCCGCTACTACGCGCGCAGCGCCGCCAAGCTCCTCGCGCCCCGGCGGCGCCGCGGCGCGATCCCCCTGCTCACCCACACCACCGAACTGCGCCACCCCAAGGGCGTCGTCACGATCATCTCACCGTGGAACTATCCGCTGAGCATGGCCGCCGGTGACGCCATCCCGGCGCTCATGGCCGGCAACGCCGTCGTCCAGAAGCCCGACACCCAGACCGCGCTCACCGCGCTGTGGGCGCTCGACCTGATGACCGAGGCCGGCCTGCCCGCCGGGGTGTGGCAGATGGTCATCGGGCGCGGCGCCTCCCTCGGCGACGCGCTGATGGACGGCGCCGACTACCTGATGTTCACCGGCTCCACCGCCAGCGGCCGCCGGATCGCTCGCGCCGCCGGCGAACGCCTCATCGGCGCCTCCCTGGAGCTCGGGCAAGAACGCCATGATCGTCTGCGACGATGCCGACGTCGAGCGAGCCGCCGACGGCGCCGTCGCCGCGTGTTTCCCGTCGGCCGGCCAGCTCTGCGTCTCCATCGAACGGCTGTACGTGGCCGAGGCCGTCCGAGACCGGTTCGTCGACGCGTTCGTCGCCCGGACGAAGCGGCTCAAGCTGGGCGCCGCCTACGACTTCAGCATCGACGTGGGCAGCCTCACCACCCCCTCCCAGTTGGCCACCGTCACCACGCACGTCGAGGACGCCGTCGCCAAGGGCGCCACCGTCCTGCCCGGCGGCCGGGCGCGGCCCGACCTGGGGCCGCTGTTCCACGAACCGACCATCCTCACCGGCCTCACCCCGGACATGACTCTGTACGCGCACGAGACCTTCGGCCCCGTCGTCTCGCTCTACTCCTTCACCGACGACGCCGAGGCGATCGCGCGGGCCAACGCCTCGCCGTACGGGCTGAACGCCAGCGTCTGGTCCCGCGATGCGGCCCGCGGCCGGGCCGTGGCCGCACGCGTGCACGCCGGCACCGTCAACGTCAACGAGGCCTTCGCCGCCGCATGGGGCAGCATCGACGCGCCGATGGGCGGCATGGGCGAATCCGGGCTCGGCCGCCGCCACGGCGCCGACGGACTCCTCAAGTACACCGAGCCCCAAACCGTTGCGCACCAGCGCCTGCTCGGATTCTCCCCACCCGCCCGCGTCTCGCCCCAGTCCTGGGCGGGCCTGCTGACCGGCGCGCTGAAGGTGCTCAAGGCCATCGGCACCCGCTGAGGGAGTCCACCGGCGGTGCCCGGCTCGATCAAGTCGTCTCGCCAGGAGCAGCCCGGCGCCTCGGAGCACACTACGCCGGTACCATTGTGTGCACTGCATACATCTGCGGGCAGGCCCGCCGCCCGGTAAAGGAATGTCTCGTGTCACCAGCAGGCACCCCATATCACCACGGCGATCTGCGCGCCGCCTGCCTGCGCGCCGCGCGGGAACTCCTCGAAGAAGACGGCAGCGCCGGACTGTCGCTGCGGGCGGTGGCGCGACGGGCCGGCGTGTCACCGACGGCCCCTTACCGCCACTTCGCCGACCGTGACGCGCTCATCTCCGCGGTCGCGGCACAGGGCTACCGCGAACTCACCGAGCACCTGGCCGCCGCCCATCCCGCTCCCCGAACCCCTGACGACCTCGCCGACATCGCGATCGCCTATGTCCGCTTCGCCCTCGAACGCCCTGCGATGTTCAAGATCATGTTCGCCGAGCCCTGCGACCCGACGAGCCAAGAGCGCGCGGCCGCGATCACCGCCATCTCCGGCTACCTCCACGACATCGTCCGCCGTACTTTCCCCGCCCGCCAACCCGAGCCGTTGGCGAACGCCCTCTGGGCACTGGTCCACGGCCTGGCCTTTCTCCACCTCGACGGCAAATTCGACATCTCCACACCGCAGCAGGCCGCCGACCACGTCCGCTCCGCCATCCACGCGCTGTTTCCCTCCACCTCCACCACTGCCTAGAGACGTATGAGTTCCTGAGCGGGACGGCGGGTCCGACTTTCCCATCAGGCCCAGCGAGGCGACGAAGGAGCGGCCGGCGTGCGCCTGCTCATCGGACAGACTGAAGCCCCCAGGTCAGCGGCACAGCACCGACCACCAGGCCCATCCGGTCCGAGCAGCGAGCGCTCATCCACAGCCGAAACGCGGTCGTCTGGGGCGGTACTTTCGGCCAGATGGCGCTGAAGAATCTCAGCCATTTACCGATGGAACTCACACCCACGGTGACGACAAGGGCCTGGTCCTGCCGCCCCGGCTCGCGCCGTACCAGGTCGTGATCGTCCCGATCGGCCGCGGCGAGGAGGTCCCCGCCGCCGCCCGCGAGCTCGCGGGCGGGCTCAAGGCGGCCGGTGTCCGCGCGCACGTCGACGACCGCGACCATCTCTCACCCGGCTACCGGTTCAACGACTGGGAGCCCCGGTCCGGCTCGAACTCGGTCCGCACCCGCGCCGCCGGCACCTGGGAGGCGTTCGCCGACGCCGGCTGGGCCTCGGCTCTGCACTGCGGCCGCGCCGTGTGCGAGGACGACATCAAGGCCGACGCCTACGGCAAACGCGTGCTGTTCGGCCGCTCCTGCTGACCCTCACACCGGCCGGTTCCGGCCTTCGGCCAGAAGACGATCCCGTACGGCGGCCGCCGCCGGGCCAGTCGGCCTCACGCTGGAGGACGGCACCGCGCTGGCCGCCTGGTAGGGCGGCGGCCGCGCAGCCTCTGACAGACTTCTGGCCATGGCCAAGGGGACCGGGACGGACGGCGCCGTGGGGCGGGTGCGGGTCGGCGTGCTCGGTCCGCTGGTGCTGGAGACCGCTTCAGGACCGACGCCGGTCGGGGGCCCCCGGCTGCGGGTGCTGCTGGCCCGGCTGGCGCTGGAGGCCGGGCATGCCGTACGGCCGGCCACGCTGGTGGAGGAGCTGTGGGACGAGGCGGCGCCGGAGGCTCCCCTGCACGCGCTGCAAACGCTGGTGTCGCGGCTGCGGCGCCTGCTGGGCGATCCGGGGCTGCTGACCTCGGGCCCGGACGGCTACCGGCTGGCCGTCGAGCCGGACGCGGTCGACGCGCTCCGGTTCGAACGGCTGGCCCGCGAAGGACGGCGTGCACCCGCCGAGGCCGCCACCACCTTGCGCGAAGCCCTGAGCCTGTGGCGCGGCCCCGCCCTGGCCGACGTGCGCGCGGCGCCGTTCGCAGCGGCCGAGGCCGCAAGGCTGGAGCGCGCCAGGCTGGCCGTCCTGGAAGACCGGATCGAAGCCGACCTGACGCTGGGCGCCGACCCCGACCTGGTCGCCGAGCTCGAAGCGCTGAGCGCCGCGCATCCGGTGCGCGAACGCCTGCACGCCCAGCTGATCCGGGCCCTGGCGCTGACCGGCCGCGGCGGCGAGGCGCTGACCGCCTACGAGCGCATCCGCGGCCTGCTCGCCGAGAGTTTCGGCAGCGATCCCGGCCCGCACCTGCGCGAGGCTCACCTGGCGGTGTTGCGTGGCGAACGCCGCCGGCCGTCCGGCAACCTGGACCTCCCGCTGACCAGCTTCGTCGGCCGCGACGACGACGTGCGCCGCGTGAGCGCACTGCTGGAGCGGTACCGGCTGGTCACGCTGACCGGTTCGGGAGGGTCGGGCAAGACGCGGCTGGCCACGACCGTCGGCGGGCGGCTCACGCCGGCCGGCGGGGTGTGGTTCGTCCCCCTGGCCCCGATCGGCGCCGACGACGTGCCCCGGGCGGTGCTCGACCGGCTGCGGGCCCGCGAACAGGCCGGGCCGGCGCGGCCCGTCGCCCCGGAGCAGATCCTGGACCGCCTGGTCGGCAACCTCGCCGGCGACGACCTGGTGCTGGTGCTGGACAACTGCGAGCACGTGATCGAGGCCGCCGCCGCACTCGCCGCGACGCTGCTCGCCCGCTGCCCGGGACTGCGGGTGGTGGCCACCAGCCGCGAACCCCTGCGGATCGACGGCGAGAGCCTGCACCCGGTGCTCCCGCTGGAGCTGCCGGAGCCGGGCTCGACGGCCGCGCGGGCGCGCGCCTGCGCGGCGGTCCGGCTGTTTCACGACCGGGCCGCCGCGGTCCGGCCCGGCTTCGCCCTGGAAGGCGGCGCGCTGACGGCCGCGGTCGAGATCTGCCGCCGCCTGGACGGCCTGCCGCTGGCGATCGAACTGGCCGCGGCACGGCTGCGCACCCTGCCGGTCGAGGCGGTCGCGGCCCGGCTCGACGACCGCTTCCGGCTGCTGAGCGGCGGCAGCCGTACGGCGTTGCCGCGCCATCAGACCCTGGGCGCGGCGGTGGCGTGGAGCTGGGACCTGCTGGAGGACGACGAGCGGGACCTGCTGGAACGGCTGGCGGTCGTGCCCGGCACCTTCACCGAGGACGCGGCGGCGGCGATCGGCGCGGTGGACGAGGCCGGCGAGCTGCTGACGGCGCTGGCCGACAAGTCGCTGCTGCACCCGGCCGAGACCGCCGACCCGCTGGAGCCGCGCTACCGCATGCTGGAGACCATCCGGGAGTACGGGCTCCGGCGGCAGGAGCGGGCCGGTGCCGTACGCGACAGGCATGCCAGGTTCTTCCTCAGGCTGGCCGAGACCGCCGACCCGCACCTGCGCACCGCCGGCCAGTTGCGCTGGCTGGCCCGCCTGGACGCCGAGCGCGACAACCTGGCCGCCGCGATCCGGTGGGCGGCCGAGTCCGGCGACGCCGATCTCGCGGTACGGCTCGGCGTCGCGCTGAGCTGGTTCTGGTTCCTGCGCGATCACCCGCCGGAGTCGCTGGACCTGCTCGGCCGGGTGCTCGATACCAGCGGCGCGAGCGATCCGCGGGCCCGCGCGCTGGTGGTCGCCGCGCACGCGCTGGCCACCACCGAGACCATCAGCGGTCCTGACGAGGGAGAGGCAGCCTTCGCCCGGATCGCGACGGCGCTGGAGCAGGCAGCGCCCGGCGCCCACCCCGTTCTGGAGATGGCCGCGCTGGCGCTGGCCATAGGCTCGCGAACCGGCCTGCCGAACCCCTCGGGCGAGCCGGCGGATGTCTGGAGCCGGTCGCTGACCTTGCTGGTACGCGGCGTGCTGACCATGAACGGCGGGCACCCCGCCGAGGCGGCGCGGCCGCTGTCGGCGGCGCTGGCCGGGTTCGAGGAGGTCGGCGAGCGGTGGGGTCTGGCGACCACGCTGAGCACCCTGAACACGGCGCTGCGCCGTGGCGGCGACCCGGCCGCCGCGCTGGGGATGGCCGAGCGGGCGGGCCACTACTTCCGGGAACTCGGCATGGCCGAGCACACGATGGAGAGCGAGGTGGCCGCCGCGACGCACCTGGCCGAGGCCGGTGACGTGGAGGGCGGGCGGCGGCAGCTCGCGTACCTGCTGGGGAGGGTCGGGCCGACCGGGTCGGCGGAGTCGCGGGCGCAGGTCCGGCTGGGGCTGGCCCGGCTGGAGTGGCGGGCCGGGCGGCTCGGCGCGGCCCGTGAGCATGCCGGCGCGGGGCTGGCGGAGGCGACGCCCGGCCGGTCGACGCCCCACCTGGCGGCGCTGCTGCTGGGCGTGCTCGCGCACGTGGACGTGGCGGAGGGTCACCCCGAACGGGCGGTCCGCCGGCTCGACCACCCGGCGGTGCACGTGACGCTGACGTGGAACACCCCGGTCGCCGCCGCCATCGCGCTCGTGCTCGCCGCGATCGAGGTGTCCCGCCCGCCGTTGCCGGAACAGCCCGATCGCCGCGAAGGCCCGGAGCGGGCCGGGCGGCTGCTCGGGGCCGCCGTCGTGCTGCGCGGCTGGGACGAGCCCGGCGACGCCGACGTGCGGACGGTCACGCGGCGGGTGACGGAGGTCCTGGGGGCCGCCGGGTTCGCGGCCGCCCATGCCGCGGGGGCGGCGATGTCGCGGGAGGAGGCCGAGGGCCTGGTGTCCGCGATCATCACCGGGCCCACGGCGGTCAGCTAGCCTGCGGCTTGCCGAACATCGCGCAGGTCACGGCGCTCTGCAGCGCCTGGGCGGCTTTGGCGATCTTCGGGTCGGCGTCGAACTCGGCCCAGTACTCCGTCGCGATGACGACGCTGGCCGTGCGGCCGCCGGTGCGGTCGGTGAGGGTGGTGGTCAGGTAGCCGGGGATGCCGCCGTCGTGACCCCAGAACGTGCCGCAGGGGGTCGTGCCGGTCTGGACGCCCAGGCCGTAGCCGGGCCCGTCCGGCCGGGCGGGGTCCACCGGCACCGTGGCCCGCATCTGGGCCAGCTGGGCGGCGGGCAGCAGCGTGCCGGACATCAGCGCCGTGTAGAACCGGGCCCAGTCCTGGCTGGTGGAGACCACCGCGCCGGCCGCCGCGCCCCACCCGGGGTTGTGGCCGGAGACGTCCACGTGACCGTGGCGGCGGGGCCCGGCGAGGTTCCTGAACCCGGCCGGGACGCTCGGCGGCATGTGGGCGGCGTCGCGCTCGTAGCCGCGGGCATGGGAGCCGCGCCAGGTGCCGTCGGCCGGGTAGTAGGTGTGCTTGAGTCCGAGCGGGCGGGCGATCCGGTCGCGGATCAGGCCGGCCAGGCTCTTGCCGGTGGCCCGTTCCAGGACGGCGCCGACGGCCGCGTACCCGGTGTTGCTGTAGGACCACTTCGTGCCCGGCGCGAACAGCGGAGGGTGCTTCACCCCCACCGCGAGCAGCTTGTCCGAGGTCCACCGCCGCCGGTCCTTGCCGAGCATCGCCGGGCGCAGGGCGGCGTCCTGGGTGTAGTCGAACAGGCCGCTGGTGTGGTTCAGCAGCATGCGCAGCGTGATCGCCTTGCCGTTGGGCACCTTGCCGGGCAGCCACTTGTCCACCGGGTCGGTCAGGGCGAGCTTGCCCTCGGCGACCAGTTGCAGCGCGAGGGTGGCCGTCATGGCCTTGGTGTTGGACGCCACCCGGAACTCGTCGTCCGCCTTGAGCAGGTGATCCCGCCTGGTCCAGGCGGCCTGCTCGGCGATCTCGACGGGCCGGCCGCGCCCGTCGTCGACCCGCACGATCACACCGGGCGCCCCGGCCTCCACCAGGTCGCGCGCCAGCCGCTGCAACTGGGCGCGCGATGCCTCAGCACTGCTGTACGGCGTAGCCGCGGCGGCGGCCGGGACGGTCGCCGCCAGACTCACCACCAGCGCGGACGCCACGACAGAAAGGACACGTTGCGACATGGACCGGTTCCTCCGGGTGATAGGTGAACGAACGACCCCACCCTCCAGCCCCTCACTCACAGACCGCACACAGCACGCTTTCAGGGCCGCCCGATAGGCTCACCGCCCCGATCGGAGAGGGAGCCGTATGCGGGTGGCGGCCGTCGTCGTCCTGCGTCCTGGATGAGGGCCCGATCGCTGACATCGTCGCGGAACTGCCCGTGGAGACCGCGGCGGCGCTGCTGGGCCTCGAAGGGTTGATCTTCCTCAACGACCTGTTCCAGCAAGGCGTCGGCGTCAAGGTCCTGGAGGGCATCGCGGCGGGCGAGCACACCGAACGCTTCTTCATCATCGACCTGGCCCTCCCCCTGGCCGAGGACCGGCGCCGCGACATCGTCCGCCAGACCAGGAACGGCCTGGAGACCGCCCGCAAACAGGGCAAGGTCGGCGGCCGCCGGGGGTGAAGGTCTCGGTCGGTGTCGTCCACAAGATCCTCGCGGCCGCCAAGGGCGGCTCCGCCGACCCATCGCCGACCTCCCGAGGAGCCCGACGTGACGCTGCCGAGAATCCCGCTCGACGACCCGCGCGTGCTGGCCCTGGCCAAGGCCCGTGTTCGCCCACGACTGCGCCTTCCTCCCCACGTGGGAGGAGCTGACCGACGAGGAGCTGGAAGGCGCGCTGCCCCCGGCCCGCAACTATCTGGAGTCGGCGATCAACGCCGGACTCGTCCCCGCGGTAAATTCGCGTCGATCCTTCTTCTGGTCAAAGGAGTGCCTGCACATGGCTGCGACGGCCAAGCGGCGCTTACTTCTTACTCGAGCCCGTCCGATAGTCATGTCTCGCAGAGCATGATCATAATGCATGTCGGGCACTTAGCCAGAGAGATCGCACCACTGGTCGCGTGGGCGCGCGGTCCTGCATCATTACCTAGACCCTTATATCGCCAGTGTGGCGAATCGTCGTTCAGTTGACCCGAAACAAGCATCTCAAGAAGGGATCTCGGTCATGACCCAGCTTAATCTGATCCAACTCGCATGCTCCCGCACGGAGGACAGCGGTGAAGACGAAGTTTACATCAAGGTAAACGGCTGGCGCGCATGGCCGGACTCGGGCGCATCCTCGATTGGACCACATCAGACGGTTCCCATCACCAGGAGCTTCTCCTTCGACCAGGACTCCATGAGCATCGAATTGGTCGACGAAGATACGGAACCCATTGATCCGGACGATAGCCTCGGAACGCACACAGCCCGAGAATCCCAGAAAGGCTTGGGAGTGATGCAAGCGATTTTCGAAGGCAACGGCTGCCATTACAGACTCACCTATTCGGTCACATAAATGCGACTAATAGCCAAGACATAATGGCCGCAGAACGCACTGGACCGATAACTGTCGGTGGCGGCTTCTAGGGTGTCTCCGCTCCGCCTCCGCCTCCCGCGCCAGGCCGGACACCTCGCCTGAACCGCCTCTGCGCGGCCCTGCGAGCGGTCGGGTTTGTCAGGCTCCTACCACTCCTTGCGCAGGCCGCCGTCGATGATGAGGTCGGAGCCGTTGATGTTGGGCGCCTTCCCGGAGGCCAGGAACACGACCAGGGCGGCGATCTCCGCCGGTTCGGTGATGTGCCCGGTGGACATCCCGAGGGCGGCGGGCAGGGTATCGAGCAGTTCTTCGCGAGAGATTCCGGCCTTCTTCGCGAGCGCGTCCCCGGAGCTGCCCGGTTCGGTCCACACGGCGGTGCGTACTGGTCCGGGCGAGATGGTGTTGACTCTGACGCCCTGGGGGCCGAACTCCTCGGCCAGGGCCTTGCCCAGGCTGGCCAGGGCCGCTTTGGCGGCGGAGACGTCCATCAGGTGGGCCGCCGGGCGGCGGGCGTTGAGCGAGCCGATGTTGATGATGTGGCCCTTGCGCTCGACGATGCTGGGGAGCGCGGCCCTGCTGGCCCGGATGGCACTGAACAGGGTCAGGTCGAGGGCGTGCCGCCAGTCGTCGTCGGAGATGGACAGAAACCCGTTCGGGTGCGGGCCGGTGGTGCCGGCGACGTTGTTGACCAGCAGGTCGATGCCGCCGAGTTCGGCCATGGCCGTGTCGATGAGGTGAGCGGGGCCGTCGGGAGCGCGGAGGTCCACAGGGACGGCTAAGGGGGTGACCTGTCTGAGTTCGGAGCTGATCGTCCGTGCTCCCGCCACGACCCGGTAGCCCTCGTCGCGTAGCGCGGTGACGATGGCCAGCCCGATCCCCTTGCTGGCGCCGGTGACGACGGCGTTCCTGACCATGATCTGCCTTCCCCGTAGCCGACATATCAGTAGATACTGATATGTGGCGGAAGGTATCATCGGACACTGATGGATAGCAACGACCGGCTCTCCGCGATCGGGCGCGCGTTGAGCTGCACGGTCCGACTCTCCGTGTTGCAGGCGCTCGCCGAGGCAGACGCGTCCGTGGGCGAGCTGACCGGCCGCATGAGCGTCACCCAGCCGAACATGTCGAACCATCTGGCGGTGCTGCGTTCGGCCGGACTGGTGACCTCCCACCGTTTTGGACGCGTCGTCCGCTACCGGCTCGCCTCCCCCGAGGTCGCCAGCCTCGTCGCCAGCCTGACCCTGCTCGCCACCACCGACGCCGGCTCCCGTCACGGCCCTCCACTCTCGAAGAGTGGAACCCTAGAAGCCGCCTCCGACAGTTAAGGAGGGGCGCCGGGTGAGGGAGGAAACGCCGGCCAACCGCACCGGCCGGCCGGAGATCGAGGCCCTGCTGGACGCCGCCGACGCCGAGCATCAGGCCCTGTGCGAGCGGGTGCGGCGGACCGGATCGCCGCGGCGGCCGAGGCCCAGGACGGTACGTGGGCCGACTTCCGGCGCCGCTCCCCCGCCCTGATCGCCGAAGCCCAGCGGCTGCTGCAGGCGCGACTCGAGCACACCGGGGCCGTGCTCGGTCAGGTCGGCACCGCCTGGGCAGCCGAGGCGCAGGCCCGTGACGCCCTGGCCGGCCGCCGATCCGAGGTCGATCCCCCGCGGCCGGATGACCCGGCCGACCGGGCCGACGACGAGGGGGCGTGAGCATGGACGCGTCCGTCACCCCGATCCGGCCCGCCGCGGCCTCGCCACGGCCGCCGAACAGGCGCTCGCCGCCGCGCACCGGCATCTCGATCGGTGCAAGCTGGCAGCCAACACGGTCAAGGCCTACAAGCGGCAGAGCGCCGCCTACACCGCCTGGCTGACCGGGACGGCCACGGTCAAGCTGCTGTATGCCCAGTCCGGGCTGCACATCGAGGTCAACCCGCCCGGCTGCCCAGACCGGACGAGCCCGACGCCCTCACCGCCGCGCAGCAGGGCCGCGTCGAGCGCGCCGCCGCCCGCCGCGGCGCCCGCGACCGGGCGATCGTGGCGACGATGCTGTACGGCGGCGCCCGCGTCGAGGAATGCGCTCGCCTGCAGGTGGCCGACGTGCAGCTGACCGCGCGGACCGGGCAGCTGCGCCTGCACGGCAAAGGCGACGAGGTCCGCACCATCGCGCTGCCACCGGCCGCCCGCCGGCAGCTTGCCGCGTGGCTGGACGAGCGCGGCACCCACGGCGGGCCGCTGTGGGAAGGCCAGCGCGGCCCGCTCACCCTGTCCGGCATCACCCAGGTCGTCCTGGCCGTCGGCGAGGCCGCCGGCCTGACCGGGCTGCGCCACACCTACGCCACCCGGCTACGCGAAGGCGGCGCCGACCTCGCCCAGATCCAAGCCCTCCTCGGTCATGCCTCTCTCGACACCTCCGCCCGCTACTTCCGCGCCGGCACCACCGAACAAGCCGAGATCGTCGAACGCATCTTCACCTGACCGGCAGATCGGCAAGAAGGTTAAGCACCAGCCTGATCACTCCAGCGGGCGAGGCCAGCGCGGGCGCTCAGCGTGTCTGGATGGCCGAGGCCAAGAACGCGTTCGCGGACGGGCAGCAGGTCTTTGGTGCCGCGGGGTTAGCTTGTCGTTTGCGTTCTGATCTTCGCTTGTATCGTGTTCCGCGGTCAGAACAGCGCGATGGGGGCGGTGGCGGGAAGATCGTATCCAGGTCGGCGAGGTCGTCCGCGCTGAGCTCGTGCCCTACTGCGGCCGCGTTCTGGATGACCTGCTCGGGCCGGGTGGCACCGGCGATGACCGAAGCGACAGCGGGCCGGGAGGCGAGCCAGGAGAAGGCGATGCGGACCTCGTCGAGGCCGCGCTTGGCGGCGAAGTCGCCGAAGGCGGCAAGTTGGCGCAGATCGGCGTTCTCGAGGTCGTGCTGGCGGAAATGCGTCAGCCGTGCGCCTTCAGGGGCACGGCCTGAAGAGTACTTGCCGGTGAGCAGCCCGCTGGCCAGCGGATAGTAGGGCAGAACGCCCAGACCGAACGCCTGGGCCGCGGGCAGCACTTCGAGTTCCGCACGACGGTCCAGCAGGTTGTAGTGGTTCTGCGCGGCGATGAAACGGGTGATCCCGAGCTGGCGGGCGAGGTGGTCGGCCTGGGCGATCTGCCATCCGGCGAAGTTGGAGTGCCCGAGGTAAAGCACCTTGCCCTGACGGACCAGGCCGTCGAGCGCGGCCAGGGTTTCCTCGATCGGCGTGAGCGGATCGGGCGTGTGGAATTGATACAGGTCAATCCGGTCGGTGTGCAGCCGGCGCAGCGAGTGTTCGACCGCGCGGACAATGTAGCGGCGGGAGCCGCGCACTCCGAAGTCACGGCCGTTAAGGCCCTCGGTGTCCAGGCCGAACTTGGTGGCGATCACCACGTCATCGCGACGCCCCCGCAGGGCCTGGCCAAGAAGTCGTTCACTCAGCCCGGCCGGTACGCCATAGGTGTCTGCGACGTCGAACAAGGTGATGCCGGACTCGAGGGCGGCACGCACAACGGCGGTGGCGCCCTTCCGGGTGAAGCTGACGGTGTTGGGCCTGCCGAGATTGCTGCAGCCCAGCCCGGCCGTGGACACGGTCAAGCCGGAGTTGCCAAGCTGGCGATAGCCGACGGACATGATGCGCTCTTCTCTCACGATGGGTGGGCGGATCAGGCCGGTGACGATCCGCTCACGAGGACATCCCGCCGCAGTGACCAAGGGCGTGGTCCAGCCCCTCGAACGGCTGAGCCGGCCACCACATGCGGTGCCCTGCCTGCCATCCAAAAACCTCAACCAGACTTGAGGTCAAATGTGAACGGCGACGCGCACAACCACTTCTCCCGAGCAGTCAGCGAGCCCGCCCAAGCGGCGACAACAGAACACTCATCGCTGTGCCCACCTGCTCCACCGCCCGCTGCAACGCGCCCAGCCGGACGACCTCGGCGCGATGCACGTTCAACATCTTCCCGATCCCGTCGGGCTCGAGCCGGTCTGAGCCGCCCATTTGTCCCTGCGCTGTCGCGGTCTTGTCGGCCTTTGGGCCGCGGGTCACAGGGTGAGGTCGCGGATCAGGGCGTCGGCGAGCAGGCGGCCGCGCAGGGTCAGCACCATGCGGTCCGCCTTGAACGCCTCCTGCTCCAGCAGCATGTCCCCCACGGCCCTGGCCACAGCGAGCCGCGCATCCGGAGCAACTGCGGCCAGCGGGTAGCCGGTGACCAGACGCAGCTCCAGCATCAGCCGCTCCACCTCGCGGTCGGCGTCCTAGACGCCGTTGAAGATGCAGGTGCCGGTGAGCTGCTAGTCGTAGGTTTCCCACCGCAGCCAGCGGTGCTCTTCGAAGAGCCAGTCGGCGGTGAGGCGGACGCCTGTCAGCCGTTCGGTCAGCGCCAGCGCGAACGGCCGGAAGTCGGCGGCCTGCTTACCGGAGAAGTCCTCGATGAGGTCGTTTAGCAGGTGCGGCTGGTCGCCCTGCCGGTCGAAGGGTTCGGCTGCCCATTCCAGGAATGTCAGGGTGGTGAGCGGCCGGGTCGCCGCGTAGTAGTCCAGGCTGTGGCTGTTCGGCCCGGAGAAAACGTTGATCGCCTTGCCCTTTGCTGACAGGTCGCGGAGGATCTCGTGGTCGGTGCCGGTGTACCCGAGTTCGGGCTCCACGACCACCACCCATGAGCCGAGTTGCCCGGCGATCGCGCTGCAGGTAATGCCGCCTGCTTCCTCCCGCGCCTCGAAGCCTTCGCTTTCCGCCTCGGCGAAGGTGTAGCGATGGCCGGTGTCCAGGCCGTTGCCGAAGATGACGGCCACCTCGTCGAGGGTCCGGCCCTCGCACCAGGTGATGCACAAGGTTTCCATGAAGTAGCCGTCGAGGTCCTGGTAGTGCTCTTCCAGGTCGTCCACGGAGCGTGCCTCGTTCTTTCGATGGGCCGGGCGCCTGCCAGCCGATGAGCTGGCAGGCGCCCTGGTTGTCGGTCAGCCTGCTGTATCGGGCGGCCTGCGGCTACTACGGTTCAACGTAGAAGCGGTCACCGTGCAGTATGCGATATCGCGACCAGAAGATGCTCTGGGCGGCTCCGCCTGCTTGGTTGGCGTTGGCACCGATGAACTGAGCGAGAAGTCCCGCCCGTTGTAGCCGGCGCCTTCCACCGTCTTGGCGAACGGGAACTCATCGCATCGCACCTTTCGCCACTCGGCCGTAGGGCCCGCTCGGCGGCGGTGAACACCGATAGAGCGCCGTAGCAGTAGCGGTTCTTGACGGCCACGTTCTCGTTGTAGGTGGAATCGATCGTCGTGCGAGTCAGCCACCGGTTGCGCGAGGGCAGACCAGGGATGTTCTTGACTCCTAGCTGCGGTCTGGTGACCTGGGGGGTGTGCAATGCCTCTCAGACGTGATCTGAATGTTCCTTCATCCGATTGGTGATGTTCCTGCCCTGGTAAGGGATCTTCTGGGCTCGGGGCATGCCCCAGGTCGGGATGCCGCCCAGGAAACGTACATCCGGTGTAGTTGTCCTTGATCAGGTCAGAGCTGTCGCACGTACGGTCGGCTACAGCTGGCGTTCGCTATTTGCGACGAGCGGGTAGCGGTATCCATCGTCGCCATGGCCGAGTTGGATCTCCGGCAGGAACGTGCAACCGCCGATACGGTCGGCGTCGCCGGATACCGCCGGGTTGGAGACGAAGGTGAAACGCCACACCGACTTGCGGTTCCATTCGGCGACGGGGTACCGGGCGCCGATTCCCCGGCAGGGGCCAGACATGCCCCGGAGGGGACGCCGTTGCCCGGCGAGTAGATCCGTGGCAGCACGTAGACGTTCTCCCACCAGTCGTCCTTGGCTTTGCGGGTGGCGAGCTCGTGCAGACGGGTCTCGATGTAGATGTCCCTGCCACCCTCGGCGGCTGCGATTCGTTCCGCCGGAGTGGGTCGCGGAGGATCTTCTCGCCCTTGGCGTCCACTTCGGGCTTGCCGTTGGGGCCCATGACGTAGAACGGGCCGAGCTTCTTCGGTAACCGTGCGCAGGATAATTCGCGCCCGCCGCCTACGCATCCGCTGGAAGGCCCGCAATAACAATGCCCTAGGAATCTGGAGACGGTCCCATGCCACAGCGATCTGGGCCGATGAGAGTGTTCTCTTGCCGGTCATGTGACATTCGTAGGGGACGAGCGGCAGGCCGTCGTTGGCGCGGGCCCGACCAGACCCTTGCGACCGCCGGCACCGGAGGCACCTTGGTGGGCGGACAAGGAGCCGCCGTTGGCGCAGAGCTTCACGAATCAGCAGCGCCAAGAGCGCGGCGAGAAGGGCCTGGTCCTCGGCCGCGTACCGGCACGCCTTTACGACTGACTGCGCGAGCCGACCCCGGCAATTGCGGATCATATCCACCGTCACCGGACAACCTCAATTGCGTCTCGACATACTCCTGCGCCCATCACGTCGGCTGCGCGTTGGAGTCAATCGTGGCAGTCGTGGAGAGACTCCTTATCCTCGCTGCAGCGAGCCGCAGGGTACGGAAGTTCTCTGATCCGGCCACACAAGATCTCTACACTGTCCAGTGTCGATCAGCCGGAATGGCGATCAACCACGGGCCGCCTTACGTGTGCGTCACAACCGCCGGCTTTCCATGGCGATCAGACAGTGTGTACCTCCACGATGGGTCACCACCCTCGACGCCCAACCGCGCCAACTTCCAACATCCAAACTCAGAGGAAGACAGCGATGCAGGCACCTATGCCCACACCGGAGCAGATCGGCACCGTCGACCTGGCCTCGTGGACTGTTGTCCCCAGCCAGTCGAACCCCGACAAGGATGATCGCGGTGCTTGGGCCGTGACCGCAGGCCGCCAGGAACAGTACGACCTGTACTTCGAGATCGCTGATGCTGCGTATCCGCGGCAGGTCGCCGAGTTCATCGTCGAAGCGGTGCAGGCCCACGCCACCCAGCTGAGGCTGAGCACTGCCTTCGACGACGTCCTGCACGAGCGCGAGCGGCTTCGCGCCCACCCAGCCGGAGCGGACCTCTATGAGTTGGGCCGGGGGCGTGTCGTGGCCATGATGGCGCAGCTCGGCAAGCTTGCTGCGGAAGCATATGAGACGGCGCCGGCGCCCGAGCGCGCCGCCCAGGAGCGGCGTATCTACGCTGAGGTAACTCAACTGGCTGCCCAAGCTGTGAGCTGGATGGAAGCGATCCATGCCCGCTACGGCATCGACGCGTAGCCATCCTCTTCCCTGGCATCCTGTTGCAAGGTGCTCACCACGAGCGCCAGATAGTGGGACAAAGCGAACGCCTTCCACTGAGCGCCGCCACCCGGGCCGCGTTCCTCCTGAGCGGCTGCGGCGATTTGTTCGTCACCCCACGAGAACGCAGGGCCGGCAGGCGGCCACTCGGGGGACCTCATCAAGGCCCGGCAGAGCGGATAGAAACTGCTGTGCCTGCCGTGGGAATCCTTCGGCCAGTAGTACAGGCACCACTGTCGGCCATCGGCATAGCGCAGATTAGGAGCAGGCTGCTCTCCATCTGCGGGCGGAGCTGACGCATGTTCGATGCCGTAGTCGCCATAGCCGACGGTGTCCCATGCGGCGCTCACCTTGCACCAGAGTTCCGGCTCCGCCCTTGGCAGCCGAGTAATGCGCGGTTCCGGCGGGGGCTTGAAGCCTTTCGGAGACGGGAACGATCCAGCAGCAATCGTGAGGGAATGCCAGTCATAGTCGAGCAGGAACCGCATTGGCTGCGTAAGTTGACGATAGGTCTCTGCCGGCGCCTCGCAATAGCCGCAGTCGAGAATCACGTCGGTCCGTTCGAATGATTCACCGACCAACCCGAGCAGGTCGAACAAATCGCGAGGATAGTCGAGGTTGTGGGCAGACGAGAGAGGAATTCGCAGGCAGAGCCCCATCTGCTGGTCGGCGATGACTTCGCGTAGTTCTTCGAGGTCGTCCCCCGTGTCACCAAGGTGGACGACCGGACGAAAAGCGTGTACGCCCAGCTCGTCTGTGAGGCGCCTCAGGGCTTCGCTCCTCCCTGATGGGCCGAAGTGCGATGCCAGCGGCCGGGTGTCGAAGCACATGTCGACGTCATCCAACGTGTGCGCTTTAATCTGCCCGGCCAGGCGCGTGATGAGAGGCTTGACTTCTGTGTCCCCCCGATGAGGGAACACTTCAATGAGGGGCCGCATGGTGCGTTTAACGTGATCGCTCGCTTCAGCCAGTGCCTGGAAATAGGGTTGGCGCCCTTTCAGAATTGCCACGTACACCGTCATGGCCGGTTCTCCGTGCGGTTGGCGAACCTCATGACCGGTGAGCAGCCGTCCCTCGCCTGTCGGGCTGCCACTGCCCGGTCCATTGAGGCTCCTGCACTATGAGGATGCCGTCAATATCCGTCAGGTTAGATAGCGAGAAACGGAGACAACCACAGATGACACGGAGTACTGTTTGACGATTTTTGTTTCGTGAGACTCGCCGGCCCCGAGTTGAGTGGAGCGGATCTGGTGGTTCCTCTGCCGCTTGATCAGAGGAAATGGCATGGGTCGACGGGCTACCTCCTGCAGTTCTGGCGCACGGCGTTGGACCTGCCGAGGAGGATCATCGGGCTGCGCAGTGGGCGACTCCCAAGGACTGCCGGGCGATGGCCACTAACAGCAGCCCAGAAGAGTTGCACTTCCAGGTGCGGCGGGCATCCCACCCGAGACGTCGCTGCGGAGACGCTGGCAAACCAGCCGCCCCACCGCTGTCCCTTTCACGGCACGAACGCCGTCGGCCGGGGACTGCTCGATGGCTGCTCGTACGCGTGCCGATCCGCCGTGAAGCGAAAGCCTGTCTTCAATGTGATCTAGGTCGTGTCGGGGGATCATGATCGGGTGATTCGTCGTCATGAGCTGACCGACCTGGAATGGGACGCGGCCAAGGAGTCACTGCCGCCGGGCCGGATGGGTCGTCCGCACCGGGCTGGCCTGGCGGGACATCCCCGAACGGTATGGGGCGCGGCACTCGCTCTTCACCCGGTTCCGAGGGTGGGCGATCCGATGGCACCTTCGCCGCCATGCTGCGCGCCGCCCAGGCGCGGGCGGATGCAGCCGGGGACATCGACTGGCTGGTGGCGGTGGATTCCACCGTCGTGCGCGCCCATCAGCACGCGGCCGCGCTTCGACAAGGGGGCACCGGCCGGGCGGCGAGAGGGCGGATCACGCCCTCGGACGATCCCGCGGCGGACTTACCAGCAAGATCCATCTGGCCTGCGACGGCCGCGAACGCCCGCTCGCCTTCCTGCTCACCGGCGGCAACGTCCACGACTGCACCCGTCTGCAGCACCTCCTGGCCGCCATCCAGGTGCCGCGCATAGGGCCGGGACGCGTCCGCACCCGGCCTGATCACGTGATCGCCGATAATGGCTACAGCTCTCGCGAAATCCGCACCCATCTACGCCGGCGGCATCACCCACACCATCCCCGAGCGAGCCGACCAGATCGCCGGCCGCACACGCCGAGGCCGCAACGGCGGACGACTACCCAGCTTCGACCCCGTGCTCTACAAGCCGCGCAACGTCGTCGAACGCTGCTTCAACCAACTCAAGCAGTCCCGCGGCCTGGCCACCCGCTACGGCAAGACCGCCACCTCCTACACCGCCACCGTCACGATTGCCTCACCCCTGCTCTGGCTGTGATCTTTGAGACAGGCTCCAGGGCTTCACAGCGGAGCACCACATCAACAAAGCATTCTCACAATCCGCTGACAATGCCGCCAGCGAGTTCTTGCCATCTGGACGACCACCCGGATCAGCCTGCCGACATCGTCCGACCCCCGCGACCCCTACGGATAGGTCGCCGTGCTCGTCCGTGCCGGCGCCCAGCGGAAGGACCCATCACGACCTGACACCGCAATCACCATGGACCGGGACAAAGAATCACGACGGACACGGGCAAACACTAGACGATCTTGCTTCTAATCCGACGGTCGCAGGTTCGAATCCTGCAGGGCGCGCTTCGGTCATGGCATTGACCTGCGGAAACACGTCTCGCCACATGCATAGGGAACATAGTTTCAGGCGATCGGTGCTCGCCCGTACCAACCCCGTACACATCATGATCATCATACCGTCCGGCACACCACTCAGCGGTTTCCGCGTCGCCCAGCGGTCTTCTCCGCCGCCGCCATCACCACCTGAGGGAAGACCGAGGTGTAGTCAGCGGTGAACGCGCTGGAGGTATGCCCCAGCGTCTCCTGGACCACCTTCATCTCCACACCAGCGGCCAGCATCAACGACGCCGCGCCATGCCGCAGTTCATGCAGCCGGATCGGAGGCAATCCCGCCAGGTAGGCCAGCCACAAGAACTGGTCGGACACATGCTGCGAGTGCAGCCGCCCCCATCGGCCTGGGTGAACACGAAACCGATCCCCTTCCACATCTCCCCCGGCCGCGAGCTGCTCCTCGAGTTGCCGCGGGCCGACAGGGAACGCTTCGGCGACGCGCTCTCACGGGAACCGTACAAAACCAATGCACTGTCCCGTGCCGGGTTACCCGGAGTCGGGGTGCCTGGCGCTGGGATCCCAGCCGGCCACGCCTACCCATGCAGGCCCACCCGGGGAGAAGCTCGCCGCTCAGGTCCCAGGGGCCCTCGTCTGGCATGGCCGCGTCCACCTTGACGCCCCGCACCGCCTCGCCGATCTCCGCCTCACTGGTTCCGCCGACCTGCCTGGCGTCGATGAGCGCCGCGGTGATCGACGCCGTAGCGCGTGAAGGCGTTGTCGGGACGGCGGGCCAGGCCGAGTGTGGTTTGACGAACAAATCTTGGTACCGGGTTTCGCGTGAGTTTTGGGACCAGTTCTCGATCTTGAGGTGTCGTTTGGCCAGCGAGTTTTGGTACCAGTTCTCCAGCCGCCAGAGCCTTCGCCACTGAGGATGACGTTTATGGGCAGTGTGTTCCTGTTGCAGGCCCGCAGATACTCACTTGATCACGCTTGGTGTGGATCGGCAGACTCTCGCCTATGACGAGCGCTGCGCGTGACCTGGTCCTTGAGCACTTCACGTGGATTGACGGCCATGCCGACGTATGGTCGATCTTCCGTGATTCCAGAGCTTTCGCGGCCGTCATCGCCAAGTTGGCGGAGCCGTTTAGAGGGGCGCAGGTCACGGCGGTGTGTGGCATCGAATCGCGAGGGTTCCTCCTGGGCGGCGCGGTTGCGGTTGAGCTGGGAGTCGGATTCGTGCCGATCCGCAAGGGCAGCGGTTTGTTCCCCGGTGTCAAGGTCGAACGCCACACCGCGCCGGATTACCGGCGCCTGGAGCACCTGCTCCGTGTTCAGCGGTCCTCGCTGGGGCCGACCGACCGGCTGGTGCTGGTCGACGACTGGATCGAGACCGGCAACCAGGCCAGTGCGGTCAGGGACATGGTTCTGGAATGCGGGAGCTCCTGGGCCGGATGCAGTGTCATCGTTGATCAACTCGATGAGGGGCAGGCACGCGAGGTAGGTCCTGTCCACTCGGTGGTGCGCTTCAACGAGCTCCCAGTCGATGAGATCGGTACCAAAACTCGCTGAACCGTCACCGCCCGGCTACAGACCGGTGCCAAGAATCACACGCTACCGATACCAAAGCTCGCGTGTAGAACCACCGGGTGCGATCTGTTGGGGGACGGAGCCGGGACACTTACGGCTGGTGCCATCGGCGACGGCGACGATCCATCGGCCGGTCGCCAGCGAACCGCTGGTGATGATTCCGGTGAAGTCATCGCCGCGGGAGATCGCCCGCACCTTCTTGCCGATCCGCTCGACGGTGCGCTGAGCCATCCACTCTGCGCTGCTGGCCTTGCCCCGGGCCCGCGCCGATTCGTGGCCTGCCCCGGTGCGGTCGCGAATGTACTCGCGCTCCGACCGCGTTGTCACCGCCGACTCGGGTCCCACAACCCTCGCACACACGGACATCGGCTCGCCGACCCACAACGCGATTCTTACGCGCTGCCACGGCCTACCACCTTGAAGAAACAGGCACTGATGAGCCCAGGCGGCCCCAGGACCGACCGGAGGCATGGGCCGGGGAGGTTCACCTGAGATCGGCGAGGGTGATCTCCGGGGCGGGCAGGGGGCCGGTTGCGGGGTGGGCGCGCAGGCCTTCGAGCATGAGGGCGAGGTATCGGCCGGCACCGGTTGGGGTGAGGTCGGGTTGCGGGCCGGGCATCGGCCGCAGGAGCAGGGCCATCATCATCGACAGGTCGGCGGCGCTGACGTCGTTGCGCACCGTGCCGTCGGTCTGGGCGCGGCGGATCAGCCGGTCGAGGATCTTCAGTAGGAGGGCGCGTAGCCGGAGGTTCTCCGGGTCGTCGCGGAGGGTGGCCCAGGTGCCGGCGAAGCGCATGGCCAGGCCCGCCGCCAGGCGCAGGTCACCGCCGGCTTCACGGACGAATCGCGTCAGCGCCGTCCAGGCGTCGGGTTCCTCGTCCTCGGCCGTTCTGGCGATGGCGATCACTTGGTGGAAGCTGTTCAGCGCGACCCCGCGGATCAGTTCGTGCCGATTGGGGAAGCGGCGGTACAGGGTGCCGGTGCTCACCCCGGCGCGACGGGCCACCTCCTCCATCGGCACATCGGCGCCATGTTCGGCGATGAGGGCGTGGGCCACCGCGATGATCTGCTCGCGGTTCAGTTGGGCGTCGGCGCGGAGCTTGCGGTCAGGGTTCACAGGTCCAGTATATGTGTAAGTAGAGCTTCCGTATAAGATGCGTGAAACGGAGGGTTTACTGTCACTTATCAAGGAGGAACCATGCGAGTCCTGATCTCCGGCGCGAGCATCGCCGGTCCCGCGCTGGCTTACTGGCTGACCCGGTACGGCTACGAGGTGACCGTGGTGGAACGTGCGCCGCAACCGCGAAAGACCGGAGGACACTCAGTCGATCTCTGGCGTCCAGCCCTGGACATCGCCGAACGCATGGGTGTGCTCCCGGCGATTCAGAAGCGTTCCACCGCTACTGAGCGCACGCTCGCCTACCGCCCCCGCGTCAGGCGGCCCGCTTTGATCGACAATACGAAGATCTTCACGGCCGTCTCCGACCGGCACGTCGAGATCATGCGTGACGACCTCAGCGAGATCTTCTACGACGCCACCCGCGACACGACGGAGTACGTCTTCGCCGACTCCATCACCTCGATCTCCGAGGACGGCGAGGTCACCTTCGAGCAAGGCGAGCCCCGCCGGTTCGACCTGGTGATCGGCGCCGACGGGCTGCACTCCAACGTCCGCCGCCTGGCCTTCGGGCCCGAGTCCGAGTTCACTCACTGGGTCGGCGCCTACCTGGCGGTCATCTCGGTGCCCCGCGACCTGGCCCGCGACGGCGACATGATCGCCCACTTCGACGTCGGCCGTACCGCCATGGCCTACACCGCCGCCCATCTGGACGACGCCCGTGTGCTGTTCCTGTTCCGCACCGAGCGCCCCCTGGACTACCACCATCGCGACTTCGCCCGGCAGAAGACCCTGCTCCGCGAACACTTCGCGGGCCTCGACGGCCACGTTCCGCGCTGGCTCGCCGAACTGGACCGGACCCCGTCCTTCTACTTCGACTCCATCACTCAGATCCGGCTGGAGAAGTGGTCACGCGGCCGGGTGGCGCTGGTCGGCGACGCCGGGCTGTCACCCGGCCCGGCGATCGGCGCCAGCACGAGCCTTGCCGTGGTGTCGGCGTACGTCCTCGCCGGGCAACTGGCCGCAGCCGGCGGCGATCACACCCGGGCGTTCGCCGCCTACCAGGCAGAGCTGGAGGAATTCGTACGGCGCAGCCGCGCATTCGCGAGCGGCATGGCCAAAACACTGCTGCCCTCGCACCGGCTGGGTCTGACGCTGCTGGTGAACGGCACGCAACTGGCCACCAGCCTGCCCAGCGGCCTCACCCGATGGCTGGCCGGTCTCGGTTCCCAGGGAGTACGACTGTTCGACTCCTTCCCGATACGGGACTACCCGCCAACGACCCCCTGAGCGGCCGAGCCGTAAACGCGCGTGCACCGAGCGGAGAAGGAGGGTGACGGCCGTCTACTCCACCGTCGTGACGCCGAGCTTGCCACGATCGACCTGCTCCTGGCCGCTGCGGCCCAGAGACAGGTGCTCCGCGTCGCGGTGGCAATGGCGGAAATTCAACGGGTACCTCTGACCCCGCGACGGCGATTGCCAAGGCAGGCAGGGACAGCGAGCGGCAAGGGCCGCCACGCGAAGACGATCACCGACCCCTGCCTGAGGGGGTATCGGCCCGGGGCCGAAGCGGTAGATCGTGGCCCGAACCCGGGGTAGAACTCGACTCCAAGGCGCTCACCATTAGTGATGCGATCCCGGAGACCGTACAGAACCAGTGCCAGTGCACCGCCCGGCGGCGGCCAGCTCGGCGGGCGGGGCCGAGGCCCACAGCCGCGTGCCCGCGCGGTAGCCGAGGTAACAGAGATCGAACTCGGCGTAGAAGTGGAGCGCGCCGCTGCTCCGAAGCTCGTCCATCCGCCGCACCGTCGACTGCGACCAGCCGGTGGCGGCCGCAAGATCGGGCCAGTCCCGTACGGCCGTCGCGGGCGAGGGCGTTGAACAGGCGTAGGTCCCCGGCGTCGCAGTGCGGCAGGTCGGAGCCCGTCACCGCGTCGGGTCCCGGGCCGAGTCGGCCTGCCTCCTCCGGAGTGAGGGCGTTGAGCAGCCGAACGCGTCCGGGTGAGCCATACAAGGTGTGCAGCAGCGAGTAGGCGGTGATGTCCACCACACGTCCATGGCGGGGCAGACGTTCCAAAAGAATTGCACCCACGCCGTGTCGGGACGGCGGGCCGGCGCGGAGGCGATCGCGTTGGCCGCTCCGGGGACGCAGCGCAGCCGCAGCATCCAGCGTCCGTGCCCGTAGAGGTTGGCGGGCGGCACCGCCACGACCCGCAGCAGATCGGCCGAACGCAACCGCCGGTAGCGACGCGCGACCGTCTGGTCAGAGGCGCCCAGAACCTCAGCGATGCGGCTGAACGGAGCGCGCGCGTCGAGCTGGAGCGCGTGGATCAGCCGTCGGTCAAGCTCGTCCGCCATGCCGGTTTCCACCGTCACAGACTATTCAGTGTCTCTCCCAACTCCACGCGACGGGCACGGCCGATGTCCGCGCCCTGGTGCGTCCGAGCGAGGCCGCGGCCACCCGAGTGCCCCACGGCATCAGCGTCGCGACCGGAAGCCTCGACGCCCCAGAAGGACTGGCCGAGACACTGACCGGGATCAAGACGGTCTTCCTGGTGTGGCCGTTCCTCACCACCAAAGCCGCGCCCGCTGTGCTGGGGACCATCTCGCGGGTGGACACCATCGCCAGCAACATCCTGGGCTGGGCCGAGCAGATCCGGACCACCGGAGTGGTGCATGGCCCGCTGACCCGCGGCGACGGCGGTCATCGATTCGCGTGACATCGCGGCCGTCGCCGTCCGCACGCTCACCGACGACAGTCACCTGAGCGCGACCTACCGGCTGACCGGGCCCCAGACGATCAGCCGCCCCGAACAGATCCAGGCGATCGGTGCGGCGAGCTCCGCTTCCAAGAAGTCCCCGTCCAGGACGCGCGGGCGCAAATGCTGGCCGACGGCCGTTCGCCCGCCCTCGTGGACGCGCTGCTGTCGGCGGCCGAGAACCGCTTGTCCTCGACCCTGGTCACCTCGACCGTCACGGATCTCACCGGGACACCACCGCGCAGCTTCCAGCAGTGGGCACGCGGCCACCGCGAGACCTTCCGCTGAAGGAGCGCCCTCGACCGGGAGGCCGAGTTCAAAAAGGCTTTCGCCCTGTGGTCACCAAGCTGTCGCGCAGGCTGCCGGCTACCGCTGGGACCGTCTCATCCGTCAGATCGAAAATCCTCGCAACTATCTCCTGCTGGTTGGCTGGAGGCGTGGTCTAGACAGCGGCGGACGGCTTCGATGGAGACGCCGGCGTCGATGAGTTCGGTGGCCGTGAGCGTGGCGGGGCTGGTGAATCAGGTCCGGCGGCTAGACCTGCTGGTGCCCTGCTTCTGTCATGCCAATAGGCCGGACTCTCACACCGGCGTGGGAGTCAACTCGAAGTGGCGGTTGTCACATGCGGATCGGAGCGGCTCGCCGGGCAGATCCTGCGTTACGGCGGCCACCAGCCGGGACTTGCCGATCCCCGCCTCACCGCAGACGGTGCGCGCGAGTCCGCTCATACGCCGCCAAGATCGCGGCACTGTGCCTGTGGCGACCGACCAGAACCAGGCCGGCAGCCGACCCGACCATCCCCATCTCCCCCCAAGCCCGGACTCGATCTCACCAAGTCTGACGACGACAGCATGCCACCCGGCACGACAACCTGGTCACACCAGCAACGAACGACCGGGACACCACCCGCCGGACACGGAAGGAGCCCATGATGACCACCGGACAGAGCCGGCGGCCGCGTACCGTCATCGCCGACATCGCCCTGTCCCTCGACGGACGCGTCACGGGCCCGGGCGGCGAATACGACGCAAGCTGGGCCGTCCCGCACGCCCTCACCCGCGGCGCCCGCTCGCACACGGCCGCCGTCACCAGCCCGGCGACCACCGCCCTGCTCGGCCGCAAAAGCTACGAGGGGTACGCCGGGTATTGGCCCGCCGACGACGACAACGCCGACCCCGATGACCGCACCTTCGCACGCTGGCTCACCGACGTGGACAAGATCGTCTTCACCGGCACCCGCAAGCAGCCGGACTGGGACAACACGCGCCTGGCCACCACTGACCCGGCACCGTCGTCAAACAGCTCAGGAACGAGGAAGGCGGCGACATCATCGTCCTGACCGGCAGCAGCGTCATCCGGCAACTGCTGGAAGCCGACGAGATCGACATCGGCCTCAGCCAGAGCGTCGACAGACTCGCCAGACACCCCTGAAGGATGAGAAGGAACCCCATGCCTGAGAACACCGGACAGCAGCGCAAGGTCATCGCCGACGCCGTCGTCTCGATGGACGGCTACACCAGCATCGGCCCCGAGGACGACATGAGCTGGGCCATGGCGCACATCTCCAGCGAGCAGAGCGAGCTGTTGTACGAGGGGATCTGGCGCGGGGTGAGCACAGCCGTCGTCGGCCGCGTCAACTGGGAGGGCTTCACCTCCGTCTGGCCCGGCCTGACCAGCGACCCGAACAGCTCGGCCCGCACCCGTGACCTGGGCAACTGGCTCGCCACAGTCGAGAAGGTGGTCATCTCCACCACCCTGCAGCAAGCCGACCTGGACAAGACCCAATGGACCAACGCCCGCGTCTCACGTGACCTCGAAGAAGAGGTACGTTCGCTCAAGAGCGCGCCGGGCCGCGACATTCTCGTCATCAACAGCGCCAGCATCATCAAGGCACTGCTCCAGGCCGACCTGATCGACGAACTCCACATGACCATGGTCCCGGCAACCCTCGGCGGCGGAGTACGCCTGCTGCCCGACGCCCTCACGTCGACCTGGCAGCTGTCCCACGCCATCACCATCCCCGCCACCGGCGCCGTCTCCTTGTGCTACCGCCGTCCCTGAGCGGCACCTCCCCCACGGGCGCCCTGTCGGGAGGACGCCGGCGCTTCAAGATCGCGCCGGTCAACGTCTCCGCCGAGCCCGTACGCACCATCGCCACCTACACCACCGTCGTCGACCGGCGCGAGCCCGCCTACGACGAAATGTTGGCCGACGCGGCGTGGCAGCCCGACGACACCGGCACCTTGCCGACCTCGGTCACCTGCCCCCGACCTGCGACGGCAACTCCCCCACGGCGCGCGCGTGCAGGCCCTCGCCGAGCTCGCGCTGCCGCGACGGTTCAACCAGCACCGCCTCCAGCTCCTTCACCCGGTCCGCGCCCTGCTGGAGCGAAGCTCGGCCGCCGCCGACAGTGCCGGCCCGGCTGAGCGCAGGGTCTACCGGGTGTACGCCGCCCGCATCACGGCCGTCGAAGCTCCCCGACCAAAAGCGATCCCCGTTGAGAACTGGCTCAGAGCCAGTTGGTGTCCTGAACCAGGGTCTCTAGCTCGTTGATGAGGCGCGCCACGTGGAATCCGTCTGCCACGGCATGATGTACCTGCGCCGCGACGGGAAGTCGCACACGGCCCTCTCGCTCGATGTAGCGACCGAGCGTGAAGATCGGCGACAGGTGGTCCCAGTCGTCGTCGATGTTGAGGTTGAACGCGGTGAAGGACGCCCACGGGACGCTGGAGATGTCGAAGGCGTTGGGGGGCCGGAACCCTTGCGGAACGAATTCGGTGGCCTGACTGTGCTTGGCGAGCAGTGGGGCGGCGACATCGTGGAACGCGCCGAAATCGGGGTCGTATTCAGCGAACACGCCCGCGAAAGTCTCGAGTTCGGGGTTGAAGACCGTGAAGGCCGGGTGCACGACGGGCCATACTGCCGGGGCGCCCTCCTCGGTGAGGCACATCTTGAACTCATCGTGCCGGTTGACGATCGTGGCGAGCGCCCAGACCTGCGCGATGTACGACTTGCGCGGTGATTGGCGCAGCGCGGCGACGAACGCGGTGACGTCGATTTCGAAGGTCATCGAGTATGTGCAGGGTACGCGCCGGAAGTGGTGGAAGTGCTGTCGCCGCGGCCACGTGTCCATGTTGAGCGGTTCGGGGGCGTGATCCATGTGATGGATCATGCCAGTGCTTTCTCGGCGCGGCTATGGGTTATGACGGTTGGGATGATGCTTCACTTCATGCGCTAATTTGCGCCGTTACCTATTTTTTGAGTAGCGGTTATGACGACCTGGGCTCGGAAGGCCGGGCTGTCGTCATCGCGAGTCGTCCCATCCGCCTGAGGCGAGGGCGTCGAAGTCGCGAGCCAGGCCGCGTCGGCTTCCGCGCGGCGCCGGGCCGTCTCGGCGGTGATGTCGGTGTCGCCCAGCTCGTTCAGCAGCGTGATCGTCTCGTCGAGGCTGGTGGGCTGGTTGCTGGCCAGTGCGGCCAACAGGTCGGGCGAGTCCATCCAGGCGGCGAAGTGACCCGTCGCGGCACTGATCTTGATGCGCTGGTCGAGGCCGTGTTCGCCGGTCACGGTCATGTGCCAGGTGCCGGTGTGCGGGTGACTGCCCTGAATGATCCGCTCGTTCTGGCCGTGGCGCTGGCAGGTGGCGGCGGAGTCGTCGTGGGGTGGCAGGCGGTGCGTCGTTGTAGTGGTCGGCTTCGGTCCAGGAGGAGAGCTGGTTGTTGCCGGGGTCCACGTGTCGCTCCAGAAGGGTTGGCGGGTCTGGCGGTGCACGGCGGGCGGGAGGGGCAGCGTCAGGCGACGTGGCAGAGGGGACGCAGCTCATCCAGCAGGGCCGCACGGGGCGCGAGTGATCGGATCGGCCCACGCGCGATGGGGAGATGCCTCTTGACGCCTACCTGTGGGCGGGATATTTCCTGTTTAGGAAAGTTTCCTAAGAGTAACTCGCGCAAGTCGGCCTTCGAACGAAACCGGAGGAAGCGCACATGAGGCTCAGGGAGCGAGTCGCGGCCATCTCCGCCGCGATCCTCAGCGCCGGCCTGGTGCTGAGCACCACCACACCGGCTCACGCCGTCCCCGACAACTGCACCGTGACCACGTATGGCGTCTGGATGGTCACGAGTACGTGCACCACCGGCACCGGAGAACACCGCGTCTCTGCCGTCTACACCAACTCCGGCGGCCACCCGCAGTCGGCGACGGGGAACTGGGCGCCGGTGGGTGGCCAGTCCGTCGCCTATATCAGCGGTTACGTCACCTACTCGTGGGTGGCGAAGCGCGGCTGACGGCGAGGACCTCACGCGGACGGCTCGGTCACGGGTGGTAAGGGGTCGGGACCGTTCCTCCACGATGGACACGGACGGCTTGTCGGACGGTCCTCCGAAGAAGCCGTCGGAGTCCTCGCCGTGCAGATCGCGCGGCGTGGGGCGCTCGGCGGCGAGCACGGCGGCCAGGCGTGCGCCGGCCAGGCACGGTCCGACCGGTGTGGTGTGCGGTCGCGCCTGGGCGCAGGCTGGGTCGGCTGCGGGGAGTCAGCGTCTCGGGGTCGATCAGGTCGGCTGTCGCTACGGCCTGATCCGGGGTGGGATAGGTGTGCAGGATCTGGCCGATGCCGGTGAGCAACCAACGTGTGATGAGCCGCCAAATCTGGCCTGACGTCGGGAAGGGCGCAGGCGCCCATCATTGCGCCGAACCATCCGCGACGGGGCCGGTGACCAAGTACGAGAGGGGGCAGTGTCCTGCCTGAGAGATCGCTGATCAGTGGGTACGGCGGCGGGGTGCCAGCACCTCGGTGACCTGGGCGATGGCTTCAGCGCCGGGTTTGACGTAGCGATGGCGGTGCGGGGGTTCTTGTGGCGGGTCTTGCCCATGATGAGCTGCAGCGGGACTTCGGGCGTCGCCGAGGTGGGTCCTCCACGTTCAGCGCCAGGATCTCGGCGGCCCGGGCGGCGATCTCGTAGAGCATCCGCCACAGCGTTTGCTCCCGCAGCGGGATGTCGCGGCGCGACAGCAGGCGGTGGATCGTGGTCGTGGCGCGGGTTTCGTCGGCGGTTTCCCTTCGGCGTTCGGCATCGGCCGGGACCGACGGCGTGGCCCAGTGCTTCTTGGTCTGGCACCAGGGGAGCCACGCGGCGGCCACGTCACCCTCGCCGCGGCCGCCGACGCCTTCCTGGCCAACCCGTGCACGGCCAACCCCAACACCTCAGGGCGGTGACCTTCGGCGCGGCACTCATGCCCGCCGCCGTGCGGCGTCTGGCGTGATGTACCGGATAACGTGCCGGGGCGGTGCACCGGCCCGGCGATGGGTTCTCCTGTTCGCCGGGCCGCCATGATCGCTCATGTACGACTTCCTTTAGGTCCAGTGGATGTCGGGCTTCAGCCGACGCAGTCCTTCCGGTCGGTCTGAGTGGGGGCGGAGCACCCCTTGGGAAGCCGGGCGGGGGTGTCGGTCCAGGCAGCTCGCTGGTAGACGAGTGCGTGGTAGACGGTTCCCGCAGGCAGACCTGCGGCCCCTTCGCTGCCCACTGGCTCCTGAGACCAGGGCTTCACGACGACGTCCTGCAGCGCAAGCAGCCGGCCGCTGGATTCCTCCACGATGAGTTGCTTCTTGCTCTGTCCATCCTCTACAGCCTGGGTCCATCCGATGCCGATCCCCAGACGTCCCTCGGCGTCGCGGATCCGGCCGAGGGCCCTTCGTGGGCAGTGAACCGCCCGCGAGCGGTGTCGGCCAGTCCTTCATGGACTTGTTGTAGGCGGGCCAGAACGCCAGCAGGTGTTCGCGCAGCGCGTCCGGCTCCTTGGGGCAGGTCGAGCAGCTCAGCGGCGGGAAGCGTGACCCCCTGATTTCCGTCGGGCCAGGTGCCGGGCATGAACATGAACCTGGTACGTCCGAGCGGAACCGTGTCGTTCTTGCAGTCGGTGTCGTTGCCGCACAGCTTGGGCTTCCCGGCTCGCCGCTATGCCTACTCCTCTTGGCGGGACGCCGGGACGCCGGGACGCCGGGACGGTGGGCAGGCCGCGTTGGGTGAGCAGGGTGAGCGTCGCCGGGGCCCACCGGCCGGTCTGGGCCCCGGTCTTGATCCAGTATCGGTTACCTGGTGCACCGGTGATCTCTCATCCAGCGCCGCCTGCCGAAGCTCGCGGATCACGTTGTGCGCCACACCAAGCAGCCAGGGCAGGGGTGGCTTGGCCGGGGTGACGTCTCGCCGTCGCCACACGACCACGAACGTCTCGCTGATCACGTCCTCGGTCAGCCGACGGCCGCATCTGCTCACCGCGTACGCGTACACCCGGGGGCGGTACGCATCGAACAAAGCGGCAGCGTCATCACCATTCAGCACACAGGCTCCTTTGGCCCTTACATCGGGTAATGGTCAAAGGCGGATCAGTCTTACAGCCGATGCGAAGACCGCTTCCCCCGCGGACATGCCGCGATCGGTTCCAGCGAACGCGGGAGACCCGCTCAGGCCGCAGTGAGGTCGAGCCGGGTATCCATGTCCAGCCGGAACCCGGCCGTAGGGATTTACACGAGCCCAGAACAGCGGGCCGGTCTTCCTCCGTCAGTTGGTCGGCCCACAGCGGATCTCGCAGAACGGCCTGAAGGAGCTGTTGATGAACATTAATGCGGACTGGTACGGAAGGTGAGGATGGACACCTCGGCGTGCTCGCGGCCGGCCCCAGCCAGCACGCCTTCACACCGGTCGGGTACGCCGAACTCGGAGGGGCCACAGGCATCAGCCGTCAGAGCGCCCGGGTTCATTTCAAGGGTGCCGTGCCGAACCCTCACCCCGGCCTGGCAAGGGGGGCGGTCGTAACGTGTGTGGCCGCTCGATCCGCAGCCAGCCCGCGCCCTGATCGTTACGGTATCGGGGTTGTTTACCCTTAGGCGATGACACTGCGGTTCGATGGGGAGTGGATCATCAGCGATCGCTGCACGCAGGTGGCCAAAGCCGAACCTCGCGGCCGATGGGTGCTGTCGTGGCGGCCCGGCACCTACAGCCGGGATCAGGCGATCGCCGCGATGACCCGCGCGGAGAACGGTGATCTGGACACCGATCCCGAACAGCCGCTCCCTCGCGCCGATGACTCCGGATCTTGCCCGATCTTCGAGAAGCCGGAGGAGCCCGAAGGCCGCCCGTAGCGGGGCACGAGACTGGCAGGTTCCGCAACGCCGCCGGTGCCTGGTCGACCGCAGCCGATGTTCGGATCCGTGCGTATGTGGGGCGGGCACCGCCTGGCGGGTGGTGCGGTCGGTGCCGGTGAACCCGGACGCCGCCAGGCGTTTGCGGGCCTGGTCGGCGCCGATCGTCCCGGCCGAGGCTCGACGAGTTCTTCGATCTTGGGCATGAACTCATCGAGCGCCTTGGCACGGCGCGGTTTGCTGGCGGCATCGCTTTCGGCTTGGCGCAGTGCGACGTGACGGTCACAGCCGGCCAGTCCGGCGGCCTTGCGGAAGCTTCCGGTCAGGTCATAGGCGGCCAGAACTCCATGATCTCCTCGTCAATCTACGACAACGCCGAGCCCGGGCGGTGGGTGATCACCTGGCCGGTTCTGGGGTGATCGAGCCCAAGCTGGAACACCTCCGGCGGACGCCCGTACCAAAAGCCAGGATCACGCAGCAGCCAGGCACGCCTCGGCGACCTGGGTGTCCTGCTGGACCTCACCACCCGACACTCCGTTCGCGCCGATGGTGCGGCCGTGCTCGTCGGTGATCGGCAGCTCGCCGGCGTCCACGACCGCGATGTTCGTCTCCACTCCCAGCTCGGCGGCCCGCGCCATCCCGGCCTCGGCGCGGCGAGCGGCGTCGGTCAGCGTCAGCACATGCTCCTTGATGACCCGCCCTCACTCATCCCAACAGGACCGCTTTTGCCCAGGTCAGACGGTCCAGGGACAACCACACCCAGGCAGAACACGCCCCGTATGTCGAGACTGTGAGTCATGAGCGAATTGGGAGACTTCCTCAAGGCCAAACGTGCCGCCCTTACCCCCAGGACGTCGGGCTGTTCGCCGGCGACCGGCTGCGCCGCGTGGCGGGACAGCCTGACCGCCGCCCCCGCCCTGGTCCTGGGCCGCCGCCGCATGGACATCCTGGCCTGAATCCCCTGGCCCTCGCCCTGTTTCTGGACTTCACCCAACTCCCGGCCAGCCACCGCAACCTGGTCCGCCTGGTGTTCCTGGAACCCCGCATCCGCGGCCTGTACGCCCGCTGGGAAATCGTCGCCCTGGACGCCGTCACCCCCCTGCGCATGGGCGGGCCCCTGATCCATGAGGCGCTCTTCCACGCCGACCACGAGGTGTCCGGCATCCCCCGTCACGACTGGCGGGCCCGGTTCCGGTTATCCGAGCAGGAGGGTGGCCAGGTCCGCGCGTTCGTATCGATCACACCGGGGTGGTCAGAATGCGGGCGGCGGGGTCGCGTCCGGGCCTGGCACGACGTGCAGGACGATCACACCGTCGTTGTAGGTCTCCGCCGTCGCCACCGACCAGCCGGGGTCGATACGGGAAGCGGGAACGTCCTGCTCGAAGCGAACGCCCTTGTCGCCGTTCCGCAGTGGCCAGTCGAGTTCGTAGGCCACCTTCAGGTCGTGCTTGCGCACGACTTGTACCGCCTCGGCCACCGAACGTCCCGAAAGCTTCACTCCGGCCAGCACCTCGCCTGGCCAACTCGCGTCGGCAGGATAGGCGTACTTCTCGCCGGGCTTGGCCGGGCGGCCGAGACTGAACTGCGCAGGCCCCTTCATGTCAGCGGTCACGCTAAAGGCCGTGAGGCACCCTTCGACACGCTTGCCGCAATCCGACAACGTGGACGACATGCGTGCGTCGGAATCAGTCTTGTCGAACCCGACGACGGGCTCGCGCTGCTGGGGCGAGACGGGGATCAGCTTGACCGTGACGTCGTCCAGTCCGACCTTCCTGAATGCCTTCTCCAACTCGCCGGGATCGGGATCGCCGTCAGTGATGTAGAAGACATACTCGTCGCCGTCGCGGTCAATTGTCACCGCCTGGCTGGCGTACACCTGCTCGGAGGCCCCGAAGAGGGATGGCCCGACGACAATGGCTCCCGCCAGGACGGCGGCAGCAGCCACGCCGAGCAGGGCGCGGCGAGGAGTGGGCATGAGGCGCCTCCGTCGGGCCGGAACACGCTCCAGCACGACGATCTCCGCCAGCAGCGCGTCCGCCCCCGCGGTGGACGCCCGGCCGGCCAGGTCCTCATCCAGCACTCTCGCCCGGTCCTTGAAGATCTGGTCGTTGTTCACCTTGACTCCTTCTCGATGAGCGGCCGTGCCGCGAAACCTGTGGCCGATGGGCGGGTCTTCTCCAGGGCCTTGGCAAAGCGCTTGCGGGCCCGGTGCAGGCGGATACGGGCGGCGTTGCGGGAGCAGTCCAGAACTGTGGCGATCTCGCCGGGGTCGAGTCCCTCCCAGAGAGCCAGGGCCAGCAGTTCACGATCGCTGTCGGCGAGCATGTCCATGGCCTCGTCCAGGCCGTGCTGCCCACTGTGGTGGGAGGGGGCGGTGTAGAGGTGTTCGATCTCGTCGGTGAGTTTGGTGTGCCGGGTGAGCCTGCGCTGCTCGCTCCGGCGGTGGTTGGCCAGGACCCGGCGGGCCACGCCGTACAGCCAGAGCTTGCCGGCCTCGCCGTCGGGGAGCACGGCTATTCGCCGCCAGGCGATCACATACGTCTCGGCCACAACGTCGGCGGCGTCCTCGGGCGAGGAACACCGCCGTACGGCGTAGCCGAGGATCTGCTCGTAGGTTCGCCGGTACATCGCCTCGAACCGGGACCGGTCGTTCTGTTCACTCACTCGTCATCCTCGTCAGACCTTCCGAACGCTGCGGGCTTTCACTTCCTACGTGTTCGCGGACGACGGCAGAATTTCGGGCCAGGCAGGAACAACCAAACCGATCGGCGCGAGCTGTGGCCTGACATGCGGAAAGCCGGAGCGCGTCGCCAGTAGCACGCCCTCCGAATACGACACAGAATTTGAATTATGTGTCACACTGGCTGCCATTGGGGCGGGTCCGCCCAGCTCGGCGTTCGTCGCCGCGACGGCGACTCGGCCACATATGTGTCACATCGCCCACCAGGAGGGGTAGCTGTGTCCGTCGTGGCCCTCCCCGCCCAGCCCGACCCGGCCATCGGCGCGACGACCCCGGCTGTGACCGGACCGGCGGTCGAGCGCTTCCTCGACTCCATCACTGCGTCCACCACCCGTGTCAGCTACGCGGAAACCCTCGCCCGGCTGACCTCTGTAACCGGCCCGGCACATCCCATCGCCACCCTGACCCCCGAGCACTACGCCGTGGTGATGGACCGTTGGAAGAGCGCCGCTGCCGCCACTTGGAATCGGCACCTGTCCGCCCTGTGCTCCTTCACCACCTGGGCCCAGCGCCAGGACCTGCTGACCACAAACCCGGCCCGGCGGCTGGAGCGCCGCAAACCCACCCGCCGCGGCGACCGCGCCATCCCGCGCACTCGGCTGGAGACGCTCTTCACCGATCCCTCGTACGCCCTGCGCGAACGACTGCTGTGGCGGCTCCTGTACGACACGGCCGCCCGCGCCGAGGAAATCCTCACCCTCGACATCGAGGACCTCGACCTGGAATACCGGCGCGCCCGCGTCGTTTCCAAGGGCGGTGCCATCGAGTACGTGCACTGGACCACCCTCACCGCCCGGCTGTTGCCCCGCCTGCTAACCGGCCGCACCACCGGACCGGTGTTCCTGGCCGACCGGCACGCCCCTGCTTCCGGCCCGCGCGCGCCCGCAACCGCGGTTCACCCCCAGGCGGGGAGGGAGATGATCCGGTGCCCTTGCTTCGGACGCCGTAGACGAATCCCTCGTCCCGACGCTCGTGGGGCTGATCCAGCACACGCGCTGGTTCGCAGATGTCGCCCTCGTCCCCGATGCCGGATCACCTTCCCTGCAACGCCTACCGGGTAGGCCGCCGTGCTCGGCCCGTGCTCGTCCGTCCCGGCACTCCGCGCCAGGACCGGGCACAACCTGACCATGAGCCGGGACGAAGAAACGCCACCGGACACAGCCAGACACGAGACGATCTTGCTTCTAATCCGGCGGTCGCAGGTTCGAATCCTGCAGGGCGCGCTTCTCCATCAGCGGAGACCCGCGCCGCGGTCACGATTGGTGACGGCTTGGGGCAGATGTGAGGCGAAGCTGAGTCACACGCTGAGCTCCCGCCTGAGCTTGGACGCTGCTCTCAGCACCAGTCCCGCGCTCTCCTGGGGGCTTGGTGGTCCACCTCCTGCAGCACCGAGACGTAAGTGTCGGCGGTGAGCACGTTGCTGACGTGCCCGAGCATGGCCTGCACCACCTTTAGATCGGTGTACGCGGCCAGCGCGAGAGTGGCAGCGCCGCGTCGCAGGTCATGCAGCCGGATCGGCGGATGTCCGGAGGCGGCCACCAGTCAGCGGAATCGGCCGGTGAGGTAGTCCGGTCGCAGCGGCTCGCCGTCGGCGGTGGTGAACACGTATCCCGAGTCCTGCCAACGGGTGCCTGCTGCCGCGCCCAGCTCCTCTTGCCGTTCGCGGTGCTGTCTCCGCACCCGTACGGTCTCCGCGTCCAGGGACACTACCCCGATAGCCGGGGTGGCCCGACCACGACCTGGCCGTCGGTGTGCACGGGCTGCTGCGCCACCGTCAGCTCCGTGGCCTGCAGGTCGATGTCCGTCTAGCGCAGTACGGCCAGCTCACGCAGCGCAGGTCCGCGTAGCGCGGCCAGCCACCACGCGGCATTCAGACGATCCTGCGCGATGCCGGTGAGGAAGGTCGCCAGCTATTGTTCGGTCCAGATCGCTACTGCTGGACGTTCTCCTGTTTTGCTGCCGGCGGGCGGTCCGCCCGGCGGTCCAGACGACGGAATGCTGTCGTCGCGGCCCGGGGCCGCGCCGCTCCGTTGGCCGGGTTGACCGGGATCGACTTGGCACAGACCGCTGCGTTCAGCGCGGTCCGCAAGGTGGCGTGGATCCGCGTCACGGTGGCGGGCGACAACCGGTAGCCGGCCGGTGAGGGTGGGATGCCGGCGTCGTGAGCAGTCCGTTGACATCGCGAGGGGTGAGTTGGCGGAGCAGGATCCGTCCCAGCTGCGGGATGAGGTAGAGGTGGATGTGTACGGCATAGCTTTGCCGGGTCGACGGACGCGGGGCGCTTTGGTGGCTAGCCAGCATGCCAGCCACTGCCCGAGCGTGCATCCGGCCCCGGCGCTGTCGTGGTCGGCAGCGACCAAGGCTCGGCCTGCCGCCTGCGCTTTCTAGGGGTCGGCGTAGCCACCCTGGCGGACGCGCTGCCGCTGCCCGTCCAGGCCGCGTACCTGCACCGCGAAAAGCCAGCTGTCGCGATCGTCATCCACCGACAGACGCGGACACGTCATCCCTCGCTGACGTCCCGTCGCCCGATCCACACAGCCGCATCGCCTGCTGACCTGCACACGAGTCTCTACCACTGATCCCACCTCCACCCTTCACGGTGTGCGACGACAGACGCACCGGCCAGGGCTCGCACCCGGTCAGAGATGACCTCAGGTCAAGTGTCCGGAGAACCGGGAAACTCAAGCCGAAAAGGAACCGATCAGTCGGCGTGAACGCGGGCTTGGTCACCTGCCGTTGCAGTACGGTCAACTGGTGCCGTAACGCCAGGATCTCGATCTCCTTGTCAGAATCGGTTTGGGGAGCAGTTTCAGGGACGAGAAGGTGTCGTCGCCTTGAGGTAGGTCAAGACGACGGACGAGCCACCTCACACCGACCCACCCATCAGATCTTCAGGACACTCCTAAACCCTGTCGAGCACGTCAGGGCGGGTCGACAGCAGCTCGTACCCAACCGCTTCCTGCGGAAGCCGGATGCCACTGACCAGCACATTGCCGGCGCGTCCGGCGAGCGGGCCGAGCCACGCCGACACGCGCGCAGCGGAATCCGCTGGTACGGGTACGGCAGGCCGTTCGTGGCCTGCCTCGAAGAGCAGTTCGTAGAGCGGAAGCGCCGGCACAACCGCGGGGAGGCCGGCGAGGATGGCGCTGGCGCTTGCCGCTGCGGGGATCTGCAGTCCTTGCAGATCAACGTCGCCGAAGTAGACGATCCGGTCAGGTCTCGGGGACAGCAGCGGTACCGACAACACCGCCGACGGGAACTGGTTACCGGTCCCGTAGCCCACATGCCGTCCCGCACCTGCGGCAGCGTGGCGCCGCGTGGCTTCGAGAAGCGAGGTGTAGGTGTGGTGGTTTTCCGCGATCAGCAGTGCCGTACCACGAGTGTCGGGGCGCCCCGGAACCCATTGCGAGACGAACGGAATGGGCACCGGGTGACAACGCAACAGTTCGAGCGTCAGCGCCCCTGAGACGAACAGCCGGTTCGTCACGAGGCCGTCAAGCCGTTTCTCATCGCCGAACAGCTCCAAGGAGCGTTCTCTCATCGGCACGCTCGGCCGTGTCGCTCCTCTGTCGCGAAGAAAGGCGGCCACCGTCTCGAGCACGCTGAGCTCATCGTCCCTGGTCGCGATCCGTCCGGCGGATTCAAGCGCGGGCGGCCACACCTTTACGATCCTCGCCTCGCGCACGACCCGTTCGCGAGGAGGGCGGCGTACCCAGAGCGGCATGGGTGGCGTGTCTCGCGTGTCGAAATGCCGGGAGGTGCTCGGGAATATCACCGACTCGGCGACGGCCAGTTCGTTCAGCGCGTCGCGGATCTCGGCACGCGCGGTCGGCGCCGTCGCCAGGCGTCGATCGAACGTGACCGCCGCGTTGTACAGCGTCTCGATCTCGATCTTCTGTCGCGGCGATGCCGCGACCTGTTCTGCGAGATGTCGGGCTAGGGAGCTCAGCTTCACGACCCAGCGCCGTCCCTCGTCTCATCACGTGTCAGGCGGGCGCCGGTGATGCCCTCCACCGTGGAGCCGAAGCGTTCCTCCAGGACGACGTACCTCCGCGTACGGAGCGCTCCTGGCGCGTTGCGCATTCGCAGCACGTTCGGGAACTGGCCGACGGCGCCGAGGTCTTCCACCCCGGTGGTGTAGACGAGTTGCACGCCGTGAGCGGTCGCCACCTCGCGCTGCAACCGCAGGAGAGCCACATGGCTCGCGGTGCCCAGCGGATTGTCCAGCACAAGGGTGCCGCCGAGCGCTGCCCTGCCCCTGCCCCGGTTGACGGCGCGCAGCCGGGCGAGTGTGCAGTAGAGCGCGACGCACACGGTCAGCTTCTCGCCGCCGGAGAACTTGCCGAGGCGGGTCACGTCCACCGGTTCAACCGCCAGATCGCTGTTGGGTTTGAGTACCTTGACGGTGAAGCCGCGCGGTGCCACAGCTTCGTGGACGCATCGCTTGAGGAGGGAGAAGCCCTCGGGTTTCGACTTCTCGACCACGATCCGGTCGACGACCGTGTCAATTCGCGCGTGCAGGTCCTCCTCGCTGCTGGGGCGGGCGAACCGGATGCGGAGGAAGTGCTGATCGGCCCATCCGCCCAGGGTTCCGGGCAGTTTCGAGTGCCGATGTGCGGACTCCAGGTTCGCGAGCACATCCTGAACCAGTGCGGCGATCTCCACCACGACGAGCCGCTGGTCGCGTCCGATGTCGGCGAGCTGGCCGTCTATCGTAGTGCGACGCACCCGCATCTCTTCGGCGCGGGCGCCGGCGCGCTCGCCGAGCACGGCGGGATCGTCACTGGTGAATCGATCTCTGATCGCATCAGGGATTCCGGAGAACCTGCCCTCCGAGACCAGCCTGCGCACAGCGTCGATGGCTCCGTTCGTCCTGTTTTTCGCTGCGGTGAGAGTGTCCATGGTCGAGGCCAGGCGATCGAGTACCGCTCGTGTCTCCAACTCGGCCTGCGCATCGTGGCCGTCGAAGGCCGCCACTCCGTCCGCCACGTCGGCCGGCGCGGCAGCGTCGGCGAGGCGGTGTGCACGCTGTGCGAGCACCCGCGCCGTGGTGTCCGCCTCGCTCGCGGCTGAGGCTGCGTCGTCGGCCTCCCTGCTCAGGGTGGTCACCCGTCCACTCATTTCGGTCGCAGTCGCGGCCTGTATCGCGGAGAGCTCGCGCGCCTCGGCTTCTCCCGCGGGTTCGACGTCGAGCTGGGCGTGCCGCAGCCTGTCGCGCGGCGTCCGGTCATTGACCTCTTTACGCGCCTGTTCGAGCTGGAGTTTGGCACTGCTCAGCCCCTGCTGGGCCTGGTCGGCCTGCGCCCGGGATCGGCGTCGCGCGACGGCACGTCGTTCAGGGTCCTGCCCATCGCCCGTTTCGAGCAACGATGCCGCACGTTCGCGGACTGCCGCCGGATACACCGCGAGCGCCTGTTCGGCGCGTCTGCCACGCTCGACGAGCCCCGCGAGCCGTTCTGCGAGCACGGATTGCGCCGCCACCGTATGCCATTGCGTGTCGAGATCGTGGAAACGGCTCGTCAAGATGGACAGAGGGTCGTCCACCTGAGTGGTGGCGTCCTCGCGGTCCACGTCGAGCATGGAGATCGCGCGGCCTTCGCGTTCGTACCGTTCCTTGTTGGATCTGTGCTCAGCGGCTTCTCGTTCGGCCGCGCGCTCGGTCTTGCGCCACTCGTTCGCGCGAGCGGCGGCTTCGTCGGCGACTAGCGTGTACGCCCGGACGTCCCGGTCTCGTTGTTCGATGTCTAGCTTTAGCTGCGGCAGCGTTGAGACCTTGGTGACGAGGGCTGCAAGGCGCTCGATCCTGCCCGCGAGAAGGTTGAGCCTGTTGGACAATTGTTGCTCCATGGCCGCGTCTCTGAGGTCATGAGCTTCGAGTTCGTCGATCTGCGAACCAAGTGTCGCATCGGTGGCGTCAATCAGGTCGATGGCCTGCCGGCATTCCTCGGCCTTGATCTCCAAGGTGTGCAGGTAACCGGTTGGGCAGTCGCGCAGCAGGGATTCCAGCGCCTCCAGCAGCGTTCGGTCCGCCTGCGTCTGCCGGTGGAGCTCGGCGATCCGCCCTGTCTGCTCATGGCGCCGCCGTTCACGTTCTGCCCGCGCGTGCTCCGCCGCGGCCGGATCGTACAACGCCGGGTCGCTGGGAACTGCTGACCATTCAGGGGCGGCCGCATCTAACGCCTGCTGCATCTGGGTCGCGGTGCACACGGTGACGTGGGCGATCGACCGGCAGTTGTGTTTTTCCAGGGCGCGGCGGGCGTTGCCGAGGTCGGCGTCCGCGACAACCACGCCTGCGGCTAGTTCAGCAACGATGGAGTTCTGCAACGCGCCCGCGCGTCCGGGTTCGGCCACCAGGTCACGCAGCAGCTCCCACCCCGGCCGCGCCGCCACATCGCCAGCGATCGCCTCGGCAACGCGCTGGGCGTCACGTGTGGTCGGGAGGAACGCGTCGGTGCGCAACCCGTCTAGCGCACGATCGTCGTCGGCCGCATCGACACGGGTTGCCACGATGACCGATTCGGCCGTCGAGACCGCATGCGTCAGCGCCGCTCGAAGGTTGGCCGCCTCGGCCCACAGATCGAGCCGTCCATCTTCGCCGAGCTCCATGAGTTCGGCGAACCTGGCGTCGGTCGCGAGCAGATCGGCGCGAGCGAAGAGCTTCTCGTGGTCGGCGACGAGTTGATCCCGTTCGGCGCTCCTGGCGGCCCGCTCGGTCGCCAAGGCCCTCCGCCGCTCACTCAGTGTTCTGCGCAGCGCGGGCCGGTTCGCGCGCCGCTCGCGTACTTCTTCCAGCAGCTGGCCCGCCTCGTTCCTGGCTGCCCGTGAGTCGGCGAGGACCTCAGCGGGAACGGCTTCTCGATCGGGAAGGTCGCCCTGGTTGGTTGCGGTTTCGATGGCTTCGTCGACGTCTGCCAACTGCCGGCGGAGGTTGTCCGCGCGTTCCTCCGCTTTGGCGGAGAGTTCCCGGTTGGCGCGTACGCTCTCCTCGTCGGTCGCGGCATTGGAGTCCGCGGTATCTGCCGCTGAGGTTTTCTGTTCCTCGGCGGTACGTTCGTCAGCCGCGAGAGCGGCGTAGCGGGCCTTAAGAACGGCCGCGGCATCATCCCGTGCCTTGCGCAGCGGAGCGGTCTCTCGCTCCGCTGCGGTCATCTGCTGGCGCACCAACCGCGCTTTGTCCTCTGCCTCTGCCCGCTCTGCCAGGGGGCCGACCGCTTCCCAGGCCAGGTCGTCATTCTTTGTGGTGGTGGCTGCCAACTCCGCCTCACCGGCTGCCTTGGTCACGGAGGCGAGCCGATATGTGGCCGCGATCCTGAGCAGTTCATTCGCAATGTCGTTGACTCGGCCGCGGTCGCTGTCCAGCCTGTGAGCCTCGCCGCGAAGCCGCTTCGCCTCTTCGGCGAACCATTCCCCGTCGGCTTTCTGCGTCGAGGCCGCGCTCTGGAACGCGGCTGCCAGAAGCGCGGCCGCCTGTCTCGCCTCGCCTGCTTCTCGGTCCGCTTCTTTGGTGAGAGCGTGCATTTCGGCCAGTGTGTCGAGTTTGCCGGACATCTCAGCGCAGAAGTCACGATCCACAAGCAGATCTGGTTTCCGGCCGAGGACGTCGATGACCTTCCGCAGATTGGCCGCGACGAGCTCAGGCTGAGCGCTGTCCACGGTCAAATCGATCAGGAAGTCGATGAACTTGTCCGTGGACGGGAAATTGAACAGCTCGGCGACCCCGCCCTCCGCGTGGTTCATCTCCTTCTGATAGCCGAACAGGGTCGGATCGAGATTTCGCGAGATGAGTGTTTCCGTCCACACGCCGCGCTGATCGGTGATCGCGAACGAGAACTGCTGCGGCCGGGACGCCGCGGCCTCCCGCAACAGGCGAACAAACTCGGACATCGGCCGGGTGCGGCCCGCTTCATCGTGAACGGGAAGTCGATCGAGATCGAGCACGCCAGGCACTTCGAAGAACGAGTAGTACCATCCTCTTAGCTTTTCTCGATCACGATCGGGGTCGACAGGTCTGCGACGGTCGATCCATTCGTATACGGCTCCGGTGATGAGTCGCGGCGGGGGCAACAAGCTGTCGTCGGACTGCGCGACCCATTCAGCGACCGTGTGGCTCGTGTCGCCGGACGCGATGTAGTCCTCCAGATACCGCTTGACGGACCTGCCCATGAAGTCTTTCCGCAAAGGCAGGAGCAGGGCGAAGAAGAGCGACAGCAGACTCGACTTGCCGCCTCCGTTACGGAGCCAGAGGATCGAGTCGACGGGCTCGCTCGTACCGTCCGCGCCTGACGACACGTCCAGCGTGAGATCCGTGAACCGGGCAGCCCTGTCGCCGACGTTCGTCAGCCGCAAGCGAGACAGCTGATAGGTCACGGTGCCAACCTCCGATCGTGGTCGCCACGTCTGATGGCGGCCAATACGTCATATGCGGCGTTGCCGGCGACTTCAGCGGCCTGGATCCGGAAGCGTTCGAGCAGTTGGAAGACCTCAGAACCGCGGGCAGGCGCCGGACGGGCGAGCGCCTGGTCGACCATCCAGGTGAGCACGTGCGCTATCCAGTAGGTGGAGGACGCGGGGGACCTGCGGGCCTTACCCTTCCCTCTGTCCGCCCTATAGCCGGGCGACAGACGGTCATAGGTACGCCACGCCTCGTCAAGCGATCCCTGCGAATGCTCGGGCGTGCGCTTGAACCGTTCGCACGTCTCGCGGAGAAAGCGTTCGAGCTCGTCGACCGACACCCACCGAACGCGGTCGTCGTCGAAATCGGCCGGTGCCGGGAACGCGTAAGCGGCGATTGCGACGCTGACGAGTCCCACCAGCAACCGTTCGGTCACACCACCGACGTTCGGCAGGTCCGAGATGCGATAGGCGAAGACAGACTCGCGGCGCACACCGAGCACCAGTCCCAGATCCGAATCGGACAGCACCTGAGCGTCGAGTCCGTCGAGGACGCTGTCCACGGCGTTGCGGAACTCCACGTCGGCGCGGTAGCGACCCAGCAGCGTGCGGTAGTCGGAGTCCGCGGCGGGCCGCATCTTCGGACGCAGGGCGCAGCCGATGAGCACACCCACATCGGCGAGATCGCGCTGGCTGAGGGTCATGAGGCCTCCCGGTCCGCCCTCGCCGCCCACCGGCTGAGCGCCTCCTCGTCCTGCGCGACGATCAGATCATCGCCCGACCAGCCGGGCAGGGTGATCCGCGTGCCATCGGCGTCAACCGCCGCCGCGGCGCCGAGGACACGGGCGGCCGTGTCCACCGCCGTGGACACGTCCTGTGCCGTCTCGGGCGCGTACTTCCACAGAGCGGCGAGAACGATGACTCGCTCGACCTCCTCGGGCAGGTACGCCGCTCTGGCCGAGAGCAGGAGATCTGACAGGCGAGCGGGCAGCTCGGCCTCGTCCACCAGGCACGCGGCAGCCTCCAGCACCTCCGGAGGTATGGCGGGTGGATCGGGATCACCGAGCTCCTCGTCGGGAATCGGCGGATCTTCCGGCGAAGGCACACGTCGTGGCGCGAGAAGGTCATCAACCAGGTCGGCGACGCGCACGACCCTCGGGGCCTGGCTGCCTGACACCAGGACGGCGAAGGCCTCGGCAGGCTCCACCGCCATGTCGGCACGCAGGACGAGCAGCGGGAGAAGGACTCCGTCCAAGATGTCGGGGTTCCGCAGCCCGCCGACCGGCCGGAACGATTGGCGGGCCTGCTCCTCAAGAAAGATCGTCCGTGCGTTGACCAGCTTCCCGTGCAGCTCGGTGTGCCGTTGACGACACTTCTCCAGCAGCGCCGCGATGCGCACCGAGGCCTTGGCGACCTCCGGTTCAGTGTCGGGCGCGTCCAGCGCGCCTCGGAGGTGGCTGAGCAACCTGGACTCTGTCGCGAGCCGTTCTTCCAGATGCGTGCGGTTGCGCTCCAACTGTTCCGGCACCTCCCTGACCCATTGGGGGAGCACGGTCCGAATGTCCCGCACCGTGTCCGCCAGCAGCGTCCGCAACTCGTCGGCATAGCGGATGGACAGGAGCAGCGATCGTTCGGCTGCCTTCTCCGCCTGCCCGAACGCTCCGCGTTCGAGCTGCCGCGCGAGCATCAGCTCGATCGCAGCCTGCTCGTCCTCGACGTCGAACTCCAGCCCGCCCACCAGGGCGTTGATGGCGTCCGTCGAAGCCCGCAGGACGTTGACGCCTCTGCGGTGATCCTCATGCTCGGTCAGCAGCCGGAACTCTGCCATCGCGACCCGATGGCGGACCGATCCGTCGTCGTCACGTCCGAAGATCGAGACCTGGTAGCTGAACGGCGCCTCGCGTTCCTTGCGGTTGAGCAGCGCGTCCACCACATACCGCGCAACCGCACCGTGTTCATCGATGGAACGTTCCGGATGGGCGCCGGCGGCCAGCACGGCCAGTCCCGCAACCGCTTCGTCGTAGGTGACCTCGTGATCGAATCCCTGCTTGGCGATCACAGCATCAATGGCGGCCAAGGCAAGCGTCACCACGTCGTACTCGCATCCGCCCCACATCTGTCGTGCGGCGTTGTCCGCCGCGTCGGCCACTGGCCTGGCCCGCAGGAGCGCTCGCACGCGATCCCCGAACGACTCCTCGAATACCGCTCCGCCCACAGTCGGGAGATCGCTCACTTAGGCGCACCCCCTTGGTGTGCCGACATACAGCCTGAACCGAATGCTATGGCCGGCTAGCGCCCGCATCACAAGTCACATCTTTTGATCGCGGAAGAGCCGCCAACGGTTACATATGATGAGTTGCGTGCAGGTGCCTCATCGACGCGGTGACGGCGTTCCTTCGTGACCCGCAGGTGGCTGGCCGCTTCACCACGACGTTGCGCTCCTATGGCATGGACCTGCTGCGGCGGTTTCGTCCTCTGGGCGGTTCAGGTGTCGTCGGACCGGGCAACCAGCATCGAGGCGCGAGCCTGCTCCCGCTGGATCCAGATGACCGCCAAGCCGCAGCCGCCGCAGGTCCGCGCCATTGCGTCCGGGCGTCGGCCGATCGTGCCCGGCTCACCGAATCCGGTCACCGCAAGTCGACGACGAGCGCGAACTACAAGGCCATCGCGATTCGCCACCGCGAGACGGTCATCCGCTCGTTCTTTGACCTGCATCTGGAGCTCAAGATCGTCATTGTGGACCCGGTGGCCTCCCCTGCTCGATCAACGACCTCTGTTCCGCGCGACGGCCATCGCCGGATCGCTGCGGACCACGTGAGTCGTCGGGTAGAAGGCATCACATGTTCGTCCAGGTAGACGTGGAGGGTAGGCAGAAGGGCGTCCAGCTCAGTCTTCACAACCGATCGTGGACGCCCTTCGCTGTGCCCGCAGACGAACTGCGAAGGTCACATCAACGATCTAGCTGCCGCACGAACCCCAGACCCACTGAAGTGAGTGTGGCACGCTGATGTCGATATTGCCCCCCTTGCCGTTCTTGGTGCATCCGATCCGTCCCGAGAAATCGGTGCGGCGGTAGTAGGCGACGCCCGTCGACCCGTCATCGGACGTGCCGTTGTTGTAGATCGAGTCCGGCGAGTTCCCCCTTGCCATCCAGCTGCATGAGGCGCCGTCGCTGTCGCTTAGGGTGTTCCGGTCGGCGAGCTCCCAGCGGCACACGCTGCCCTTGTAGTCCTTGTCGCTGTAGAAGCACACCCAGCCGACCCAGATACTGCCGCAGCTGTCCGGGGCGGCCATCGCCGCCGAAGCGGCCTGGGCTCCGGCAGGTAGAAAGGTCAGCATCGCGCCGAGCGCTACAGCTCCTACGAGCATCGAGGTTCGAATGGAGGGCATGTCATTCCTTTCGTACAGATCGTAAGTGGCGGGCTTTCTCGCTTGGGGTCCGGTCTCGGCCGTTGAAATCCGCGAGGGATTGATTCAGGCCGGCTCACGCGCCTTGCGTTTCTCTTGCCTCCGCTCACCAGGTGAGGTGAGCGCCACCTGTGAATCCTTTCGTCGGAGGAGCGGGGATTGCGGCAGCCCGCCGGTGATTCATCACTGTGGTGGCCCGGCGAATTGTGTATCACCCCAGTTCACTGGCATAGACAATGCCCGCAACACCAGCGTCGGGGTTGTGAACCTCGCGCAGGATGCCTACTTTGTGCCCAGGAGCCCCAGGGGCCGAGAGCCCGGCGGAATTGGGGAGACGAAAGGGGAAGTGTGGGGCGGCGTGAGCAACCGTTGGATCCAACCGAAGGACCGATCGCGCGATTCGCCTACGAGTTGCGCAAGTTACGACAGGACCAGCCCCAGCTGACCTATCGCGTCATGGCGGCACGCGTGCACTACTCCGCCGCCGCGCTGGCTCAGGCCGCGGCCGGGCACCGGATGCCGACCCTGCCGGTCGCGCTCGCCTACGTCCGAGCCTGCGGCGGCGATGTTCAGCACTGGGAGGAACGCTGGCGCCAAGCAGCCCGGGAGCACACCGACCGCCTGGCCGAGCACGAGGACGTGCATACCGCCTATCGGGGTCTGGCCGCGTTCGGAGAGGCCGACCACCATCTGTTCTTCGGTCGTGACGCTCTGGCGGACAGGCTGGCCGCCTTGCTGGAGGAACGATCGGTCGTGCTTGTCGTGGGTCCCTCCGGCAGTGGCAAATCCTCGCTCCTGCGTGCCGGGCTGCTGCCTCGCCTGCGCGGCGCAGCCGTAGTGGTGACGCCGGGAACGCGCCCTGACGGACCTCTCGCGACCACGCCTGGCGGGGTCATCGTCGTCGACCAGTTCGAAGAGGTTTTTACCCTGTGGGACGAGGCGCCCGTGCGTGCTGCGTTCATCGGCGAGCTGCTGGAGGCCGCCGAAGGCGGGGTACGCGTGGTGCTGGCCGTACGCGCGGACTTCCTGGGGCACTGCGCCGCGTACCGCGCGCTGGTGGCGGCCACCCAGCAGGCCACCCTGCTGGTGGGAGCCATGGACCGCGACGAGCTGCGCGCCGCGATCGTCAGGCCCGCCGCAGCGGCGGGCCTGATCGTGGAACGCGAGCTGACCGCGCGGATCCTCAACGAGGTGGACGGCGAGCCTGGCGGCCTCCCGCTGATGTCGCACGCGCTGCTGGAGACCTGGCGCCGCCGCTACGGCAGAGCGCTGACATTGGCCGCCTATGAGAGCGCCGGCGGCATTCACGGCGCCATCGCCCGCACCTCCGAGCAGGTGTACGGTTCGCTGATCCCTGCCCAGCAGACTCGGCTGCGGCACCTGCTTCTACGCCTGGTCACCCCCGGCCAGAACGCCCCTGACAGCCGCCGGCCTACCCAGCGCTCGGAACTCCTGCTCGCCGACGACGATGAGACACTGCTTGAAAGGCTGGCCCAGGCTCGCCTCGTCACGGTCGAGCAGGATCGGGTGGAGGTGGCGCATGAGGCGCTGCTGACGGCGTGGCCGCGACTCCGGGCGTGGATCGACGACGACCGGGAGTGGTTGCGTGCCCAGCGCCAGTTCACCGAGGCCGCGGCCACCTGGCACGAGCTTGCGCGGGAGGCGGGTGCTCTGTATCGAGGGGCCCGCCTGTCGATGGTCCGTGAGCGCTGCTCAGTCCCTGAGGCCCAACCGGTTCTCACCCCACTCGAACGGGAATTCCTCACTGCCAGCATCCAGTCAGGCGTGCGGTCCGCCCGGCGCCGCGTGCGACGCAGGACCGGGATGGCCGCATTGCTGGTCGTCGGGCTCACCGCCGGGCTGCTGGCCTGGCAGGAGGACCGCGCCGGCCGTCAGCGTCAGCGGGAGACGGACGCCTGGCAGGCGGTGGGCGTCGCCGAGAGCCTGCGGGAATCCGATCCGCAGCTTGCCATGCGGCTGGCACTGGCCGCCTGGAAGGTCTCCGACCTGCCGGAGACACGGTCGGGCCTGCTGGCGGCTGCCTATCAGCGGCAGCAGGACGTCTTCATCGATCCCGACACCGAGCCCGGCACGATGCGCAGCCTCAGCGCGGACGGCAGGACGCTGCTCAGCCTCAACGCCGGTCGCTTCATCAGCTGGGATGTCGACACCCACCAAGCGTTTCACATCCCTGGTGACCCTGCGCTCTTCCCCAAGCTCGGTATGCGTACCGAACAGGGACGGCACCTGCCCGTACTAGATGAGCGCCAGGGCGTGACGCTCTGGGACCTGAGCACCGGACGCCATGACGCCCGCGAACTGGCCTCCGCCACCGACGGCGTGGAGATGGGGGCCAGCGGCAAGACGGTGCTCGGATACAGCGCGATCGGAGCCCGCTATCGCATCCAACTGTGGGAGGTGAACCAGCGGCGGCTCCTGTGGCAGATCTGGATGCCTCGTGACGCCGAGGCAGGGGTCCGGGAACTCTCGGTGATCCGGCATGAGCCGGCTGCGAGTGCCGTCCGCGACGTGGTCAACGGCCGATACCGCACCGACCGGCTGATCCCGGACGCGACCATCAGCCCTGATGATCGCCTGGTGGCGCTGTGCGTCCCCGGCCGCCGCCTCCAGTTGTGGGACGTCACGACCGGGCGCCGGCTCGATGCGACGTGGGCACCTCTCCTCAGCACGTGGGAGTGCTCCTCGGAACGCGTGCGCTTCACGCCAGACGGCCGCCGCCTGGCGGTTCTCGCACCCGGACGAGTGCGCTTGTGGGACATCGGTTCGGGGACCGAGTTGAGTTTCATTCCCCACGCCGGCGTGGGAGAGATCGCTTTCAGCGACGACTCCGCCTTAGCGGTCACCGCCGACAGGCAGGACATCAAACTGTGGCGGACCGCTGCGCCATCATCGGAGATCATGAGGCATCCGCTCAACGGGGAGCAGGTTCAGGATCTCCGCATCGACCTAAGGGAGAACTGGATCCGTTATCGAGGCGGCTCCGAGAGCTGGCCATCGACGGTGAGGACGCTGGGGCTGGGGCGGATCACGAAGGGCGAGTGGCACGACAACCTTGACGCAATCGCTGCCTTCGCCCAGGGGGCAAAGGTACTCGTGCGCGTATCCCATGCACCCGCCATGAGGGACATCTTCCACGCTGAAGTTCGCCACCCGAGCCGCAGCGATGCTCCTCTCACACTTCCGGCGTCGACCTGCAGGCGCACTCGCGGGGTGCCGGGCTTCTGCCGGCCATTACTCGCGTTGCGTTCAGACGGCGAAAAGGCCGCTTACGGCACTCTGTTCTACAAGACGTCCAGAGCCGATCAGAAGGCGGCCAGGTCTCCCGTTGAATTGTCGGTGTGGGATCGGAACAGGTCCGGTCTGGACACCTTCGAGGTCACTGAGGACGCCGAGACTGTGGGCGGCATTGGCTTCGGAGCCGACCGGACCACCTTGCTGATCATGGGAATGCAGGACAGGGTGCTGCGCCTGTGGGACTTAGACGGTCGCCGCGCGGTCTCGACCGTGGAGGGATTTCACGGGGTAGAGCTTGCGGTGCGCCCCGGCGGTTCGCTCGCGGTGTCGTCGTCGGGCGATGTCCTCGATCTGCGAGTCAAGGCGAAGCCGTCCGATGCGCGTAGCCCAGGCATGTCAGTCTCGCTGGCCTTCAGCCCGGATGGACGTCGTTTCGCCGCGGGCAATGACTCTGGGCGCATCGACCTCTGGGACGGCACGCTCTCCCACCATCTCGGTGACCTGCGCCCGGAAGTGGCGGCCAACCCCGGATCGGTGCTGGCGGTCGCGTTCGCGCCCGATTCACGGCTGCTGGCTTCCGGCAACGAAACAAGCCTGCAACTATGGGACGTCATCTCCCGCCGCCCCGTCGGACCACCCCTGCCCACCGCCGGCGACCGCGTCCGAGCGCTGGCCTTCAGCTCCGACGGAACAGTCCTGTATACCTCCGGTGTAAACGTGCCGCTGCAGAAATACGACATCTCCCCGACCGCCTCCGCCGCCGCCATCTGCCGTCGGGTGTCTTCCGGGCTATCGCCACAGGAGTGGGACCACCTACCTCCCCCGTCACCCCTACCGCCCGACCTGCTGACCTCCGGAATCAGTGACTTCGGACGACTCCTCCAGCCACCACGAAGGGCGGCCACAGGTGATCTTGGCGTGGGGAGCTGAGGGCATGTGCCTGCGGGGCAGGTGGGCGGAGCCGATCGGCTGGATGAGAAGACCGGTCATGTCTCCATCGCCAGCCGGACGCGCTTCAGCCGGATCTCACCCGCGGGCAAGCCCGACACGAGCCTAAGGGGCGGGCGACATCGGCTTGGCCGGATGGCGTCGTCCACCGGCGCACAGTTGGTTCATCACGTCACTTTTCGGGGACACGCTCCAGCACGACGACGGGGATCTGCCTGCCGGCGGCTGCCTCGAACTCGGCGAACTTCGGGACGAGTGCCACCTCTTTCGCCCAGAGCCGCTCGCGCTCAGCACCCTCCGCGAGCCGAGCCACGACCGGCACTCTCCGCGTGCCCACCTCGACCACGGCCTCCGGATTCGCCATCAGGTTGTGGTACCAGACCGGATGGCGCGGACTGCCACCGTGGGTTCCGAAGATGGCCCAGCCATCGCCGACCGGCTGGTAGAACAACGGGCTGATCCGTTCGCGCCCGGTCTTGGCCCCGGTGTGGTGCACCAGGATGAGCGGCATGCCTTGCTCGTCGAACCCGGGAAACCGGGGCGGAATGGGGCGGCCTGCGGCGAAATCCTCTTCGCTGCTCCAGGACACATACCCGGCGTTCGCCCGGAACTCGGCGATGATCCGATCGTTCCAGCTCTCGACGGCGGGGGCCTCGGACATGACATCTCCTTCGCTATACGGAGCACTTGCTCCTCAACGTAGCACGGAACGGAGCAAGCGCTCCGCATAAGAGGGTACGATCGGCCGCATGGCACTTGCTGAACCGGAGAACACCACCCGGCGCCGCACGCAACGCGTGGACGCGGTCCGCAACCGGGAGGCGATCGTCGAGGCCGCCGCAGAGGTGCTGGCCGAGCAGGGGGCCGCGGTGGACGTACGCGAGATCGCCCGCCGCAGCGGGGTGGGCATGGGCACCCTCTACCGGCATTTCCCGAAGAAGGAAGATCTCGTGCACACCGTCCTGCGAAGAGACTTCCTGAAATGGGCGGAATCAGCACGCCAGGCGGCGATCGATGCCGAGGACCCCTGGGCGGCACTGACCGACTTCTACCAGCAGGCACTGACCGGCTATGCCCGCCACCGCGCGATCATGGAGAATTTCGCGCTGACCTGGTCGGTCCCCGACCTTGAGGGCATCCATCAGCTTCGCCTGGTCATCGAGCAACTGTGCGCCCGCGCCGTCGCCACGGGCCTGCTGCGCACCGGCGTGACCACTGATGACCTGCTGCTTCTGCTGGTCTCGCTGGGCCACGCCGTCCAGGTCACCGACGAGTGCCGGCCACAGATGTGGAACAGGTTGTTGCGCATCTCCCTCGACGGCCTGCGCGCCGACCACCGCGAACCACTCCCCGCCGACTCCATCGACTGACCGCCCGTTCCCAGAAGACACCCCTGATTGCACGCCTTCGAGGTAGATGACCAAGTCGCCGTGAATTGACGATCATGGCGTTCCAGGCAGTACGGGCGGTGTCGCAGCCGGCGTCGCCACCGGCCTTCGATCTCGCGGTCCAGGGAGTACGGCAGAGCGCTGCCCACCCCAAGCCTGTCGTATTTGTTGGGCCTTCTCCAAAAACGTTCGTGCCCCCTCGGTCACATCGCGGCCGAGGGGGCACGGGTGCCGCTAGCGGCGTTTGGTGCTTTTGCGCCAGGTGAAGCCGCCCGGCAGGTTGACCGATACCGTCCGGCGCCCGTCTGGTCCGCGCGTGACGCGGAACAGGCGATTGCCGTAACTGTGACCGACACCGCGGTGGGACAGATTGATGCGGAACGGGCCAAGCTTGATCGACTTCCGGTAACTCAGACCCATCAGATTCCTCCCAGAATCGTCAAGGCATGACAACTACCCGCAAAGCGGGGCGATATCCGCCGTGTCCGCCCTTCCGTCGATCACACCCGGGCCGTCGCGGCGTGACGAGTGTCCGGCTGTGTGACGTGGGCACGGGCAGGTGCCTGGGTCGGCAGGTGGCATCGGGAGTAGGTCTCCGCGCCTAACCCTCAGTGGTCAGAACGGCTAGTCGAGGATGTTCCGTTCGCCGCCGCGGAAGACGTGACGGTAGGTCCGCGGAGACTGGCCGGTGATGCGGCTGAAGTGGTGGCGGAAATTGGCGGCGGCGCCGAACCCGGTGCGCCGCGCGATGGTGTCGATCGACTCCTCCGAGGCCTCCAGCCACTCCTGGGCCAGGCGGACCCGCTGGCGCATCAGCCACTGTTTGGGGGTCATGCCCAGGGAGTCGCGGAAGCGGCGGTTCAGGGTCCGCTCGCTCACCCGCGCCACCTTGGCGAACTCGGAAATCGTGAGTGGCCGGTGCAGATTGTCGCGCGCCCATTGCAGCAACGGGGTGAGCTCGTCGCCGGTGGTGGACCGGACCAGCAGCCGATCGATCTGCACCTGTGCCGCCTCGCGCGGAGGAGGCACGACCATGCGCCGGGCGACCTCTCCCGCCGCCGCCGCGCCGTGGTCCAACCGGACCAGGTGAAGACACAGATCGATGGCCGCCGCCGTACCCGCCGAGGTGAGTACGTCGCCGTCGTCGGTGTAGATCACGTCCGGGTCCACTCGGACCGACGGGAAGCGGTGCGCGAAGTCGCCGGAGTTCATCCAATGGGTCGTGGCCCGGCGGCCGTCGAGCAGACCGGCGGCGGCGAGGATGTAGGCGCCGGTGCACAACGCGACGATGCGGCAGCCGCGCTCATGGGCGGAGCGAACAGCTTCCACCAGAAGCGGCGGCGGATTGAGCTGCACGGCTCTCGCGCTCGCCGGCACGATGACGGTGTCGGCCTCGGCGAGCGCGTCCAGACCGTGGACGGTGTCGATCAGCATCCCGGCCGACGTACGCAGCGGGCCCGGCTGGGCGGCGCATAAGCGCAGCTCGTACCAGGGGTCGGCGATGTCTCTACGATCCACGCCGAAGACTTCACACGGCACCGCCAGCTCGAATGTCGGCATGGCGTCGGTCACCGCGACCGCGATGACGTGCCGGCGCCCATCAGATCCGTTTCTCATGTCAACCGTTCTACCGTTTCCCCGGCCCGGCGCCGGTGGCGCCTTTTCCCGCACGGTTGGCTGAAACATCGCTTCAGCCGCGCCGGACAGGGTGCCTACGATCGCTCTGGATCCGAATTCAGCCCAGCCTCACGAGCGTTTCCGCTCGCGATTTCCGCTGGAAGCAGCCCCGGTCATGACCGCGAATCCAGTACGGCACGCCTTTAAGGAAGACGATGCGACGACTGATATCCCTGTTATCCGTGGCCGGGCTCGCCCCGGCGTTTTTCCTCGGCATGGCTCTTGTCCCACCGGCGGCCGATGCCGCCCAGACGCCGATCGGCAACGCCTACCCGTGTGGTCCGCCATCCGTGGACGACTCCGCTCAGAAGGTGGTCGCGCACTCCACGCACATCAGAGGCGAGGGTGCCCCGCAGGCGTACATCAACAACTCGCAAGATCCGTTGACCATGCAGCGGGTTGAATTGGAGGAGCGCCAGGTTTCGCTGGAAACGAGCGTCGGCGGCTCGATAGAGACCGGCAAGGCGATCAAGCTGGCCCTGGACGCCGGCCTGACCAGGACCGTCATCGCCAAGACCGCGACGACTCTCGCCGGCACGGCCACCGTTCCGCCCCACCGGACCGGATACGCCCAGGCGATGGTGCGGTTCACGTGGCTGACCTACCAGAACATCGATCGCGTCCGCCGGATGCATCTCCCGATCTTCGGCTGGTGGTGTCAGGACGGGGTGTGGGCGGAGCATCGGACCGCCAAGATCCCCACCATGTCGGCGATCTGCTTCTGGGTGAGCCCGCAAACCGAATGCGACACCTCGACTCTCATGAACGGCGGACGCGGCGGCTCCGGGCAGCCGCCCGTCGGCGGCACGGCTCCGCCGACAGGCCCGCAACCCGTGACCGACGTACGCGGCCTGGCCGACGGCACCCTGCTGCACACCGGCGACACCCGCAGGATCTACAAGATGGTCGGTGGCGCGCCGGTGTGGCAGGCCACGTGTGACGACGGCATCTGCGCCACAACTCCACGCCCGACCACCCAGGCGGTCATCGACGCCGGCCCCGCGGCCCCGCGCAACGGCTCCTCGGCCGTGGACCAGCGCGGCAAGGTCTACCTGTTCGTCGGCGGCGCTCCCATCTGGCAGGACACCTGCGCGGCTCCCGTCTCGTGCGGCAGCCCGGTGAAGGTCTCCGATTGGTCCGTCGACGCCCGCGATCACATGAACTCGCGTCCCTCCGACGGTCAGTTGGTCCAGGCCAAGGAGGGTGCCACCGACCTGCCGGTGGCGATGACGCTCGGCGGAGCCCTGGTGCCGTTCGCCAGCCCGCAGGAGGTCATCGACGTCGGCCAGGGCGGCGACTGGGCGAGCCGGGTAGTCGCCATCAGCGGCGGCAGCTACAACCGCATCGGATTCCTGCCGGCCGACGGCACCCTCGTGCAGGGGACGGGAGGCGGCTCCTCCACTGCCGTCGCGGCGTTCGTGGGCGGGGCGGCCATCCCCTTCGGCTCGCCGCAGGAGGTGATCGACGCCGGCTACGGCGCTGATTGGCCGTCGAAGGTACGCGCCATCCCGACGCGTCACTTCCGTCTGCTGCCGACGGTCCCCAAGGACGGCACCCTGATTCAGGGCTCGAACGGCTCGACTCCGGTGGCCGCCATCGTGGGCGCGGGCAGGGTGGACTTCGCCAGCCCGCAGGAGGTCGTCGACTCCGGGCACGGCGCGGATTGGCGCACCAAGGTGCACAGCGTGCCGGCTCGTGAGTTCAACGCGATCGCCACCCGCATCATGGACGGAACCCGCATCGGCAAAGCCGGAACCACCTCACAAGGCGGCATAATCGGCGGCGCAAAAATCCCCTTCATCAACCAAGCAGAGCTGGAAAGCGTCGGCTACGACACCAGACCCCTGCACTGGATCCCCGCCCGCGTCTGGGACTCCCTACCCACCCAGATCACCGACGGCACCCGCATCGGCAAAGCCGGAACCACCTCACAAGGCGCCATAGTCGGCGGCGCCAAAATCCCCTTCACCAACCAAACCGAACTAGAGCAGTCTGGGTACGGCCAGCGGCCCCTTCAGATGATCCCCGCCCGCGTCTGGGATGCCTTGCCGACCGACATCGCCGACGGCACCCGCATCGGCAAGGCGGGTACCACCTCGCAGGGTGGCGTGGTCGGCGGCGCCAAAATCCCCTTCATCAACCAAGCAGAGCTGGAAAGCGTCGGCTACCACATCAAACCCCTGCACTGGATTCCCGCCCGCATCTGGGATGCCCTACCCACCCAGATCACCGACGGCACCCGCATCGGCAAAGCCGGCACCACCTCACAAGGCGGCATAATCGGCGGCGCCAAAATCCCCTTCGCCAACCAAACCGAACTCGAAGAATCGGGCTACGCCAGAAAGCCCCTGCAGTGGATTCCCGCTCGCGTCTGGGACGCCCTACCCACCCAGATCACAGACGGCACCCGCATCGGCAAAGCCGGCACCACCTCACAAGGCGGCGTGGTCGGCGGCGCCAAAATCCCCTTCATCAACCAAGCAGAACTGGAAAGCGTCGGCTACCACATCAAACCCCTGCACTGGATTCCCGCCCGCGTCTGGGACGCCTTGCCGACCCAGATCGCCGACGGCACATACGTCAAGGCCCCCGACGCGACGTCGGTGTGGCTGATCAACGCCGGACGCCGGACGGCGGCGGACTCGGCACATGAGGCCTGGACCATCCCCACGCGAGTACTCAACGGCATCCCCGTGAACTGAGCTCCAGTCGCCCGCTGTGGTCGTCGTCGACGGCCACAGCGGGCAGCGGCGGGGTCCGAACGCTGTGCACCTACGTGCCGGGACAAGACGGAGCCGCTCGACGCCATGGTCGCCGAACCGCCCTGGCGGGCGTCGGTGATCGCCGCCGGCCGGAGTCGCATGACCAGCTTCAGCAGGTGTCACACGATGACTACCACTTCTGCGAACTTGAAGCATGGATCGCCCTCTTCACGAGGTGAGGCGCCTGCTCAACCGTTGCGCGGGGGCTTCCACGAAGCGCCAGGTCAGGGTACTGAGGCCGAGTATCAGAGCCAGCACGCCCATCAGCGCCGGGAGCCGGAGCGCCAGTGGAACGGTCAGGGGCTCCGGCCAGAATCGCTCGACGGCTTCCAGGAGCAGCGGGTGCAGAAGGTAGATCGAGTAGCTGATCAGCCCCAACCATGCCAGGGACCGTGGGATGTTGCGGTGCCGCAGCAACATCCCGACGGCGAACGTCATCCAAGCAGCCACCGTCGCCGTCTGAAGGCCGAACTCATCACGCGTCAGCCAGATCCCGGCCAGGGGCACCAGCGCCACCCATCCCGCCTGGTTCCAGGAAATCTCGCCTCGGTCGGCCCGATACAGCGCGGTGCCGGCGAACATGGTGGCCAGGATCAGCAGGCCCTGTCCTGGGCTGGGGTAGCTCTGGTTGACCGTCAGCAGTCCCAGCACCGTGGCCGCCAGGACGATCGCACCCGCCTGCCGTACCGCGCGCGAAAGCGTGAGGACCGCCACCAGACCCGCGATCAGCACCGTGGCCACGGCCAGCACCACCACCAGCATCCGCCCCGACCCTCCGGTCGAGAGCAGCGCGGCCGGCAAGGTACCCGCGCCCACCACAGCCCCAACGGCCAAGCCGAGCGCCCCCGCCACGCTCTGCCGGTGTATGCCGAGGGTGAACAGCGCGGTCACGAGCAAATAGAAGGCCATCTCGTACGACAGCGTCCACATCACATTGACCAGGTTCGGCACGGCCAGCAGGTTCTGCAGCATCATGAGATGGCTCACGGTCAGGGCGACCGGCCGTTGGCCCCACCAAATGTGGAGGCCATCCCAACCGGCCATCATCAGCAACCCGACGCCCACCACGCATACGCCGAACAGCGGATACAGGCGCAGGAAGCGAGAAATCCAGAAGGTCCGAACGCTGCCTCGCCGTTCCAGTGATGCCGGCACGATGAAGCCGCTCACCAGAAAGAACACCATCACTCCATACCAACCAGGCTCGAACACCGCCTTCACCGGAAGCCGTGCCTCGGGTAACAAGAACTTGAAGGCGTGCTCGACGACAACCATCATGGCGGCGATGCCGCGGAGAGCGTCGAGCCAGGCCATACGCCGGCCGGTAGGCTGAGCCACCAGCGGAATAGTACTGATTTATCCACGCGGCCGCGGAAATGTCGACCGGCCGTGATTTGGCACTTGGCCTCCGAGGGCAGACGGTCAGTCAGTAGACCAGGAGACGAAACAACAACAGTCCCAACGTCGCCACTGCGGTGCCGAACAAAACGATGGACAGGCCGGCGGCCAGCGGATTGCCCCTGAAAAGGGATATGACCGAGGGCACTGGTTCTTGGGCCAACCACCCAAGCAAGCCAGAAGCGTGCCCAGGTCCACTTTCCGGCCGCCTCCGACCTCGCCACCATGGGCGCGATCCTCGTACGTACGATCACGGGCCGAATGCCCACGTCACCATCAGCGGGAACTCCTCACGCCAGAACGCACCGCCGTGCGACCCGGCCCGCTCCGTCATGACCACGTCCGCACCCGCGTCGCGTAGCGCCGCCGCCCACCGGGTCGCGCTCTCAAGGAAGAACGGCTCCTGCGTCCCGGCGACCAGGTACGCACGCGGCACCGAACCAGGCATCACGTCAGGCGGCCGGAATCCCGCGCCCGGTGAGGCGCAGAAGATGGCGCCGTAGACGTCCGGATGCCCGAGCCCCATCGCGAGCGCCAGCTCGCCACTGGCCGAGACGCCGAACACCGCCGTGCGTCCGGCAGGGAGCGCGACTCCGAATCGCGACCGCACCCATCCGCGGACGTCGTCGACGAAGAACCGTTCGTGGGCGGCGAACCGTTCGCGGTCAAAGGCCGGTGAGTACTCGTGGAGCCGCAGCGTCTCATTGTCCAGGCGATGCACACCGACGATCATCGTGGACGGCACGCCGGCCAACTCAAGGTCGCCGCCCCACTGCGAGATCAACTGACCGTCACCGGCGAACACGACCGCCTCGGGCGGATCCGGTGGAATGTACACCGTGACCTGGCGACCACCGTCATAGGCGAGCGTCTCGGTGACGACCTCTCCCCCGCCTCGCTGGTTACGCATTTCGTATCCCGTCCCTGAGAGTTACCCGCGCCGGACGCACGTCCCACCAGAGCGTTTCCTCAGAGGCGGTGTCTATGCTCGGGTCTCCAACGAGATCAGCGGCACTTGTTGCGTCGGCGGCGGGGAGTGCGCGGTCCGGGCCAAGGTGCTCAGGGCGTTACTGCTGAGCACATCCGCATCAGTGATCAGCTCGTCAGGTGTTCCACAGGGCCTCGTACTGCCGCGCGCTGGGTGGTTCGCCGGGTAGTGAGCCGGTGTTGTGGGCCTTCAGGCCGTCCAGGGCGATGGTCAGCAGGCGGGAGCGGATCTCCTCCTCGCTCTGCCCCGGCGGCGCCGGGATGGGGCGGCCGAACTGTCCGATGAGCAGGGAGATGTCCATCGTGGACACGTCCGCGCGGAGCAGCTCGGCGCGGTGGGCGCGGGCGACGAGGTCGTCGGCCAGGCGCTGAGCACGCTCGCTGGCCTGCGTCATTTCCGGCGTTACGGCGATGGCACCGGCCAGCGGGGCCAGAATGCCAAAGCCGAAGGACGCACATTTCCGGATATATGAGGTCAGGCCCTGCCAGGGGTCCTCGTGGGCCAGACCGTCCTGCGCGGCGTTCGCCACGCGCTCCATCGAGTCGACGCACAGGCGCTGAAGAAGTTCCTCCTTGGTGCGATACCGCCGATACAGGCTGCCCATGCCCACACCCGCATGCTCGGCCACGGCCGACACGGGCGCGTCGAACCCCTGGGTGGTGAACACGTGCCGGGCAGCCTCGATGAGCGCCTGGTCGTTGCGGGCGGCCAGGGCGTGGGGGCCTCGCTTGCGCGGCGGCGCGGGGTCGGACATGGATCCAGGATAGCAATTGCGGAGTGTTCCGCTCCGAGTTACATTACTCGGAGCAAAACGCTCCGAGTTAGAGGCGGTATCTGATCATGTCCCGACTTGTTCTCGTCACCGGCGCGACCGGCAACCAGGGCGGCGCCGCGGCCCGCCACCTGCTGGCGCGCGGCTGGGCCGTACGTGCGCTCGTCCGCGACCCCGACAAACCCGCAGCTCAGGCACTACGCGACCAGGGTGCCGAGCTGATCCGAGGTGATCTTGACGACCCAGCTTCCCTGCGGACGGCGATGCGCGGCGCGTACGGCGTGTTCAGCGTCCAGGCGCTCGCCTACGAGCCCGCGACCCTCGCCGCGGAGGTACGCCAGGGCAAGTCCGTGGCCGACATCGCCCACGACAGCGGCGTCGCCCATCTGGTCTACAGCTCCGTGGGCGGCGCCGAACGCGAGACCGGCATCGACCACTTCGAGAGCAAAGCCGAGATCGAGCGGCACATCCTGACCCTCGGCCTGCCCGCCACCATCCTGCGCCCGGTGTTCTTCATGAACAACCTGCTGCATTACGCGGACGTCGCCGGCGAGCGGCTCCTGGCATTGCCCGTCAAGCCGGACAAGCCCATGCAGCTCATCGCCTCGGACGACATCGGCATCTTCGTGGCCGACGCCTTCGACAACCCGGAGCAGTTCATCGGCCGGCAGCTCGAACTGGCCGGTGACGAGCTCACCTTCCCCGAGATAGCGGAGATCTACGAGCGCGTCACCGGCACTCCGACCAGGTTCGAGGCGCTGCCGATCGAGGAGCGCATGTTCGAGTGGTTCGCCGAGGACGGCTACCAGGCCGACCTCGCGGCCCTGCGCCTACGGCATCCGGACCTGCTGACGTTCGAGGAGTTCCTCACCCGGCGACTGGGCACGAGCCGACCCTGACCCCGCCGCAGAGGGAGCCTGTCGGGCCCTGGCCCGGAGGTCGCCCGGCGTCCGTGGCCTTTTAAACCCGGAAGCGTTCCTCGGTGCTGTGATCACGCTGTTCGTCGGGGTGGAGACGTACGGCGATCCCGCGCTGGAGAGGGGCGGCAGCCTGACGCTCGCGCGCGGCGCGCTGTTGCCGTTCTGGGCGGGTGAAGGCGGGTTAGGTGGAGGGGTGGTTCAGGACGTAGTCGGCGATCTGAGCGTGGGTGGCGTACCAGACGCCGTCCTGGGCGTCGATGTGCTCCAGGAGTTCGCGCAGCACGATCATGCGGGAGCGGTGGCCGATGACGTGCGGGTGCATGGTGAGCTGGAACAGGCCGCCATCCTCCAACGCGGCGTCGAACTCGTCGCGCCAGATGACCCCCACGTCTCGGGGCGAGGGGCACGTCCTCAGCGTGCCGCCGTACTCCATCAGCAGGTACGGGACGTCGTCCCTGATCCACTCGACCGGGATCTCCACGATGCCGGTGGGTTCGCCGTCGGCCAGCAGCTCGTACGGCTCGTCGTCGGCCATGAGGGAGGAGTCGTAGCGCAGGCCCAGTTCGCGGGTGATGGCCAGGGTGTGGTCGGAGAACTCCCAGGCCGGGGTGCGGATGCCTACCGGGCGGGTGCCCGTCAGCTTTTCCAGCGTGTCGGCTGCGCGGAAGGCCAGTTCGCGTTCGTCGGCGGGGTCGAGCGACAGGTTGCTCTCGTGGATCCAGCCGTGCATGGCGACCTCGTGGCCGGCGGCGGCGTAGGCGCGTACCTCCTCAGGGTGCAGCAGGGCCGAGACGGCGGGCATGAAGAACGAGGCCGGGATGCCGAAGCGCTCCAGCAGGCGCAGCACGCGGGGTGAGCCGACGCGGGAGCCGTACTCGCCCTGGGCGAGCTTGCCGGGGCGGGTCTCGCCGTCACGCAGCGGGATCGTCTCGTGGTCGGCGTCGAAGGAGAGCGCGACCGCCACGCGGGCGCCGCCCGGCCAGGTGGCGGGGCGCAGGGAGCGGCCCGCGCGGACCCGCGCCACGTGACCGCGCCAGGTCTGCTCGTCCCACTGCCAGGGCTGCTGTTCGCTCATGGGTGGTTCTCCGTTCGGGGTCCTGCTCGGGCTTTTCGCGGCGTACGGCGGTGCGCCGTCATCGTAGCCAGGGGCTACTGGCGGTCGTGGCCCTGGTCCGGCAGTGCCTGCGCGAGCTGGTGGCGGGAGGTGATGGCGAGCTTGTTGAAGACCTTGCCCAGGTGGTACTCGACGGTGCGCGGGCTGAGGAACAGGCGGGCGGCGATCTCCGGGTTCGACAGGCCGGTCCTGGCCAGGCCGGCGATCTGGCGTTCCTGGGGGGTGAGCTGGTCGGGCGTACCTGCGGCGCGTTTGCGGACGGTCTCGCCGGTGGCCTGGAGTTCGCGGCGGGCACGCTCGGCGAAGGCCCTGGCGCCGAAGCCCTGCAGCATCTCGTAGGCGATGCGCAGGTGCTCGCGGGCGTCCACGCGGCGCCGCTCGCGGCGCAGCCACTCGCCGTAGACGAGGTGGGTGCGCGCGAGGTGCACGGCCACCCGGCTGCGCTGGAGGTGGTCGATGGCCTCGCGGTACAGCAGGTCAGCGGCCTGGCCGTCGGCCAGCAACGCCTTCGACCTGGCCAGCAGGCCGAGGGCCCAGTTCGTGCCGCTGGCGGTGGCGCGTTCCTCCAGCCGTCCTATCGCGGACGTGGCCGCCTCGGGGGCGTTGCTGTGGGCGGCCGCCTCGACCAGTTCGACGAGGGAGAACCCGGTGTGCCCCAGATCGTCGTGTTCGCAGGCGAGTTCCGCGATGGCCAGGGCGTCCTGGTAGCGGCCGACGCCGTTGTACTGCACGGCGTGCACGTAGTGGCGCCCGCCGAGCGCCCGCCCCTCCCCCACGCGCGTGACGGCGTCGAACAGCGCCGCTGCGGGCTCCTCGCCACGCCAGGCGCGGACCAGTCCCACGCCGAAGCCGAGGGAGGAGTTGCCGGTCACGTTCAAGATCGCGCCGGACTCGTCGACCAGCGTGGCGGCCGCGTCGAGCTCCCCCGCGTACACGTGCACGACGGCGCGGTAGGTGAGGGCCAGGGGCAGGAAGTTGAGCGCGCCGCTCTCACGAGCCGTGCGGACCGCGTGCGTGGTCAGCGCGTACGACGACTCGTCGTCCCACATGTCGGCGGAGACCAGATAGGTGAGCCAGAGCCAGCGCATGTTGTCGTCGGCGTTGCGCCCGGCTTCCTCCCGGTACGCCCGCAGAGCCCGCAGCAGCTTCGGCGCACCGGCCACGTAACCCTCGGCGAACCGGGCCACCAGGCCGTCGAAAAGCGTGTCGACCGGGCGGGACGGGTTTGGTCCCGGCGGGGCGGCGCCGGCGGCCTCGGCCACCTTTCGCAGCGCGCCGGGTTCGCCCAGCCTGCCGGCGAAGACCGCCGATCCCATGGCGTCGAGGTAGGTCTCCCGCGCCTGCCCGGCGTCGACGTGTTCCAGCCGGGTGGCCGCGTCGAGCAGCGGCGCCAAGGCGTCACCGCCGCGCCTGCGCGCGAAGGCGATCTGGCCGCGCAACCGCGCCAGCCGCGCGCTCTGGAGCTCGTCCAACGGGCAGATCTCCGCCGAGACGAGCAGTTCGAGCGCCGAATCGGGGGCGCCGGCCTCGAAGGTGGCGTGGGCGGCGGCCAGTGCCCTGGCTCCGCGCGTGGCCGGATCGGGCGTCAGCTCGGTCGCGCGTCTCAGGAACGCCGCTGCCGCCGCGATGCCGCCACGCGCCTGGGCCCGGCCGGCCAGGTGCTCCAGCTCGGCGGCCACGGCCTCGTCGGGTTCCATCGCCGCGTGCGCACGGTGCCAGGCGCGGCGATCGGGGTCGGAGTCCGGGTCGGTCGCCTCGGCCAGCGCGCGGTGCACCGCCTGCCGTTCCCCCGCATCTGCCGTCCGATAGGCCGCGGAGCGCACCAGCGGGTGGCGGAACCGGGCCCGCGTACCGAACTCGATCAGCCCGGCCGCCTCCACCGCCTCCGCGGCCTCCGTCCCGAAGCCGAGCCGCTCGGCGGCCCGCCACAACAGCGCGACGTCTCCCACCGGCTCGGCCGCCGCCGCCAGCAGCAGGCATTGCGCGGCGGACGGGAGCGTCTCGATGCGCCGCAGGAAACTCTGCTCGATCTGGCTCGCCAGCGGTCGCGCGTCCGGCCGCCCGAACCCGCCCGCCAGCTCCGCCACCGTCAGCCCCCGCGGCAGCTCCAGCAGGGCCAGCGGGTTGCCGCGGGTCTCGGCGATGATGCGGTCCCTGACGCGTTCGTCCAGCCGCCCGGGGACCACCGAGTTCAGGAGCGCCCGCGCGTCGTCGTCGCGCAGGCCGCGGATCACGAGCTCCGGCAGCTCTCGCAGCCGGTCCTCGCCGGGACCCGCCGCCGAGGTACGCACCGCGAACACCAGCGCCACCCGCTCCGCGAGCAACCGGCGGGCGACGAAGGCCAGCGTCTGGGCGGAGGCCTGGTCGAGCCACTGGGCGTCGTCCACCATGCAGACGAGCGGCTGCTCCTCCGCTGCCTCCGCCAGCAGGCTGAGCACCGCCAGCCCCACCAGGAAACGGTCCGGCACGCTGCCCGCGCTGAGGCCGAACGTCACGGACAGGGCGTCACGCTGCGGATCCGGCAGACGGTCCATCAGCCCCATCAGCGGCAGGCACAACTGGTGCAGCCCGGCGAAGGCCAGCTCCATCTCGGACTCGACCCCGACGGCCCGCAGGGTCTCGCACTTCGCCGCGTTGACCGCCAGGTAGTCCATCAGCGCGGACTTGCCGACCCCCGCCTCGCCGCGTACCACCAGGACCTGGCTCTGACCTGCCATGGCGCTGGCGAGCAACCGATCCAGGGCCGCGCACTCATCCCGCCTGCCACGCAGCGCGGGTCGAGAAGCACCGCTCGACATCCACCACCACCGCCGCCGCGTCCACTGAGCCCCTAATTATGTATCAAGGGGGCTGCCTTCCGGACAATTCCCCCCGGGTGGCGGGTCACTGGTCCTTTGACACCGCCTGCCATCTGTCCACCAGTCGGCGGCAGGCTTCCTTCAGGGCGGGCGGTGTCACCTGGTCGAGGTCGGTGTCGAAGGTGGCGAGAATTCCGGCTACGCCTGCCCAGGACCACGCCCCGATGGTCAGGCGGCAGTGGCCGGGGGTCAGGGGTTCTACGACCGAGCCGCCGGGGGCCCAGCGTGCGACGGTCTCCGCGGGCAGGTTGAGGCGGGCGGTTCCGGTGCACGGCCAGGTCGCGGGGGTGTCGCCGCGGTCGTGGCTGGTCATGACGAAGCGTGCCACGTCGCCGCCTGGCAGATCTCTCGGAGGGAACCAGATGCCGGTGGGTGGGTGCAGGTGGAGGCGGTCCAGGCGGCGGACTCGCCAGTCGGCGTCGGTCAGGTCGTAGGCGACCAGGTACCAGCGACCGGCCCAGATGACCAGGTGGTGGGGTTCGATTCGCCGGGTGGGGGTGAAGTCGTCGTCGCCGGGAGCTGGGCGGGTGCCGTCCGGTCGTGTGGTGTCGACTCGCAGGACGTGGCGGTGGCGGACGGCGGTTCCGGCGGATTTTAGCTGGTCCGAATCTATGGGCGTGGCGGGGAACTCCCAGTAGTTCTGCAGGCTGGTCAGGTTCAGTGACTCCATGGCGGCTCGGAGTCTGGCGGGCATGACGCGCTTGATGGTGTCCAGGGCGCGTTCGGCGTCTTCCCCCAGGCCGAAGACGCTGCTGGGCGCGGTCTGCAGGGCGACGGTGATCGCCAGCGCCTGCTCGTCGTCGAGCTGGAGCGGGGGCATGGTGTGTCCGGAGCCCAGGCGGTATCCGCGCGCCGGGCCGTGGACGGTGGTGACGGGGTAGTCGAGTGAGCGCAGGGTCTCGATGTCGCGGCGGACCGTACGCTTGCTGACCTCCAGGCGTGCCGCCAGCTCTTCCAGGGACCAGCATCGGGCTGTCGCCAGCAGCGACAGCAGGCGCAGTGCGCGACGTGAGGTATCGGCCACGAGGTCCATCATGCGGCAGTGGTGGCCACTCGGTGTCCACCACCGGTGGCACCGTCTCCGGGAACACCTGTCACACGAGAACAAGGGGAAGCGGAGAAGGATGCGCATCATCGTCATCGGGGGCGGCATCGGCGGCCTGGCGCTGGCCGCCGGGCTGCGCGGGAACGGGTTCGACGTGGTGGTCTTCGAGCGTGACACCGACGTCACGGCGACCGGGGGCTACCACATCACCCTCGACGGACGGGCCCAGGCGGCGCTGCGGCAGCTCGTACCACCGGAGGTCGTCGAACGCCTGCTGGCCTCCTCGTCCGCCCTCCGGCTGCGCGACCCGGACGCGTTCTGGGACTGGCACGGCCGCCTCCTGGGCCACGGGCCGCGGCTGGCCGACAGCCCGAGCGTGGACATCGACCGCATCACGTTGCGGACCCTGCTGGCCGACGCGGTCGGGGACGACCTGCAACTGGGGCGGACCGTCACGAGTGTCGGGCACGGCGAGGACGGCATGCCTCAGGTCGTGCTCGCGGACGGATCCACGCATCGGTGTGACCTGCTGGTGGGCGCGGACGGGGCGCACTCGCTGGTCGCGAAGCACCTGGCCGGTGGCCCCACGAACGAGCCTGTCGGGATCATCGGCTTCTCGGGCAGGACGGCGGCCGAGGACCTGAGCCCGCTGGAGCGGCAACGGCTCGGGCCGCGGTCGGGGATGGTGATCGCGCCTCGGGGTGCCGCCCTTTACGTCGGGTTCCTGGACCCCGTGGGCAATGCCGTACTCGATGCTCCTCATCTGCGGGCTTCGGTCACGAATGGTCCTACCTACATCTGGGGAGCGATGTTTCCGGAGTCCGGCGCTTTGCGTGGGTTGGGGGGCGATGAGTTGCGGGACGGGTTGCTGGCCCGGTTCCGCCGCTATGGGTGGGGTGAGCGGCCGCTTGAGGTCATCGCCAGGGCGGATGCCGGGAGCATCGCCGCGTTCCGGTTCAATGCCGCCTCGACGCGGGCTCAGGATCTTGCTCCCTGGCCCGCCGGGCGCATCACCGCCTTGGGCGACGCCGTCCACGCCACGCCGCCGACCGCGGGCATGGGGGCGGGGGCGGCGATCCGGGACGCCGCCAAGCTGTTCACGGAGTTGCGCGAGGTCGCCGCGGAGAGCATCGCGTTGACGGTGGCCGTGAGCCGGTTCGAGGCGGACATGCGGGTCCGCGGCGCGGAGATTCTCACGCTGGCCATGCGGACGGTCCGCTGGATCCTGGCCACCGACACCACCCTGGGCGCCGCCGTCACCACCGCGGCGACGCCCGTGATCGCGACGGTCAACCGGCTCCGGCAACGGCGCTGACGCCGGCCGGTCCGCGCGGACTTTCGGGGAGTTCGTGCATGGGCGCGTGGGGGGGTATCGATGAGTGGTCAGCCTGCCGGAAGGATTCCCGTGTCCGACGCGATGCTCAACGCGCTCTTCACCCTCCATCACGATCTCCCCCGCCAGGGTCCGGGATCGGACGAGACCACCAGGCGGCTGCTGGCCCTGGCCGGTCCGGTCCCTGACCGGCCCAAGGCGCTGGATCTGGGGTGCGGCCCCGGCCGTTCCGCGTTGGTGCTGGCCGAGGCGGCGGGGGCGGAGGTGATCGCGATCGACCTGCACCAGCCGTTCCTCGACCAGCTCAGCGAGGCCGCCGGCCGGCGGGGGCTGGACGCGCTCATCCACCCGGTGAACCTGTCGATGGCGGAGCTGCCCTACCCCGACCACAGCTTCGACCTGCTGTGGGCGGAGGGGTCGGTGTACAACGTCGGCTTCGACCAGGCCCTGCGCTCGTGGCGCCGGCTGCTGGCCCCTGGCGGGGTGCTGGTCGTGACCGAGTGCGAATGGACCACCCCCGACCCGAGCCCGGACCTGCTGGCCTACTGGGAACGGAACTACCCCCTGCGCACCTCGGCGCAGAACACCGCCGCCGCGGCCGAGGCCGGATACGACGTGTCCGGCACGTACCTGCTGCCGGACAGCGACTGGTTCGCCGAGTACTACGACCCGCTGGAGTCGAGGATCGCCACGGCGGACCTGTCGGTGCCGGGCATGTCCGAGGTGGTCGCCGCCACGCGCGAGGAGATCGAGCTGCGCCGCCGATACGCCACCGAATACGGATATGTCGGTTACGTGCTCCGCCAACGCTGAACCGGCTCCGGCGCGGTCCGCGCCACCAGGGCGGCCATCCCGGTGCTGACCAGCGCGCTGGCCGTCACCGCCGCCACGAACCACGGCGCCGCCTCCGCCAGCCCCATCACCAGGAGAACGGCCACGACCATCCAGCCGATCGCGTTCAGGATGGCCGCCATGCCAAGCGACCTCCTGATCGCCCGGACCGCGTCCGCCAGCAGCGGGGACGCCGTCGCGGCGAGAGGCAGCGGCAGCATGAGGGCCATGACGATCGGCGCGAGGAAGCCGCCCAGCATGGCGGTCCCGAGCGGCCCGACCGGGTAACCGACGTCGAGGAATCCGAGGCCGACGTGGGCGGCGACGACGAAGCCTGCCGGGACGACGACAAAGGCCGCCACCGCGATCACCCGCGCCTCGATCGCCCCAGCCTGCCGGCGGACGACGCGTACCCTCGCGATGACCTGCCAGAACGTCAGCAGGGCCGTCAGCCCGGCCGCGGCGAAGACCGTCGTGGCGGTCGTGTGCAGCTCCTCCGCGAGCGAGCCCGCCGCCTCCGCCCACACGCCGTTCAGGCTGGCCGCATCGCGTACGCCCGGATTCCACAGGTACACCAGGGCACAGGCGCCGACCACCAGGAGCACGGCGACGGACACACGCTGACGCCGGGAACCGGGTCGATGGTGCAGCCACGCGTCGGCCGCCCCTCCGGCCAGGTCGGTCACGGTGCGGAGCCGCACCGGCCGTGCCGCGATCAGGTCGGCGACCTCCTCGCCGTACCGCTCCCGCCACGACCTCGGATACAGGCTCAGGACGGCCTTGGCCACGATCCGCATCACGCTCACGCCTGCCCCCACGCCACTCGGCTGAACCCCGCCCGCTCGACCCTGCGCAGGGTGGCGAGCTGCTCGCGCAGCGCGTCACGCCCGCTGTCGGTGATCCGGTACGGCTTGCGCCGCTCCGCCGACTCCACCGCCTCGATCCAGCCGCGTTCCTCCAGCCGCATGAGCGCCCCGTAGAGCGTTCCCGGCTCCAGTGACGTGCCCGAGAATTCCTCGATGTCGCCGATCATGCGGTACCCATGCTTCTGCCCCTCGGCGAGGCTGATGAGCACCAGCAGCGCCACATCCGTGAAGCGGCCGAGCTCCGGCTTTCTCCGTGCCATGTATTCAGTAGAACTTAGTAAGTTTCACTTAGCAAGTGTCTGGCGAAAAGAGCGGGGCGTGGTGCCGCGAACGCGGACGGGGCCGCGAAGCCCCGGCGTGCGACGATCGCGTGTAGAGGGTGCGCAGCGAGGTCAGGAACCGGCGGAACAGGCGCCCAGCCCCTGCCCGGTCGTGAACCGGCTGCCCAGCGCCGCATCGAGCCGGCCGGCGGGATCATCGTGCGAGGGATGCCGAGCGGGACGCGACCGCGAGGTCGGCGAAGGCTCCGGCGGTGGGGAGGGGGTCGGCGGGCAGCGCGAGAAGGACGCGGCGCTCGGCGGGCGGATCCAGCGGTACGGCGTGCACGCCCGGCGCATGGGCGGGCAGCGACAACTCGGGGATGACGCTCACGCCGAGCCCCTCGGCGACCATGGCCAGGATGCTGTTGACGTCGCGCACCCGGTAGTGGCAGCGCAGGCTGACCTCCGCCGTCTGGGCGAGCTTCGTGATCAGGGGCTCGCAGCCGCCGGTGGACATGACGAACGGGCGCCGCGCCAGTTCCGCCATCGGCACGGCCGCGCGGACGGCGAGGTCGTGGCCGCTGGGGAGGATGGCCAGCATGCGGTCGGTGGCGAGCGTCCGCGTGGTCGTCCCGGCGGGCAGCGGGATCCCGGCCGAGACGGTCACGATGTCCGCCGCGCCGGTTTCGAGCCATCCCAGCACCTCGTCGTCCGAGCCCTCCATCACGGTGAGCCGTACCCGCGGGCAGGTCTCGCCGAAGCGGCGCAGGATCGGCGGCAGCAGGCGGACGTTGGCGCTGGGGATGACGCCGACGCGCAGGCTGCCGCGCTCGCGTACCCCGGCGACCTCCTGTTCCAGGGCCTCGACCTGGGTGAGGATGAGCGTGGCGCGGCGGCACACGGCCCGGCCGGTGGCGGTGAGGCTCACGCCGAGGTTGCCGCGTACCAGGAGGGCGACCCCGAGTTCGCTCTCCAGGGTGCGCAGGGCGTGGCTGACGGCGGACTGGGTGATGCCGAGTTCGTCGGCGGCCCTGGTCATGTTGCCGGTGCGCGCGACCGCCTGGAGGATCCTGAGCTGGGTGAAGGTCAAAGCGCCGCCCGCAGCAGGTGGACGACGAGCGGATGCGGGGCCTCGGGGCGCGAGCGGGCCTGCGGCACGAACAGGGTGGCCACGTAGAAGGGGTGGCCGGGGAGCTCCAGGACGCGGGCCTCGCCGTCGCCGTCCACGCCGGTGACCTCGAAGCCGCCGTCGTGCAGGGTTGCCTGGCGGGCGGGGTCGAGGCCGAAGTCGCAGTAGTACCGCTCCTCGATCTCCGTGCGCCCGTACCAGGCGGCCACCCGGGAGCCTTCCGTCAGGGTGACGGGCATGGTCTTGCCCGCCAGCGCGCAGGCCAGTTCGGAGACGAACAGGGTGGAGGCGTAGGGGTCGTACTCGGCGTGCTGGGCGTCCTGGAAGCCGAGCACGTGGCGGGCGTATTCGATGATCATGTGCTGGCAGCCGCCGCAGGTGCCGAGGGTGGGGATGTGGTGCTGCCGGCCGTACCGGAGGGCTTCGAGGGCGCCGCGCAGGCTCTTGTACGGGCTGCCCGGCGCGCACCACAGCACGTCGGCGGCCTTGACCTCGGCGAGGTCCGTTTCGAGCGGTTCCGTGGCCAGCCAGCGGACGTCCACCCCGACGCCCAGGTACGCGGCCGCGTGGCCCAGGGCGTCGTCGGTGGCCAGGTGCGGCGCGAAGGCCGGGTCGCGGTCACCGATGACCGCGACCCGCAGTGTTCGGTCCATGACCTTCACTGTGCGACGATCCAGCCCTGAGCGCCAATGCGGAACCGCTCACGGGTCATGAACGATCGCTCATGACCCGCTCCGGCTTCCCGCATCGCTGCCTGCCGGGGAAGTTCCGGCAGACGGTGATCTTGATGCGGCAGACCCAGGACCGTTGAAACGTTTTTCACGCCTCACCAGGCTGATCCACGGGCGGGGAGGTGCCCGCGCGCCAGGCAATCCCCTGAGTCGCCTCGCTGGCGCACATCCCGTACGCACTGTGGAAAGCCGCAGGTGTATCCGGGTATGCGCATCATTACGGCGGCCGGGTGGCGGAGCCTAGCGTGCCTGGTCATGACGAGAAACCTCCCCCACCGCCTGCTCGCCGCGACGGCGGCGCTGCTCGCGCTGGCCGCGCTGATCATGTTGACCGCGATGACGGACAGCACGGCGCAGCCACGTCCCGCCTCCGCCCCGGGCGGGGAGTTCAGCGCCGCACGGGCGCTGGCCCATCTGGAGAGGTTCGCCACCGAGCCGCGTCCCATCGGCAGCGCCGCCGGTGAGCGGGCCAAGGACTACCTCGCGGGGCAACTGCGGGCGGCGGGGCTCGAGGTCGAGGTCCAGCGTTCCGTGGGGGCGTGGTCGTCGACGGGGCTGGCGACGTTCGGCCAGGTGGACAACATCGTGGCCACCCTGCCCGGCACCGACCCCACCGGCACTGTGCTGATCGCCGCGCACTACGACTCGGCCGCCATGGGTCCCGGCGCCTCCGACGACGGAGCGGCGGTCGCGGCGATGGTGGAGACCGTACGGGCGCTGCGGGCCGGTGGCGGCGGCGGGCCGCGTAACGACGTGGTCCTGCTGATGTCGGACGGCGAGGAGGACGGTGTGCTGGGCGCCGAGGCGTTCGTCCGCGAGCATCCGCGGGGGCGCGCGGGCGGCGTGCTGCTCAACTGGGAGGCCCGCGGGGTCGCCGGGCCCTCGCTGATGTTCCAGACCTCGCGCGACAACGCGGGGTTGATCGAGGCGTTCGTGAACGGCGTGCCGCGTCCGCGCGGCGACTCCTCCATGGGCGAGCTGTACCGGCTGCTGCCGAACAACACCGACTTCACACCACTGACCGCGGCCGGGTTCACCGGCCTGAACTTCGCCTACATCGAGCGTTCCTCGCTCTACCACACCGCCTCGGACTCCATCGCGAACCTCGACCGCGGCAGCCTGCAGCACCACGGCGAGAACATGCTGGCGCTCACCCGCGCCCTCGGCGACGCCGACCTGCCCGCGCTGGCCTCCGACCACGACGTCACCTACTTCAGGCTCCTCGGGACCATGGTCACCTACCCGGGCGGCCTGGTCTGGCCGCTGGCGGTGCTGGCCGTCGTGCTGGTGGCGGGGCTGGCGGTGCTCGCCCGCCGCAGGGGGCTGGCCACGGTTCCCCGGCTGCTCGCGGGGGCCGCGTCGGCTGTGGTGCCGCTGGTGGTGTCGGTGGTGCTGGCGCAGGGGCTGTGGGAACTGCTGGTGGCCCTGCGGCCCGAGTACGACGGGATGGGCGGGCTGCTGCACCGCCCGCAGGGGTTCCAGGCGGCCGTCGTGGCTCTTTCCGGCCTGGCGCTGCTGAGCTGGTACCTGCCGCTGCGGCGCAGGCTCGGCCCGGCGGCGCTGGCCATCGGGGCGCTGGTGTGGCCGGCCGGGCTCGGCGTTTTGTGCGCCCAGGTCGCGCCCGGTGCGTCGTACGTGTTCGCGCTGCCCGCGCTGTTCTGCGCACTCGGCGGCCTGGCCGCGCTCCTGCTGCCCGCGCGGGGACGGGTGGCCGCGGAGGGACGCGTGGCCGCGGAGGGACAGGTGCCCGCGGAGGGGCGGGTGGCCGCGGAGAGGAGGGTGGCCGCGTGGGGGCGGGTGGCCGTGATCACGCTGGGCACGGCGGTGTCCGCGATGCTGCTGCCCGCCCTGGCCAGGAACGCCTTCGACGGGATGGGGCTCGCGCTCGGCGGCGCCGCGGGGCTCGTGCTGGCGTTGTTCGGGCTGACGGCGCTGCCGGTCGTGGAGTTGTTCCTGCCCGAGCCGGGCCGAGGGCCGCGCCGCATGCTGGTGGCCGTGCCGCTCACCGCCGCGGCGCTGGCGGTGGTGATGACCGGCGTGGGGCTGGCGTCGGACGGGTTCGACGCCGGTCATCCTCGGCGCACCCACCTGGCGTACGTCATGGACGCCGAGACCCGCCAGGCCCGGTGGGTCAGCGCCGACGCCGAGCCGGGCGAGTGGACCAGGCGGTACGTGTCCGGCCGCGACGTCACGACCCTGCCCCAGGGGTACGCGCGGGGCGAGCTGTGGACCGGCGCCGCTCCCCCGGTCAGGGCCGACGGCCCGAGGGTCACCGTGCTCGCCCGGCAGGAGGACACGGTCAGGCTGCGCGTGAGCGCCGGGCGGGGCGCCCGCTCGGTGACGCTGCGCCTCGACCAGCCGATCGCGGAGGTGACGGCGTCGGTGGCCGGGACGGGGAAGGCGATGGTGCAGGTCGCGGGCACCCGGGTCAACACCTGGCCGGGCGAGATCCGCTTCCGCGGCATCCCCGCCGACGGCGCCCAGATCACGATCAAGACCCGCGCCAAGGGACAGATCCGCCTCACCGCGATCGGCGAGACCGACGGCCTGGCCGCGGTGCCCGGCTTCACCCCGCGCCCGCCGGACCTGGTCGCCGCCACCCGCGAGGACGGCGACCTCATCGCGATCACCCGCACCTACACCCTCTGACCATCGAAGATCATGGTGTGCCCGAGCGGCCAGCCGGGATCGCCGGTGCGGATGAAACGGACCCAGGCGGCGTGCATCGCGTCGGCCAGCGCCTGCGGCGCGCCGGGGCCGGCGGTGCGCTCGACGCCCGGCGCGTCGAGCACGTCGAAGACGAAGGGCAGGTCGAGGTTGTGGACCGCGCCCACGCGTCCGCCTCCGGCCGGGCTCTCGACCGGCGACTCCCAGCGGAACTCGTAGCCGTAGGCGGGCCTGGCCTCGCGGATCCAGCGTGTCTCGCGGGTGAACAGGTGCTCGGTGAAGGCACGTCCGACCTGTTCGGCGGGCGTGCCGCCGGGTTCGCCGGGCTGGAGGCCGAGGTGGTCGAGCAGGGCCCGCGCGGAGTCCGAGTCCACTCCGGCGGCCATGCTCCGGACGAACACGTCGGCCTCCTGCGAGGTGCAGCCCACGAGCAACGGAACGTCACGGGGCAGCGCGGTCAGCGGGACGGCCGGGACCAGGTCGCCGTCGACCACCGGCTTGACCGGCACCGACGCGTTCAGCCCGCCGGAGTCGCCGGTCAGCGGCGCCGGCTGCTCGGCGACGAGCTGGGAAGGGGTGAGCCGGGCGAAGGCGGACCTGGTCGGGGCGACGCCCAGCCGGGTGGCGAGCGTCTTGGCGTGGTCGCGTGCCTCCTGCTCGGTGGCGACCAGGGTGGCCGAGCCGCTCATCACGATCGCGCGCCGGAACAGCCCCTCCGCGCGGGGCATCGTCATCAGCGTGGCGACCGCGGCGCCGCCCGCCGACTGTCCGGCGATCGTCACCTGGTCCGGGTCGCCGCCGAAGGCCGCGATGTTGTCGCGTACCCATTCCAGCGCGGCCAGCCAGTCGAGGACACCCCGGTTGAGCGGGGCGTCCTCCAGCGCGAGAAAGCCCTCGAAGCCGAGCCGGTAGTTGACCGCCACGCAGACCACGCCGTCGCGGGCGAAGCGGTGGCCCTGGTGCCAGGCCGCCCCGTTGCCGCCGATGGAGAACGCGCCGCCGTGGAACCAGACGATCACCGGCAGCCCCGCCCGGCCGATCGACGGGGTGCGCACGTCGAGGTTGAGGCAGTCCTCGCCGGTCTCGAAGACGTCGGGCGCGTACAGGCCGATGTCCTCTCCCGCCGCCTGCGGGGCGGCGGGGCCGTGGGCGAGTGCGGGCCGCACGCCGTGCCACGCGGGCGGCGGGACGGGCGCGCGGAAGCGGTGCTCGCCGAAGGGCGGGGCGGCGTACGGCACGCCGAGGAAGGCGAGCACCCTCTCCTCGGTCCTGCCCCGGACCGTCCCGGCGGTCGTGCGCACGGTCACCATCCGGCCGTCCCCTCGACGATGCGGATCGCCGCCCGGGTGAGCGGCTCCAGGCTCGGCTCGTGCACCTTGTCGAGGGTGTCGGCCGAGTCGAACAGGTACATGGGCGCCGACAGGAAGTGCACGAGCGGCACCCCCTCCGGGTGGAAGAAGGCCCCGTCGGTGGGCGGCATCGGGGAGAAGACGTCGGGCGGCAGCACGAACGAGCGCCTCAGGTCCTCCGCGACGAGGGCCTCCGCCACCAGTTTCTCCAGCTCCGGCTTCCTGGTGGTGAACCACCAGCCGGGCTCCGGGTCGCCGGTAGGCACCAGCTCGCCGTCCACGACCACGCACCGGCGGGCGGCGTGCTCCAGGTGGAGCTGGAGCACGACGTCGGCCAGCAGGTGGCGGTGGGTCTCGATGAAGGCCCGGGTGCCCGCCGCGTGCGCCATGTGGCCGGCGGTGAGCAGGAAGATCAGGTTGTGCGGCCGGTCCCGCTCGGGCACGCCCGCCCAGTACTGGGCGGCGGCCAGCACCAGCGCGATCCCCGAGGCGTCCTCGACCGCCGAGGCCCAGGGCGCGTCGTGGTGCGAGCCGATGATCACCCACCGGCCGGAGCGGCCGGGGAGCGTGCCGATCACGTTGTGCGAGACGGCCGGGCCCGTCTCCGCCTCGACGGTGAGCGTGCCCGTGCAGGGACCCTCGTCGACCAGGGCGAGCACCCGCCGCGCGTCGCCGCCGGACAGCCAGACGGCGGGCAGGTCGCGGTGCACGGCGTCGTAGGGGACGTAGTAGTCGCGGGTCTCCCACGGCACCCCGGTCAGCGCCCCGGCGAAGGCGGCGGCGCCGCCGTCCATGACGCCCTGGATGACGTCGAGGTAGTCGAGCTGGAACGGCAGCGTCTGGACCAGCTCGCCGAAGACGTCCTCGGGGTCGTGCACGGCCGTCGCCACGTCCCTGACGTAGGACTGCGGCAGCTCGGTGAAGGTGTACTCGGGCACCACGATCGCGCCCGGCACGACCTCGCGGCTCACCGGCGCGCGCACGCTCGCCTTCGCTCTGGTGTACGGCAGAGCCGACGCCGCCACCCGCACGACCCTGGCCGGATCGGCGTCCAGGCGCACCTCCAGGGAGGCCGTCACCGGCCGCCAGACGGGCAGCTCGACCGGCGCCAGCCGTACGTCATGGAGACCGAACTCGTTGAAACGTTCGCACGCCCACGCGGCGGTCCAGTCGTCGGCCGGGTAACCGGGGCGCCTGATGCCCCGCGAGGTGACCGTCTCGATCCACTCCATCATCCGCCGGGTGTCCGGGATCATCGTTTCAGTCCTCCGAAGGTGAGCCCCGCCACGTAGTAACGCTGCAGCGTCACCATCAGGATGAACGGCGGGACCGCGGTGACCAGTGCCGCGGTGGTGGTCAGGTGGTAGTTGAAGCCGACCTCGCTCTGGAAGTTGGCCAGCCCCACCGGCAGCGGCCACAGGTCCTGCTCGTTGGCCACGATGAGCGGCCACAGCAGGTTGTCCCACTGCGCCAGGAAGTGCACGAGGAACAGGGTGATCAGCGCGGGCTTGAGCAGCGGCACCGCGATGCGGGCGAAGATGCGGAACTCCCCCGCGCCGTCGACCCGCGCGGCCAGCAGCAGCTCCTTCGGGATGCCGAGGGCGAACTGCCGCACCAGGAAGACGCCGAACGCGCTGATCATGCCGGGCACGATCATGCCCTGGAAGGTGTTGACCCAGCCCAGCTCCTTCACGATGAGGAAGACGGGGATGACCAGGACCATCGGGGTGAGCGCGAGCGTGCCGACGACCAGCGCGAACAGTGCGCGGCGGCCGGGGAAGGACAACTGCGCCATGGCGTACCCGGCGGCGGCCGAGAAGATCACGTCCAGGACGCCGGTGCCGACGCACAGGATGAGGCTGTTGCGCAGGTAGGTGGGCAGGTTGCCCTCTCCGAACAGCGTCCCGAGGTTCTCCGGCAGGTGGAAGCCGTTGAAGACCAGCCCGCGCAGGTCGGTGTCGTCGGGCGCCGAGGCGACGACGAGCATGGCGTAGACCGGCAGCAGCATGAACCCGACCGCTCCGACCAGCCAGACGGCGCGCAGCACGCTCGCGCCCCGCCTGCGAAGGGGAAGCGGCCCGTTGACGCGTCGCCTGCCGTCGGGAGCGCTCATGCGTCGTCTCCCCTCAAGAACGCTCATGCGTCGCCGCCCTTCGAGAACGCTCATGCGTCGCCGCCCTTCGAGAACGCTCATGCGTCGCCGCCCTTCAGGAACCTGAACTGCAGCGCCGAGACGACCACCATGGCGACGAGCAGCACCATGCCCATCGCGGCGGCGTAGCCCATGTGCTCGTAGGGGAAGGCGTTGGCCCAGATGTAGTACGGCAGGACCTGGGTGGCGTCGGCCGGTCCGCCGCCGGTCAGCAGGAACGCGGGCACGAACGCCTGCATCGACCCGGCCACCGAGATGACCAGCACGAACAGCAGGGTCCTGCGCAGGAGCGGGATCGTGATCCTGGTGAACGTGGTCACCGCGCCCGAGCCGTCGATGGCGGCCGCCTCGTACACCTCGCCGGGCAGCGCCTGCAGCCCGGCGGTCAGGATGATCACGAACAGTCCCGTGCTCTTCCAGACCACCATCACGACCAGAGCCCAGATGGCCAGGTCGGAGCTGGTCAGCCAGGACTGCGGGCCGATCCCGGCCACGCCGAGGAGGGTGTTGGCCAGGCCCCGGTCGGAGTAGATGATCACCCAGACCATGGACGTGGCGGCCAGCGGCATCACGGCCGGGATCATGACCAGCGCCCTGAGCCACCGGTTCAGCCGTCCCGGCCTGCTCAGCGGCACGGCCACCAGCAGGGCCAGCACGATCGTCGGGACGACCGTGCAGACCGTGTAGACGACGGTGATCCACGCCGAGTTGAGGAAGCCGGGGTCGGCGAACATGCGCTCGTAGTTGGCGAGGCCGATCCAGTTGGGCGTGCCCGCCATCTCGTAGTCGGTGAAGCTGAGGTAGATGGCGGCCAGGAACGGGACGAGCCAGAACACGACGAAGAAGACGGCCACCGGGAGCGTGAGCGTCACACCCGCCGTGGCCTGGGGGCGAGCGCTCACTGAATCGTTCGCACGGTGGCGTCGAAGGTCGCCGCGGCCTGGGCGGGCGTGGCCTTGCCGTGGGCGACGGAGTCGACGGCTCCGGCCGCGGCCTTGGCCAGTTCGAGCGTGCCGGGGATGATCGGGCCGAAGTCGACGCGCGGGAGGCTGTCGGCGACGATCTTCATGATCTCGGACTTGCCGCGCGGCCCCGCCTCGCGCCAGCCCTTGGCGGGGATGATGATGCCGTTGTCGAGGTTGGCGGTCACGGCCGGGGCGCCCTGGAGGTAGTTGACGAGGTGCCAGGCGGTGAACTGGTTGGGCGAGTCCTTGGCCACGCCCCAGCCCCAGGTGTAGGCCGGGACCACGGACTGGCCGCCGGACCAGGTGGGCATGGGGGCGACGCCGTACTGCTTGCCGAAGGTGAGTTTGTCCTTGCCCAGCTTCTCCAGCGCGGGGCCGAGGAAGGCGCCGCTGACGACCATGGCGGCCTCGCCGGAGTAGAACAGGCCGAGCGCGCCCAGCGGGTTGGAGAGCTTGGGGTTGCCGATGCCCTTCATGTACGTCAGGGCCTTGATGCCCTGTTCGGTGGCGAGCGACGGGAACTCGGCGCCCTGGCCCTTGATGAGCGCGGTCAGCATCATCAGGGCCCACTGGGCGTCGCCGTAGAGCCACTGCAGGCCGACCCGCCGGCCGTCGGCCGAGGTGAGCTTTCCGCTGTGCTCGGCGATCTCCTCCCAGGTCGACGGGGGTTTGTCCGGGTCGAGTCCGGCCTGCTCGAAGCGGTCCTTGCGGTAGTAGAGCAGGCAGGGGTTGAAGTCGATGGGCACGCCGTAGGTCACGCCCTGGTAGGTGAGCGGGGCGGTCGTGCCCGGTTCGTAGTTCTGCGGGGAGAGCGCCTTGGTGTCGACGGGGGCGAGCCGGTTCTTCTTGGCGTGCGCGGGGAAGCTCCAGTGGCCGATCTTGAAGACGTCGGGCGGGGCGCCGCCGCTGAAGGCGGTCAGCAGCTTGGCGTCGAGCTGGCCCACGGGCAGGTAGAGCAGCCTCACGTCGACCTGGAAGTCGGCCATGTAGCGGTGCACCAGCTCCTGGAACTGGCGGCCGGTGTCCTGCGAGCCGTGCAGCCAGACGTTGACCGTGCCCTGCGGCCTGCCGTTCGCGGCCTGCTGGGCGGGCCGGTCCTCGCCGCAGCCGGCGAGCAGAGTGAGCGCGCCGGCGGCGAGCAGCCCACGCCGCGTGAGATCCGCCATCGTGGTTCTCCTAGGTGAGGTTCTTGAGCGCCTGGTTCTGCCAGGCGGAGTTGGTCGGGAGCTCGGGGGCGCCGCCGGCGAACGCCCCGCGGGCCTGGGGATCGGCCTGGAGGCGGTACCTGAGCCAGGCGGTCACGTAGCCGAGGAAGCCGCCGCCGCCGTTCTGGATGTCGTTGTGTCCGGCGTTCTTGAGCAGCGCCCTGCCCGCGCCCGCGGTGGCCTGGTCGTAGTAGCCCTGGACGGTGGCGGCCGAGGAGATCAGCCAGTCGTTCGCGCCGCTGAGGAAGAGCACGGGGCAGGTCAGGTCGGCGACGGAGAACTCGTCTCCCGGACTGGCCATCCACTGCGCGGGCACGGCGATCGGCACGACGGTCTTGATCAGCCCGGCGGAGTCGTTGGCCGCGTTGATGGATCCGCCCGCGCCCTGGGAGTGGCCGACGGCGGCCACCTGGGTGGTGTCCAGCTTGCCGTGGAAGACGCTGGCCGGGTCGGTGTTGAGTCCGACGAGGTGCTGGGCGGCGGCGAGGATCTCGGCGCCGGTGCCCGTGGTCGTGTCGGTGGACGCGACCACCGCGAAGCCCCACGAGGCGAGGTGGTTGAGGAGTCCCGGGTAGTTGTCGGGGGTGGCCCAGGATCCGTTGCCCCACGTGACGATCGGGTGGGTCGCGCCGCCGGAACCGAGGTTCTGGGGGTGGTAGAGCCGGTGACCGCCAGAGGTACCGGTGGCGACCGGCCACGGGCCCGTCGCCTTGTAGGTCGTCTCGATGGTCGTCGCCGCCAGGAATCCGGTCGGCACGAGGCCGAGTGCCCCTGCCAGTAACGCCTGCCGACGGGTGAAGTTCTCCATGGTCACTCCGCTGGTTATTTGAAGACGTGAACGTCTCCAAAGGAGAGGGAAGTACGATCGGTGAGCGATGTCAAGACATGAACAGCCGCAGCCGCTCCCCAGGGGACGGCACGGCCTCTCCCCCGACACGGTGCGCAGCTCTCAGCGAGAACGCCTGGTCGAGGCCATGGTGAGGCTCGTGGCGCAGCGCGGATACACCGCCACGAGCGTGCCGGACGTGATCGCCGCCGCGCGGGTCTCGCGCAACGCCTTCTACGCCCAGTTCGCCGACAAGGAGGCGTGCTTCCTCGCCGGGTGCGAGCGCGACCTGCCCGAGATGATCGGCTCGATCCACGCCGCCGCGGCCGAGGCGGGCGACGACTGGAGGGAGGCGCTCCGGCTGGGGATGTCCGCCTATCTGGGCTGGTGGCAGGAACGCCCGGAGTACGCGCAGGCGTACTTCGTGGAGTTGCCGAGGGCGGGCGAGCGGGCCGTCCGGCAGCGGGACGCCGCCTACCGGCCCTTCCTCGACATGCTGGAGGCGCTGGCCGCGCGGGCCAGGCAGGAGGATCCCGCGCTGCCGCCGCCGCGTGCCGCGGTGCCCCGCCTGATCGTCTACGGGGCCACCGAGTTCATCGCCGCGGAGGTGCGCGCGGGCCGCGCCGCCACCCTGACCTCCTCGGCCGGCGACCTCCACCACTACGCGGTCACCCTGCTCACGGCATCGTGACCACCCCCTCCGCCCGCACCCGCCAGCCGTCGGGGAAGCACCCCGTCGCCGCCATGTGCGCGACCGCGGCCAGCAGGCCGCCGTTGCCCGGCAGGTAGACGGGCAGCAGGTCCGGCCACTGGGGGTTGTGGCCGCTCGCCAGGTAGGTGTTCTTCCCGGCGTCCATCATCAGCGCGTCCACGGCGGTGCCCGGCTCGCCCAGCCTGGCCGCGCACATGGCCAGCATCGGATAGTCCCAGCCCCAGGTGCTCTCCAGGTCCCAGTCGGCGAGCACGTCGTGCAGGGTGGCCCGCATGATCTCGGGGTCGATGAGCGGCGTGGGCGGCACGAACCCTAGCGCGCCGGTCATCGACGGATGATCCGTCCTGATCGTGTACGGCTCCGCCGCGATCGCCGCGTACACCCCGTCACGCACCGGCGGCCGGGGCAGACCGTCCCGCACCCGCGCCCACTCCGGGTCGGGATCGAGGCCCAGCAGGCCGCGCCACCGCTGGGCCGTCTCCAGCCCCCACCACCAGTAGGCCAGCTCGAACGTGGGATCGCGCACCGACCGCCTGGACGCGTAGTAGGACTCCTGCGCCGGGACCAGCGGCGGCCCCAGGTGCCCGCCGCCCGCGAAGGAGGCCATGAACTCGGCCGTCTCGAACACCAGGTCCCGGTACTCCTCCAGCGCCCCCGGGCGGACCCGTCTGAGCAGCTCGGCGAGGTAGATCAGGTGCGGCTGCTGCCAGACGACGAACGCGCCGATCTCGCTCGGGCTCTCCCTGCCCTCCGGCCCCACCTGCTTGGGCCAGCGGGCGCCGCGCAACCCCTGCCGCCCGGCCGTCTCCCTCGCCCTCGGCAGGATCGAGCGGTACCACGGCAGGCTGCGCTCCAGCAGTTCCGGCCTGCCCCACAGGGCGAAGTGGGCCGCGTGCCACCAGTGCATCTCCAGGTGGAACTTGCCGCTCCAGGAGTTGACCACCAGGCCGGTCTCCTGGGGTGGGGTGGAGCCTGCGCAGTTGACCGCCGTCAGGTATTGCGACAGGACCACCCTGCGTTCCAGCTCGGGTGCCCTGCTGTCGGTGCTGCCTTCGAAGCTCACCGCTCCGCCGCTGGTCCAGAAGCGTTTCCAGTAGGTGGCGGCAGCCGTACGGACCTGGTGGAAGGAAGGGAGAGCACCGAGCGGGGCGCGGCCGAACCCCACGACGAGCTCCAGCTCGTCGCCCTGGATCAGGTAGACGTGCGGGGCGGGGGTGGTGAAGCGTGCCTTACCCGTCCAGGCGGCGGCCACGTGGTGGCGGTCGTCGTCCAGGACGCGGGTGAAGTCGCACCGGGAGCCGTCCAGGTGGTGCGTGGTGGTGTGCTTGTCGGGGCTGTCCCAGTCCGCGGTGGTGTGCCAGCCGTCGCTGGCGTACGGGAAGGTGATCCTGATGCCTGAATTGCCCGCGACGCGGACGGCCAGCAGGTCCCGCTCGGGATGACAGACCGTCTCCACCTCGTACGGCCGGCCGCCCAGCTCGAAGGAGCTGGAGAGCAGGCCGGTCCACAGGTCGAGGGTCTGCTGGGAACGGCCGAGCGGGGCGGTGTCGTCGAGTCCGATCCGGCCGAGGTGCAGGCGGTGCGGGTTGACGTGCAGCCAGCCGCCCGCCTCGGTGGCCGGGTACAGGTCCGGGTAGCCGACGCCGTCGTAGTCGGTGAACGCGTCCTCCAGCACGTGGCCCTTGGGATTGGGCATGGTGTGCCAGCCCCACTGCGCCTGCGTCCCGAGCGGCGCGAACGTCTGCAGGCCGGTGGCGTCGGCGGTGAAGGCGAACTCGCCGTTGCCCACGGTGAGCGGGCACCCGGCGTCGGCAATGGTGTGCCGCCGCACGAGCGCCTCCCTGTCGATGCTCACCCGCGCCGCTCCTTCACGGCCGGGCGGCACCCCTCGTGTGCTCATGCGCGCCCTTCTTGCTCACGCGCAGCCGGGCGTACCGGAGGCACGCTGCTGGCGCATGGTGGTGACGTCGCCCGCGACGGCGGACTGGGCCATCGGGCCGAGGTCGAGCACGACGTCGGTGAAGGCGAGCGACGCCTTGCGCATCATCCCCAGGTCGATCGCCTCGGCGCCGAACTGCGGCGAGAACAGCGTCTTCGGCGCGGCGATGGGCGAGATGACGGGCAGCAGATGCTGGTTGTACGGCGTGCCCTCGCCACCGAAGCTGCAGTGACGCGGAACCGTGGCGAGGTCGGCCGCCGACAGGCCCTTGAGGATGGCGGTGCGCCGCACGTCCCAGTACTGGATGTGGCCCTTGACCAGCTCGCGCAGCGGCGTGCTCTCGCTGACCGGGACCAGCAGCAGTTCGGTGAGGGTGGGGCTGGCGACGAGCTGCTTGCCGGGCAGGCCGTTCGGGCGGGCGACCGCGTCGTAGCGCTTGGCGCCGAGGTGCTCGATGACGACGACGGAGGAGACCCCGCCCTGGTCGTACTCGGCGTCGAGCTGGGCCGCGAGCTGACCCGCGCCGCCCTCGCGGACGTCCGGCCCGGTCAGGTGCTGGTAGAGGTGACCCGTCACGAAGGCGAACTGCACGGTGCGCGGACGGCACTCCACCGGCAACGAGGCCAGGTAGCGGGCCATCTCGATCATGGTGAGCGGGCCGTTGTCCCACACCGGGCTCATGCCGTCGGTGTGGCTCTCCACGACGATCTTCTGGGCACTGCCGCCGGGCAGCGTCGCGAGCAGGGTGCGGGTGGTGGTCGGCGTCCAGGCGGCGTTCACGGTCAGCGTGGCCTGGACCTGCTGCCCGGCGGCCAGCGCGTCCTTGATCTGCTTGCCCTGGTCGGCGCCGACATAAGCGCCGGGCAAGGCGTACGGCAGGCCCTCGTAGGGCGCGTACATGCCCTGGATCTGGGCGTGCGGGAGCTGGCTGACCTCGATCACGCCTACGGCTCCCGCGGCGGCGGCCGCCTTGAGGTCGGCGTCGGCCGCGGCCGGGGCCTCCATCGACTCGGAGCCGAGCAGGTTGATCGTGAGGCCGGGGTCGTACATGGAGTAGCCGAGCGTCGGCGGATAGAACAGCAGGTTGGGCACGTTGGTCCACGGCAGGTCCCTGACCACGATCTTCCCAGCGGCGTTGGCCGCGGTGATGTTGGTCCCCGCCGCCAGATGGACGAGCGGCGCCGTGACCCCGCCCGCGCCGGTGGAGAAGGAGAACGGCACCGGCGCCGCGACCTGCACCGAGGCGCCGCCGACAGTCAGACCGGTGCCGAGGCTGTCCCAGCGGTCGATGGCATAGGGCAGCGAGGAGAACTGGAGCCCGGGAATGGCCCCCATCTCCTCCTCCAGCCAGTCCACGTACTCGGCATGCGCGGCGGACCCGGTCGGCCGGGGACCGAACGCCTCCTGCTGCTCGGCCAGCGTGCTCAGCCGGGCCTCGGAGGCGAACGCCGCCGGATCGACCCTGACCGGACAGGACAGGGCCGCTGTCTGGGCGACGGCCGGTTGCGCTGGGGCGACCAGCGGGAGGAGAAGGGCGAGGAGAGCGAGTCGTCTCACGTGGGGGGTCCTTCCTCTTGAATCGTTTTAACTCAGGGCTCGCAACGGCCAGAACGTTTCAACCACACCAGCCCCGACGGGCCAGGACGCTGCGAAAGGTGATGGTCTTGATGGGCTGTGGCTCGCGGACGCGCGGCCGGTCCTACAGCGCTCACGCGGAGCGGTCGTCATGCGGCCGGGCGGGGGCGGTCGTCATGCGGCCGCGGGGACTTGTGCATCGGTCGCGGAGGGAGCGGTCGTGCGGCGTCGCGCGGGGCGGTTGTGCAGTGGTCGCGGGGGGAGCAGTTGTGCGGCGGTCCAGGGGGCGGTCGTCGTGCGGTGGTGGCGCGGTCGCGCGTGCGGCCCGCCGCCTCCGGTGTGCGACGGTGCGGCCCGAGGGTGTGTGGTCAGCGGTCCGACGTGCGCGGTCGTGCGACGCGTCGCGCGTGTGGTCGCGCAACGCGTGGCGGTCGTGCGTGTGGGTGTGGGTGTGGGTGTGGGTGGGTGTGGGTGGGTGAGGTTGGTCCCTGGGGTTAGGGGTGGGGTGGGCCGGTGGTTTGGCGGACGATCAAGGTGGGGGAGACCGAGGACGTCACTGAGCGGGTTCGGCCCTCTATGCGTTCCACCAGCAGGCGGGCCGCGCTGGCGCCGATCACGTGTCCGTCCTGGTCCACGCTGGTCAGGGAGATGCGCTTGAGCGAGGCGATGCCGATGTTGTCGTACCCGACCACGGACAGGTCCTCGGGCACCGACAGGCCGGCCTCGTCGGCCGCCCGCAGCACGCCGAGCGCCGCGATGTCCGCCCCGGCGAAGATCGCGGTCGGACGGTCGGCGCGCGCCAGCAGTTCCCGCGCCCCCTCGAAGCCCCCCTCCTCGGTGAAGGAGGTGGCCAGCACGTCGTCGGCGAGTCCATGGGCGCGCATCGCCTGGCGGTAGCCTTCGGCGCGCACCGTGTGCGGCAGCCCCTGGGCGCGGGCCCGCTCCAGGTGGGTGATGTGCGCGATCCGGGTGTGCCCGAGCCCGACCAGGTGGTCGACCACGAGCCCCGCCCCCATCACGTCGTCGTCCACGACCGCGTCGTACGCCGCGGCGCCGCCGTGCCTGCCCACCACGACGACCGGGGTGGCCGCCGCGATGGCCGCGAGTTCCGCGTCGGTCATGACCGGCGAGATCAGGATGAGCCCGTCCATGCTCCGGTCGATCATGGCGTCGATCATCCTGGCCTGGGTCTTGGGTTCGATGCCGCCGGGTCCGAGCAGCACCTGGTACTCGGTGTCGCCGAGCTGGCCGGTGACGCCTTCGATGATGTCGGGGAAGAACGGGTTGCGGGTGTCGGAGAGCATGACGCCGAGCGTGTAGGTGCGTCCGCGCAGGGCCCGGGCGGCGGCGTGCGGGCGGTAGCCCAGCTCGTCGATGGCCCGCGTCACCTTGGTCCGCATCTCCGCGCTCACGCCGTAGGCCCCGCGCACCACCTTGGACACGGCGGCCGTGGAGACCCCGGCCCGCCTGGCCACGTCGGCGATCGTCACCCGTCCGCTCGTCACACGCCGTCCTTCGTCTCGATTGGGTAGAGCGTTTCGTAGAACGAACTACACACTTTGCTGAAAGGTGAGGCTAGCCCGTTGTTCATCCTCCGGTCTACCTCTTGACGCGCGATTCTCTTGTGCCCTAACAATGGAGAACGTTCTACACGACTTCAACGTGAACAGGAGGACGGGCGTGAGAGCACCATCCCGTCTGCTCGGCGCGGCGCTCGGCGCCGTCCTCGCCCTGTCCGTCTCCGGCTGCGGATCGTCCGCCCCGGAGGGGACCGGTCAGGTGAAGCTGACCCTCTGGCACAACAGCGCGGACCCGGCGCCGCTGCTGGAGATGTACAAGAAGTTCGAGAAGCAGTCCGGCCACAGGATCGAGCTCGTGTCGATCCCGTCCGACGGCTTCGAGGACACCACCCAGACCAAGTGGGCCACCGGCGAGCGCCCGGACATCCTGGAGTACCACGCGACGGTGAGCGGTCTGCTCGCCCTCAACCCGGCCGAGAACCTGCGCGAGCTGACCGGCGAGGCGTACATCGGCAGGTCCGGCGACCTCTACCAGGCCGCGGGTTCCGTGAACGGCAAGGTCTACGCCGCCATCACCGGATTCCCCCAGGTCTTCGGCCTCTACTACAACAAGAAGGTCTTCGCCGAGGCCGGGCTGACCCCGCCCGCGAACTTCGCCGAGCTGTCCGCGGCCTGCCCCAAGCTCAAGGCCGCCGGGGTCACGCCGGTCTTCGAGTCGGGCGGGTCGATCTGGCCGGTGCAGATCCTGCCCATCCTCTACCTCGCCGGGGCCAACCAGTCCAACGCGTACGGCAAGGCCATCGCCGGCCACACCAGCACGCTGGCCGACTCCGGCTCGCCCTTCGTCTCCGGCCTGACCGCCTACGCCAAGCTCCAGGCCGACGGCTGCTTCAACAAGGACATCGTCACCGCCAAGTTCGAGGACTCCATGAAGGCCCTCGTAACCGGCAAGGCCGCCATGGTCGCCCAGCACTCCGACATGCTCCCCGCCCTCCTCGCGGCCGCCGGCGGCGACCAGAAGGCGGTGGACGAGTCCGTCGGCTTCGTCGGCCTGTCGAGCGACAAGCCCCTGGTGACCTACGCCCCGGGCCCGATCGGAACGTTCTACCTGCCCAAGACCGGCGACGCGGCACGGGAGAAGGCGGCGCTCGACTTCGTCCGGTTCATGACCGGCCCCGCCTACGCCGAGTACATCACCGCGTCCAAGACCTTCCCCGTGCTCAAGGACGTGCCCGACCCGCAGGGCGTCTCGTCGGTGCTGCGGGACGTCAAGAAGGCGTACGACACCGGCGCCGTCATCGCCTTCAACTCCGACATCCCCGGCATGGGCGGGCTGGCCCAGCTCATGTCCGAGCTGATCGCCGGGCAGAAGGATCCGCAGAAGGCGGCGGCCCAGCTCCAGGGCCAGGTCGAGCAGGCGGCCAAGGCGGCGGAGCTGCCCGGATGGTGATGCGGAACAGGGCGGCCTGGCTGCCGTGGGCTCTGCCCGCGATCGTGCTGGTCACGGTCTTCTTCGTCGCCCCGTTCCTGCTCAACGTCAGGTTCGCGTTCTCCTCCTGGACGAGCTTCCGAGCCGAGATCACCTGGAACGGGCTGGAGAACCTCAGCACGCTGATCGACCAGGACCTGCTGGCCAACGCGGTCACCGTGACCGTGCTGTACGCGATCCTGTGCATGGCGATCCAGAACACGGTCAGCCTCTCGCTGGCCCTGGCCCTGCAGCGGACCAGCCGGATCAACACGGTCTTCCGCTCGGCGTTCTTCCTGCCGACGCTCATCTCGCCGCTGGCCGCCGGGTACATCTGGCGCGGCCTGCTGGCCCCCGACGGAGCGGTCAACGGCTTCCTCGGGATCGAGTGGGCGTGGCTGGGCGAACCGGCCACCGCGCTGGTCGTGGTCGCCTTCATCGACGCGTGGAAGTGGAGCGGGCTGATCACGCTCGTCTACATCGCGGGGCTCAACTCCATCCCGAAGTCGCTGCTGGAGTCGGCGACGGTCGACGGGGCCGGGGCGTGGACCCGCTTCCGCCGGGTCGTGTTCCCGATGCTCGCCCCGGCTCTGACGTTCAACGTGGCGGTCACGCTGGTGGGCGCGCTCAGCGCGTACGACGTGATCGCCGCCACGACCGGCGGCGGGCCGGGCGACCACACGCGGGCGCTGAACGTCGTGATGCGCCAGCAGTGGGGGCAGGGCTTCTTCGGCTCGGCCAGCGCGCTGGGCTTCACCGTGACGCTGCTGGTGATCGCGACCGCCGTGCCGCTCGTGTGGTGGCTGCGGCGCAGGGAGGTGGCCGGATGAGAGCGGCGATCAAGTACGCGGCGCTGGCGCTCTTCGCGATCCCGTGGGTGGTGGTGCCCGTCTGGCTCGTGGTCGTCAACTCGTTCAAACCCGCAGGCGAGGCCGCGGAGCTGGGCCTGGGCCTGCCCAGGACGTGGGCGATCGCCGAGAACTACGGCATCGTGCTCGACCGGGGCGGCTACCTGACCGGGCTGCTCAACAGCCTCAAGGTGACCGTGCCCATCGTGGCGGCCGTGGTGCTGCTCGGCGCGGCGGCGGCGTGGGCGTTCGGGCGCAGCCGGTCGCGGTGGCTGCAGGCGGCCTACTTCGTGATGGGGCTGTCGATTCTGCTGCCGCCCTCGATCATCCCGACCGTCTACCTGCTGCGCGCGCTGTCGCTGGACGGCGGTTCGCTCGGCTACGTGCTGACGATGACCGGCTGCCGCCTGGGCATCGTGATCTTCCTGGCGACCGGGTTCGTGCGGGCGTTCCCCCGCGACCTGGAGGACGCCGCCGCCATCGACGGCGCCTCGCGCCCGCAGGTCTTCGTCCGGGTGCTGCTGCCGCTGCTGCGCCCGGTGCTGTTCGTCGGCGGGGTGATCCTGATCATCAACGTCTGGAACGACTTCTTCTTCGCCCTGTTCCTGCTCCAGGGCAGCGCGAACGCCACGCTGCCGCTGAGCCTGTTCCAGTTCGCCTCCGGCACGTTGCAGAGCCTGAACTGGAACCTCGTCTTCGCCCACGTCCTGCTCACCACGCTGCCGCTGGTGGCGGTGTACGTCGTCGCGCAGAAGCGCGTCCTGGCCGGTCTCACGGAAGGTGCTCTCAAGGGATGACCACGCACGACATCGCGCTCGACTGGGTCAGGCGCGAGATCAAGGAGGGGCGGCTGCCGTGCGCGGTGTTCGGCGCCGCCACCTCCGCCGGGATCGAGGTGCTGGAGGCGTTCGGCACGCACGACGGCCGCGAGACCAGGACCGGCGACCACTTCGCGCTGTTCTCGGTCACCAAGCCGCTGACCGGGCTGGTCGCGCTGCGCCAGGTCGAGCGCGGGCTGCTGTCGCTGCGCCGCCCGCTGCGCGACGTGCTGCCGGGCTTCGCGCGGCCCGACGTGACCCTCTGGCACCTGCTCACCCACACCAGCGGCATCGCCGAGCAGACGCTCACGCCCGCCGACCTGGTTCAGCACCTGGTCACCGCGCCGTCGATGTTCGAGGCGGGCACGCTCAGCCAGTACTCCAACCTGGCCTTCGCCGGGATCGCGGAGATGGTCCGCGACGTCACCGGCCGCGACCTGGCCGACGTGATCGACTCCGACCTGAACACGCTGGTGCCGGGCGGCGGCCAGATCACCTTCGACCCCGCGTGCGATGCGGCCGAGGTCCATCACATGGACCTGCTCGGGCCCGGCTTCGACTTCGAGGCTTTCGTACGGCTCCGCCACCCGGCTGGCGCGTTGTTCTCCCGCGCCGAGGACCTCCTGGCCCTGGGCTCGGCCCTGCTGCGCGGCGACCGCGGCCTGGTCCACCCGACCACCCTGGCCGCGATGACGACCCCGCAGACGACGGGCCTGGTCAAGCTGCAGCCCGACCCGGTCAACGCCGGGCAGGACTGGGGCCTCACCTGGAACCTGCGCCACTCGGCCCCCGGCCTGCTCGAACGGCGCCTGTACGGGCACGGCGGCGCCTCGGGCTGCCAGTGGTGGATGTACCCGGAGCAGGACGCGTGCTTCGTCCTCCTGATCAACGTGATGGCGCCGAGCCTGTCCGGCGTCGACGTCGACGGCCTGCACAACGCCTTCACTACCGGGCTGGATGCGTGAACCACGACTCGGGGGTGCAGGTCTCGGGCGCGCAGACGCCCTGTGTCCGTACGGCTCCGCCCGGTCCCCTGGCCGGTCTGACCTGCGGCCTGGTGGATCCGGTGGGCGTGGACGAGCCCCGGCTGTCATGGAACGCCCGGCTGCCCGAGGCCGCCGCCGTCACGGTCGCCGCGGATGGGCGTGAGGTCTGGCGCTCGGTCGTGCCCGCCGGGTCCCATCTCGTGGACGTGCCCGGCGAACGGCTGGCGCCGCTCACGCCGTACACGTGGAAGGTGGAAGGGCACGCGTCCGGCGCGTTCACCACGGGCCTGCGCGGCGAGTGGGACGCGCCGTGGCTGGCCGGGGATCCGCGGGCGGCGGTGAGCCTGCGCGGCTCGTTCACCCGGCGGCCCGGCCGCGCCTGGCTGGCCGCCACCGCGCTGGGCGTCTACCGGGCGCTGCTCAACGGGGTACGGCTGGGCGAGGAGGAACTGGCCCCCGGCTGGACCGACTACGGGCACCGTACGCGCTATCGGCTGGTAGAGCTCACGGACCTGCTCGTACAGGGCGAGAACGAGCTGGAACTGTGGCTCGCGCCCGGCTGGTACGCCGGTCACGTGGCGGGCGGCGGCCCGTTCCGCTACGGCGACCGGCCCGCCGCCAGCGCCCAGGTGCTCGTGCGCGACGACGACGGCGTGCACCGCGTGCTCGCCACGGACGGGACCTGGACGCTGCGCGACCTCGGCCGCCCGCGCGCCGACCTCATCATGGGCGAGACCGTCCAGACGCCTTCACCGCAGGCCGGGCCCGTCGAAACGGCGCCCGCCCCGGAGATCCGCGTGGAGGCCGACCCCGCTCCGCCGGTCCGGGTGATCGGCACGGTGCCCGCGGTGTCGGTGACCGAGCCCGTGCCGGGCGTCCAGGTGGCCGACTTCGGGCGTAACGTCGTCGGCCGGGTACGGCTGCGCGTCGAGGCCCCCGGCCCCGTGCGGATCGTGGTGCGGCACGGCGAGGAGCTGACCGCGACCGGCCGCCTCTACACCGACAACCTGCGCACCGCCGACCAGCGCGACGAGTTCGTGCTCGGTCCCGGCACGCACGTCGCGGAGCCCGCGTTCACGCTGCACGGCTTCCGCTACGCCGAGGTCACCGGCTGGCCGGGCACGCTGACGACCGGCGACCTGGAGGCGGTGCCGCTGTCCTCCGCGCTCGCCGTCACGGGCTCGCTGACCGTGAGCGACCCCGCGGTCCGTCAGCTCGTCGCCAACATCGGCGCGTCGGCGGACGGCAACCTGGTGAGCGTCCCGACCGACTGCCCGCAGCGCGACGAGCGGGCCGGATGGACCGCCGACATCTCGGTGTTCGGCTCGACGCTCAGCTTCCTGCGGCACACGCAGGCGTTCCTGTCCGGGTGGGTGACGACGCTGATCGACGGCCAGCGGGCCGACGGCGCGGTCCCGCACGTCGCGCCGGTCCTGCCCGAGTACGGATACGACTCCCCCGTGTGGTCCGACGCGCTGGCCGAGGTGCCGTGGCTGCTGTGGCGGCGCTACGGCGACGACCGCACGCTGCGCCGCGCGTACGACCCGATGCGGCGGTGGGCCGACTACTGCCTGGCCCAGACGGAGGACGGCATCCGACCGGGCAGGGCGCTGGGCGACTGGCTGGCCCCCGGCACGGTCGAGACGCCCAAGAGCCTCATCGCCACCGCCGCGCTCGCCCGCACCCTGCGCCTGCTCGCGCACGTGGCCGACGTGCTCGGCGAACCCCACGCTCCGGAGTACGGCGCGGCGTTCACCCACGTGTCCGGCGCCTTCCAGCGGGCCTTCCTCAACGGCCCGAGGCTGCGCACCGAGACGCAGACCGGCTACGCCGTCGCCCTCGCCTGGGACCTGGTGCCGCCCGAGGACCGCTCCGCCGCCGCGCAGGCCCTGGCCGAGCTGGTACGAGCCGACGGGCACCGGCTCATGACGGGCTTCGTCGGCACGCCCCTGCTGCTGCCCGTCCTGTCGGAGACCGGGCACCACGACGTGGCCTGCCGGATCTTCAACCAGGAGGGCTACCCGTCCTGGCGCTACCAGCTCAGGGCCGGGGCGACGAGCATGTGGGAGCGCTGGGACTCCTGGCACCATCGGCACGGCCTGCAGACGCCGTCCATGAACTCCTTCAACCACTACGCCTACGGCTGCGTGGGCGACTGGCTGTTCCGCCACGTGGCGGGGCTGGGCGACGACCCGCGCGGGACGGGCGGCGGCTTCGGCGAGCTGCTGCTGCGTCCCGGCCCCGTCCCGCTGCTGCGCCACGCGCACGCCCGCTACGACAGCGCGTCGGGGACCGTGGAGTCCGGCTGGCGGGCCGGGCCCGACGGGGTCCAGTTCACGTTCGCCGTGCCGGAGGGCGTCAGCGCCCGCGCGGTGCTGCCGGTGCGCGGCGCGTGGGACGGGATGACCGTCAACGGCACCTTCCTCATGGGCTTGAGCGAGCAGTTGCCGACCACGAGGCTGGCCGACGGCTCCTGCGCCCTCAACCTGCCTCCGGGCCGCTGGTCGTTCACCGCCCCGGCGGCGGCCACGGCCCACCTGCTCCAGGAATGGGATGACCTGGGCAGATCGTGAGTGGCTAGTCGCCGAGCGCGTCGATCAGCTCGTCCTTGGTCATCGAGCTGTAGCCCGTCACGCCCTTCCGCTTCGCCCGGTCCAGCAGCTCCTGTTTGGTACGCCCGACCGGGCGGGGCGGCGTGGCCAGTTCGTCGGCCTTGGCCTGGCTAAAGACGCGGCCCAGCTTGACGAGCTTGGCGGCGGGGATGGCCTTGGACATGGCCGGGAGGATCTCGCTCTCCTCCTCCTCGACGTGGTGGCTCACCGCCTTGATGAGCGCCTCCAGCGCGCTGAGGAACTCCGGCTTGTCCGGGTCGGCGTCCATGAGCTTGGCCAGCAGTTCCTCGGCCTGGTGGTGTTCCTCCACGCCGTGGTGGATCTCGCCGCGCTCCGATGGCTTGGCCTTGGCCAGCTCCGTGTAGACCTTCGTCTCCTCCGCCCGCGCGTGCGCGACGAACTTGGCGGCCAGCTCGGCCACGAGCGCCGGCCGGTTCTCCTTCTCCCGCCTGAGCTTCTCGAAGATCATCTCCACGTCGCGGTGGTCGGCCTTGATGAGATCGATAACCGTCTGTGACATACATCCTCCTGAAGGTGACCTGACGCCAGCTACCCGGCACGCGACGACATAGGCGGACGACTACCTCCGTGCTGGCTGGGTACGCGAGATCGGCATGAAACAGGTCATCGCAAAGCCGGCGAGAATGGCCGGCGGAGTGCTTGGCGGCATGGTCGCCGGCACCTTGTTCAAGTACGCGTGGAAGCTCGCCTCGGGCAAGGACGAACCACCGGAGGCGGACTCCACCCGCTACGGCTGGGGCGAGGTGCTCGTGGCCGCCGCGTTGCAGGGTGCGATCTTCGGCGTGGTGAAGGCCACCATCGAACGGGCCGCGGCCCGCGACGACTGACGTCCGGCAGGCCGCCGGAGGTTCGTCTGGATCACCCAAGGAACCCGGCGGAATTCGTGATCCGGTCTGTGCCGATGCCCATCCTCACGGGACAGGATGGCCCCCGTCCGTGACAAGGCGTGGGGTGGAGCAGAAGCGTGATGACGAACGATGCCCGGGACGCGGTGCTTGTCGCCGAGTCGCTGGCCGATGCCGCGGCGAAGCGGGCCGGGGTGACGATCGAGCCGGCCTTCTCCCAGGCCGACTGCGCGGCCGCGAGCCGGCTCTTCGACCGGGTGTGGAACCAGCGGGAGAGCAGCCTGCTCGCCCCCGGCGCGCTGATCGCCCTGGCCCACAGCGGCAACTACGTCGCCGTGGCACGGGCCGGCGACCGGATCGTGGGCGCCGCGGCCGGCTTCTTCGGGCCGCCGCCGGCGCGTACGCTGCACAGCCATCTCGCCGGAGTCCTGCCCGAGCTGCGCGGGCGCGGGGCGGGGAACGCCCTGAAGCTGCACCAGCGCCACTGGGCGCTGAGCGCGGGCGCCACGAACATCACGTGGACGTTCGACCCCCTCGTGGCCCGCAACGCCTACCTGAACGTGCACCGGCTGGGCGCGCGCGTGGAGCGCTACTTCGAGAACTTCTACGGTGAGATGGGCGACGTGCTCAACGGGCACGACGCCTCGGACCGCGCGCTGGCCAACTGGGACCTGCTGCGCGCCTGCCCGCCTCCCCCACTCGCCGACGAGAAGCCACACCACCTCGCCGACGAGAAGCCACTCCAGCTCGCCGACGAGAAGCTTCGTCGCCAGCTCGCCGACGACGAAGTTCGCCACCTCGCCGGCCGGGAGCCCCGCTACCTGCTGCGCCGCGACGGCGATCGGCCGCTCCTGGACGAGCCGGGCCCGGCGGAGCCCGAGGCGGGCCTGCTGGCCCTGCAGATCCCCGCCGACATCGAGACGCTGCGCCGCACGAACCCGGCCGCCGCCAGCGCCTGGCGCGCCGATCTGCGCGCGGCGATGACGTGGGCGCTCGCCGAGGGTTGGGTGGTCGTGGACGTCCGCCGCGACGGCTGCTACCTGCTCGAACGGCCGGCGGCCGGCTCCGGCGGATAGAGCCGCAACTGGAGCTGCAGCGCGAACCTGGCCGCCGGGTCGTCCAGTGAGAACTCGCCGATCTCCGTCATTCTCTTGAGCCGGTAGCGGAAGGTGTTCTGGTGCACGTGGGTGGCCGTGGAGGCGGCCATCACGTCGCCGTGGGCGTCCAGCCAGGCGCGCAACGTCTCCATCATGAACGTCGAGTCCCGGTTGTCGTCATAGGCGAGCAGCCGGGCGTAGGCGCCGAACGGGCCGCGCTTCGCGCTCGCGGCCAGGTCGCGCAGGTCCATGATGAGCGCCTCCGCCTCGACGTCGGAGGCGCGGGCGACCCGGCCGGCCAGGGGCGCGGACGGGTCGGGCGGACGCCGTCCGAGCACCCGCAGCGCGCGGTCGGCGTCCGCACGGGACAGCTCCAGCTCCCCGGCCTGGTGGACGACCCTGCCGATGCCCACGACGGCGCTCTCGGCGCCGCGCCCGATGAAGGCGCGGCAGGTGAGTTCGAGGCTGACCTCGGTGTCCTCACGGCGCGACGGCACGAGCGCGTAGACGGTGTCGTCGAGGAGCGCGACGGCGGTGTCGGCCCAGGTTCCCGCCAGGTGGACCTGGAACGAGACGGCGAGCCGCTGCAGCTTGGTGACGTGCGCGGCGGCCGCGGTGTAGGCGCCGCCGACCGGCTCGTTCAGCGTCAGCGCGGCCACGATCAGCGAGTGTCCGGCCAGGCGCAGCCGTTCCAGCGCGGCGAGGGCCTCGGGGCCGCCGGTGAGCGCGGTGGCGACCAGGTCGGTGCGCAGCCGCCGGGCGCCGTCGGCGCCGGCCCGCAACTGCAGCATGTGCAGGGCCACGAGGCGGGAGGCGTCGAGCAGCAGGTCGTCCTTCTCCGTGGTCAGCGGCTTGTCGACGACGCCCCAGATCGAGCCCAGGATCTCGTCGCCCGCGCGGACCGCGACCGCGACCCTGCCCCGGGTGACCCGGCCGTCGGGCAGGTCCAGCGGCGGCAGGAACACCGGGCGCACGGACTCCCTGATCGCGCGCAGCGCGCCGCGCTCCTCGTCGAAGGCCCAGTAGGGCTCGGGGGTGCGGCGGCCCAGGATGACCTCGACGCGGATCGGGTCGGTCTCCCCCTGGTGGTCGGAGTAGGCCAGGACCACGGAGTTGCGGTCCTCGATCGTGACGTGGGCGCCGATGAGGTCGCTGATGGCGCCGGCCATCCCGAACAGGTCGCCGACCTCGCGTCCGCCCAGGTCCCTGACCTTCGGGTACGGGGGCGACTGCAGGGCCGTCCCGAGCACCGCGATCACCTGTTGCCAGGACACCCCGGCCGGCAGGCCGAGTACGGCGATGCCCTCGTCAGGCAGGGGCCCGGGTTCCCTCGGCTGCCGGATGAGCACCGCCGCGGCGTCGTTGCGGCCGGCCAGCCGTACGAGGGAGTCGATGTCGGCGGGCGCGGTGACGCCGACGCCGAGCACGATCGCGCCCGGCGGGATCGGCGGAGGGTCGTCGGCGTCGTGGACGACGACTCCCCCCACCGGGGCCAGGTAGCGGGGCGTGCCCGCGAGCGTGGCGAGCAGCATCGGTCCCAGATGTTGCAGGACCCTGCCGAGCGTCGGTGTGCTTTCCACTGTCTCACCTGCCTGTCGATCCCTGGCGCCGTGGTCCGCCCATGGTAGGCGGGCCGTACCTGGGCGGATCTCGGTGTATCCGACGAGAACGGCGGGCCGGCTTCGTCGGCGGTGACCAGGCGGGGCTCAGCCGCTGCGCTGGCCCACGCGGGTACGGGCCGCCGGGATGACCAGCGGCGTCCCGGTCTCCGGGTCGTCGATGATCGAGCAGGGCAGCCGGTACACGGTCTCGATCAGCTCCGGGGTGACGATGTCCCTGGGGCTGCCGTGGGCCACGATCTTGCCGTCGCGCATGGCGATCAGGTGGGTGGCGTACCGGGCGGCGAGGTTGAGCTCGTGGAGCACGACCACGATCGTGCGCTCGCCGCTCTCCTGCAGCTCGGCGCAGAGGTCGAGCACCTCGACCTGGTGGGTGATGTCGAGGTAGGTCGTCGGCTCGTCGAGGAGCAGCAGCGGCGTCTCCTGGGCCAGGGCCATGGCCAGCCAGACGCGCTGCCGCTGCCCGCCGGACAGCTCGTCCACGTAGCGGCCGGCGAGTTCGCTGGTGTTCGTCCGTTCGAGGGCGGCGGCCACGGCCACGTCGTCGTCGGCCGACCACTGCCGCAGGAACCGCTGGTGCGGGAAGCGCCCGCGGGCCACGAGGTCGGCCACGGTGATGCCGTCGGGGGCGATCGAGGTCTGCGGGAGGAGCCCGAGCCGGCGCGCGACCTCCTTCGACGGGTAGCGCGCGATGTCCTCGCCGTCGAGGACGACGCTGCCGTGCTCCGGCCGCAGGAGCCGCGCGAGGGCGCGCAGCAGGGTGGACTTGCCGCAGGCGTTCGGCCCGACGATCATCGTGAGCGATCCGTCGGGGATGTCGATCGACAGGTTCTCGGCGACGACCCGCTCGCCGTACCTCAGGGACAGGTCGTGCGCGCGGAGGCGGTTGCCGTGGACGGTCGTCATGGGGGTGCTCTCCAGGTCAGAGTCGGGAGGCGCGGCTCTGCTGGTACAGCAGCCAGGCCAGGTACGTGCCGCCGATGCACAGGGTCGGGATGCCGACCGGCATCTGGGAGTCCGGCCAGACGCGCTGGGCGGCGAGGTCGCTCACGATCAGGATCAGGGCCCCCATGAGGGCCGAGGGCACGATGGACACCGAGCCGCCGGTCAGGCGGCGCATGATCTGCGGCGCGGCCAGCGCGACGAACGCGATCGGCCCGGCGGTCGCGACGGCGCCCGCGCACAGGACCGTCCCGATCAGCAGCAGCCATCCGCGGGTCGGCCCGGCGCGCACGCCGAGTCCCTGCGCGAGGTCGTCGCCCATCTCCAGCAGCCGCATCCGGCCGCCGATCGCGAGCGCCGGCACGGTCATCGCGCAGACGGTCAGCCCGATGATCTGGACCTGCTGCCAGTCGGCGCCGTTGAGGCTGCCCACCAGCCAGGTGTACGCGCTCTCCGCGTCCTGCAACCGGGCACGAAGCAGCAGGTAGGAGATGAGGCTGTCGAGCAGCGCGGTGGCGGCGACGCCGACCAGGATCAGGCGGAAGCCCTGGATGCCGCGGCGATGGGCGAGGCCGTAGACGGCGGCGGCGGTGACGAAGCCGCCGAGCAGCGCGCCCACCATGCCGGCGCCCTCCTGGCCTCCGACGACGAGGACGGTGGCGACGGCGCCCGCGGAGGCGCCCATCGTGAAGCCCATGATCTCCGGGCTGCCCAGCGGGTTGCGCGTCACCGACTGGAAGATCGCGCCGCTGGCCCCGAGCGCGAGGCCGACCAGGGCGGCGGTGAGCAGCCTGGGCAGCCGCAGGCCGAAGACGACGAACTCCTGCGCCGCGCCCCGCTGTCCGGCCAGCGTCGCCAGCACCTCGCCGGGGCTCATCGGGTAGTCGCCGACGCCGAGTTGCAGCAGCGCGAACCCGAGTCCGGCCACCAGCACCGCGACGCTCGCGAGCGCGGCGCGCGGGCGCCACAGGACCGACCGGCCGCGCCACTCCAGGCGGGTCGTGGTGTGCTTCGGCGTGGTGTGCTTCACCGTGGTCATAGCCCGGCCATCCTGCGCCGGCGGATCAGGTAGACGAACACGGGCGCGCCGACGGCGGCGGTGACCAGCGCCGTGGGCAGTTCGCCCGGCCGCGCGACCAGGCGTCCGGCCAGGTCGGCGGCGACCATGAGGATCGGCCCCGCGAGCAGGCAGTACGGCAGCAGCCAGCGATGGTCGGGACCGGTGAAGGTACGGACCATGTGCGGCACGACCAGGCCGACGAACGAGATCGGTCCGGCCGCGGCGGTGGCGGCGCCGCACAGCAGCGTCGTCGCGACCACGCCCAGCAGCCGCGTACGCGCCACGTTGGCGCCGAGCCCCTTCGCCGCGTCCTCACCCAGGGCCAGCGCGTTGAGCGAGGACACCAGGAACAACGTCAGCAGGATCCCGGCGACCACGAACGGCGCCACCTGGATCACCACCGGGGCCGTGCGGCCGGACAGCGTTCCGACGCTCCAGGCGCGGAAGCCGTTGAACACCGTGGACGACAGCAGGACGATCGCGGAGATCACCCCGGTGAGCGCCGCGGTGATGGCCGCGCCCGCGAGGGCCAGCCGCGCGGGGCTGGCTCCCGCCGCGCCCGCCGAGCCGAGCGCGTAGACCGCCACCGTCGCGACGCTGGCCCCGGCCAGGGCGAACCAGACGTAGCCGGCGAGCGAGGCGACCCCGAGGTGCGCCATCGCGATCACCACGCCCAGCGCGGCGCCCGCGTTCACGCCGAGCAGGCCGGGCTCGGCGAGCGGGTTGCGGCTCAGCGCCTGCATCAGCGCGCCGGCGACCGCCAGCGCGGCGCCGACCAGCACCGCCAGGATCGTGCGCGGCACCCGGACGCCGCGCACGATGACGTCGGCGTCGGTGCCGCCCTCGGTCAGCGACCGCCAGACGTCGGCGAACGGCACGTTCTCCGCGCCCAGCGCCAGGCTCGCCGCCGACAGCACGAGCAGGATCGCCGCCGCGACGCCCAGCCCGAGCCCCAGCCGCCGCTGGACCGCGGGCGCCTGTGCCGCGGGCAGCGTCCCGGTGCTCAACGGACCCGCTCCAGCTCGCACCAGTGGGTCAGGCAGTTGCCCACCCGGTCGCCGCTCTCGCCGTGCTTGACCGCCCTGGCCGAGCCCGTCAGGCGGTCGCCGCCGACGTCGAGGGCGAGTTCGAGCCACGGGCCGGCCCGGAGCGCGTCGGGGGTGGGCAGTTGCGCCTCGGCCGCGATCATGACGTCGTACGACTCCTCCGCCTCCGCCCGTGCACGAGTGCGTTCGCCGGCCACCTCGACCCACAGCTCCCCGTCGCCGGAGGCGCCCACGAGCAGGGGCACCGGGCCGAAGGGGGTCTCCGCGCGGCCTGACCACTCGCCCTCCGGCAGGGCCACGGCCACCGGGTCCGACTCCGACCCGATGCGGCCGACCAGTCCCTCGAGGAGGATCTCGCAGGCCGTACGGGCGTGCTCGAAGGAGCCCGTGCGGTTGACGACGGCGGCGACGCTCACCCCGAGCTGGGGCAGCACGGCCAGCGAGGCGCCCACGCCGCACATGTCACCGCCGTGGGCCAGCACCTCGACGCCGCCGGGGTGGCGGACGTTCCAGCCCAGGCCGTAGCGCTCGGGGGCCTCCTCCAGGCCCGGCGTGCGCACCGCCGCGGCCGAGCCCGGCGCCAGCACCTCCGACCGGTCCGTGTGCGCCGTCCCGAACCTGGCCAGGTCCGCGGCCGACATCCAGGCCATGCTCGCGGCCGGGTGGCTGGTGTGGATCGTGGGATAGGGGACATGCCGTTCTCGCGTGTACGGCACCGCCGCCTCCGCCCCTCCCGCGCCGGGACCGAACGCGCCCGATTCCAGCCCCAGCGGACGGAACAGGTAGCGGTCCAGCAGCTCGGCCAGCGGGTGGCCGGTCGCCGCCTCCAGCCAGGGTTCCAGCAGGCCGTAGCCCAGGTTGGCGTACTCGAAGCGGGTGCCCGGCTCGTGGATCAGCACGCCGTACCGCTGGACGGCCCTTTCGATGCCCGGCGGCGCCTCGTCGTAGGCGAAGTCCCAGTACCGTCCGAACCCGGCGGTGTGGGTGAGCGCCTGGCGCGCGGTCGGCCGGCCGCGGCGGCCCGGCCGTTCCGCGTCGAGCCAGGGCAGCCGGTCGGCCAGCGGCTCGTCGAGGTCGGCCAGCCCGCGCTCGGCGAGCACGACGCACAGGGTCGCCACGATCGGCTTGGTGACCGAGGCCAGCAGGTACGGCGTGGCTCCGGTCGCCGCGCGCCCCCGCAGGTCGGCCAGCCCGAAGCCGCGGGCCTCCACCCGGTCGCCCCGGGCGATCGCGAGCGCGACCGACGGCAGCCGGTGCCGGGTCATCAGGTCCTCGATCCGGTCGGCGACCTGGTCGAGGCTCGGTAGGTCGGTCATCGTGGTCAGCTCCAGGTTGTCCGGATGAAATCTTGTCAGGAGGAGAAGTTCGCGACCTTGGTGCCGGTGTCCCCGTCGATGGCCGCCCTGATCTGCGGGATCACGTGCTCGATCGCGTACGGCAGGCTCAGCACGGTCCCCCAGTCCATCGACCAGAACGCCGAGTCGTGCTTCATCCCGGTCGACCACAGCGAGCGCCCTTCCTTGGTGGACTTCAGCCGGGAGACGACCGGGTTCTTCTTCAGCGCCTCCACCTGGCCGCCGTCGGTCGTCCACAGCACGAGGTCGGCGGCTCCGATGAGCGAGAGCTTCTCGGAGGAGATGTCGGCGCTGTAGGCGTTGCCGACCAGGGCGTCCAGCTCGGGCAGGCTCTTGAACCCCAGGTTGGTGAAGAACTTGGCGCGGGGCGTGGACGGGCCGATCACCTTGAACGTGTCCCCCCAGCACTCGGCGATCGCCACGGTACGGCCGGCGAAGCCCGGGTTGGCCGCCGCGGCCGCCTTGAGCGCGCCCGCGATGCCGTCCACGAGCTGCTTGCCCTTGTCCACCATGCCCAGGGCCTGGGCGAGCATCCCGGTCTGCTGGTCGAGCGGCGTGTTCCAGTCGGTGAAGCCCTTGGGCTGCGCCACCACCGGGCAGATCGAGCTGAGCTTGTCGTACTCCTTCTTGGTCATGCCGCCCATCACGCCGGTGATCAGGTCCGGCTTCAGGGCGAGGATCTTCTCGACGGAGTACTCCTCGAAGTCCAGGAACTCCGGGTTCTTGGAGAAGGCGGCCTTGTTCCACGGGTGCAGGGGCGAGTACCAGTCGCCGCTGAACACCCCGACCGCGACGGGCGGCACGCCGAGCGCCACGAGCACGTCGATGTCGGTCTGGCCCAGGGCCACGATCCGCTTCGGGTCCTTGGGCACGGTTGTCGTGCCGTAGGCGTGCTGGACGGCCGTGCCCGCGCTGTTCGGCGCAGGCTTGGGGTTCTCCTTCGCGCAGCCGGGGACCGTGAGGGCGACGCCGAGGGCGCCGAGCCCGTACAGGAAACCGCGTCGTCCGAAACTCTTCTCTGAGGTGGCGCGCAGCGCGCCGCCCGCCGTCGGCTCGTTCATGCCGGACCACTCCTCCACGCTCTGGACTGGGGTGCCGCACACCATAGGTCGGCAGGTCACCGCTGTTCGTCAGTGATCCCGACGAACTCTGCGCCGCCGATCCGTGCGTCCGGCAGACGTCCGGCCGCGCCGTACACCGGCTCGCCGGCGATCAGCGTGCCCTCGACGGGCATGGCGGCCAGTTCCTGCGCGCCGAGGGCGTGCGGGTCGGCGGCGAGGACGACGAGGTCGGCGGGCACGCCGGGGGCCAGGCGCGGGTGCCGGGTGGAGGCGCGCAGGGCCTGCCCGACGGAGATCCGCTGCTCCGGGTGCCACGGCGACTGGCCGAGTCCCGCCCTGGACACGGCCGAGGCGATCGAGACCCACGGATCCAGCGGCGCCACCGGCGCGTCCGACCCGAGCAGCACCCGTGCGCCCGCCGAGAGCAGCGAAGCCAGCGGGAAGGCCCGTTCGGTACGGCCCGCCCAGTGCCGGTCCGCCACGTCCCGATCGTCGATCACGTGCCGTGGCTGGACGCTCGCGGCCACCCCGAGCCGCGCGAACCGGCCGAGATCGGAGCCGGTCAGAAGCTGCGCGTGCTCGACCGTCCCCCGGGCGCCGGTCCGCTCGAAGGTGTCGAGCGCGAGCGTGTTGGCCCGATCCCCGATCGCGTGGATGGCCGAGGCGATCCCGGCGGCATGCGCCCGCGCGACCAGCTCGCGCAGCTCGTCGTCCCCCACCGCCCGCACCCCGAACGCGCCCTCCCCGCCGAGACCGGGAAACGCGTCGTGACACCACGCCGTCCGGGTGTTCAGCGAGCCGTCCACTACGATCTTGAACGACCCCATCTCGACCAGCCCCCGCGTGCCGGGCAGCACGTCCCCGGTGGCCAGCCCGCGCTCGATGGCGTCGTCCAGCCGGTCGGTGTACACGCCGCACGCCACCCGCATCGTCACCCCCGACCGGACCCGGCGCTCCCAGGCGTCCAGGTTCGGCCGGCGCTCGAACTCGACGATCCCCACCACCCCGCGCGCGTGCGCCCGCCGTACCGACTCGGCGGCGAGCGCGTCGAGATGCTCGTCAGGAAGGTCGTTGACCCTGGCCACCAGCGCGTAGCAGTCCTCCTCCCGGACCAGCCCGTCAGAACGCACCTCCCACCGCCGCAGGGCCGCGGTGTTGAGCCACGCGCAGTGGATGTCGTGGCTGATCAGCACGACCGGAACGGCTCCGCTCCGGGCGTCGAGCGACTCGGCGGTGGGCGAGTCCGGCCAGGTGCCGTCCTGAAAGCCGGTGCCGACCAGCGTGGCCCCGGGCTCGGGGGGCCGCTCGCGCAACCGCCGTTCCACCAGCGCCGCGCACTCGGCCGCCGACCGGGCCGCGGAGACGTCCAGCCGGCTCTCCTTCAGCGCCCACATGTCGAAGTGCACGTGGTGGTCCCACAGCCCGGGCATCACCACCCGCCCGTCCAGGTCCAGGGCCACACCCTCATGCGGTACGGCTCCGCTCGGACGGACGTCGGCCACCAGGCCGCCACGCAGCACGATGTCCACCAGTTCCCCACCGGCGAGGCGGGCACGGGTAAGCGTCTTCGAGATCATGCCCACACTGTCCAGCCCCCGCCCGAACCGGACACCGGCCCATCCCACGTATTTGCCCCGCGCGCATCGTCGTCCCCGACGAATCCACACAGCCTCAACGCAAGCTCAACACCGGCCCGCCTACCTTCGCCTCGTCCGAATTCAGCTGAAAGGAGACGAGCATGTCGAGAAGGACCGGGATCATCACCGCGGCGCTGGCCACCGCCTTCGCCCTGGGCACACTGTCCGGACCGGCGACGGCCACCTCCGCCGCCCACATCGCCGGCAACTGTTCGAGCTACGGCAACTCGGGAAGCGTCAAGGCGTACTACTACACCTCGGGTAACTACGACTACTTCAACCGGATCAACTACTTCCTCGGCGGCAAGGGCCTGCGGAACAAGAGCAACGTCCACCTCAGGATCAGGAAGCACCGGCCGGGCTTCTACGACAAGACGCTCTGGGAATGGAGGTCGGGTGACAACGTCCGGCCGGGCGGCGGCGGGCGCAGCGTCAACGTCCGGGTGAAGCGTGGCGACACGGTGTACGTGGACTACAGGTTCGTCTTCGACCGCCGTCTCGGCGACCCCCGCTGCCACGGCAAGACCAACCGCATCTAGGACCCGCTGGCATATCCCTGCCGCGTGGGATATGCCTGAAGGCCCCAGCACTGACGAGGGACGCGCCATGTTCATCCGGACGCACGACGAGCCCGACGCCCTGATCAGGACCTCCTCGGACTGGGAGACCCTCGCCGCCACGCGGCTCGACCTGATCGTCGACCCGATGATCTATCGCACGGCGGAGGTCTTCCTGGCAGGGCCGCCCGCTCGTCAGGCGGACGAGCCGGAACTGGCCTGGCGAGACCGGCTCGCCCTGGCCTGGCGCCCCATCAGCCAGAACGTGCAGGAGTTGGTGTCGTTCCTCGACCTGCTGGTCTACGTCGACCACCTGCCGATGATCGACTATCAGTACACCTTCCCTCTTGAGCAGTTCCCCGGTCACCGGCTCCAGCAGGTCTGCAACGAGGCGTGCGGGAGCAGGGTGTTGTCCACGATCAGGGTCGCCGAGCAGCCCTACCGCGAAGCCCGGGACTACGCGATCGAAGCCATGCTCGCCGCCCCACGCGAAGCCTCTCCACGCGAAGCCTCTCCACGCGGAGCCTCTCCACGCGGAGCCTCTCCACGCGGAGCCTCTCCACGCGGAGAACGGGACTCGCTCGCCGACCGCGACATCGAGGGCGAGCTCACGGCCTTCGACCACCAGTGGCGTCCGCCGCTGCCGGAAATCGACCCGGCCTATGCCGGGACGGACGACGTCCCGGGCCGGGCCGTCGACACCTTCCTCTACGGCGGAGCGCTCTTCGGCGTCTACGCCAAGCTCGCCTCCACCGCCCATCTGCTGCAGGGGAAACGGGCCCGGATGCTCGGCGCCGGGACCGTCCAAGGCCACTACGCCACGGAACCGGACCTGTTCGCGGCCATCGACGCCGACTTCGCCGAAGAACGCGGGGAGAAGTTCGACATACCGTCGCTGCCTTCCGTGCTGCCCCTGCTGATCAGGTCCGCCGGCTCGCCGCTGGAGTTGATCCAGGCCGCCGCCGCCCTGCGCAACACCGCCATGGCCGAGGAGACCAGGAACTGGCGGAGCCGGCTGGTCGCCGACTGGCGGGCGGGCGCGGCGGTCGCCGCGAACGTCAGCGATGACCTGCGCCGGCTCGCCGAGCGCCTGCGTGTGGCCGGCGAGCCCTACGGTCCGCCCAGGCCGGACGTGGAGCAGTTCGGCGGCGGCGACCCGGTCGGCACGATCAGCGTCTACCTGATCAACGCGATTCCGTGGAACCGCCTCTGGTTGTGGACGCTGCCCAACATCCCCGGCAAGCGGCATCTCAAGCTGCTGCACCGGTTGCACCGCGCGCACAGCGCGTACGCGCACGTCCCCGACTACCTGCGCTACGTCGACCGGGTGCTGTTCCGCATGTGGGCGCGCTCCGGCTGAGACCGCGGGACTGGGGAGATCCCTGGCTCGGGCACGGAGGCGGGCGCGGGCGGCGGATCCCTACCGTGAGCGCATGACACGTCAGCTCGGCCCGTTCGACTACATCGAGGTCGCCTTCGACGAAGGCGGGCGCCTGCTGCGGCCCCCTTCTCCTCCGGCCGCGACGGATCTGGTGGTCCTGGTCCACGGCTGGAACAACACCCGCCTGGCGGCGCAGGCCACGTACACGGAGATCGCGCAGTCGCTGGCCCACATGCTCGCGCACGGCGACGGCCATCTGGTCACGGGCCGCCGGATCATGCTCGCCGGGGTCTTCTGGCCGTCGAACAAGTGGGAGTGGTTCGAGAGGCTGCCCGGCTCGATCGGCCTCCTCGACGCCCCGGCCGGCGCCGAACTCGCTCTTCGCCTCGACACGCTCCACGGCACGGCGACGAGCGAGGGGACCCGGGTGACCCTGGCCAAGGCACGGGCGCTCGTGCCGCAGCTCGACCGGTCCGTCCAGGCTCAGCACGAGTTCGCCGACCTGCTGCGCGACGTGCTCGGCACGACGCCCGACGAGGACTGCCCCGACGACCTCTTCACGATCCAGGCGCCGGAACTGGTGTCCCGCCTGTCGGCACGGGTGCTGTCGGCCGACGGCGCCCAGCGCAATCTCATCGGCGGGTTCCTGGAGGGCGCCAAACGACTGGTCGACTTCGTCGCCTACTACGAGATGAAGGCGCGGGCGGGGACGATCGGCGAACGCGGCCTCGCCGCCTTCCTGCGGAACCAGGTCCCGGCCGGTGTGCGCGTCCACCTGGTGGGCCACAGCTTCGGCGGACGGATGATCTCCGCGGCGTGCTCGGCCCCCGGCGGGCTGGGCGGCCGTCCGTGCTCGATGACGGTGCTCCAGGGGGCGCTGTCGCACTACGGCTACGCGCGCGCCTTCGAGCCGGGACGCGACGGGCCGTTCCGTTCCGCGATCACCTCAGGCGTGGTGACGGGGCCGCTCCTGGTCACGCACACCAGGAACGACACCCTGGTCAGCCTGGCGTACGGCGTCGCATCGCAGCTCGCGAACCAGATCAGCGACGGCCCGTTCGGACCGGACAGCCGCTTCGGCGGGCTCGGCGCCAACGGCGCCCAGTCCACCCCGGAGGCGGTGCGGGGTTCTCTCGCCGCCGCCCACGAGCGGTACGAGTTCCGGCCACGCTCCGTCCACAACCTCCTCGCGGACGCCCACATCCGCGATCACAGCGACATCACCGGCCGCGAGGTCGCGCACGCGATCCTCTCGGCCATCGCCGCGACCCCCTGAACGGAGGGGCATCACCATGCCTTCGACCGAACGACTCCAGAAGCGGCTTGGCACGGTCTTCCTTCCGCAAGCCGAGCAGGTGCGGCCGTCCCCGGGAATGCCGCAGGGAGTCGACCCGCACCAGTTCATCGACCCGGCGGGGCCGTTCCCGAACTGGCGGTTCTGCTACACCAACCTCAGGCAGGGCTGCTACACCCTCGTCTTCGCGCCCGACGACGCGAGCGGGACCAAGTACCGGGGAACGGTCCGGATCGAGCGCATCGACAACGACATCCGGTTCTCCGGCGACCTGTACGCCTTCAGGCAGGCCACCGACGCCGACCTGACGGACCCGGCGACGATCCCGGTCTACCCGCGCGCCGACTACCGCGCCTACCTGCGCGGCATCCAGGCGAACCTGCTGTACATCGTCCCGGCCAAGGCGCCGTGCCGGTTCTCGCTGGTCTTCGAGCAGTACGACTACAACCAGCCGGCCACCGGGTTCAACGGCAGCTTCACCGCCACGCCGAGCCGGACGCTCCGCTTCGACCTCCACACGACGACGACCGGCGACCTCTTCACCGGGACCGCCTTCGACGGCTCCACCCCGATCGGCTCGGTCCGCATCCGGTGGATCTCGGCCTCGTACCGCCGGGCCCAGGTGTACGTCAACACGCTCCAGGGGACCAACCCGCCGCCGCTCGACGTGAACGGCGAGACCTTCGGCGACACCTTCGCCAAGCTGGGCTGGGAGCTGAGGGTCAGCGACGAGGGCGACATCCCGCTGCCTCCCGCACTGGCCGGGATCGACATCCGCGACGCCTGGTCGTACGCCGACCTGCACGAGCTCATGAAGTCGGCGCCCACCTACGACCCGGCGGAACTGGACCGCGAATGGCGCGTGCACCTGCTCAGCATTCCCGCGCGGCTGGGCTGCGGCCGGGGTGTCATGTTCGACTCGTCCATCGGGGCGGACCCGAACGGCATCTCGCGCGAGGGCTCGGCGACGTTCAGCGAGGACGGCTATCCCCCCGGTGACTGCCCCGACGGCCAGGGCGGCTCGCACTACGACCTGGCCGCCGGCCGGCAGCAACGGGCGGTGCCGCTGGCCTTCCATCGCTCGGCGACCCACGAGATCGGCCACGCCTTCAACCAGATCCACACGTTCTTCGAGGCGCCCGTCGACAACTCGATCATGTCCCCCACGCCCAGCGTGGCCACCGTCATCGGCCTCGCGGGCAAGTTCCCCGACGAGATCAGGCTCGAGTTCAGCCCGACGGCGACCAAGCACCTCAGGCACCTTCCCGATCCGGCGGTACGGCCCGGCGCGATGGACTTCTTCGGCAGCGCCATCTCGGCCCCCGAGCCGGCCGACACGACCTGGCCCGAGGAGCTGGAACTGACGGTCACCCCGGCGAAGGACCGGCTCGCCCTGGGCGAGCCCGTGACCCTGACCTGGACGCTGACCAACCGTGGCCAGGCGCCGGTGCTCGCGCCGACGAGCCTGGACACCCAGTCCATGATCGCGCGGGTGAGCGTCACCGACCCCCTCGACCGGATCACCTTCCTGCGTCCCGCCGACATCGTCGCCTGTCCCTCCACCCGCTTCGAGCTCCTGCGGCCCGGGGACGAGCGGTCGGGATCGGCGACGGTCTTCTGGGGAACGGACGGCTTCGTGTTCAGGATGCCCGGACACCACACGGTGGAGGTCATCGTCATCTGGCGCACCGAGGAGATGACCGCCGTGTCCGGTACGACGGACGTCTTCATCGCCTACCCGACCGGCGCCGCCGACAACGACGTCGCCCGGCTCCTGCTGGACCCTTCCGTCGGCAGGGCGGTCGCGCTGGGCCTGCCGTACGGCGCGGCGCCCGCCCGCATCGCGCAGGCCCAGGAGGTCGACGCCGATCATCCGGCGAACGTGGCCGTCAGGGAGATGGGGCTCGGCGGGTAGCGTCGTCAGCCATGGACCCCGTCACCATCAGGTTCGCCGGTGCGGTCCAGGCCGCCGCGTCGGACGGGACGACCGTCTGGTGCGCGGTGGCCGGCCGGCTGCTGACGTATGACGCGCGCGGGCGGGCCATCGGCGACCTCCCCGCTCCGGCGGGACCGCGCTCCCTGGCCGTGATGGGCGAGACGCTCGTCGCGGCCGCCGGCCACGATCTGCTCTGGCTGGAGGCGCGCACGGGCGCCCGGTTGGCCCGGACGTCGATCGGAAGACCCGTGACACTCGCCGCCGCGGGCGGCACGGCCTGGGCGGTCGACCCGTCCGGCGAGCAGGCGTGGCGGCTGGGCCCGGCGGGCGACCGGCCGGAGCGGGTGAGCTTGCCCGGGCTGGAGCGGTGGGCCGTGGCCGAGGACGGGTTCTGGTGGACCTCGCGTCTTGACCGGCGCCTCCACGAGGGAGATCGTCTGGTCGAGGTCGGCGCCGAGGGGGGTGGGGGGATGTGCGTCTGCGCGGGATCGGTGTGGATCAGCACGGCCCACGGCCTGGAGCGCGTGGGCACCTGGTCGGCGCGGCCCGGCCCACCGATCGGCCTCCCGCTGGCGCCGCTGTCGTTCCTCGTGTGCGCGGGCGGCGTCCTGGTCGGCGCGCACGAACGGGACGGCTTCGTCGTCCTCGACCCGGCGACCGACACCGCGCCCCGCCTGCTCCCCCTGCGCGTGCCCGGCGGGCTCGACGCCCTGGTCCCGACCGTCTCCACGGCATGGGCCATGGCCGCCGACCGCACCGCCGCTCTCATCCTGCCCCTCAGACCCTGACCAGAGTGCGGACAAGGAGCCACTCGATGTTCTCCATCGTTCTCAGAGGAGGCGCGGTCCGGCCGACGTCAAGCCTCGGCGTGCGGTCCGATCCGGACTGGGACCCCATTCGCCTCTGCACGTTCCACCCGGAGCTCGGGGAGTGGCGCATCGAGATCCCCACGCCCGCCGCGCCCTTCTCCTTCAAGTTCTTCTGCGACGGACGGTGGGAGAGGACGTCCAGGGAGCTGTCGGCCGCCGACATCCAGGCCGGCGAGTACGTGGTCGAGATGGACGAGACCCGCCATCTGTACGACTTCTTCGAAGAGCCCAGCGACATGGCCCGCGAGAATCCCCTCCCCGCCCGCATCCACTTCCCGCCCATGCTCGACCAGCGCAGGCTCGTCGACTTCATCGTGATCGGCAGCGGCATGGGCGGAGGCGTCCTCGCGCACCAGCTCCTCAAGTCCGCCGAGAACCAGGGCCGGCCCCTGCCCGAGGTCCTGGTGCTCGAGGCGGGCGGGTATCTCTTCCCCACCCATGTCGGCAACCTTCCCCGGGTTCACGGGGACGACGGGGACACGAACAAGATCTTATGGGACCTGTGGTACAGCTATCGGGCCAAGCGTTATGCGGGGCCAAAGGATCTCGACGTGGGCCAGGCGTACTGCCTGGGCGGCAGGTCCGTCTTCTGGGGGGCGCTGATTCCCGAGATGCAGCCGGAGGAGTTCGACGGCTGGCCACCTCGCCTGTCCGGCGCCCTGCGCCGTCGCTGGTACTCGCTGGCGCGTGATCTGCTCAACGGTACGACGCCGCCGGCCACGACCCACCGCAAGAAGGTCAAGCAGCAACTGGCCACGGCCGTTCCGGAGCTCACCCAGTTCAACGTCCCGCTGGCGGTCGAGCACGTGCTGGCGCGCAGGCTGGAGATCCCCTCCAGCATCTTCTCCACGGCCGCGCTGCTGTTCGAGGACCGGCTGCGCCGGCCCTGGCAGAACAACCTGCACATCAATCTCAACCACCGGGTCACCTCGGTGGGGTTCGACCCGGCTCGGCCGGGCCACGTCCACTCCGTGCACGCCGTGGACCTGCTGGCGAACCGTGAGCGTACCTACTACCTCAAGGACGGGGGGAGCGTCATCCTCGCGGCCGGCACCGTGGACAGCGCGGTGATCGCCCTCGCGAGCGGGCTCGGCCATCCGCTGGCCGGACGGGGCCTCACCGATCACCCCACCTACTACCGGCCGTTCAGCGTTCCCCGTGACTCGCCCTTCTTCGAGACGGCCGAGGCCACCAAGCTCGTGCTGCGGGGATTCGTCGACGATCAGACGTCCGAGGTTCCGCTCAACGTGGTCCTGGAGATGGGGGCCGACTTCAACCAGCTCAGGGTCGACGAGGAGCTCAGCACGGTCCTGACCGCCGACTCGGCCATGACGGGGATGCTCGTCTTCTTCCCCGCCGTCCCCCTCGTGGACGGCAACCGGGTGAGGCTGGAGGCGAACGGGACGGTGATCGAGATGGCGCACGCCTCCGTCGCCGGCCTCGAGGCAAGGGCCGAAGACCTTGGCAACCGCATCATCGCGGCGCTGGGCGGCCGGGCGACCGGAGCCCTGGCCCGCACCACGCTGGGCGCCGTCGGCCACGAGGTGGGCACGCTGCGCATGGGCGCCGACGAGAGCCGTGGAGTCGTGAACCCCGACCTCAAGGTCTTCGGCACCGACAACCTCTACGTCTGCGACCTCTCCGTGTTCCCGACGTCCCCGGCCGCGAATCCCTCCCTCACCCTGGCGGCGCTCGCGCTGCGCCTGGCCGACCACCTGACCGCCTGACGGCTCAGCCGGTCAGCACCAGCACGCTCGCCGGAGGCAGGTCCGGCAACTCGACGTGATGGGAGAAGTCCGGCCCCGGCCGTACCTCGACCGCCGACCCGACGGGGTGCTTGGCCGGGCCGTCGACCTCGGCCGAGTTCGCGATGACCGTCAGTGCCGTGGTGCCCGCGTGCAGGGGGCCGTCGATCTCGACCCGCACCGTCCGTGACTCCGTGAGACTGGGGTTGATCACGCAGACGGCCTCGGTGTTCGCCAGGATGCGCGACCAGGCGACGACGTCGCCGGCCAGCGGCAGGGCGTAGGCGCCGGTCGTCGCGACGCGGCGCAGGTACTGCCGTCCCACGCTCAGCGCCGGGTGCTCCGACCGCGCCTTCAGCATCATCCGGACCTGCTGGAAGACCCGGCCGTCCCGGTCGAAGACGTGGTGCCCACTCGTGCCGAACGGCCCGAACCCCGGAACGTCCGCGTCGAACAGGCCGGGATCGCCCGGATCGACGCCCGCACCGGGTACGCCCGCCGCTCCGGCCTTGCGCGCGTGCTCGGCGCCGAACATCGCCTCCCTGAGATGCCGGTCACCGGACTTGTCGCGCGTACCCCACGAGGGGTGCAGCCATTCGCGTTCGGACGGCTCCGGCCCCGTCAGCGCCTGCTCGGTCCCGTAGTACAGCGTCGGGATGCCGAGGGTGAACAGGACCATCGCCACGCCGAGGATGACCTGCTCAGGATGGGGAGGATCGGCGCCGAACCGGACCTGGGGAGCGATGTCCACGTTGTCGTGGTCGTCCAGCGACGTGCCGTACACCGAGCCGATCGCCCGGTGCGGCATCCCCTTGATCCGGTGGAACCTGCTGAAGAAGTCGTCCGGATCGCGCGCGCCGGCCGCCACGGCACGGAGGATGCCGCGTGTCTCCCCGGTCTCCAGGACCGCGGAGAGGTCGCGCCCGACGAGGTCGAGATACCTCTCCTGGAGCCAGTCGCCACCCGCGACCTCGCCCAGGATCAGGAAGTTCGCCTTGCCGAGGCCGTCGGCGAACTCCCTCATGGCTCCGCAGAACAGCCGTGCCTGCTCGATGGTGATGTGCTTCAGCGTGTCGACGCGCACACCGTCGACGTCGAGGAGGGCGACCCAGTAGGTCCAGATGCGGATGATCGTCTCCAGCCCGCGCGACAGATCGAGGTCGCGGTTGAACCAGTCCGCCCGCCGGAAGTCCGCGCCGGGGTCGTCGATGTTGCCCCCTCCCCAGCCGGAACCGTCCCCGCCGGCGCGGGTGTATCCCTCGGAGTCGTGCAGTTCGCTGGGCCAGACGCCCTGCTCGGGCGTCTGCGGGTGCTGCCCCGGCGCCAGCCTGCCCCCGGTCCCGTCCCGCCACGCGCCGAAGGAGTAACGATCCTTCTGGTACGGGGGCCGGATCACGTCGGACGCGTAGTCCCAGCACTCCGCCGTGTGGTTGACGACGATGTCCAGGATCACCCGGATGCCCCGAGCGTGCGCCTGCCGTACCAGCTCCACCAGGTTCTCCCGCGTGCCGAACCTGGGGTCCACGTCGAGGAAGTCCTGGATCGCGTAGCCGTGGTAGTCGTCCGCCTCGGGCGGGCCGCCCTCGATCCCGGTGACGGCGCGCTGCTTCCAGACCGGCGCGATCCACAAGGCCGTCACCCCGAGGTCGGACAAGTAGTCCAGCCGCGAGGTGATCCCCGGGATCGTGCCGCCCTGGAAGCGTGCCCTGCCCGATTCCGACCACTTGTCCCACCGCCAGTTCGGCCGTGCCGCCCAGAGGTCGGCGCGCTCCAGCGGGGGCCGGTCGTCGCGGTCGTCGCTGAAACGGTCGGGGAGAAGGAAGTAGATGACCTCCCGTCGCCAGTCCACGGGCGACGGGTGGTAGTCCTCGCGCACCGGCCATGGCGTCCGCCATATGCTCCGGGGCGCCGGACTGCCGACGATCTCCTGGATGTTCGCCATACGAGCAATCTCCGCCGGGCACCGGGCGGAGGCAACCCGGGGAAATCCCTATGTCTGGCGCTCGATCAGGTCCGCGGCGGGCTCGCCGTACGACGCCCGCAAGATTTCCCGTGCGCGGGTACGGCACGCGTCCGCCGCGGCGTGGTCGAGGAGGATCTCATGCGCCTTGGCCAGTTCGAGCAGGGTACGGCCGACATCGGGATGGGTGGGGCCGAGGCGGCGTTCGATCCCGGTTCGCGCCGCCGTGAGCAGGCGGATCCCCTCGCCGGTCGCCCCGGCCAGGCAGCGGGCCATGCCCAGGCGGCGCAGCGCGAGGTGGGCATGGGGGCTGTCCGCGCCGAACGCCCCCGTGAACACCTCCCGGGCGCGCTCCTGCGACCGCGCGGCCGCCGGCGCGTCGCCTCGGTCGTGGAACACCAGGCCGAGGTTGCTCAACGGCATGCCCACCTCGCCGTGGGCGGGGCCGTACACGGACTCGAGGATGTTCAGCGCCCGGGTGTGCGACGCCTCCGCCTCGTCCAGCCGGGCGAGCAGCCGCAGCGCGTATCCGCGCTTGTCGTAGGCGTGCGCGACGTCCGGGTGCGTGTCTCCGTGGACGGCGGTGAGGATGGCCGCCGCCTGTTCCTGGAGGAGTACGGCCCGCGCCGCGTCGCCCTCGTCCTGCCTGACCAGTCCCAGCAGCGACAGCGCGTGCGCGACGTCGGGATGGGCGGGGCCGAGAAGGCGCCTGGCCTCGGTCAGTGCCTGGGATATCCAGGTCGCCGCCGTGGCCAGGTCGCCCGCCGCCCACGCGACGAATCCGAGGTCGCGCACCGCCTTGGAGATCTCCCGCTGGTAGCGGTCCGACCGGCTCCTGAGGATCGTGAGCGCCCGCTCCAGCAGCCGCCGGGCGTCGGGCAGCTCGCGCTCGCACATGAGCACGTCCGCCAGGCTGATCAGGGCCAGGGCCGTGCGTGGATGGTCGCGGCCCAGGCTCTCCTCGGCCCGCGCGAGTGCCTCTTCCTGAATCGCGCGGGCCCTTGGCAGGTCACCCACGAGCTCCATGAACCTGCCGTACTCGACGAGGATCGCGATGAGGTCCTCCTGCTCCAGCCCGTCGGCCCGCCTGGCCAGGGCGAGCGCCTCCTCCTGCGCCTCCTTGGCGGCGGCGAACACGGCACGCGTCGCGAGATACCGGCCCGCCATCGACAACAACCGGGGCATCCCCTCCGGAACCGGGTCGGCCTTTCCCATCTGGTCGACCAGGCCGACGAGGTGCGGGATGGCCTCGTCCCAGTCCTGCCAGGCGGCCGGGTTGTCAGAGTCCTGGGGCGTGGCCGACCCGATGAGCCGGATGCCGTGGGCGAGCCACGCCCTGCGGCTCTCGTCGTCCAGGGTGCCGCGAGCGGCCACCTGAACCAGCCGGTGCATGCGCAGGCGGCCCCTATCCCGGCTGATCAGGGAGTGGTGGAGCAGGTGCGCGATCGCGTCCTCCAGCCCGATCTCGTCGACCACGGCCGCCCCCAGGGCCGGCGGCAGGGCCTCCGGGCTCCGCCGTAACAGCGACAGCGACGTCCCCTCCGCGCTGAGGATCGCACACAGGTGGAGCAACTCGCCGGCCGCCGCCGACTCCCTGGTGATCCGCTCGAAGGCGAGGTCCCAGGCGGGGGCGTAACGATCCGCGCCGGCTCTGCGCGCCAGCAGCGTCCTGGCCCGGCGGCCGAACAACACGCCGTACTCGCCGAGCGTCATCCCCGCCTGCTCGACGTACGCCGCCGCCTGCTCCAGGGCCGCGGGCAGATCGCCGAGCTGCTCGGCGAGGGCGGCGGCCTCGTCCGCCTCGACCTTGTGCGCCAGCCGGCGGGCCAGGAAGTCCGTCGACTCCTCGCGGGAGAACGGCGCGACGTAGAGCGGCACCGCCCATCGGGCCCAGGCGGGACTACGCGAGGTCACGATGACATGACCGTTGCCGGCCCGGTCGAAGAGGGCGTCGGCGAGGCCGTCGCCCTCGTCGGCGTCCTCAAGGATCATCAGCCAGGCCTCGACGTCGGCCAGCCGCTGGGCCAGCGCCCGCATGATCTCCTTCCTGTCCGCCCGGCGCGGGACGCCGAGCCGTACGGCGAGCTCGGCCAGGCTCCCGTCGAGCACCACGGGATCCGCCGCCGAGGCCCTCCACCTGACCTGGTAGGCGTGGGCCCATCGATGCGCGTACTCCAGCGCGATCTGGGTCTTGCCGACGCCGCTGAGCCCGTACACCGCGACAGGCCGCGCCGGCGGTCCCGTCAGTACGGCCCGCACCTCGGCCAGGACGTCCTCACGCCCGCGGAACACCGGGTTGCGGGCGGGCAGGTTGTCGATCCTGCCGGTGTACGTCTCGACCTCCTGGTTCAGGATCACCAGGTGCAAGCGCTGGAGACCGGGAGCCGGATCCACCCCCAGCTCGTCGGCCAGGATCGTGCGCACCCGCTCGTAGACCGCGAGCGACTCCGCCCGCTGACCCGATCGGTACAGGGCCGTCATGAGCTGGGCCGCCGCCCGTTCCCGGAAGGGGTGCAGCGCCACGCGATGTTCCAGCCTGGGGACGATCTCGGCGAAGCGCCCCATCTTCAGCTCCGCGTCGGCCTTGCTCTCCTCGGCGGCGTGACGCAGCTCCTCCAGGCGGATGATGTCGCACTGGGCCCACGACTCGCCGGCGAACTCGCCGAGCGCGGCGCCTCGCCACAGGCCGAGGGCCTGGTCCAGCAGCGTGACCGCGCGTTCCCACTCCCCCTGGTCCACCGCCCCCCGGCTCTGGTTCACCAGTTGCTCGAACCGGCAGGCGTCGATCCGCTGGAGGTCCACCTCGAGCTGGTAGCCGGAGGAGCGCGAGCGCACGACTCCCGGGTCGGCCCCCGCCTGGTGAAGGAGCCGCCGCAGCCGGGAGAGCTGGGCGTGCAGGGCGTTCTGCGCGCTGGGTGGAGGGGCGCCGGTCCAGAGGTCCTCGACGAGGCGGCCGGTGGAGACGACCTGGCCGGCGTTGAGCGCCAGGATCGCCATGAGCGCGGCCCGCTGACCCCGGCCGATCGTGATCGGCCGCCCGTCGGCGAGCACCTCGAAGCTGCCGAGCATGTTGATCTCGATGTTCCCGCTCATGGCCGCACTCCCCTTCCCGGAACACCTCGTGGTGACTTTAACCGGGCGGCTCCGGGCGGGTTATAGCCACGATGTTCAGGTCTTGCAGCCCGCTTGCGCCGGCGCGCAAGGCTTCCGTCACGCCCGGATGGAAGGCTCGGGTGTCAGGAGCCCGCTGAGTGGGAGAGCACCATGATCTTCGGCAGGGACCGCGAGCTGTCGGCGATGAGGGCGGCGCGCCGGTTGGTGATGGTTCAGGGCCCGGAGGGCATCGGGAAGACCGCGCTGCTGCACCGCTTCCTCGACGACGCCGGTGACTCGATCCGTGTCCTGCGCGCCGAGGGTGAGGAGTGCGAGGCCGGCTTCGCCTTCGGAACCCTCACGCAACTCCTCGACCGGCCTCCGGCGCGCGACGATCCCTGCGCGGCGGGCGCCGAGCTCCTGGACCGGTTGCGGGCGGCGCGGGACGTCGTGCTGGTGGTCGACAACCTGCAGTGGGTCGATCGGGACTCGCTCGTCGCGATCGTCTTCGCGCTGCGCCGCTTGCGTGACGAGTCGGTGCTCGCCGTCCTCTCCGGCCGCGCCTTCGCCCATCCGGAGTCCTTGCGGCGTCTCCTGGACCGCGCCGGGGCGACGTCCGTCTCGCTGGACGGTCTCCCGATCGACGCCTTCGTCTCGCTCTTCTCCGGTGTTCTTCCGGTGACCGCCACGAGGCGGCTCTGGGAGCACACCGCGGGCAATCCGCGGCATGCCGGGGAAGTGGTCGAAGGGTCCGCCGGGCTCGATCTCGCCGGCCCGTTCACCGTGCTGCCCGCGCCGTACCGCCACGATCGGCTGGCGGCGGCGGCACTCGAACGTTGCTCGCCTCCTGCCCGGCGGCTCCTTCGAGCCGCGTCCGTCCTGACCTCGATCAGCCGGGGCGTGCCGGTCGACTGGGCGGCCCGCCTCGCGGAGGTCGACGAGCCGACGGCCGTGCTGGAGGAGTCCGGGCTGCTCAAGGTGTATCCGGCGGCCCGTGGTCTGTGCGTGACGTTCGAGGATCCCCTCGTCGGCCGGGCGGTCTATCTCAGAACGGCCCTCGCCGACCGGCTGGCGGCGCACGCGCGCGCGGCGGAGCTGGTCACCGGCGATCTGGACAGGCTTGAGCACCGGTGGCGCGGCCTCACCCGGTTCGACGGCCGGGTGGCCGGGGACATCGCCGACGCCGGCAGGCGCGCCGCCGCCGATGGCGCGTGGGCGGAGGCGGCCGGTCTCCTCCTGCGGGCCCGCACGATCGGAGCCGTCGCCTCGGCCGACGCCGTCGAGGCTCTCGTCTTCGACGGGCGGATCTCGGACGCGCGGGCCACGGCCGACGATCACGACCTCTTCGCGCAGGGCGTCCTCGCCTGCGCCGCCGGCCGGTTCGACGAGGCCCGCCGCCTGTTGACCCGGGCCCGGAACGACGAGCGCTCCCCGTCACGCCGGCAGCGCATCGCGGAGCACCTCACGCTGGGCTGCGACGGGGATCCGGCGTCCTATCTGGACCTGATGCGCCATGGGAACTCCCACCTCGCCCGCATGCTGGACGCGTCCGTCCGCAGCCTGGGCAGGTATCGCAGCGGCGATTGGGACGAGGCCGAGGACCTCGCCGGCGTAGCCGTGTGCCTGGCCGGCCAGGTCGACGGGTGCTGGCCTGCCGCATACGCGTACGCGGTGGCGTCGCTCGTGCCCGCCGCGCGCGGCAACTGGCAGGCGGCCGAGCGGCTGGTGCGCCTGGCCCGTTCGGCCGGGCCGTACGGCGCCGCCGCCTGCGCCGAGGCCAACCTGGCCGCGGCCCAGCAGCGGCACGACGACGTGATCCGGGCGCTCGCGGACCTTCCCGCTCCGCCCTTCGGTCCCGAGCTGCTGGCCGAGGCCCTGATCGCGGTGGGCGACCTGGATGGAGCGGCGTCCGTTCACCGCGCGGGCGACCCGGGTCTTCGGGTCAGTGCCCTGCTGGCCGCCGCCCTGAACGACCCGGGCCGGGCGAGCGTCCTGTTCGAGCAGGCGATCGCGCAGGCCGCGGACCCCTTCGAGCGGGCCCGCGGCCGGCTCGCCTACGGGTCGTTCCTGCGCCGGATGGGCCGCAGGACACGTGCCGCCGAACACCTTCAGGCCGCGTGGAACACCTTGGACGACCTGCGGGCGGCGCCGTTCCAGCGGCGGTGCGCCATCGAGCTGGCCGCCTGCGGCCGTCAGCGGCCCGCCGGCGCGGGGAACCTGACCCCGCAGCAACTGGCGGTCGCCCGGCTCCTGGCCCTCGGCAAGACCAACCGCCAGATAGCCAGGGAGCTGACGCTCAGCGTCAAGACCGTCGAGTACCACATCAGCCACACCTACCGCCGACTCGGCGTCACCAACCGCGTGGCCCTCACCAACGCCCTCGCCTCCACCTGAACCGGCTCGAACGCAGTCTTGGGAGCCATCCCCGACCAGGTGAGATCGTCTTCGAGCGAGCGAAGCTCGCTCAGCGACTCACCCAGGTACGCGTCGGTGACGTCCGGCATCGGATGTCAGCAAGCGATCCGGGCGAGGGCGCCGTTCTCCAGTGCCGTCCACATCGCCCCGTCCGGGCCCGCCGCGCTCACCACCGGCGTCCTCGACTGCCGCGACTTGTTCCGGCCGGCCAGACAGCCCGGCGGACGGGTGGTCGATGTCGCCCGCCTCAGGCTGTTCACCGCGGCGTCCCGCGCCTACCTGGCCGAGATCGAGCTGTGGGGTCCTCCGGCGGACGAGGCAGATACACACCCGAGGAGCAACAACGGCGGGAGCGGTCAGGGCTCAAGCTCCCGAGCGGTTCGAGGCCGGGGCCGGCACGGCTGGTCGGATGCCTGAACAGACAGGCTCGCCCCTCGGACCAGGGGGATCACGCGGCCGGCTCTACGATTTCAGCCTGTTGTACTCTGTTCGCTTCGCACGGGATTGATCACTGGAGAGGTTCCTCATGGCCGACCACACCACCCTCATGGACGAGCTGGCCAAGGCCGAACAGCGCCTGCAGGCTGCACAGCTCGCCGGAGACGTCGAAGAGCTGGACCGGCTGCTCGACGAGCGGCTCGTCTTCACCGGACCGCCGGACAACCGGTGCCACCCGGATGCCAAGCAGCTCGATCTCCACAACCATCGCTCACGAACACTGGTCCTGACGAAACTCCTCCAGGAGGACCTCACCGTGCTCGTTGTGGGGAACACCGGCGTCACCTGCTTCCTCGGCACGCTGGAAGGCAGCGTCGCCGGAACGCCGTTCGCCGGACGGATGAGCTACACGCGGACGTGGGTTCATACGAACGAGCACGGGTGGCGCATCCTGGCCGCCCACGCCAGCCCGGCATAGAGCGGGTACGCAGCACAGGCTGACTGACCCGCCGGGTCTAAGGCGGGCCTGGGCCGAGGAAGCTGCGGGCTCCCACCGTCCGCCTTCCTCGGGACTACACGGATCTTCGGCTCTGGCCCCGGTTCCGGTGGTGACGGAACGTGATGATCCGTCGTGGCCAAGGTCGACGACCCCGCGGCGCTCTCGCCCATCCAGCACGACGTGCTTAGACCGCTCCGGCGGACCTGACGCTTGGTCCATACCGGAGGCCAACGGAATACGACAGGACGGCCCGCACTACGCATCCGAGGCGGGGCCCACGGGGTTGGGGACCTGCGGACAGCGGCTGGCGGTACCCCCGACTGCGGTTCCTCCGTCCTGCGGATGCTGCGCGACCATCACCAGGCCCGCCCGGGCGGCCATCCTGGAGCCTGCCGATTGAGCTTGTCATTGAAGTCCCGATCTTCGGGTTCTCACCCACAGGCGCCTTTCGGCGGGAGGGCCGCCTTTACCTATCAGGTAATCGACAGACTGCGTCCGGCGCCAGAGGGTTGCGACATGAAGGGTGACACTCGTGACGTCGTGGAAGAACTGATGCGTCGGATGGCCAAGGGCGATCATGACCGTACGGCGGAACTGTTCGCCGAACCGGCCGACTGGCAGCTCAGCTGGCCCGCTGAAGGACACCCGGCGGTGCCGTGGATCCGCACTCGATCCAGCCGGGCCGATGTGGCAGATCATTTCCGATCGCTGGAAACTCACCATGTGCCCGAACTGAACGGCTCCTCGGTGACCCGGATCCTGGTGGATGGGACGCACGCCGTAGTGCTCGGAGAGATCGCGCAGACGGTCCGGGCTCATGGCGCCGCCTACACCTCACCCTTCGCGCTGCACCTGACCGTCGAAGACGGGCAGATCACCCGCTATCACGTCTATGAAGACAGTCTGACCGTGGCGAGGGCCCTCAGCACACAAGCATGATCGCGAGAACTGACGCCTTCTCCAGACCCTCGTCGTGACCCTGATGACCAGCCAGGCCGTACGGCATCGGGGCCGGTGCCGTCGGCGGTCAGCGCCCGCACCCCCGTCGCGGCGGCACGGCTGAGGCCGCGATTCAGCGTGCTCACCTCATCGCCGCGCTCCAGCGCGGTCTCCACGATCGCGCGGCCGACGTGGCGGGCGCCGCCGAGGAAGGCGACCCCGCCGCGGCGGCCGATCTGGCAATGCGTGGCCACCGATCCCCCGGCTCCACGAGCGTGAGCACGACCTGCCCTGCACGGCATCAGCCCGCGCATCCGCTGGGCAGGCGGTGCTCACGCCATGCGGGGGTGCGGCGACGGCAGTCCCCGAGTTCGCGTCCCGGGTTGAGGTCTGACGCCGGTAGGTCGTCTGACAGCGAAGGCTGGCCCTTTCAACGTCTCACCGTGTCGCGCGCAGACCTGGCGAATTCTCAGGCGATGGCCTAGCTGACGGCCTGGTTCGCACCAGTTTGCGGAGCATGGACGAGATTTCGGTCGTACCGATGAGTTTTGTGCGGATCCGGGGTCGATACGGCTGGACACCCCGACCGCGGTGGACCTGTGCTGGGAACGTCCAGCGTGGGAGGACACATATGGAGGCAGCGATGAGCGTCGACGACGTCAAGCGGGAGCACACCGTCCGGACTGGCGAGCGTGGGCCCAGGGTGCTGGTGGCGGGGGCGAGCATCGCGGGACCCGCGCTGGCCCACTGGCTGCGCCGGTGGGGGGCCGAGGTGACCGTGGTGGAGCGGGCTCCTGGGCTACGCCCCGGCGGGCAGGCGGTGGACGCGCGCGGGGTCGCCAAGGAGGTCATCGGGCGCATGGGGCTGGACGCGGCGGTGCGCGCGGCGTGCACCGACACCGCCGGCGCGCACACCGTGGACGCGGACGGGAAAGTGCTGGAGACCTTCCGTGTCGAGGACGACGGTGGCGACGGGTTCATCGCGGACATCGAGATCCTGCGAGGGGACCTGTCCCAGGTGCTCTACGACGACACCCGCGACGGCGTCGAGTACCTCTTCGGCGACCGGATCGCGGAGCTCGCCCAGGACGCGGACGGGGTCGACGTGGTCTTCGCGGGCGGCGACCGGCGGCGCTTCGACCTGGTGATCGGGGCCGACGGGTTGCACTCGGAGTTGCGAGCGATGGTTTTCGGGCCCCGGGAGCGGTTCCTCCGCCACCTCGGGCAGGTGCTGGCCTTCTACAGTGTGCCCAACGAGTTCGGGCTGGACCGCTGGCTGCTCGAGTACCAGGACCAGGAGACCGGGCGCTCGGCCCTCCTGCGGCCCATCCAGGACGCCACCCGGGCGATGGCCGTGTTCTACTTCCCCGCGGCCGACTTCGACGTCGACTACCGTGACGTCGCGGCCCAGAAGGTCCTGCTGCGCGAGCGGACGGCGGGCCTGGGCTGGTTGACCCAGGACATCCTCGCGCACCTGGACGACACCCCGGACTTCTACCTCGACCAGGTCGCCCAGGTGGTGATGGACCGCTGGTCGAGTGGACGGGTGGGACTGCTCGGGGACGCGGCGTTCAGTTCCTCGCCGATGTCGGGGCAGGGCACCGGGCTGGCGCTGGTCGGCGCGTACGTGCTGGCCGGAGAGCTGGCCGCCGCGGGATGGGCCCCCGACGCCGGGTTCGCCCGCTACGAAGCGCGGATGCGCTCGTTCGTCGAGGCCAACCAGGAGATCGGCCGGTTGAACGCCCGCAGCCGCGAGGTCCCCGGGCCGGACGCCGAGCCGTTCCCCGATTCCGCCGGCGAATGGTTCGCCGAACTGGTCGGGCGCGCGATCAACGGCGTCGAGCTGCCCGACTACGCGGGGGTGCCGGACTCCGTAGCCTCGGCCGGATCGCCGATCACCTCGTCGGCCAAGCCGTAGAGTCGCAAAAACTTCGCTGTCACAGGGCAGTGGGGCCGAATCCCATGCGTGATCAAGGCGGCCGCACGGTGCGCATCGGCACCTGTTCCGGCGGCACGGCCAGGCGCGGGCCGGGGAACCGGCCGAGCAGCGCGGGCAGGGCCATGCGAGCGGCGAAAGGCGACGAGCTGCTCGTGCGGTGGAGTTGGGAGGTCATCCGCCGCAGTCGAGGCTGCCGCGCCCGGAGCCGAAAATCTGTATTGGCGATGGTAGACATTCGCGCGTGCGGGCAGTATAGTTTCTGACATCGCAAGAACGGATCCACGGGCAGCGAAAGTAGTTCCTGGCATCACGACGAACTGCCCGCAGCACGATGAAGTCAGAGGTTGACGGCAGAAGGTCGGACGGGACGGGCCAGCGCAGTGGATAGGGGCCCTGACCGTGGACGCGCTGCCGAAGGTGAAGTTGGCAAGTGTTCCGGAAGAGAAAGATGAAGGGAGTGGTGACGCCATCGGGATCGCCCGTTGCCGGCTGAAGTTACGCGCCGCTCGGGTACCGCAGTTCCACAGAAAGAAGGTGGTCTACGGTCACGCATCCGCGATCCGCGCATCTACCGCCGCTCGCTGCGGTAGATGCGGACAACAAGAGCCGGCCGGATGGCCGGCAGATGGTGTTGAACTCTTCGGGCCCCGGCGCACAGGCGCCGGGGCCCCGTGCGCGTGAAGAGAAGGGAATGCATGGATCAACGCCGCTCGGCTGCCGATGATGACACGCTCGTTCACGGCAGGATTACGGAAACGACGTCGGAACCCACGGCCGAAGACCGGTTCGACGACGAGGACTACCCCGCCTACAGCATGGGCGCGGCCGCCGAGATGCTCGGCGTCACCCCCACGTTCCTGCGCGCCCTGGGCGCCGCCCATCTGATCGAACCGAGACGCTCCGGCGGCGGTCACCGCCGCTACTCCCGCTACCAACTGCGCCTGGCCGCCCGGGCCCGGGAGCTCGTCGATCAGGGCACTCCCGTGGAAGCCGCCTGCCGGATCATCATCCTGGAAGATCAACTCGCCGAGGCACTGCGGATCAACGCCGCGTACGAACGCGAGCGCGCCGCCGAAACCTGACGGCCGGCGCTGACGCCGCACGTCAGACCACTGGTACGGCACCGCCGTGGCGAGGAACCGGCCCGGTCGCCGGCACGAACGACGGGATGCTGCGGCTGGCGGCCGCCGACGAGCGCCCGCGCGCCGTTGAGCTGGCCGCCCTGGCCGGTGCCGCTGAAGTCGCTGAGGCTTTTACGCAGCCGGGACACGCACAGGGACGCCTGCCCGCTCGATCAGGTCATCCCGGGACACGGTGGTCAGCCACGTGCAAGTGGAAGGCCTTGGTGAAGCCGCGGGCTGGGTGATCGCGAAAAGGATGCACTCCTACGAGCGAGTGCGCGGTGAGGGCGTCCCTGGAGCCGCGCGGGGTGGTTTCCCACTCCTCGTCGAGCGGGTCGGCGTTGTCGAAGTCGGGCGGGTAGCGCGATATCACCCGGACTCCCTGGGGTCGCAGGCACTTGGAGAGGAGGGCCTGCGGCTGGCTGGGCGCTCAGATCTGGTCGGATACGGGGCGAGGAGTGCGGACTACCGAATCGGGTTCGGTCACCGGGTGGCCTGGTCCGGCTCGTGGGGGCTATGGGGTCGCGGATCGCCGCTTGGTGCCGGAGGTCGAAGCCGAGTGGCCCCCTTGCGCGTACGGCACAGCGCGAGGGATGACCAGCGCCGCGCCCACGGCGAGCAACCCGAGCAGCGCGGACAGCAGATAGGTGGTGACGAATCCACTCTCGACCGGCGTCCCGTTCACGCTGCCGGCGGCCAGCACCATGGCGCCGAGCTGCGCCCCGAACGCGCCGCCGACGCTCTTGGCGACAAAGACCACGCCGCTGACCCCAGCCGCCCGGCCGGCGGGCACGTCGGCCGCCACCACGTTGAGCCCGCAGGTGAGCACGATGGCGCCGCCCAGGCCGGTGACCGTCACCCCGGTGACGATCTCCCACGGAGAGCCGTGCCAGAAGGCGAGCATGGCGGTGCCGGCCGGGACCAGCACGGCGCCGAGAACGAGCACGCTGCGCCGCCCGAACGCCCGGGTCATGGGTCCGACCAGCGGCGCGACCAATGTGCCCGCGACGCCCAGCGGGAACAGGTAGATCCCGATCCACAGGGTGTCGGCGCCCAGGCCGTACCCGGTCTCGACGGGCAGGGACAACATCAGTGGCAGCGCGACCAGCAGCCCGAACGAGGCGAAGCCGGACACGAAGCACAGCGCGGTCACCCCGGCCGGGGAGCGCCCGGCCAGCAGCCGCAGGTCCACCAGCGGCTCGGCGGTGCGCAGCGCGGCGTACGCCCAAAGGCCCAGCGTCAGCGCGGTGGCGGCGAACACGGCGAGGGTGCCGGGCGCGGTCCAGCCCCAGCTCGACGCGGCGGTCACGCCGAGCATGAGCAGCGCGAGCCCGCCGCCGAGCAGGAGTCCGCCCCGCCAGTCGACGCGGCCGGCGGCGCGGGACGTTGAGGGGACGGCGAACCAGGCCCAGAGCGCGGCCGCGAGTGCTCCGGCCAGCCCCACGAAGAACAGCCCCCGGAAGCCGAACGCGGAGGTGAGCGGTCCGGACAGGATGAGGCCGAGCGCGCTGGCCAGGGCGGCGACGCCGATGACCAGGCCGTTGCCGGTGGCGCCCTGCCCGGGTTCGAGGGTGTCGCGGAACAGCCCGACGGTCAGCGGCAGCAGACCTAGCCATACGCCCTGCACCGCCTGCCCGGCGATCAGCACCAGCACGTTGGGCGCCAGTCCGGAGATGAGCGCGCCGGCGCTGGTGATGGCCATCAGGACGAGCAGGACGGTGCGCTTGTCGTAGAGGTCGGCCAGGCGTCCGGCGATCGGGGTGCTGATCGCCGAGCTGATCAGCCCGCCGGTGAAGATCCAGGCGATCGCGCCGGGCGAGGCGTCCAGTTCCTGCTGGACGAGCGGGATCGCGGGCGTGAACATCGTCTCCAGGAGCTGGAAGACGCCGATGAACAACACCGGCGCGCCGATGATGCCGAAGCCGGATCTGGGCATGGTCCTGCCTTTCGGGGGTGACCTGGCTATGCCGGGCCGAGGACCCTGGCCGTGGCCAGGGAGCACGCGGCGTCGGCGAAGTACTCCTCTGAGCTGCCGTGGACGCCGATGACGACCGCCTGCCCGAGCCCGGACAGCAGCGCCTTGAGCGCGCGGGCCAGGCGCACGGCCTGCTCGCGCGTGACGGGCGCGCCGGCATGCTCGCGGCCGACGAGGTGCCCGACGAGGTGGGCCTCGGCGGCGTTGATCGCCGTGTTGAGCTTGGCCAGCAGCTCCGGGTCGTTCAGCACGAGCTCCATCAGGCGGGTCTCGAACAACATCAGGCCGGCGGCCTGCGGGTCGGCCGACATCCGCCAGTACTGCCTGGCGATGGCGGCCACCACGTCCTCCAGCGGCCGCCCCGGCTCGATCTCCTCGACCGGCCGCAGGTCGAGCGGGCCGGCGTAGTCGTCGACCATCGCGACCATCAGCCCGTTCTTGCCGCCGAACAGCGAGTAGACGGCCCCCGTCGTCAGCCCCGCCAGCTCGGTGATGTCCTCCAGCGTGGCCCGCGCGCCCTCCCTTCCCACGATCTCGCGGGCGGCGTCGATCAGCGCGCGCCTGTTGGCGGCCTTGCTTTGCGCCCTGGTCAGTCGCATGGGGTGGGCCTCCCTGGTCGAGGTCTGACGAACGATAATCTAGATTATTAGAATTATCCAGATTATCTTTTGCCGCATGGACATCGACCTGTACGTGAACCAGGTGCCGGACTACGCCGCGTTTCCGACCGTGGACCAGATGCACGCCGAGCTCGACCACCTCGCCGCCACCCACCCCGACCTGGTACGGCTGCGCCCGATCGGCACCTCGCGCCTGGGCGAACCGCTACGCGTGGCCACGATCGGCGTCGGCCCCCACGACGCGGTGATCATCGGCGGCCCCCATCCCAACGAGCCGATCGGCGCCCTCACCGTCAGCGCCCTGCTGCGCCGCCTGGTCGAGGACAGGTGGCTGCGCGAGGAGTTCGGTTACCGCTGGCATCTCATCCCCTGCGTCGACCCCGACGGCGCCCGGCTCAACGAAGGCTGGTACGCCCGGCCCGGCGACCGGCGCGCGTACGCCGAGCACTTCTACCGCCCCCGCGAGGCCGACCAGGTCGAATGGACGTTCCCGCTGACCGGCGACGGCTACACCTACGACCGCACGATGCCGGAGACCGAGGCGCTGATGCGGCTCATGGACGAGGTCAAGCCGGCCTTCGTCTACTCCCTGCACAACGGCGAGCTCCAGGGCGCGTTCTCCTACCTCAGCCGCGACGTGCCGGGACTCGCCGCCGAGCTGGCCGCCCTCGCCGCCGGCCAGGGGCTGCCGCTACACATGGGCCCGCCGGAGGTACCGAGCGCGGTCAGGATCGGCCCGGCCGCGTATCTCACTCCGCGCGGCAGCGAGCTGGGCCCGGTCTACGGCATCGGCGGCGGCAGCGTCGACTACGCCGACCGCTTCGGCGCCTTGCACCTGGTCACCGAGCTCCCCTACTGGGCCGACCCCGCCGTCTCCGACGAGACCCCCACCGAGCAGGTGTACGCCGAGGTCATCGGCGCCTTCCTGGCCGGGCAGCGCGCGCTGATCACCGAGCTGGGGCGGTCGATGGCGACGGTCCAGGCCGACCTGACCGTGGCCTCGCCGTTCCGCCGGTCCCTGGAGGACTTCCTGCGCACCCACGACGACTTCGTCGCGGAATGGGAGGACTTCCCCGGCGCCGACCGGCCCGCCACGGTAGCAGAAGTGGTCGGCAACGAGCAGCTCAAGCACAGCATGCGGCTCCGGTACGGCGGGACGTACCTGCGCCTGCTGGACGCCGAGCTGGCCGCGGGCAACCCGACCCCGGCCATCAGGGCGGAGCGGGCCCGCATGGGGGAGGTCTTCGACGCCTGGTTCACCGAGGCGCAGACCGGGTTCACCGCCACCCCGATCCCGCTCCGCACCCTGGTCGCCGTCCAGCTCGGCGCTGCCCTGCTCGCGGCCGAGGCCGCCAAGACCGCGTAGCCTTCACCGCGCTTTTCGCAGAGCGGTCCTGGCGTGCGGCCAAGCATCTGTGGGCGAGGTCGCTCTCCCGCCAACCTCGCCCACGGTCCGCTCGCCTACGCCGCCAGGCAGGCGGGTTCCCATCGTGCGGGTCAGAGGCGGCCGGGCTTGCCCGTGCCCGTCGGGTCGGCGCCCGTAGCCGCCCTCGGGCATCGCGATGACGCGGTCAGCACGGTCATCTTCCGGGCCGTCACTGAGTTCAAGACCAGGTACCGGCCGCGCATACGGGACCTGATGCCCGAGTGCCCGCTGTGATCATTCAGCCGGGGTTCCCGCTGGAGCTGCCGGTATCGCCGCAGTGCCACTGCTTGCGCCTGACGAGAGGCTGGGAGAGCCCGACGCCACCCGCATGCCGAAGGGCGCTGCCCGAGCACCGACCATCCTCGCCTGTCCGAACGAGATCGGAAATCGAGAAAGGGGGGTGGAGTGGCAGGGGCGCCCGGGGCTCGAAGCCGGAACCTACGGATCAAGCGTGTCAGGCTGGGGTGAGGGTGCGGTTGAGGCGGCCGTAGGTGAAGGCGAAGGCGGCGGCCACGGCGCCGGCGACCGCGGCCACGGCGAAGATCCACTGGTAGCCCCGCTCCCCCGGCAGCGAAGCCAGGATGGCGGCGATGACGGCGCCGGCCGTGCTGCCGCCCGCGATGCGGACCAGCGCGTTGATGCCGGCGGCCACCGCGGTCTGCTCGGGGCGGACGTGTTCGACGGCCATCGTGCCCAGCGCGGCGTAGCTGACGCCCAGGCCGATGCCCATGAGGGAGGTGGCGACGAGGATGTCGGCGGGGCCGGTGTGGGCGAAGACGAGCCAGAGACCCGCGGCGCCGGCGATCGCGGAGCCGGTCCCGACCAGGGTGGCGGCGGCGAAGCGGCGCATCAGGTGGCCGGCGAACAGCGAGATCACCAGCATGAACACCGTGCTGGGCAGCAGGTAGAGGCCGACCTGGAGGACGGTGGCGCGCAGCGCGGGTCCTTGGACGAAGCCGGAGATGCCGGTCATGCTCATGAAGAAGCCGAACCCGAGCAGCATCGAGGCCACGGTCGCCCCGACGGTGCCGCGGTGGACGAGCATCGCCATCTGGACCAGCGGCTCGGCCACCCGGCGCTCCACCGCCACCCAGACGACGGCGACCACGGCGGCCAGCGCGAACACGCCCAGCGTCGCCCCGGAGGTCCAGCCCCAGGTGCCGCCCTGGCTGATCGCCAGCAGGAGCGCCACCAGCCAGACGATCATCAGTGCGGCTCCGGCCAGGTCGGGGCGGCCACCTCCGGCGGGCTTGGTGTCGCGTACCAGGACGAAGACGAAGGCCGACGCGACCACGGACAGCGCGGTCGTCACCCAGAAGAGCATGTGGTAGTCACCGGCGACCAGCCCGGCCAGGAGCATGCCGCCGCCCGCGCCGAAGCCCATCGTCGCGCTGAGCACGCCGATGCCGGTGGCGAGCTGGTTGCGGGGAAGCACGTCACGGACCACGCCGATCGACAACGGGACCAGAGCGGCGACGAAGCCCTGGAGCACGCGGCCCACGATCAACCAGGGCAACGTGGTGGCCAGGGCGGCGATGACCGAGCCGGCCACGAGCATGGCCAGGGCGCCGAGGATCACGGGGCGCTTGCCGTACATGTCGCCGAAGCGCGACAGGAGTGGTGTCGCGACCGCGCTGACCAGCAGGCTGATCGTGAGCGTCCAGCTCACGGCGGCCAGCGAGGCGTTCAGTTCGCGCTGCAGGATGGGGAGCAAGGGGACGACCGCCGTGTTCTGGACGGCGGCGACGGAGGCGGCGAAGGCGAGGACTATCACTCCTGGCCATGGGTTCCTGGTGGGTGTCATGCGGTCGGCGGTCGCGGCGACTGTCGCCAAGACGACTCCTTAGGTAACTTAGGTAAGTAACTGCGCTGCAGATAATACATACGTAAGTTAGGTAAGCAAATAGATGGACCAGGATCTCGCCTCCACCGTCGCGGCCTTCCGCGCCGTCATGCTGACGCTCAAGCGCGCCAAGACCCACGACATGATGGCCACCGTCGCCGGCATGCGCATCGACCAGCCCGACGCGCAGGTCCTGATCCACCTGCTCGACGCGGGCGAGCCGCGGCGGGTCGGGGTGATCGCGCAGGCCCTGCATGTGGAGAGCCCGCACGTCACCAGGACCGTCAACAAGCTCGAAGGGCAGGGCATGCTGGAACGCGTGCGCGACCCCGAGGACGGCAGAGCCTGGCGGATCGGGCTGACGCCGAAGGGCACGGACGTGGCCCAGGTCTGCATGCGGGTCCACACCGAGATCTTCGAGACCGCCATGTCGACCTGGAGCCCCCAGGATCGCGCCGACCTCACCCGCCTGCTCGGCAAGCTCTCCACGGAGATGTCGGCGATCCTGGAGGAACGCCTGGAAAAGGCGTAGAAAGCCAGGCGCTATGCCGACAGGTGCACCCGCTCCGCGCCGATGCGCTGGATGCGCTCGCCGCCCCACAGGCCCAGGGGGCGCAGGGCGACGTTGAGCGAGACGCCGTGCTCGGTCAGGGAGTACTCGACCTTCGGCGGCACCTCGCGATAGACCTCGCGGTGCACCAGCCCGTCCTCCTCCATCTCGCGCAGGTGCTGGATCAGCATTTTCTCGCTGACCCCGGGCAGCCCGCGCCGGAGCTCGGCGAAGCGGCGGGTCCCGTAGTTGTCCAGCTCCCAGAGGATCAGCGACTTCCACTTGCCCGCGATCACGTCCATCGCGGCGTCGATGCCGCAGAAGTACGGGCCCTGTCGTGCCATCAGCCCTCCTCAGGGGTACTTACCTTCGGGTGGGTACCCCACTTAATAGTCGGTACTGGTCAACTCTACCGGTGATGGAAAGGATGGTCGCGAACGAACTGACCTGAGGGGGAACCAAGATGACGGACCACGTGAGCGTGCTCGGGCTGGGCGCGATGGGCAGCGCACTCGCCGACGCCCTGCTGAAGGCCGGATACGAGACCACCGTCTGGAACCGCACACCCGGCAAGGCCGGCGACCTGGTCGCCCGGGGCGCCAGGGAGGCGGGCACCGCCGGCGAGGCGGTACGGGCGGGCGGCCTGGTGGTCGCCTGCCTGCTGGACCACGCGTCGGTGCACGAGGTTTTCGACCCGCTGGCCGGTGAGCTGGCCGGCCGTACCTTGGTCAATGTGACGACGACGTCGCCGGCCCAGTCGCGGGAGCTGGCCGAGTGGGCGGCGAAGGCGGGGATCGCGTACCTGGACGGCGGGATCATGGCGGTGCCGCACATGATCGGCCAGGAGGGCTCGTCGATCCTGTACAGCGGCTCGGCCGAGGTGTTCGAGACGTACAAGCCGGTGCTCGACCGCTGGGGCGCCAGCACGTACTTCGGGGAGGACGCGGGGCTGGCCTCGCTGTACGACCTCGCGCTGCTGGCCGGCATGTACGTGATGTTCGCCGGCTTCGTCCACGGCGCCGCGATGGTCGCGCCGGCCGGGGTGAGCGCGCGGGAGTTCGCCGCCATGGCCAAGCCGTGGCTGAGCGCGATGACCGGCGGCTTCGACGGGTTCGCCGAGGTCATCGACGGCGGGGACTACACGGTCGCCGGGCAGCAGAGCCTGGAGTTCTCCAACCTGAACGACCTCGTGGCCGCCAGCGCGGACCAGGGCATCAGCACCGAGGTGATCGGCATGGTCCAGACGCTCATCCGCCGCCAGATCGACGCGGGCCACGGGGCGGAGGGCTTCGCCAGGATCTTCGAGAGCATCAGGCAGCCCGCCTAGCGATCAGGATGAGCGCCAGGACCGCGGTCGCGGCGGCGAGGACGGCGAAGCCCCACGGCAGCGCCAGCGCGCCGGCCACCGCCGCGACCAGCAGCGGGCCGCCCGCGTCGCCCATCTCCCTGCCGAGTTCCGCGGTGCCCATGGTCTGGCCCAGACGCTCGGGCGGGGTGGCGGCGGCGAGGGCGGCGAAGGCGAGCGGGGTGATGAGCCCGGTGCCGACTCCGACCAGCGCCGCGGCCGTCAGCACGCCGGGCAGGCCGGGCAGCATGGCGGCGACCAGGCCGCCGGCGGTGAGCAGCAGTCCCGCCGCCACCCCGGGGCCCGTGGCCAGCCGGCCGGAGTCGAGCGCGCGTCCCGCCCAAGGCTGTACGAGCGCCGCGCACAGAGCCAGCACCGAGACGGCCGCGCCGGTGGCCGGCGGCGACAGCCCGGCCAGCGCCCCGGACACCGGCAGGAACCCGACGCCCGCCGACAGCGCGGCCGTGGCGGCGGCCAGCGCGGCCACCGGGCGCAGGAAGGCGCCGTCGGTCAGCCGCCTGAACAGGTCGACCACGCTCTGGCGGGCCTTCGGCAGGGGCGGCACGGCGGGCACCGCGAGCCAGGCCCACCCGGCCACCACCGCGGCCAGGACGGCCAGCACCACGAACAGCAAGGTCAGCCCGCCGGCCCACATCAGCGCGCCGCCGATCAGCGGCCCCGCCGTGTAGCCGATGCTCTTGAAGAAGCCGTAGGAGCCGAACGCGCGGCCGTGCCTGGCCTGCGGGTTGAGGCGGGCCAGCATCGCGGAGGCGGCCGGGGAGAACGCCGAGGCGGCGGCGCCCTGGCCCAGGCGGGCCGCCCACAGCCAGCCCGGGTCGCGTACCAGCACGAAGAGGGCGGAGGCGGCGGCGAAGCCGATCAGCCCGCCGAGCAGGACGGGCCGGGCGCCGATCCGGTCGGCCAGCGTGCCGAACAGGGGCTTGAGCACCACTTCCGCGCCGTCGTACAGGGCCAGCAGCAAGCCCAGGTACAGCAGCGACTCGACGCCCTGGCCCAGGTTGGCGGCGATGCCGTGGGCGCCGAAGGCGGTGGTGAACCCGGCCGCGTACAGGGGCCAGGTCCGCCGGACGGAGACGGGGGCGGAGAGCGTCATGACCCGAAGGCGTGCAGGTGGGCGAAGACCTTGTCGCTGTAGTCCTCGAAGCGGCGGGCGCACTCGGCCAGGCGCCGGTCGGCGAGAGCCGCCCCGGGTGCGCCGAACACGTCCTTGGCCTTGAGGTCACGGTGCCAGCGGCGCAGCCGTTCCAGGCTCTGCTCCTCCTCTTCGAGCTCGGCCAGGGTGAACTTGGCGGTGCGGATCTCCTTGTCCAGCTCCGCCTCGTACTTGCCGCAGTCGGCGGTGAACTCCGCCCAGTCCTCCTCGCGGGCGGCGGTGAACATCGCCTGGAAGCGGGCCGCGTCGGCGGGCGCGCGGCCGCTGGCGCGCAGCACCACGGCCTCGCCGTCCGCGCGCTCGGTGAGCTGTACGGCCCGCTCGACGCCCTCGGCGAACACCGGCACGTCCGGCACCGCCCAAACCCCTTGGCCGAGGGACAGCCCGCCCATCTTCCGCAGCTCCCGCCAGACCGCGACCCGATGCCGGGACGGCTGCGCGGGCAGCCGCACGATCAACATCACCCACTCGTTCACCGGGAGAAAGTAACACGCGTTACATCTCCGTGTGAAGCGGGCGACAGGTCGCGGAGCTCGCCCGGACCCTCGCCGCCCACCCGCAGGACCGGGAGGCGGCGCCGGATCTGTTCGGTTCAGAAGGCGAAGCGGTCCTTGAGGGCGGACAGGGTCGAGAGGAAGCCGTTCAGCTGTTCCTCGGTGTGGCCGTCGCTGATGATCAGGCGGAGCAGGGCCCTGTTGCGCTTGACGGCCGGGTAGACGAAGACGGGGACGAGGTAGCCGTGGTCCAGGAAGGACTGGCGCAGGCCCACGGCGACGTCGTCGTCGTTGACCGGGACCGAGACGATGTAGGTGTTCGTGTCGCCGGTCTCGCAGCCGATGTCGGCCAGCCGCTGGCGGAAGGCGGTCACCTTGGCCAGGTAGGAGTCGACGATCCCCGGCTCGTCGCGCAGGCGGCGGATGATCTCGCGGGCGGTGACCGCCGTGGGAGGTTGCATGGCGGCGGTGAACATCGAGGTCCCTGACAGGAGCTCGAAGGAGCGCACCGCCGCCGACGGGCCCGAGATCGCGCCGCCCTCCAGGCCCACCGCCTTGGAGAACGACATCATGACGAAGTCGGCCCGGTCCCGGATGTGCTGGTACTCGGTGGCGAAGGGGCGGTGGGCGGGGCCGTAGATCATGAAGCCGTTGGCGTCGTCCACGAAGCTGATGGCGTTGTGCTTCTCGCACAGGTCCAGGAGGGCGGGGATGGGGCCCATGGTGCCGTCGGCCGAGTAGACGCTCTCCATGACCACGACCACCTTGTTGCCGCGGACCCTGGTGAGCACGCGGTCGAGGTGGTCGGGGTCGTTGTGGCGGAAGAAGAAGACGCGCTTGCCGTAGCCCAGTCCCTCGACGGCCTTCCACAGGCTCCAGTGGGACTCGCGGTCCAGGACGAACACCGAGTCCGAGTTGTTCATGCGCACGCCCGCGCCGAGGTCGATGTCCTGGCTCATGGCGTGGACGAAGCCCAGGTTGGCGAGCAGGCCGGTGGCGAAGCTGATGGCGCGTTCCTTGCCGGTTACCTGGCTGACCTCGTGTTCGAGTTCGAGGTGGGCACGGCAGATGCCCTGCGTCATCCGGGAGCCGCCGGTGGTGAGACCGTACCGGTGGGCGCCTTCGGCGAAGCACTGGCGCAGGTCGGCGCGCTGGTGCAGGTTGAGGAGGTTGATGCTGGCCAGGTTGGTCAGCGTGCGGCCGTTCTGCGTGATGCTGGGGCCGGTGATGCCGTCCACGACCGCGGGCTCTCCGATCAGGCCCGATCCCTCCTCTAGGGTCTGGGCGAACGTCTCGAAGCCCCACTTGTCCACGGCGCCGGAGCTGGTCATGCCTTCTCTCCTAGGTTCGGGGCGATCCGGTGACGTCCGCGGAGCACGACCACGATGACCAGCCCGGTGATCATCAGGAGTGCCGCGGACACGACGACGGTCAGGTGCAGGCTCGCGACGAAGGTCTCCCGGGCGGAGGCGGCCACGTGCGGGTACGCGCTGCGCAGCGCGCGAGCCGGGTCCCGCACCACGCCCGCGTGGGGGAACCAGGCGGCGAAGGCGGCCGACATGACGCTGCCCAGGGCGGCGACGCCGAGCCCGCCGCCGAGCTCGTAGGAGGTCTCCTCGACGGCGGCGGCCTGCCCCGCGTGCTCGGTGGCGACCGCGTTCATGAGCACGTTGGACGCCGCGGTCAGCGCCACGGCCAGCGCGAACCCCATGGCGGAGAAGCACAGGCCGAGCAGCCACGGCCGGTCGGTGGTGGACAGCGCCACGAGCGGGGCCAGCGCCGCCGCGGTGCCCACCAGCCCGGCCGCGACCAGCGGCGGCGCGCCGAAGCGGGTGACGAGCGGTCCGCCCGCGAGGCTGCCGAGGACGCTGGTCACGCTCATCGGCAGGATGCGCAGCGCGGCCGAGAGCGGGCTCAGGCCCAGGACCAGTTGCAGGTACTGGGTGAAGATCAGCTCCAGCCCCACCAGCACGAGGAACGTGACCAGGATGGACACGGCCGCCGTGGAGAAGGCGGCTCCGCTGAACAGCCGCACTTCGAGCAGCGGCCGCTCGGCGCGCAGTTGCCTGCGCACGAACCAGATCAGCAGTACGGCCGCGCCCGCCCAGCTCGCCAGGGCAGGCGGCGCGAGCAACGAGTCGTGCCCCGCCGCCTTGATGCCGTAGGCGAAGCTGAGCACCCCGCCCGTGGCCAGCAGCGCGCCCAGCGCGTCCAGGCGTCCGGTGCCGGACCGCGGCGACTCCGGCACCAGGAGCAGGGTGAGCGGGATCGCGGCCAGCATGACCGGGACGTTGATCAGGAACACCGCGCCCCACCAGGTCCACTCGACGAGCGCGCCGCCGACCAGCGGGCCGACGACGGCGCCGCCCGCGGCGACGGCGCTCCACACGCCGAGGGCCGTGGCCCGCGGCTTCGGGTCGGTGAACACCTGCCTGATCATCGAGAGCGTGGACGGCATGATCATCGCACCGCCCAGGCCGAGCACCGCGCGGGCGGCGATCAGGACGGCCACGTTCGGGGCGAACGCCGCCGCGAGCGAGGCCAGGCCGAAGACCGCGTACCCGGACAGCAGCATCGCCCGCCGGCCGTACCGGTCGCCGAGGACGGCGAAGGGCAGCAGCAGGGGCGCGCAGACGAGGGAGTAGACGTCGGCGATCCACAGCACCTGCGCCGAGTCCGGGCCCAGGTCGGCCGAGAGCATGGGCAGCGCGGTGTAGAGCACCGTGATGTCGATGACGACGATGAACAGGCTGGCGCACAGGATCGTCAGCACGACCCACGGGTTCCGCTGTCCCCTCATGTGGTCCTATTCCCGGAAGGTGTGCAGGGCAAGGGCGTCGAAGGCGCGGGCGGGCAGGATCCAGCGGGCCGCGGCGAGCATGCGCGCGTCCCAGCCGACCAGGTAGCGGCCGCGTGGCCGCGCCGAGGTCAGGGCGTGGACGATGGCCGCGCTCACCCGGGCGGGCTGGGCGGCCAGCTTCAGCATGCGGTCCTGGTCGGCCCTCGCCCGCTCGACCGCCTGGTCCCAGGCCGGGTAGTACAGGCGCAACCGGTCGGGGTGCACCCGGTCCGGCAGCGACTCGAACGCCCGCAGCGAGCGTGGCCAGAGCTGCGTCCGCACCGCGCCGGGGTTGACGAGCACCACGCGGATGCCCCACCGGCGCAGCTCCATGCGCAGCGCGTCGGAGGCCGCCTCCAGCGCGTACTTGGCCGCGCAGCTCGCGCCGATGCTGGGGAAGACGCACAGCCCGTTGATGCTGCTGATGTTGACCACCCGGCCGCCGCAGGCGCGCAGGTGCGGGGTGACCGCCCTGGTCACGGTGAGCGGGCCCAGGTAGTTGACCTCCAGTTCGTGCCGGACGAACTCCATGGGCAGGATCTCCAGCGGGCCGTGGTACTCGGCGGTCGCCGCGTTGACCACGCCGGACAGGCGGCGCCCCGGGCCGGGCACCTTCGCCACCGCCTCCTCGACCGAGTCGGGCGAGGTGACGTCGAGGTGGATCGGCTCGATGCCCTCCGGGTGGTCGGCGAAGGTCTCGGTGACGGCCCGCTCGGGGTCGCGTACCCCGGCGAAGACGTGGAACCCCTCGGCCGCCAGCGCCCGTGCGGTGACCGAGCCGATCCCGCCCGCGGCGCCGGTGACCAGGACGGCGCGGCCGTCGGTCATGCGGGGAAGTACGACCGCAGCGGGCCGTCGCGCCGCACGTCGAGGGTCGCGCAGTGGAAGGAGCCCGCGAAGGCGTAGTAGGACTCGAACGAGCAGGGCACGGGCGTGAAACCCCACTCCTTGAACGCATGGATCATGGGCTCCTGGTTGCGTTCCACCACCACGCGGCGCTCGTCGAGCATGAGGACGTTCATGTTGACCCAGCCGCTGACCACGCCGATCGGGTTGGAGTCGGTGTGGACGGGGTCGGGGGCGACGAGCACGTCCCAGTCCCGCAGGATCGGCGGGAGGCTGGACAGGTCGAGGAACTCGGGGTTGACCAGCACCTTGCCGGGAGCCAGCGGCATGAAGGTGGTGTCGATGTGCATGGCCTGCGGGCAGCGCGACTCCAGCACGTGGATGCGGTAGTCGTCGCCGAGGTGGCGGCGCAGCCAGTCGATGCCGGCCTGGTTGGTGACGTGGCTGCGCTGGCAGAACAGGTCGCGGCCGCAGCGGACGAAGTCGGCCGCGTCGAAGGCCGGCTCGAACTCGGTGGTGACGAACCCGATGGGCTCGCCGGGCTCCGGCACGCGGTAGTCGTCGTCGTAGAGGTCGTCGAGAAGCTGGGGGCGGGGCGCGGCGGTCCACCGGGCGCCGGCCGCGGAGTACTCCTTCAGAAGCCGCCGGTAGGGCCAGGTCTCGTAGTGCCGTCCTCGGTCGGCCATCGGCGCCTCGATGATCTCGTCGCCGACGACGAGGAAGACGTCACGGGGGTTGGCCGCGCAGAACCCGGTCCCGACCTGCCAGGACGGGGTGGAGAAACCGGCGGCGAAGTCCATGGGCTCGGGCCTGCGCACCCGCACCCCGGCCGTCTGGAGGATGTCGACGAACTGCTCCAGGTCGGCCTTGGCCGGCTCGATCATCTCGGGCGGGTAGGGGGTGCCGCCCTCGCCGCTCACCTCCTCGATCGTGTCCCACTCCCCCGGCGGCACGGTGACCTTGTTGATCACGTTCCAGTCGGGCAGCATCGCGCCGTCCACCACGCCGACGACGACCTCTTCCAGCGGGTCCCACTCGTTGTGCGAACTTACGGGTCCAGACATCGTTGCCCTTTCCAGGTGAGATCTCACGGCGTCCACGCGCGGACCACCAGGGCCGCGTTGTGTCCGCCGAATCCGAAGGAGTTGCTCAGCGCGGTGCCCACGTCCATGGGGCGCACGCGGTGCGGCACGTAGTCGAGGTCCTCGTCCTCGGGCGCGTCGCAGTTGAACGTGGGCGGCACGAGGCCGGTCGTGATCGCCCTGGCGGTGGCGATGAGCTCGGCGGTGCCCGCCGCGCCGATCATGTGCCCGGTCAGCGCCTTGATGGAGCTGATCGGCGGCACGCGGGCGCCGAAGACCGTGCGGATCGCCAGGCTCTCGATCCTGTCGTTGAGCACGGTCCCGGTGCCGTGCGCGTTGATGTAGTCGACGGCGTCCGGTTCGAGCCCGGCGTCCTCCAGCGCCAGCCGCATCACCGTGGCGGCGCCCAGCCCGTCGGGGTGCGGCGCGGTGGGATGGAAGGCGTCGGTGGTGGCCGCGTACCCGGCGACCTCCGCCTGGATCGTCGCGCCCCTCTCCAGGGCGTGCCCGGCCTCCTCCAGGACGACCACCGCCGCGCCCGAGCCCATGACGAAGCCGTCGCGGTCCCTGTCGAAGGGGCGGCAGGCCCGCTCCGGCTCGTCGTTGCGCCGCGACAGCGCCCCGGTGATGCCGGTGGTGGCCATGTCGAAGGGGGTGATCGAGTCGTCGCAGCCACCGGCTATCACCATGTCGGCCCGGCCGGTCCTGATCCACATGGCCGCCTCGCCGACGCTCATGGTGCCGGTGGCGCAGGCCGTGCTCATCGAGCCCGAGGGGCCCGCGGCGCCGAAGCGCAGGGCGATCTCCGCCGACGGGCTGTCGGCCGACAGCGCCGCCGCCGCGTACGGCGGCACGCCCCTGGGTCCGCGCTCGTTGAACCGGCCGTACAGGGACTGCTGCAGCCAGCTACTGCCGTACCCGGAGCTGACCAGGACGCCCAGCCGGGGCTTGAGCTCCTGTCCCTGCGGCAGCTTGGCGTCCTCCGCCGCCTGTACGGCCGCCGCCAGGCCGTACCGGGCGAAACTGTCGAGCCTGCGGCTCACCTTGTGCGGCATGTACGCCAGCGGGTCGAACCCCCGGACCTGGGCGGCGATCGTGGTGCCGTGCCCGGCGGGGTCGAACGCGTCGATCCTCGCCACGCCGCTGCGGCCCTGGAGCAGGCCGGACCAGAACGTGTCCACGTCCAGGCCGACGGGGGAGATGACGCCCGCGCCGGTGATGACCACGCGACGGGGATGGCGGATCGGCATGAGCGGGCTGCCTTTCGCGTTCAGACGGGTCGTGGCTTGGTCAGGTGCTCGGCGACCACCTGGGACAGGAGGGTGGGGCCGGTCCAGCGCTTGCCGTGCCGCATGACGTAGCCCGCCATGACGCCGTGGCCGCCGAACGGCTGGTTGCCGTCGTCGACGTCGATCAGCGTGCTGTTGACGGCGACGGTGTGCCTTTTGCGCAGGGTGTCGACCAGGCCGGGCTCGGCGTCGTACACCATGGCGCCCATCGCCCGTTCGGCGAAGAACGGCGAGTCGATGTGCCGGCTCACCTGCTGGGCCGTGGAGTAGCCGACGACGTTGAAGATCGGGGCGAAGAACTCCACGATCGGCACGCGGGGCGCCCAGTCCCGTACCAGGACGGTGGGTTCGACGCGTCTGGTCCTGAAGTCGATCGCGCCGCCCGCGACGATGTGCTCGTGGTTGCGGCGCAGGTAGTCGGCCGAGCCTTCCACCGCGGTGTCGTACCAGAGGCTGCCGTAGTCGGCCTCGGGGTCGCGGTTGCCGCCGTACCTGGCCGCCGCCACCGCCCGGGTGAGGCCGTCGACGAACGCGTCCTTGACGGAGTCGTGGACGTAGAGGACGTCGGGGCCGTAGCAGTCCTGGCCCGAGTTGAGCAGCCGCACCCTCATGGCATCGCGTACGGCCCGGCCCACCTGCGCGTCCGGCCCCACGATGAACGGGTTGACGCCCTGCCCGAAGAAGACGAAGAGCTGCTCGTCGCGCAGGGTGGCGCGTACCTGCTCGGCGTTGCTGTAGGCGCCGGTGAAGATGACGACGTCGGCGGAGGCCACCTGGCCGGTGACGAACTCCCGCTGGCTGGCCGCGACCACCTCGATCGGCAGGTTGTGCACGGGCGCCAGCAGGGCGTGCAGCCGGTGGAGCTGGTCGGCGACCACGCTGGCCGGCCGGGCGGTGAGCCGCTCGGTGAACAGCGCGGGCACCAGGAGATAGAGGACGTAGCTGTAGAGCAGGACGTTCGACGGCATGAACGCGGCCAGGCGCCGCACCCTGGCCGGGCCGTGGGTCAGGACCTCCTCGACCGCGCCCGCCAGGGTGGCGCGGGCGGCGTCGATCTCGGCCATGACCGACCGGTGCAGGGAGATCTCGGTCAGGATGTCGATGACCGGCTGCGGGTCGTCGCGCAGCATCTCCTCCACGGCCCGCAGGCCGCGTACCCGTTCCTCCGGCGGCTCCATGGCCGGTGTCGCGGAGTTCGTCCGGACGCCGCCTTTGGCCAGCCGGCGCAACGCCGCCATGTCGGGCTTGCCGCGGGCGGTGACCGGGATCCGGTCGAGCACGACGACCTGGTTGGGGCCCTCGTGCGCGGGCAGTTGCGCGGTGAGCCTGGCCCGCCAGTCCGCGGGCTGTGGTTCGCCGGCGTCGGCGACGAAGAAGACGAGCCGGCATCCGAGCCGCTCGTCCTCCACCGGGACGACCGCGACGGGACGCCCGAGTGCCGCCGCCGCCCGGCGCTCCACGGCCTCCGGATAGATGGTGTGACCGAGCCGGTGGACGGCGAACTTGCGGCCGACCACGTAGAGGTTGCCCTCGGCGTCGAAGTAGCCGAGGTCGTTGGTGCGCAGCTCGGTCAGGGGCGCCGCCGGCTCCTCCAGGGGCAGGTAGCCCTCCATCAGGTCGGCGGAGCGCACGACGACCTCGCCGGTCTGGCCGGTGCCGAGCTCCTTGCCGTCGTCGTCGACGATGCTCACGCCCACTCCCGGCAGCGGGCGGCCGCAGCCGTTCGGGTTGTCGGGGGTGGCCAGCGCGATGTTGCCCGCCTCCGTGCTGCCGTAGCCGTCCAGCAGCGGCTGGCCGACCTCGGTGAGGAACCTGTCGGAGAGCGTCGGGTCGAGGGGCGCGCCGCCCACGCACCACATGCGGACGCGGGAGAGGTCGGCGAGCAGTTCCGGGCGGCGCTCGCCGAGGTTCAGGATCGTGTGGTACGTCGAGGGGGTCGCGTCCACGGACGTGGCGCCCGCGGCGGCGCCGGCCCGCAGGGCGCGGTCGAGCCGGCCGTACGGGGTGATGAGCAGGGAGCAGTCGCTCATCAGCCAGGTCAGGACCAGCGAGATGCCGTACTGGTGGGAGAAGGGCAGGAGCGGCAGGAGCACGTCCTCCTGGGTGTACGCCATGCGGGCGCAGGTCCGCTCGGTGTTGGCGACGATCGACCGGCCGGAGCGCACGATGCCCTTGGGATGGCCGGTCGAGCCGGAGGACCAGGCGATCAGCGCGTCGCGGCGACCGGTCCAGGCCGAGAGGTCGAGGGGTCGCGCGGGCGGATCGTTCACCGCCGCGACCAGCGGGCCGAGTTCGATGGTCCGCATTCCCGCCGGCGGCAGCGCGGGGTCGTCCGTCAATGCGATGCTCGTTCCGGAGACGGCGGCCATCCGTTCGAGTTCACCACGCGTTTGATGCGCGTCCACAATGACGATGGAAATGTTCAGGTCGACGAGGGCGAAGAATCCTACGACAAAATCCGGCGAGTTACGCGCGACCAGGAGAATGCGCTCCCCCGGTTCGATGCCGTCCCCTGCGAGCCGTTCGGAGACGGCGGCCGCGATGCCCGCCACCCGTTCATTCGATATTGCCGATCCATCGGAGATCAGCATCAGCATCACCTACCGAGGACTTTCCTACGTGACCCGGGATAACGGGTCAACGTCGGTCTTTCCGGTCATCTGTCGTCCGAACTCTCCCCGTCAACCACACGAAAACTCCTAGTCATTGCGGGTAATTGCACATGCATGCTCACCCGGAGCATCGGGCGACCTACATTCCGTCAGACTACGATCATGGCTTCCACCTGCTGTTATGAACGCGGCGATAATTGCCGGACCTGGATTCCTCGGCACCCGGACTTTGATATTGATCAGGCCGAAATCATCCTTGACGCTTGCAACCGACCCGACGTATAACCTCATTCGGTGCACCTTCAATCGAGAGGTTGGGTAATGACGACTACTCGCCAGGACATACACGACGAGGTCAGCGCCATCATCCAGGAAGTAACCGGAATGCAAGCGGAAGATGTATCGCCGAAGAAATCCATCGTGGCTGACCTGGATATCGACTCGCTGTCGATGGTCGAGATCGGGGTCGCCGTCGAGGACAAGTTCGCGGTCGAGATCACCGATGCGGAGATGCCGAAGATAGTGACGGTCGAGGACCTGATCGACCACATCGAGCAGGCGATGGCGGCTCAGGATTGAACGGGATTCTGACCGGAAAACGACTGCTCATCACCGGTGTTCTCACCCCGTCCTCCATCGCCTTTCACGTGGCCAGGCTGGCGCAGGAAAACGGCGCCGAAGTCGTTCTCACCGCCTTTCCCCGGGTGAGTCTCGTCGAGCGGCTGGTGCGCCGGCTGCCGGGTCCCGCGCCGGTCGTCGGCCTCGACGTCACCGACCCCGAGCAGCTCGCCGACCTCGCCGACCGCGTCGGTGAGCACCTCGGCGAGCTGGACGGGGTGCTCCACTCGATCGCCTACGCGCCCCCGGCCGCGCTGGGCGGCAACTTCACCACCACGACCTGGCCGGACGTCGCGACGACGCTGCGGACCTCGACCTACTCGCTGCACAGCCTGTCGGTCGCGCTCCTGCCCCTGCTGCGCAAGCCGGGCGCCTCGATCGTCGGGCTCGACTTCGACGCCTCGGTGAGCTGGCCCGAATACGACTGGATGGGCGTGGCCAAGAGCGGGCTCGAGTCCTGCGCCCGCTACCTCGCCTACTACCTCGGTCCCCAGGGCATCCGCGTCAACCTGGTCGCGGCGGGCCCGATCAAGACCATGGCCGCCTCGAACATCGCCCAGGAGCCCGGCGACTTCTATGCCGACTGGCGTGCCAAGGCCCCGCTCGGCTGGTCGGCCGAAGCCGAGCCGGTGGCGCGGGCCTGCGTGGCGCTGTTCTCCGACTGGTTCCCCGCCACGACCGGGGAGATCCTGCACGTGGACGGCGGCGCGCATGCCGTCGGCTGAGCCGGGAACGCCCCTGTGGCGCCACGTCGCCGCCGTGCTCGCGGGCGCCGGCTGCCACCTGGTGACCGGCGTGCCCTCCGACGAGCCCGCGCTGCTCGACGCCGCCCTGACCGTGCCGGGGCTGAAGGGGGTGCCGGTGCGCGACCAGAGGGCGGGCGCGTGCCTGGCCGCCGGGCACGCGCTCGTGTCGGGCAGCCCCGCCGTACTCGCGACGAACTCCGGCCCCTCGCTGCCCAACGCCATGGCGGGCCTGCTGGAGGCGGCCTCGCTGCACGCCCCCGTCGTCGTGGTGACCACGCGCATTCCCAGGTCAGGGCTGGGCAGGGGCGGATTCCAGCAGGTGGACCAGCGTGCGCTGTGCGCCGCCGTGGCCAAGTGGCACGTACTGGCCGAGCAGGTGGACCAACTCGACTGGGCCCTGCGCCAGGCCGTGCACCGCGCGGTCAACGGCGCGCCGGGGGTCGTGGTGGTCGAGATCGCCGAGGAAGTGCTCCAGGGCGAGCCGCCTCCGGAGACCGCGCCGCTCGCGGAGACCGCGGCGCAGGGGCCCGTGCGGCGGCTGCGTTCCGCGCCCGCCGCCGACGATCTCGGCCGGGCGGCGGAGGTGATGGCGGAGGCCACCGCGCCGGTGATCATCGCGGGCGGCGGCGCGAAGGCGTCCGGCGCGGGCGCGCCGCTGCGGGCGCTGGCCGAGACCTGGGGCGCGGCCGTGTTCGCCACCGCCGCGGGGCGGGCGGTGCTCGACGAGGACCATCCGCGCTACTGCGGTCTGGCCGGCCTCTACGCCGGCGCCCCCGCCGCCGCGCTGCTCGACGACGCCGACGTGATCCTGGCCCTGGGCACCCGCCTGGAGGAGACGGTACGCACGGGGTGGACCCTTTCCCGGCAGCGCCTGATCCACGTGGACATCGACCCCGACGCCTTCGGCCTGGCCGTCCGCCCCGAGATCGCGCTGGCCGGCGACGCCGCCCTCACCGCCCGCCTGCTCGCCGCAGCGCTGCGGCCGAACCCGTCACCGGCCTGGTCGGAACGCATCGCCGCGGTCAGGGCGCAACCCGTGCCCGAGGGCTCCCTCGCCGCCTCGACCCTGCGCGCGGTCGCCGCCAGGTTCGGCCGCGACCTCGTTCTCGTCCAGGAGAACGGCCTGCACGACATGTGGAGCTACCACTTCCCCCTGCTGTCGCTGTCGGAGCGGGCCAAGGTGGTCGCGCCGGGCGAGCAGACCATGATGGGCTTCGGCGTGGCCGCCTCCCTCGGCGCCGCCCTCGCGCAGCCGTCGCTGCCCACCGTCGTGATCTGCGGCGACGGCGCGATGACGATGAGCATGAACGCGCTGCCGGTGGCCACGGAGCTGGGACGCGGGATCGTGTTCGTCGTCTTCGACAACGGCGGGTTCGGCTGGCCGCGCCACGTCCGCGCCCTGGCCGGCTCCGACACCCGCCTCACCCGCTTCCCCGGCGGCGAGCCGCCCTACGAGGCGGTGGTCCGCGCGCTCGGCGGCTGGACCGCCCGCTGCCACACGGCCGGCGACCTCGGCCCCGCGCTGGAGGAGGCCGCCAAGCACGCCGCGAACGGCACGCTCGCGCTGGTCGCCGTCCCCGTCTCCGACACCGACATCCCTCCCGGCGTCCTGCGCGTGTACGGCGGCGCCCCCGAGCCCCACGACAAGGCGGACGACCATGACACGTGACCTCTACACCTGGCAGGGCGGATCCGTCGGCATCGCGGTGGGCGACGGCCCCGGCCTCTGGCCGTCGGTCGGCGAGTACCCCTTCTACGACCGGATCCTGTACTACGTCATGACCCACGACCACCTGAGGAACGCCGCCCTCGGCCACGCGCTCCGGGCGGTCGCCCCCGGCCGCCGGGTCCTCGACATCGGCACGGGCCGCGATCTCAACTGGGCGCTCGAAGCCGCCCGGTCCGGGGCCAAGCACGTGGACGCGATCGAGGCCATCGAGGAGAGCCACGCCATGGCGGCCAAGGTGGCGGCGGCCTCGCCGTACGCCGGTGTGATCGACGTCGTGCACGGCACCTCCTTCGACGTGCGCCCGGCGGAGCGGGCGGAGGTGTGCGTGGCCGAGCTGATCGGGTCGATCGCCAGCTCGGAGGGCATGCTGGCGGCCATGGCCGACGCGCGGGACCGGCTGCTCACGCCGGACGGCGTCGTCGTGCCGGCGGCCTGCGACACGCTGGTGGGAGCGGTGTCCGCGCGGGAGCTGTTCCCCGGTGGTCCGGCCTTTTCCCGCAGGGCGCTGCCGTACCTGAGGAAGATCTTCGATCTTTACGGGCGGCCGTTCGACGTGCGGCTGGCGGTGGCCGAACCGGGTCCCGAGGTGCTGCTGTCCACGGCCGGGGCGGTGGAGAGGCTGCGGTTCGACGGGTCCACGCCGCTGGAGGAGAGCACGCGGGTGAGCCTGACGATCGAGCGCGACGGCGACGTGGACGGGTTGCTGTGCTGGATCGTGCTGGACGCCGGAGCGGGCGCGCGGCGGCTCGACTCGCTGCGGGACAAGACGAGCTGGATGCCGGTGTACCTGCCGGTGTTCGACTCCGCCGTGCGGGTGCGGAGGGGGGACGGGCTCACGGTGGAGTTCGAGCGCCGGACCAGCGACGACGGCGTCCACCCCGACTACCACGTGCGCGCGAGCCTGGTGACGGCGGCGGGGGTGAGCACCGGGGCGCTGCTGTCCGGCCACCACGAGCCGGGGCTGGGGACGAAGCCGATCTACCAGAGACTGTTCCAAGTTATTCCTTGACACGAATATTCTCCATGGTGAATACTTCAGGCCATGGACGCACTCCTCACCGCGCTGGCCGACCCGGCCCGCTGGCGGCTCGTCACCCTGTTGGCCGAGCGGCCCCGCTCGGTCGGCGTCCTCGCCCAGCTCGCCGGCGCGCGCCAGCCGCAGACCACCAAGCACCTGCAGACCCTGGAGCGCGCCGGCCTCGTCACCTCCCACCGCACCGGCCAGCGCCGCGTCTACGCGCTCCAGCCAGGCCCGCTGCGTGACCTGGCCGCTGCGTTCAACCGGCTGGCCGACCTCACGCAGGAGCCCGGCGGCGCGCGGGAGACCTTCGAGCGCTACGAGCGCAGCCTCGGCACCGAGCGGCGCGCGGCCGAGGAGGCGGGGTGGGCCGACGGGCGCACGTTCGGCTTCCGGCGCTCACTCGCCGCGCCGCCCGAGCTGGTCTGGCGGCACCTGACCGAGACCGAGCCGCTCGCCCGCTGGTGGACGCCCGACGACCTGCGCGTCTCCGCGCTCGTCTTCGAGGCGCGGCCGGGCGGGCGGATCTTCCACGAGTACCGCGACGTCGAGGACGCCGATGGCTCCGACCTGGTGGTCGGCCGCGCGGAGGGAGTCGTCGAGGACATACGCCCCGCCGAGCGCCTCTCCTACCGCAGTTCCCCGCTGCTGCCCGGCGGCGAGGCCGCCTTCACCGCCCACGTCGACATCGGGCTCAGCCCCTCGGCCGCGGGCACGGAACTCGACGTCCGGTGGCGGATCACCGACAGCACCGTCGAGTCCGCCGACTTCATCGCCGGCATCGAGATCGGCTTCGGCCAGAGCCTCGACCGGCTGGCCGCGGCCGTCGCCGCGCAGAACCCCGATCAGGAAACAAGGAGCACGACATGACCCGCAAGGTGACCGCGAACATCTCCCTCACCCTCGACGGCCGCTACCACGGCCCCGGCGGCCCCGCCGACTTCGGGGCGTTCGCCCCCTACGTGGTCAGCGAGGTGGCCCGCGACCACATGAACCGCATCTGGGAGCACGCCACCACGGCGGTCCTCGGCCGGGTCAACGCGGAGGGCTTCATCGGCTACTGGTCCGCGGTCGCCGAGGACGACAACGCCGACCCGCGCGACCGCGGCTACGCCAAGTGGCTGGTGAACACCGAGAAGGTGGTCTTCTCCACCACGCTGGCCGAGGCGCCGTGGGAGCGTACCCGGATCGTCGACGCCCCCGTGGCCGACGTCGTCGCCGAGCTCAGGACGAGCGGTGCGGGCGACATCCTCGCCAACACCAGCCCCACCATCATCAAGGCGCTCCTGAAGGCCGACCTGCTCGACCGCCTCTACCTCATGATCTTCCCCGAGATCGTCGGTGGCGGGGAGCGCCTGTTCGAGGACGGCCTGCCGCGTACCCACTGGAAGCTCACCGAGCAGGTGAGCGGCGAGCTGGGCGAGATGGCCCTGGTCTACGACCGGGTCAGGTGAACCCGCGCTCAGCTTCGGGGCTGTTCGCCGGTCCATCCCATCCGCTTGACCAGGTACGACGTCTCGCCGTCTGCCACGGCCAGCAGCGCGCCGGTGTCGCGGTCGATGACGAACCGCTGGTTGTCGTACTCCAGCGCGATCCCGGTACGACCGTCGGCGACCTGGACGCCCGGCAGCCCGGCGAGCACCCGGTAGAGCGCGGCCCGCGTGGCCGGGGAGCTCTCGGTGTCGAGGAGCATCCACTTGGCCGTGGTCCAGAGCCAGGACTCCTCGGTGCTCGTCCCGTCGGCGGGCAGGTGCCTGAGCATCTCGGCCTTGAGCGCCTCCGCTTCGGCCGGCAGCTTCGACACGGGCGTCATCGCCGTGGGGATGAAGTAGGTCCTGCCGATCTGGCAGTCCTCCGGGCACAGGTCGGGCGAGCCCGCCTCCTTCCACGCCTGCTCGTCGGCGGGGGTGAGGGGCTTGGCGGTGATCTCGCCCCGGTCCTGCCGCTTGCGGCCGTCCCGGTCCACCCAGAGCACCTCCTCGATCCGGTACTCGACGGTGTAGGCGGGGGTCGTCCGGCCCGGGAGCCGTATGACGCGCACCAGGTCGCGGCGCCACCAGTCGCCCTCTCCCGGAGGCTGCGCGGCCAGCCGGTCGGCCGCCGCGCCGAGCGCCTCGGCCGGGCCCGGCGCGGGCGCGGCCGTACCGACCCTGGACTCGCTCAGCATCGGCGCCACCGCGAATCCGCCGCCCACCAGCACGGTGACCGCCGCGGCGGCGAGCGCCATCCTGGACCAGCCGGGCAGCTCGCGGCGCCGGGGGCCGCCGAGCATCCGCCCGCGGGCCGCCATCGCCCTCGCCGGGTCGGCGGGCGGCACGTCCGGCATCACCTCGTCGATGAGCTGGAACTCCTTCATCACACCTCAACTCCCAACGCGTCACGCAGCTTGTTCCTGGCCCGGCTCAGCCGGGAGGCGACGGTGCCGTTGGCGACGCCGAGCGCCGCGGCCACCTCGTCGTAGGTCAGCTCGCCGTAGGCGACGAGCAGCACCACATCGCGTTCCCCGCGCGAGAGCCCGGCCAGCGCGGCCGACAGCTTCTGCACGGTCACTCCGGCGGCGATCCGGTCCACGACCTGTTGTTCGTGGCCGCCGTCGCCGGTGGACGGGGCGGCTCTGGCCAGCGCGCGGTAGCGCCGGATCTCCGCCCTCCGATGTTTGCCGATGAGGTTGGTGGCTATGCCGTACAGCCAGGCTCTGATGCCGCCGAGGGCGGCGTCGAAGCTGGCGCGGCGGCGGAAGGCGATCAGGAAGGTCTCCGCGGCGAGGTCCTCGGCGATGTCGAGGTCGAGGCGGCGGCCGATATATCGGCGTATCTCCTCATAGTGCGCGTCGAAGACGGTGGCGAATCGCTCGGGATCGGCGACCGCGCCGTCGAGTGACATGGTCATGCGGCGGTCTCTCTTGCCGGGAAAGCTGGACACCTGTGATTGCCCGTTCCCGGCGGGGCCTTCCATCAGTTTTCGACGGCCGCGGCGACCAGCGCGGTGAGGGCGGCCCGATCCACCCGGTGGCGCTCGCCCTCGGGGGTGGAGACGGTGACGCCGACCCAGTGCGGGCGCGGGCGGGTCGCCGCGATCTCCGCGGCGACGGGGTGCGCGCAGAGGAGCAGGTCAGGGCGTTCCTCCAGACGCTGTACGGCCAGCCGCGCGCGTACCGGCCGCTCCTTGCGCCAGATCACCAGCGAGCCGGTGGACCGCCAGGCGTTGACCGCGCCGACCTCCACGAACTCCGGTTCCGCCCGAGGCTCCACGCCGAGCAGAACGGCCAGGTCGCCGGCCACGGACCCGGGCCCGTCACCGAGCCGCTCCAGGGCGCGGGCCGCCTCCCCGGCCTCCGCCGGCGGCCAGCGCACCCCGACGAACACCTGCCCCGGCCACAGCACCTCGACCGCGACCGACTCGCGGGCCCGCCGCGCCACCTCGTGGACCGCGTCCAGAGGCGGACGCCGCCTGGGCAGGACGAGCGCCGCCTCCCAGACGCCGTCGGCCGCCACCTGCACCACGGGCTCGGAGGTGACCTTGACCAGCCCCGCAATCACGGACATCTCCGCATTCTGCCCGAACGGGCAGATCCCCCACGTCCAGCGAATCCAGAAGTTCTATCGGCTCGCCAAGACGCAGGGAAGATCGACTATCTCCTGATTACGGGCTGAGGCCAGGTGCGGGCTGGGCCGCACCTGGCGGGCGGTCAGCGGACGGCGTCCAGGGCGTCGACGATGCCGCTGCCGTAGAAGCCGTTGCGTGCCCGGCTGCCCTCGCACAGGTGCGTGGCGGTCACCGTGGTGCCGTTGGGCAGGTGCCGGGTGTAGGTGTAGGCCGGCGGCGTCGGGCACGCGGTCCTGGTGGCGGAGGCCTTGAGCGCGGCTTCGACGAAGCTCGGGTTCAGGGTCTTGCCGCCGTGCCGGTGGTCGCGGTGGCCGAACCGGCTGACGATCAGCGCGGCGACGCCCGCGGCGCGCGGGGAGGCCATCGAGGTGCCCTGCAGGTACTGGTAGTAGGCGCAGGTGCCGCGCTGGCAGTCCCGGACGACGTAGTCGACGTTCGGCGAGCCGTCGGGGTTGAGCTCGCCGTTGTCCCTGGCGAGCTGCTCGGGGTAGGCCGACAGCGTGGCCTTGGTGACGTCGCGGGTGTTGGCCGGGGTGTCGTAGACGTCGCCGCCGGGGGCCGCCACGTCGACGTAGCCGTTGCCGAAGCTGGAGAAGTACGACTTGCGCTTGCTGATGCCCGTGGCCGACACGCTGATCACGTTGCGTCCCTCACCGGGCATGGAGATGCAGCTCGGCGGGATGGTCCGCGAGTACGGCGCCTCGCCGGGCTCGCTGGCGAAGTCGGGGCTGCTCGTGTCCACGTAGGACTTGGTGTAGTCGGCGGCCTGGTTGCCCGCCGCCGCCACCAGCGTGACGCCGCGCCGGTGCGCGTAGTCGAGCGCCCGCTGCGTCGCGTTGATGATCACCGCCTGCTCGGCCCGGTCCGCCGGGGAGTCGGCGGGGTTGTCCGTGCAGTTGAACAGCCACGGGTCGATGTAGTAGCTCATGTTGACCACGTCGACGCCGTGGTCTCCGGCGTACGTCAGCGCGTCCACGCTGGGCTGCAGGAAGAAGTAGCCCGAGTCCTGGCCGGCCCGCAGGTTGACCAGCGTCACCTTGGGCGCCACGCCCGCGATGCCCAGCCGGTTGATCGGCGAGCCGATCGAGGAGGCGACGTGCGTGCCGTGGCCGTTCTCGTCCACGTTGGCCGCGTCCTCGCACGAACCGTCCGCCTCGTCCGCGCACGGCCCGTCGACCGGGGCGCCGTTGGCGTCGACCGGGATGTCGGTGGTGAAGTTGCGGCTCAGCGCGTTGCTGAAGTTGGGCGCGATGTCCGGGTGCGTACCGTCCACGCCGGTGTCCAGGATCGCCACGACCACGTCGCGTCCGCCCTGGTTGTACCGGTGCGAACCGTCGGCGGTCGCGTTCATCTGCTTCATGTCCCACTGCAGATCCGCGAGGGGCTCCGCGCCCGGCCGCGGCTTTCCGGCCGTCGGGCCCGCCTTGCCGCGCCCGGCCTCGTGCCCTTCCTTTTCGACCGTGTCGGTACGGCGGGCCGTACCGCCGGCCCTGGCGCTGGGCGGCGCCTGCCCGATCGTGCGGTTGCGGGCGACGCCCTCGATCGCCCCGTCCGACGCCAGCGCGGCGGCGAAGTCGGCGCGGCTGGTCGTGACGGTGGCCAGGCCGACCGCGGTGTTCTCCTTGACGACGACGCCTCCCGCGGCCTCGATCGCCTGGCGGGCGCCGGTCGCGCCCTCCTTGTAGAGCACCACGTACTCGGCTTCTGGTCCTTGCCGCTGTGCCTGCGCCGGTGCCGTCAGTGCGGCGCCGACGAGTAACGCTGCGGCGGAGACCATGATGACGCGTTTCACGCGTACCTCCCGTAGGGACGGAAAGAGCTCGCCGCCACTGTGCAGGCGTTTGCCGGTTTCGACCACCTTTGCTGTGATCCGTGACCCGAGTGTGACCAACCCCGGTCGGATCGAGTCAGGGATGCAGGTGGGACCAGCTCGCCTCGTGGCCCCAGAGGGAGGCGGGGTCGACGTAGGGGCGCAGGAGGTCGTTCAGCTCGGCGTCGCCGCGGCCGTTCAGCTCCTCCGAGGCGATCTTTCTGGCCACCCCGGCCAGGAAGTCGGCCATCTGGATGCGGGCGTCGAGCCGGGACTCGGTCAGGCGCAGCCCGGCCAGCCTCGCCCGGGCGGCCAGGCGCGGGTCGTTGAAGACGCCCTTCAGCTCGACGATCCGCTCCTCCGACAGCGTGGTCTGGCGGTCGTGGATCACCGAGACCGGGCGGCCCGACGAGCTCCAGGCCACGACGGCCTGGATGATGGCGGGGATCAGGGGGTCCAGGACGGGGATCGTGCGAGGGTCCTCGGCGAGTCTTTCCAGGAAGGCGTCCATGGTGGGGCGGGTGGCGGCCAGCGGGCCGATCAGCTCGGGGGCGCGCAGGTCGGCCAGGCGGTCGTAGAAGGTCCGCGCGGGTACGCGGGCCCGCATGACGTCGTTGAACGACTCCAGGAACGGGATCCAGCCGTTCAGGTCGGGGCCGGTGCGGTACAGCCTCTCCGTCTCAAAACTGCGGTAGAAGCCGAGGCTCGGGCCGTACGGGTCGTCCAGGAGGTCGACGATCCGGCTGACGATGAAGAAGCGTTTCTCCACCAGGTAGACGCGGGCGGTGCCGTAGATGGGGCCGGACGGGCCCAGGAGCCAGATCAGCGCCGAACGATGCTTGCCCCGCAGCAGGTGGTTGGCCTTGTACTCGGTGGCGGGTGAGCGGATGCGGTCACGGAGCACGCGGATGACGTCGTCGGCCGCCTCGACCTCCATCGACACGCTGGCATGCGCGAACACGTCGGTGATCGCGGCGGTCAGGTTCTCACCCTCCGCCCCGGACTCGTCGCAGGCGATCTCAAGATCTTGACCGGTCACCATAAGGGCTCCATCGTTGCCCGTGCCGCGAACCAGGCGCAACGGGTTTCGGCTGGCGTCTCAAAACTAGAGGTGGCGGTAGAGGGTGGCTCGTGAGACACCCAGAGCGGCGGCGATCTCCGACACGGTTCTGTCGCCGTTCTTTCGCAGGCGGCGCGCTTCGGCGACCATCTCCCCACTCATGACCCGAGGCCGCCCACCCTTCCCCTCACCCCCGGCAGCCCTCAACCCCCTTGGCTCCTGACCCAGCCCACCCCCGTCACCACCCGAAGCGCTCCGCTCCTCCTCGGCCTGCGCCTTCCCGGCCAACGGCCCTTCCTCTTTCGCCACAGCCCGCCGTTCCTCCGCCTCACGCCGCCGCGCTCCGGCCAACGGCTGCTCCTCCCCCACCGCTGCCTGCAGTTCCCTCTCGGTCGAGGGCTCCGCGCCGAGCCTTTCACTCTCGGCGGCGGCCCCCTCCTCTCCCGGTCGAGGCGGCGTTCGGAGGGGTGGGGGGTCGGGGAAGAGGCGGCGGGCGCCGTTCAGGATGTGGTGGCGCAGGTCGTCGGTCGGGACGTCCTGCAGCAGGATCACGGGGTCGCTCAGCAGCGCCACCACCTGGATGGCCCGCACCCGCGCGGCCAGGTCGGGATCGGGCCCGGCGACCATCTCGCCCGCCCGGTGCATCGCCGCGAACCACCGCTCGAACGTCTCCGTCGGCAACCCGGGCATGTTGGACACGACGGTGCTCAGCACCTCCCGGTGCCGCAGGTAGACCTCCAGCAGCGTCTCCACCGTTCCCCACCCGCCGCCGCCCTCCCGCGCCACCCGTTCCACGGCCGCGTCGGTGTCGTCGATGAGCGGCTGGGCGAGGGTGGCGAGAATGTCGGCCTTGGTGCGGAAGTGGTACAGGACCGCGGTCTTGGTCAGCCCCAGCGCCTCCGCGATCTCCCTGACGGAGGTGTTCTGGCTGCCCTTGCGCGCGAACAGCTCCCCCGCGGCGGCGAGGATCCTGCCCCTGGTGTCGATCACACCGCGCATCCTACCGCTTGCCTGACCAGCGGTCAGGGAGCTATCGTCGCGACTGACCAATGGTCAGGGAGGGAATCGCCATGAACATCCTCATCTCGGGCGCGGGCATCGCGGGCACCACGCTGGCGTACTGGCTGGCGCGGCACGGCATGAGCGCGACCGTGGTCGAGCGGGCCGCGGGCCTGCGTTCGAGCGGCAGCCCGGTGGACGTGCGGGGGCCCGCGATGGAGGTGGCCGGGCGCATGGGCGTGCTGCCCCGGCTGCGGGCGGCCGCGACCCGCGTGAACAGGATGTCGTTCGTGGACGCCGCCGGTCGGCGGGTGGGCGGCATGCGCCTCGGGCGGGCGGATGGCGGGGAGGTGGAGCTGCGCCGTACCGACCTCGCCCGGATCTTGACGGAGGCCGCCCGCGACCACGCCGAGTTCGTCTACGGCGACTCCATCGCGCGCCTCACGCAGGACGGCGGCGGCGTGGACGTCGAGTTCGAGGGCGGCGCGCGGCGGCGCTTCGACCTGGTGGTGGGCGCCGACGGCCTGCACTCCAACGTGCGGCGGCTGGCATTCGGCCCCGAATCCCGCTTCGTACGCCATCTGGGGCTCTATGTCGCGACCCTCCCCTTCCACGGGGAGGTGCCCGATCCGAGCGAGGTCGTCATGTACAACGCGCCCGGCCGTTCCGCCACCCTCCATCCCTCGTACGGCGAGGCCGTGGCGGCCTTCATCTTCCACGCGCCCGCCTTGCCCGGCTTCGACCCCCGGAACACCGCGCAGCACCGCCGCCTGCTGCGCACCGCCTACCGCGAGCCCGCCTGGCGCCTGCCCGAGCTGCTGGAACAGGTGGCGACCACCGACGACCTGTTCTTCGACGCGGTGAGCCGGGTCCGCCTGGACACCTGGTCGAGGGGGCGCGTGACGCTGGTGGGCGATGCCGCCTCGTCGGTGTCGTTGTTCGGCGACGGGTCGACGCTGGCGATGGCGGCGGCGTACACACTGGCCGAAGAACTGTCCACCAACCTCCCCACAACCACCACCAACCTCCCGGCGACCACCACCAACCTCCCGGCGATCACCACCCCACTCCCGGCGATCACCACCCCACTCCGCGACTCCCAGCCCACCGCCCACCCACCCACGACCCCCGCCCACGCCCACACAACCAGCGCCCTGGCCACCGCGCTGGCCCGCTACGAGCGCCGCCACCGCGCCCTGGCCGACCCCCGCCACCGCCACGTCCTGGCGACCTCCCGCCTCCTCATCCCCAAGACCCGCTACGGCCTGGCCACCCGCAACCTCCTGACCCGCCTCCTCCCCACCCCCTGACCCCGGCCTCCCGCCCCCGGCCCCGCCTCCTCCGACCCCCCGAGCCCAGCCTCCGCCCAACCCACTGAGCTCGACGCCTCCCGACCCTCTGAACCGCCCGTCCCCTGACCCCGCCTTCCCCCGAGCCTGGCTTCCGGGTATCCGGAGGTCAGGACTTCATGAGGGTGGTGGGGAGGACGCCGCCGGTACCGGTGTCGAGGGCTGCCTTGGCCTGCCGTACCGCATCGAGGACGTTGCCCGCGGCGCTCGGTGAGTCCTCCACGCTCATCCGCACCTCCACCTCCACCGGCGACCCGCCGAAGCCCTCCCCTTCGAGCCGGATGTAGGCGACCTTGCGGTCCTCCAGGAACGGGATGTACGCGGCGGAGACGTGCGCGGCCGCCCCGGCACCGGCCACCTTGGTGGCGCGTTTGCCGGACAGCCGGGCGGGGTCCTGGAGGTTGAGGAAGTCGGCGTTGCCCCCACCGAGCAGTTGGTAGGTGTTGTGGAGCGCGACGCCACCGTTGGTCAGCGCGTCCACGAGCGCACGGTGCACCAGCGTGGCCCCGAACGAGCTCTTCAGGTCGTCGCCGATCAGCGGCAGCCCGGCCGCGGCGAACCGCGCCGCCCAGGCCGAGTCGCGGGCGATCACGGAGGGCATGCAGTTGACGAAGGCGCACCCGGCCAGCAGCGCCGCCCGCGCGTACAGCTCGGTGGCACGTTGCGCGCCGACGGGGAGGAAGTTGACCAGCACGTCGGTACCCCGCAGCGCCGCCACGACCTCATCCACAACGGCCTCGCCCCGCGCGTCGGGGACCCCGACCACTTCTTCCCCGCCCATCAGCCCCTCAACGACGACCACCCCGGAGCTGGGCACCTCCGCGAAAGCGCGGGCATTGTTGGGCGCCACCCAGATGGCGTCGGCGAGATCCAGCCCCACCTTCGCAGGATTCACATCAAAAGCCACACTGAACGAAATGTCCGGCCACCCGTAGAAGGCCGCACCCTGCACCAGCGAGGACGCGCAGTTCCCCACCCCAACCAACCCGACATTTATCATGAAAGCAGAGCATGTCAGATCAATCCGGTACGCCGCGCCACCGCCGCCGCCTCCACCCGTGACCCCACCCCCAGCTTGGCCATGATGTTCGAGACGTGCACCCCCGACGTCCGCACCGAGATGAACAGCCGCTCCGCGATCTGCCGATTGCTCAGCCCCTCCGCCACCAGCCCCAGCACCTCAAGCTCCCGCGCCGTGAGCCCATGCCCGCCACCCGCGAGATCCACCCGCCCGGCCGCCGCGACCGCCTCGACCTCCCGCCGCAACGGCCCCGCCCCAAGCCGCCCCGCGATCTCCCCCGCCTCCCGCAACGCCTCCCCCGCCCGCACGTCCCCGCCCCGCTGCCCACGCACCTCACGTCGCTGCAGGTCCTGGGCCATGCGCAGCAGAGCACACCCCAGCATGTACGGCTGGCCGACCGACCGCCACGCGCCCACGGCCTCCTCCCACGAGCCCCCAAGCTCCGCCTCGAACGTCGCCCGATGCGCCCGCTGCACCCGCCCCACCGTGACCAGCCCATCCGGCGCCCCGGCACGAGCGGCCACCCCGTCCAGCGCCCCGGTCACCGCTCCGGCACGAGTGGCCAGGATGTCCGGCAGACCCGTCACCGCGCCGGCGCGGGCGGCCAGGACGAGCAGGGGCCAGGCGTAGCGGCGGCTGAGGGTCAGGTCGTGTGCCTCCAGCACGTGTCCGACCAGGCGGCGTACGCGGAGGTCGTCTCCGGTGGCCTCGGCCAGGCGGCATTCGAGCAGATCGGGCTCCAGGCACGAGTCGTAACCACGCGAACGCCCCAGCATCAGCGGCCGTGCCTCGTCCACGACGGCGGCGGCCTCGTCCAGCGTGCCCTCCCAGACGGAGACGGTGCCGAGGACCATGAGCAGCCAGGCACGGTAGATGGGCGGCGGGTCCAGGGCCAGCGCGACCCCCAGCACCTCGCGGGCCTCCTGCCAGCGGCCGAGCGAGGCGAGGGGCTCGGCCAGGTTGGCCGCCAGCAGCGCGCCCCGCGACCTGGCCATCCCGGCCCGCTCGGCCCGCTCGATCCCCGCCCTGGCCACGGCCTCGGCTCTGGCGTGTTCTCCTGCGGCCTCCAGTACGTCGGCTTCGCTGGCGTAGGCCATGAGCACGGCATCCTCGTCCACCGCCCCCGCAACCCCGGCCGCCAACCCCACATACCCGGACGCCACCACACCCCCACCCGTGCCACGCCCAGAAACCGCCGACACGGACGAGGGCGACACGGTTGGCAGCCCAGGAGGCAGAGCGGAGGAGGGGGATGCGGGAGATGGAGAGGCGGTGGTGGGCGCGGGCGTGGAGGTGGGAGTGCGGGCTTGGGTGTAGAGGGTGGTGGCGGTGGTCAGGTCGCCTTCCAGGGCGGTCAGGGCGGCGAGGGTGGTCAGGGAGCGGGTGTCGCCCAGGGCCAGTGCCTCCTCGGCGTGCTTTCTCGCCTCGATGTCCTGGCCGTTCCAGGCCAGCGTGGTGGCCAGTGCGCCCAGGAGGCGGGCGTCGTGGGGCGCCAGCCGTACCGCCTCGCGGAGGTCGGACAGGCCGTCCTCGCCGAGCTGATCGCGGACCGTCACCCGGAGTTCCAGGAGGCGGGCCCTTCGGGGGCCTGATACCTGGGACAGGGCGGAGGTGGTCAGTTCCTCGGCGCGACGGGCCTCTCCGGCGTGCAGGGCGTCGCGGGCCGCCAGTTCCAGGGCCAGGGGGTGGTCCAGGCCGGGTGGGGGCTGTCCGGCCGGCCACAGGTCGAGCACCAGGTCCCAGCGCCGTCCCGCCACCGCCGCCGCGAACGCCCGCGCGGGTTCCCCCGCCGCCCGCCAATGCTCCGCCGCCTCAGAAGCCGCCCCGGAAAACGCCGCTGGAACCGCCCCGGGCAACGCCGCTGGAATCGCCCCGGAAAACCCGCCGGGAACCGCCCCGGCAAAAGCCTCAGGAAACGTCCCGGCAAGAGCCTCAGGAAACGTCCCGGCAAAAGCCCCACGAAGCGTCCCAGCAGACGCCAGTTCGGAAAGAACAGTGGCGATCCGGGCGTGGAGTCTCTTGCGTTCCCCGGGCAACAACTCCTCGTAAACGGCATCCCGTATCAACGCATGCCGGAACCGATACCCGTCCCCATCCACCACCAGCAACCGGGCCCGCACCACAGGCCGCAACGCCTCGTCCAGCACGAGTTCCCCCACCCCAGAGGCCCCCAGCAGGACGGAATGATCCACCCGCCGCCCCACCACGGCAGCCACCCCCACCACCTCCCGGCTGACGAGGGGAAGCTTGTCGAAGGCCCCCAGCAACACGTCACGCAGCGAAGTGGGAACGGCCCCGTCACAGTCGGCAAGGGCATCGGCGAACAGCGGATTCCCCTCGCTCCTGGCCATGATCGCGTCGATGCCGACGGCCCGCCCCCCGACCAGCCGAGCCACCTGCTCCCGCCCCAACGGCGGCAACGACAGGGTCCGCGCCCCGGGCAACCGCAGAGCGGTACGCGAAGTAGCGAGCACCAGAACCCCACCCCCGCCAAGGTTCCGGAGCAGAAAGGACAGCAGATCAAGGCTGGCCTGGTCAGCCCAGTGCAGGTCCTCGAGGACGAGCACCAGCGGCCCAGCCCTCTCCACCACCTGCAGCGCCTCCTCGAACAACCGCGCCCGCCCGAGGTCCACGGCAGGCGCCCCCAGTTCGGGCAGCAACCGCGCCAGTTCCCCCGGCCCGAACGGCGCCCCGTACTCACGCACCAACCGCCGCAACACCGGCACGAACACCGAGTACGGCAACCCCCCAGGATCCGCACCCCCGGTAACAACACAGGCATCGGACACCCGCGAGGCGAACTCCGCGGCCAGCCGCGTCTTCCCCATCCCGGCCTCACCGACGACAAGGACGGCCGAGGGCGGGTGCGCCCAGGCGTCCGCGAGCACCGCGAGCTCCGCATCCCTACCTACGAACACATAGGCAGACTAAAGGCCCATCTACGCATAGTGCCGGATCCGCGAAAAAGGCCAGGCTGGCACCGTCACACCCATGAACCGCCTGATGCTCGCCTCCGCCTCCGGCCTCCTCGGCTTCTACCTCCTGTTCTCCGCCGTCCCCCGATACCTGGGCGACGGCATGTCGGCCGGAATGGCCACCGCCGCGCTCATGCTGGGCACCGTTCTGCTGGAGCTCGCCGTCCCCTGGCTCCTCAGCCGGTACGGCTACCGCCGCGTCCTGTCCGCCGGCCTGATCCTGCTGGGTCCGCCCTCCCTGGCCCTCCCCCTCAAGGACCTGGTCCTCCCGATCTCCCTGCTGCGCGGCGCGGGCCTGGGCATCGTCGTCGTGGCGGGCACCGCCCTGGTGGCCGAGCTGATCCCGGCGGAACGCCGCAGCGAGGGCCTGGGCCTGTACGGCGTGGCCGTGGGCGTCCCCTCGATCATCGGCCTGCCGCTGGGCCTGTGGGCAGGCGACCACCTGGGCTTCGGCCCCGTCTTCGTCCTGGCCGGCCTGGTCCCGCTGGCCGGCCTGGTGGCGGCGGCGAAGCTGCCGGACCTGAAGCCGGCCCAGCACCGCGACCAGAGCAAGAGCGGAAACGGGCTGACCGCCCCGATCGTCGTCTTCGGCGCGGTCGCGCTGGCCGCGGGCGTGGCCATCACCTTCCTGCCGCTGGCCGCCTCCCCGAAGCTGGCCTCCGCCGCCCTCCTGGCGCAGTCCCTGCTGACCCCGGCGGCCCGCTGGTGGGCGGGCAGGCACGCGGGCCCGCGCTGGCTGGCCCCGTCGGTGCTGGCCGCGGCGGCGGGCGTCGGCCTGCTGTTCTGGTCGGCGGAGCCGTGGGCGGTGGTGGCGGGGATGGCGTTGTTCGGCGCCGGGTTCGGGGTGGCGCAGAACCTGACGCTGACGCTGATGTTCGAGCGCGGCCAGGCGGGACGGGTGAGCGCGATGTGGAACCTCGCCTACGACGCGGGGATGGGCGTCGGCGCCCTCGGCCTGGGCGTGGTCATGGGCGCGACCGGCTACCCGCTGGGCTTCGCGCTGGTGGCCGTGGTGGTGCTGGCGACGCTCCCGTTGACCGGGAACCGCAAGCCTTCTATGGTTCGTTAGTGGAGTAATGAACCATAGAAGCAGGTGTCCATGTTCGACGACCGGAGCCCCATCTACCGGCAGATCGCGGATCGCATCAAGGCCGATGTGCTGAGCGAGGCGTTGAAGGGCGACGAGCAGGTGATGTCGACCAACCAGTACGCCGCCTTCTACCGGATCAATCCGGCCACCGCCGCCAAGGCGTTCCAGCAGCTCGTCGACGAAGGCGTGCTCTACAAGAAGCGAGGTATCGGCATGTTCGTCAGCCCGGACGCCCGGGAGGCCCTCAGAGCGAGCCGGAGGGAGGGCTTCTTCACCGACGTCGTCGACCCGATGGTGAACGAGGCCAAGGCCATCGGCATCCCCCTGGACGACGTGATCGAACGGATCAAGGGGGGAATGTGAGGATCGAGGCCCGTGACCTGGTGCTGCGCTACGGCGAGGTCACCGCGCTCGACCGGCTGACGTTCGAGCTGGAGGGCGGCAAGATCTACGGCCTGCTGGGCCGCAACGGCTCGGGCAAGACGAGCCTGATGTCGGTGCTGTCGGCGTTCCGCAGGCAGTCGGCGGGCACGGTCCTGCTGAACGGCGAGCCGGTGTGGGAGAACTCCGCCGTGACCAGCGCCGTCAGCCTGATCCGTGACGCCGGGGAGAGCGTCGACCTCGGCACCGCCGCCGACGCCCTCTACTTCGCCGAGTGGCTGCGCCCCACCTGGGACGCCGCCTACGCCCAGGAGCTGATGGAGCTGTTCAGGCTCAAGCCGAAGGCGAACGTCAAGGCGATGTCGAAGGGCCAGCGCTCGGCGATGGGCGTGGTGGTCGGGCTGGCCTCGCGGGCGCCGCTGACCATGTTCGACGAGTCGTACCTGGGCATGGACGCACCCTCCCGGCAGGCCTTCTACGACGCGCTGCTGGCCGACTACATGGCCCACCCGCGCACGATCATCCTGTCCACGCACCTCATCGAGGAGGTCAGCCCGCTGTTCGAGGAGGTGCTGATCATCGATGCCGGACGCCTGATCGTGCACGAGGAGACCGAGCGCCTGCTGTCCCGAGGCCACGCCGTCACCGGGGCGGCGGCGGCCGTGGACGAGTTCGTCACGGGCCTGACGGTCCTCGGCGAGAAGGTGCTCGGGCCGACGAAGTCCGCGATGGTGTACGGCGAGCTCGACGCCGCCCACCGCCGCAAGGCCATGGAGGCCGGGCTCGCGCTCGGGCCCATCGCCATGCAGGAGCTGTTCATCCACCTGACCGGAGGCCCCCGATGAGGTTTCCCACGCGGCTGCTGGCCGCCAACCTGTGGGTCGCCTTCTTCGCGTGGGCCGCCTACCTGGTCGTCATCATCGTTCTCACCCTGGCCATCCACGTCTTCGGCAACCTCACGCAGAGCGTGTGGGAGCAGGCCAGCCAGTTGCCGCGCTGGGTGGTGCTGTTCGTCGGGGTGGCCATGGTCCGGCAGTTCCTGCCGCTGTTCGTCGCCAACGGGCAGACCCGGCGGCAGTTCGGCTTCCAGGCGGCGATCACCACGGCGCTCTACACGCCGTTCGTGGCACTGCTGATGACCGCGGGATTCCTGGTCGAGCGGGTGCTCTACACGATCATCGCGCGGCCGCAGTCGCTGGAGCGCGCGCATCTGTACACCGACCCGACCCAGGTGTGGCTGGTCTTCCTGGAGTACACGGTGGACTTCATGGCCTGGATCACCGCGGGCATGTTCATGGGCGCCGGTTTCTACCGCTGGCGGGCGGGCGGCCTGCTGACCATCCCGGTCGGCGTCGGCCTCGTGGTGCTCGGGCTCAGCGCCGTCGGCACGAGGTTCGGGGTGCCGCTCAGCGCCCTCTCGCTCGGCTTCGAGCTGCCGACCGGACCCTTGCTGGCCCTGGGGGTCGGGCTGGGCACGTTCGCGCTCGGGCTGCTGCTGACCTGGTCGGTGATCAGGGACACGCCACTCAGGAACGGGGGTTAGGCCATGGCGGTGTTAACGGTCGCGGGACTGCGCAAGAGCTATCACGAACTGGTCGCCGTGGACGGGCTCGGCTTCGCCGTACAGGAAGGGGAGACCTACGGCCTGCTCGGGCCGAACGGCGCGGGCAAGAGCACGGCCATCTCCATGATCGTCGGGGTCCTCGCCCCCGACGCGGGCTCGGTGAGCGCGCCGCCGAAGGCGCGCGTCGGCTACGTCCCGCAGGAGCTGGCCGTCTATCCGGACCTCTCCGGGCGGGAGAACCTGCGCTTCTTCGCCGGCATGTACGGCCTGCGCCGCGCCGAGGCCAAGGCCAGGACCGCCGAAGTCCTGCACCTGGTCGGCCTGTCCGACAGGGCGGACGAGGCGGTCGGCAAGTACTCGGGAGGCATGCAGCGCCGCCTCAACATAGCCGTCGGCCTGCTCAACCACCCCAGCCTGCTCGTCCTCGACGAGCCCACGGCCGGAGTCGACCCGCAGAGCCGCAACGCCATCCTTGAGAGCGTCCACCGCATGACCGGCGAGGGCCTCGCGGTCCTCTACACCACGCACTACATGGAGGAGGCCGAGCGCCTCTGCGACCGCGTCGGCATCATCGACCACGGCCGCCTGCTGGCCGAGGGCACCCCCGCCGAGCTGGGCGAACCCGATCTGGAAGCGGCCTTCCTGCGCCTGACCGGGCGAGAGCTGAGGGACTGACCCATGCTCCGTATCCTGATCAAGGACCTGCGCCGCCGCGCGCACGACGGCATGCTGCTGGTCTTCGGGCTCGTGCTGCCGCTCGGGATGGCGTTCGTGTTCGGCCTGGCCCTGTCCGGCGGCGACGCCCAGCCCTCCGGCAGGTACGGCGTGGCCGGCCCGTCGGCCGCCGAGTTCGCCCAGCGCACCGGCCTGCCCGGCCTCCGGCAGGTGGCCGACGCGGCACAGGCCAGAACCCTGGCCGAGGCCGACGAACTCGACGCCGTCTTCGTGGTCTCCCCCACCGGGATCGAGGTCGTCGGCAGCGTGGACGCGCCGCTGGCCGTCCAGGTGGCCAGGGAGGTGGCCGAGTCGTACGCGAGTCCGGGCGGCGAGGCCGTACGCGTCGTGCAGGACGCGACGCTCGGCACCCGCGAGCTCGACCCGCGCACCTACCACGCGGCGGGCGCGGCGATGTTCTTCGCCTTCTTCGCCGTGCTGCTCAGCGTCACCGGCATCTTCGAGGAACGCAGCACCGGCACGCTGGCGAGGCTGCTGTCCATGCCGGTGCCGCGCGCCTCGATCCTCACCGCCAAGCTGCTGGTCGGCGTCGTGGTCGGCCTGGCCGGCATGGCGCTTCTGGTGGCGGCGACCACGTTGCTGCTCGGCGCGCGCTGGGGCCCGCCCGCGGGGGTGGCCGCGCTGGTCGTGGCGGGCGTGCTGGCCGCCACCGGGCTGATGACCGCCCTCGCCACCTTCGCCCGTACGGCCGAGCAGGCCGCCAACTGGCAGTCCACGGCCGCCACGGTGCTGGGACTGCTCGGCGGCTCGTTCTTCCCCGTGCCGCCGGAGCTGAGCGTGTTCACCCCGCACCACTGGTTCCTGCAAGGGCTGGCGGAGCTGCGGGGCGGCGCCTCGATCCTGCCCGCGCTGATCGTCCTGCTCGCCGTCGCCGCGCTCAGCTTCCCCTTGGCGGCGGCCCGTGTCGGAAGGCTGGTGACGCCGTGAAGGTCGCGCTGATGGCCCGGCTCAACCTGCGCCGCATGTTCAAGGACCGCACCAACATCTTCTTCGTGATCGTCGCGCCGTTCCTGCTGATCCTGGTCCTCGGCCAGCTCTACGGCGGCGGCCAGCAGCTCAAACTCGGCGTCGTGTCGGGAACCGGCCCGAACTCCGAACGGCTGGCGGCCGCGCTGGACTCCGGCGGCCGGGTCAGCGTCGAGCGGCTGGGCGACGAGGGCGCGCTGCGCGAGGCGGTCGAGCGCGGGCGGCTGCACGCCGGACTGGTCATCCCCGCCTCCTACGAGGGCGGCGGCGGGGAGGTACGCCACCTGATCCGGCAGAGCGACATCAAGAGCCACGACACCGGCACCTGGATCCGCTCGATCCTGCGCCAGGAGGGCTCGCGCGGGCAGCCGTCGCTGCCGGTGCGGGTGACGACGGCGGGCACGACGCCGTTCCCGGAGGGGCTGAACGCCTACTCCCTGTCCGCGCCGGGACTGCTGCTCATGTTCACCTTCCTGACCTCGCTGACGGCGGCGCTGGGGCTGGTGGAGTCGCGGGCGATCGGGGTGACCTCGCGGCTGTCGGCGGGGCCCACGCCGGTGCGTACGATCATCGCCGGAGAGGCGGCGGGGCGGATCGTCATCGCGCTGTTCCAGGCGGCGCTGATCATGCTGGGGTCGATGGCGCTGTTCGGGGTCTCGTGGGGCGACCCGGTGGGCGCGCTGGCGGTGCTGCTGGCGTTCTCGCTGGTCGGCGGCGGGGCGGGCATGCTGCTCGGCGCGGCGTTCCGCACGCCTGGCCCGCCGCTCTCGCTGGCCATGGTGCTCGGGCTGGGCCTGCCGACGCTGGGCGGCGCGACCATCCCGCTGGAGTCGTTCTCCGAGCCGATGCGGACGCTGGCCTACCTCACCCCGCACGCGTGGGGTTATGACGCCTTCGCCCGCCTGGTCCGGCACGGCGACGGCCTCACCGGCGTGCTGCCCCAGCTCGCCGTGCTCGGCGCGCTGGCCGTCGCCCTGTTCGCCCTGGGAACGTGGCGGCTGCGCCGCGCCCTCAGCGGGTGAGCGCGCGCGGGGACGCTCAGCGGGTGAGCTCGACGCCGACCGTGATCTCGTTGCCGAGCTTGTGTCCGAGCATGAGGTCGAGCTCGTCGCCGCTCCAGAAGCGGCCGGGGTCGTACCAGTTGGGCCGTTTGCCGCCGGGCAGCAGGCCCATCGCCTCGTAGGTCACCGCGACCACCTCGGCGCAGTAGGCGCTCTCCAGCGTGCGTTCCTTGACCCGGCCGCGGAGCTGGGGGACGCGGCCCCGGGCCCAGCGCCCGGCCAGGCGGGCGGTGGACGGGAACGGGGTCCCGTCCAGCCTGGCCACCGTGCGCAGCGCGGCGTCCTCCATCTCGGGCGTCGCCTGCGGTTCGAGCTGGCGCAGCCAGGCCCGCTGGCCGTACCGGTCGGCCCAGACCGTCACCGCGTCGCGCAGGTCGTGGAGCTGCACGCCGCGGTGATGGGTGCCCGACCACAGGTCGAGCAACGACTTGCCCAGCTCCGCGTGCCACATCATGGGCGGCATGTCCTCAAGCACGACGGCCATTCCGACATGGTTGACCGGGCTGTTGGTCATCGTCTGGATGGCCCGGTCCGGGACCGACCGCCCGCGGAAGATCCAGAGGTCTCCCGTTCTGGTGACGTTCACGGCCTCATCGAGAGTCAGCACATTGTTAGCCTAAGCACATGCGCTGGTGGAAATGGCTCGGACTTGCCGGAGTCGCGGGGGTCGCGGCGACCGGAGTGGTGATCGCGCGGAGCGAGCGGCGCCGCCGCGCCTACACGCCCGACGAGATCAGGACGCGCCTGCGCGAGCGGGTGGAGGATCAGGCCGACGGCCGCAGGTCGTAGACGAACACCACGTCCGGATAGGCCGGGTTGTCGTCGTAACCGGCGACGGCGCCCAGGTAGGCCCGCTGGTAGTTGACCACCCAGGGGAAGGCCGCTACCGCCCGCACGTCCAGCAGCCTGCTGGTGAGCTGGCTGAAGCTCTTCTCGGCCTCCGGGCGGTCGCTGACGTTGAGCACCGGCAGCATGTCGATCATGCTGTCGGCGGCGGGGTCCTTGAGGTAGGTCAGGTTGAAGACCGGCGGGTTGCCGCTGCGGAAGACGTTGCCGAACCACGAGTAGCCGTCGGCGTAGTCGGGCCACCAGTACATGACGAAGATGTCCTGGCCCTTCTTCTTGCCGCGGTCCCACTGCTCGATCCAGGGCATCGCCCTGGCGTCCAGCGTGACGTTGAGCTCGCTCAGCGTCGTGGTCAGCCGCCGCACGAGCGTGGCCTGGTCGGCGTCGCCCTCCGCGTAGGTGAGGGTGAGCTTCAGCGGCCTGCCGCCCGGCCCGTGGCCGGCCCGCTGCAGCAGTTGCGCGCTCATCGCGAGGTCCTGCCGGGGCACGCGCTCGCGCTGGTGTCCTGGCAGCCCCTGCGGCACGATCCCGCTCGCCGGTACGGCGGCGCCGTCCAGCGCCCTGATCAGCCCGCGGTAGTCGATCGCCTTCTGCAGGGCCTTGCGCAGCCGGACGTCGCGCAGCGGCCCGTGCGCGGTGTTGAACAGCAGCATCGCGGTCTGCAGCGACGGCATCGAGGCGGTGCGCACGCCGGGCGTCCCCCTCGCCCGCTGGTACAGCCGGGGACTGAGCCGGTTGACGAAGCTGACCTCGCCGGACTGGAGCAGTTCCCAGCGGCGTTCCGGGTCGGGCACGACGCGGTACTTGACGGTCCGGTAGTGCGGGCGGTCCCAGCCGCCCCAGTAGCCGTCGAACGCCTTGAGCGTCAGCTCGTTCTCCTGGCCCTTGCGCCAGCTCGCGATCGTGTAGGGGCCGGAGCCGGCGTCGGTCCTGCCGTCCTTGACCCGGTCGACGACGGCGGTGTCGTAGATGTAGGCGGCGTAGGCGGCCGAGGCGGTCAGGTCGAGCGGGGCGGCGTACTTGAGCTGAAAGGTCACCGTCAGCGGGCCCGTGGCCTGGATCGACTCGACCGCGTCCCAGATGTAGGAGGCGCCGGCGCCGGACTTCATCGTGCGCTCGACGGCGGCCTTGACGGCGGCGGCGTCGAGCGGCCTGCCGCTGTGGAACGTCACGCCGGGGCGCAGGGTGAACGTCCAGGTCCTGCCGTCGGAGCTGGCGTTCCACGCGGTGGCCAGGCGGGGGCCGGCCTTCTTGGTGACCGGGTTCCAGACCGTCAGGGTCTCGTAGATGTTCTGCAGGGCGATGATCTCGTTGGAGAACGAGGTCGCCGGGTCCCAGTCGGTGACGACGTCCAGGTTCTGGGCGTAGACGAAGGCGGCTTCGCCCGGGGGCGCCTGCCGTACCTGGGGAGGGGGCGCCGAGCACGCCGCGATGGTGAGTGCCAGCGCGGCCGCTGCGAGACGACGGCGCATGCATCTCCCCTGTGACCGATGTTGCGCCTGAAACTACTGCAAGTTGACGCCACGGATGCCCGAAAGTCCTGAAAAATAGGGAATTCTGGTGATCGGATTGCTATCCTCAAGGCTTGTCCCGTCCGGGGTTTCCAGTTGGGGACCGGCCGGAGTGAGGTGTCATGACCCGCAGCAGAACGATCCGCACGAAGATCGTCGGTCTGCTGCTGGTCCCGCTGATGTCGATGGTGGTGTTGTGGGGCGTGATCGCCGCGGTGACCGCGGGCGAGAGCCTGGAGCTCAGGGAGTACACCACGTTGTGGTCCAACCTGCGCCATCCCGCCTATCGCCTGATCAGTGAGATCCAGCGCGAACGGCTGGCCTCGACGCGCCTGCTGCGCTCGGGCGGCAGCATGGAACGCTCGTCGGCCAACGCCCAGCGCGCCCGCACCGACCAGGCGGCCGAGGAGTTCAAGGTTCAGACGGCCAAGTCGAAGGACGCCTCCCCCGCCATCAGCACCCAGGTCGACCAGGTCCTCGTCCAGCTGGGCCGGCTCGACGCGCTCAGGGGCGAGATCGACGCCGGGCTCACCGCGCGCATCCACGCCATCGAGACCTACAACGCCATGGTCGACGCGCTGTTCGGCCTGCACCGGCGGGTCGCGTTCGTGGACGACATCCCGATCTACGAGCAGTCGCGCATCGTGATCGACCTCGGCTACGCCAAGGAGCTGCTCACCCGGGAGCAGGCCGTCGCCTCCGGCAGGACCACGAAGCAGGAACGCCAGATCTTCACCCAGCTCGTCGGCAACCGGCGCTTCCTCGTCGACCAGTCCGTAAGCGAGCTCGACCCGGCCATGCGCGACGCGCAGGTGGCCCTGCTCACCTCACCCCTCTACCAGCGCATGCGGGTGATGGAGGACCAGATCATCGCCGGGCGCACCCCGGAGGGCTGGGTCGCCACCACGGAGTCGCTGGCCAAGTCCTTCCAGGACTTCCAGATGACCGCCTCGCAGATGCTCACCGCGCGCGCCGCCCCGGTCGCCGACTCGGTGCTGCTGCGCGCGGTCATCCTGGGCGGCACCGGCCTCGCGCTCGTGATCGTGTCCATCGTGATCTCGATGCGCGCCGGCAACCGGCTGTCCAAGGAACTGGTCACGCTCCGCATGGCGGCCCTGGAAGTGGCGCAGGACCGGCTGCCCCAGGTCGTCGAGAAGCTGCGCAAGGGCGAGCAGATCGACGTGCCCGAGGTACGGGTCGGCGCCACCACCACCGAGATCGACGACGTCGGCCAGGCGTTCTCCACCGTGCAGCACACCGCGGTCGAGGCCGCCGTGGGCCAGGCGCAGCTACGCGAGGGCGTCGGCCACGTCTTCCGCAACCTGGCCAGGCGCAGCCAGACGCTCCTGCACCGCCAGCGCATCCAGCTCGAAGGCATGCAGCACAAGGCCACCGAGCCGGACGCGCTGGACGACCTGTTCCGCCTCGACCACCTCACCACCCGGATGCGCCGCCACGCCGAGGGCCTGATCATCCTGTCCGGCGCGACGCCGGGCCGCGGCTGGAGCAAGCCGGTGCCGCTGCACGACGTGGCGCGCGGCGCCGCCGCCGAGGTGGAGGACTACCAGCGGGTGGCGGTCGAGCCGATGCCCAGCCACGCGCTGGCCGGGCCGCTCGTCGGCGACGTCATCCACCTGATCGCCGAGCTCATCGAGAACGCCACCGTGTACTCCCCTCCGCACACCCCGGTCATCGTCCGCGGCGAGGCCGCCGCCCGGGGCTTCGCCATCGAGGTGGAGGACCGGGGGCTCGGCATGAGCCCGGAGGAGCTGGCCGACCTGAACACGCGCCTGGCCAGCCCGCCCGAATTCGACCTTGCCGACAGCGACAGGCTCGGCCTGTTCGTCGTCGCCCGCCTGGCCGCCAGGCATGACATCCGCGTGACGTTGCGCGGTTCACCATATGGAGGGACCACCGCCATCGTGCTGATCCCGGCAGAGCATGTGACGCAGCAGAGCGAGACGCCGCCGGCCGAGCCCACCGCCCGCCCCGTCAAGGTGGTGCGCGGTGAGTGACGAGCGCTGGCTCGACGAGGACGCCGGGCCGATCGTGCCCGCGTACCTCCTCACCCGGGGGCGCACCGTCCCCGCGAGCGAGGCGATCGACCTGATCGCGGTGATCATCACCGCCGGAGGTCTCACCCCGCCGATGGGGCTCGGCCCCGAGCACCTGATCATCATGCAGAAGTGCACCAAGCCCACCCGGCTCGTGGACGTGGCCGCCGAGCTGAACCTGCCCATCGGCGTCGTCCGCGTCCTGGTCGGCGACCTGCACGCCCAGCAGCTCGTCCAGGTCGAGCACCCGCCGCCCGCCCCCGACAAGCGGGTTCTGCTGGAGGTGATCAGCGGCCTCAAGGCCCTGTGAGCACCTCTTCCGCGCGGTGGCAGGCCACCGTGCGCCCCTCTCCCACCTCGCGCCGTTCCGGCGCGCGCTCACACTCCGGTACGGCCAGCGGGCAGCGCGCCCGGAACGGGCAGCCCGTCGCGGCAGGAGGCGCGCTGGTGCCCGCCTGGGGCGGCGCACCGCCCAGCTTGGGCACCGCGTCCCTGAGCGCCCTGGTGTAGGGGTGGGCCGGGGCGGCCAGCAGCTCCGCGGTGGGACCCGACTCGACCACCCGCCCGGCGAACAGCACGTGGCTGGTCCTGCACAGCCTGCCCACGACGGCGAGGTTGTGGGTGATCAGCAGGCGTTCGGTGTCCAGCCCCGCCAGCAGGTCGAGCACCCTGGCCTGCACGGTGACGTCCAGGGCGCTGGTGGGCTCGTCGAGGATGAGCAGCCTCGGGCCGACGGCCAGGGCGCGGGCGATGACGACGCGCTGGCGCTGGCCGCCGGACAGCTCGTGGGGGCGGCGCGAGGCCAGGGCGGGGTCGAGGCCGACCTGTTCCATCAGCTCGCCGACGCGGGCGCGGTCGGACAGCCCTTCCGCGATGGAGGCGCCCACCCTTCTGCGCGGGTTGAGCGACTCGGCCTGGAAGACCGGCTGGACGTCGCGCCGGAAGGCCCGCATGTCGGCCTTTCTCAGGTCCTGCTCGCCGTACCAGACGGTGCCCTTCTGGGGTTTGAGCAGGCCGAGGAAGGCGCGGGCGAGCGTGGTCTTGCCGGAGCCGCTCTCGCCGATCAGGCCGACGCCGCCCGGGGTGACGTCCAGGTCGACGCCGTGGACGACGGCCTGCCCGCCGTATCGTCGCGAGCTCCTCGACCTCGTATATCCGAGCGTGAGGTCTTGCGCGCGCAGGATCGTCACGGCGTGGCCTCCAGCAGGTCTCGGGTGTAGGGGTGGGACGGGTCGGACAGCACCCGCGCGGCCGGGCCGGACTCCACGACCTCGCCGTCCTTCATGACCAGCACCCGGTCGGCGATGGTGCTGACCAGGGCCAGGTCGTGGGAGACGAGCAGGATGGCCAGGTCCCGCTCGCGCTGCAGGCGGCGCAGGACCGTGATCACCTCGGCCTGGACGGTGACGTCCAGGGCGCTGGTGGGCTCGTCGGCCAGGACGACCTCCGCGCCCAGGGCGATGGCCAGCGCGATGGCGAAGCGCTGGGCCTGGCCGCCGGAGATCTCGTGCGGGTAGCGGCGCAGGATCGCCGGGTCCAGCATGACCGCCTCGACCGCGGCCACCGGGTCGGCCTCGACGCGGTGGAGCTTCAGCGCGCGGCGCATCAGCGTGCCGAGGCGGGTGGTCGGGCTGAGCGCGGCCTGCGGCGACTGCATGACCAGGGCGGCGCGGGCGCCCCTGATCGCGCGCAGCTCGCGCGGGGAGGCCGCGCGCACGTCCAGGCCGCAGACCTTGACGCTGCCGGAGACCTCGGCGTTCTCGGTGAGGCCCAGCAGCGACATCAGCGTCGTGGACTTGCCGGAGCCGCTCTCCCCCACGATCGCCACGCACTCGCCCGCGGCCACGTCGAGTTCGGGGACGCGGGCGACGGTCCGCGGGCCGTAGCGGACCTCCAGGTCGCGCACCTCGATCATCGCACCACCCTTCTCGGATCGAGGGCGTTGCGCAGCCCCTCGCCCAGCACGTTGAAGGCGAAGGCGGTCAGCACGATCGCCAGGCCCGGGAAGGTGACCACCCACCAGTTCGTGGTGAACAGCGTCTGGCCCTGCTCGACCATCAGGCCCCACTCCGCGGTCGGCTCGTGCGCGCCGAGGCCCAGGTACGACAGGGCGGCGGCGGTCAGGATCACGCCGCCGGCGTCGAGCGAGACCTGGACGAGCACCGGGGTCAGCGAGTTCGGCAGCACGTGGCGGGCCACGATCAGCGGCGCGGGCACGCCGAGGCAGCGGGCGGCGTCCACGTACGGGCGGTTGGCCACGGAGGCGGCGACCGAGGCGGCCAGGCGCGCGTACCAGGGCCACCAGGTGACCGCGATCGCCACGATCACGGTGGTCACGCTCGGCTGGAGCACCACCGCGAGGGCCAGCGACAGCAGCAGCGCGGGGAAGGCCAGGAAGATGTCGGTGATCCGCATGATCACGTCGCGGACCCATCCGCCCGCGTACCCCGCGATCATGCCCAGGGTCACGCCGACCAGCGCGGAGGCGGCCAGCACGGCCACGGCGATGCCCAGCGAGGTGCGCCCGCCGTACAGGACGCGGGTGAGCACGTCGCGGCCCACCTGGTCGGTGCCGAACCAGTGCTCGGCGCTCGGCGGGAGCAGGGCCTCCAGGGGCTTGGGCTCGTCCACCGGGTACGGCGCCAGCCACGGCGCGAACAGCGAGGCCAGCACGACCAGCACGATGAGCACGGCCCCGGCCGCGGCGAAGCGGTCGGGCACGCGCGGCAGGGTTCTGCGCAGCTCGGGCGCCTTCACCTGGCCCTCGCCCTCGGGTCGACGACGCCCTGGAGGAGGTCGACGGCCAGGTTGGCCAGCACGTACACGATCGCGATCAGCAGGGTGATCCCGGCGATGGCCGGGGTGTCCAGCGAGCGGATCGAGTCGACGGCGTAGCGGCCGAGACCCGGCCAGTTGAAGACCGCCTCGACCAGGAAGCCGTTGACCATGGCGTAGGCGAAGACCAGCGCGATCAGCGACAGCACCGGGTTGAGCGCGGCCCGCAGCGCGAACCTGGTGAGGATCTTGGACTCGGAGAAGCCCAGGGCGCGCTCCAGCCTGGCGTGGTCCTGGCCCGCCTCCTCGATCAGCGCCGCGCGGGTGAGCTGGGCGATCACGCCGGCCGGGTAGGCCGCCACGACGAGGGCGGGCAGGACGAGGTGCTGGAGCGTGCTGGTGAAGATGGGCCAGTTGCCGGTGATGAGCGCGTCCACGATCGTGATGTTGGTCCAGAGGGTGAGGGGGCTGGTCGTGTCCAGGCTCCCGTCGTACTCGCCGGCGACCGGGAACCAGCCGAGGTTGCTGGCGAAGACGGTCTGCACGGCCAGGGCAAGCCAGAAGACGGGGACGGAGACGGCCAGCATGGACCCGACGCGTACCCCCAGGTCCGGAAATCTCGTCTTGTGGCGGGCGGCGAGCACGCCGACCGGGATGCCCACCACGATGGCCAGCACCAGCGCCGCCCCCACCAGTTCCAGCGAGGCGGGGAAGGCCGTCATCAGGTCGTCGCGCACCGGACGCCGGGTGTGCAGGCTGGTGCCCCAGTCGCCGGTCACCAGGTCGCGCACGTAGTTCCACAACTGCACCGGCAGCGGATCGTCCAGGCCGAAGCGCGCCCGCGCCGCCGCCAGCTCCTCGGGCGAGGCCTTGGGCCCGGCGTAGGCCACCGCGGGGTCGCCCGGCACCAGCCTCATGATCACGAAGGTGAGCGTGACCACGCCGGCCACGACCAGGAACGCCTGGCCGAGCCGGCGGAGCAGGTAACGCCACATCAGCGTGACAGGTCGTAGAAGAACACCACGTTCGGGTAGGCCGGGTTGTCCACGTAACCCTTCACGTCGGCGGTCAGCGCGCGCTGGTAGGTCTGCACGTACGGCACCGCCACCGCGGCCTTCTCCTGGATGATCTTCTTCTGCAGGTCGGAGTACGCCTGCTCGGCCTTGAGCTGGTCGGTCGCGGTCAGCTCGGGCAGCGCGTCGATCGCCTTGTCGATCTCGGCGTCCTTCAGGTACGACAGGTTGAACTCGGGCTGCTCCTTGCTCCGGAAGACGTTGACGAACCAGCTATAGGCGTCGGCGTAGTCCGGGTACCAGTACATGACGAAGGCGTCCTGGCCCTTCTTCTTGCCCTGGTCCCACTGCGCCTCCCAGGCCATCGGCTTGGCGTCGACGGAGACGTTGACGTTCTTCAGCGCCGAGCTCAGCAGCGTGACCAGGAGTTTCTGGTCGTCGTCGCCCTGGGCGTAGGTCAGCTTGAGCTTCAGCTCCTCGTTGTCGGGGCCGTAGCCGACCGACTGCAGCAGCTCCTGCGCCTTGGCCAGGTCCTGCTTGGGCTCCAGGCCCGCGGTGTGGCCGAGCAGGCCCTGCGGAACCAGGCCGCTGCTCTTGGTGCCCGCGCCCTTGAGCGCCGCGGCCAGGCCGTCGTAGTCGATGGCCAGTTGGAGCGCCTGCCGTACCTCGGGCGACTTGGCCGGGCCCGACTCGGTGTTGAACAACACCAGCAGGTTCTGGAACGACGGCGTCTGCTTCACCTGGACGCCCTGCGTCGTCCCCGCCTGCTCGAAGAGCTGCGGGTTGAGGCGCTGCACGAAGTTGACCTCGCCGCGCTGCAGCAGTTGCCAGGCGGTGGTGAGCTGCGGGGTGACGCGGAAGGCGACCTTCTTGTACTGCTCGGGCTTCCACCCGCCCCAGTAGCCCTCATACGCCTTGAGCGTGAGCTCGGTCTCCTTGCCCTTCTGCCACTGGTCGATCGTGTACGGGCCGGTGCCGCCGTCCTTCTTGCCGTCCTTGTCCACGCCGTCCACGTCGTAGATGTAGGCGGCGTATCCGGCGGAGGCGACGAGGTCGAGCGGGGTGGCGTACTTGAGCGTGAACTTCAGCGTGGCCGGGTCGACGGCCTCGATCGTGTCGACGGCGCTCCAGATGTAGGCGGGGCCGCCGTTCGTCTTGATCGTGCGCTCGATGGCCTTCTTGGCCGCCTCGGCGTCCATGGGCTTGCCGGTGTGGAACTTCACGCCCTGGCGGAGCTTGAACGTCCACTCCTTGCCGTCCTTGGACGAGGTCCACTCGGTCGCGAGGCGCGGCTCCGGCTTCTTCGTCTCGGCGTTGTACCTGGTCAGGCCCTCGTAGACGTTGGACATGGCGACGATCTCGTTGGAGTACGAGGTGGCCGGGTCCCAGTCGGTGACCACGCCCAGGTTGGGCGAGTAGACGAAGGTGGCGTCGTTCTGCTTGGGCGCGGCCTCGCCGGTGGCGGCGGCCGAGTCGCTGGGCCGCGGCGTCCCGCCGGCTCCGCGCACCTGTCCGCCGGCGCAGGCGGAGGCGGTCAGCGCGACGGCGCCGGCGACCCCGGCGACGGCCAGTCGCTTGTGCCAGTGCATATATGGGGTCCTTTCAATGGGTTTTGTCCGGCTTCAGCCGCGGCAAGATCGTAGCGACGAACGCCCGGCGTTAGGCGTCAATTCGATAGCGGACCTGCGGCCTTTACATGAAGACGCACCGCCGGTTCCGCCAGGTAGCTGAGCGGAACCTCGTGCACGTCCACCAGTTCGACACGCGCGGGATCCGCCCCCGCCTGTACGGCTTTCGCCGCCGCCTCCTCCTTGGCCCGCTCGATGGCCCGCGCCCGGCCCGCGCCCGCCGGCACGATCGTGTCCACCCGGCCGCTGGCCAGCGCGATCGCCGCGCCGACGGCGTTGGCCACCTCGGCGTGCTCGGGCCTGATCACCTGGCTGACGCCGGCGATCCGCTCGGCCAGCAGGAACGCGCCACCGCCGACCGCGACCAGCGGACGGTCGGAGCGGCCCAGCGACATACGGTCAACGGCGTCGGCCACCATCTCGTCCGCCACCGCCAGCCCCGCCGCCAGCAGCCCCGCCGCGTCGGCATGCCGGTCCAGCGCCGCGTGCCAGCCGGGTGGGGTCTCACGCATGCGGCCCGCGTACACTCCCGCGTCCGTCATAGTGGGCACGCTACCCCCGAAGACCAGCGCGGACTCGGCCAGCCGGTACCCCACCGAGTCCGGGCCGACCGCGCCGGGGCGCAGCCGGGTGCCGCCGCCCATCGCGATGGCCAGGATGTCGGGCATGCGGAAGTTGGTGAGCACGCCGCCGATCTCGACCGCCGCGGCCGACTCCCTCGGGAACCCGGCCGTCAGCACGCCCAGGTCGGTGGAGGTGCCGCCGACGTCGGCCACGATCGCGTCCTTCACCCCGGACAGGAACGCCGCCCCCCGCAGCGAGTTGGCCGGGCCGGAGCCGATGGTGGAGACGGGCAGGCGGGCGGCGTACTCCACCGTCATCAGCGTGCCGTCGTTCTGTGCCAGGTACGGCCGCGCCGTCAGCCCCCGTTCGGCCAGGGCTTCGACCAGCGCCTTGGTGACGGCGGCGGCCACCCCGTACAGGGCGGCGTTGAGGACGGTCGCGTTCTCGCGCTCCAGCAGGCCGAGCGAGCCGATCTCGTGGCTGAGGCTGACCGGCAGGCCGTACTCGCGCTCGACGAGGTCGCCCACGAGGCGCTCGTGCTCGGCGTCGGCCGGGCTGAACACGCCCGACACCGCCACCGCGTCGGCCTGGACGCCGTCCAGGAAGCGGCGCACGGCATCCAGGTCGAGCGGGCTGATCGGACGGCCGTCCACGTAGTGGCCGCCGGGCAGGATGGCCTCGCCGGCCGAGACGGCGGCGCGCAGGTCGGCCGGCCAGTCGGTCAGCGGGGGCACGGACGTGGTCGCGGGCGCACCCAGCCGCACCACCGCGACCCGGCCCAGGTTGCGCCGCTCCAGGATCGCGTTCGTGGCGTGCGTGGTCCCCAGCATGACCCTGCCGACCCCAGCCACACCACCCCACCCGGCGCCACCCGCTGCACCACCCCACCCAGCACCACCCGCTGCACCGCCGCGCTCGGCGCCACCCGCGCCCGCGCCACCCGTGCCCGCCCTAGCTGCTCGCCCGGCGCCGCCCGCGTCCGCTGTATCGGTGTGCCCGGCTTCATCCGTGGCTGTCGTATGGGTCCGTTCGGTTTCGCGCGCTGTCTGGGACAGTTCGGCCAGGACGGCGTCCAGGGCGGCGCGTAGGCCGCCGGTGACGTCGGGCGTGGTCGGGTGCTTGGCCTTGGCCACCACCCGGTCGGTCTCGTCCAGCACCACCGCGTCCGTGTTGGTGCCGCCGACGTCGATTCCGATGCGCAGCGTCATGCGAGCTCCTCCACGGGCACGTAGTCCAGGTCGTAGCCGAACGCGGCGGGTCCCGCGATCTCCAGGCCCCGGTCCGTGCGCCAGAGCGGGTCGCAGGGCCAGGCGAGCACGGTGACGCGCTGGCCGTACCGCAGCGACTCGGTCTGGATGGCGATCGCGGTCTCGGTGTCCACGACGGTGATCAGGTCGGGGACGATCGCGCGGACGGTGCCGCCCTCCAGCGCGACCAGGTTCTCGTTCTGGAGCTCCAGGGTGAGCGTGCGGCCCCGGTCGGCGCCGGTGCCCTCGATCGTGGCCGTGCCCCTGACGAAGCCGCCCGAGGTGCGGCGTTCCACGTCGGTGAGCTTGCCGGTGATCAGGCGGCGGGCGCCGAGTTCGTGCTGGAGGGCGCCGAGCGGGTCCGCGGTGTGCTCGGTGGCCCTGCCGACGGCCATGGCGCGGGTGACCGTACCCTCGATGACCGCGCCGCGGGCCTGTCCGGCGGCCAGCACGTAGTCGGCCATCAGCGCGCTGGATCCCGCGGCCACGCAGACGGCGCGCGCCAGCCGTTCCGACCACAAACCATCCACCGGCCGAATCGTCACGATATTTCCCGCTACATCGGACATGATGACCAGGTCGGCGGGCAGCCCCGCCACGTACATCGACACCATCTGGACCTCGGGAAACGCCCGGCCCATGCCGTCCGCGTCGAGCAGCGGCAGCCCGAGCTGCGCGGCCCAGGCGACCGGCGCCACCCCGTTGCCACCGCCGATCTCCGACGACATCACCGCGAACGGAGCGCGGCCGAAGATGCGCTCGACCTCCTCGGCGATCCGCTTCGGCTCGTCCTCGCCGTGGATCATCTCGTGGCTGACCGTCGGCGCGCCGATCCCGGACAGCGGGACGATCAGCGCGTCCTCCGGCAGGTCGTCGAGCGTCACGAGCGGGACCCCGCCGTGCGCCTGGATCGCCCGCCGCGCCGCCAGCGAACCGGTGCGCACGTCACCGCCGCCGCCGGTGCCCAGCACCGCGCAGCCCCTCGCGAGAGCCGGGATGTCATCCTCTTTGATCAGCACACAAGCCACCGTAGTGGTCGTTCATCACTTATCACCGCGAACTCCCGTTCGTGCCCACATGGCCGATCGCGGCTGCGAACCTGGTGGAGACCGACATTAATCCCGTTGCACCGCTCACCCCCCTCACGGCATCCTCGTCCCATCGCCCGAAAGGACCCGGCATGAAGACCCTCCGAATGCATGACCGACGTAGCGGCATGTCCTGGGCTTAGGCACGTACACACGGTGCCCCGGGACGTGGGTCCCGGGGCATTCGCATGTCCGGACGGGTGGGGGCGCTGGTGTGCCCGGCGGTTTCATAAGCCGCTCCAGGCGGGTTCGATCCCCGCACCCGTCACGCCTTCGTGGCGCAGCGGAGAGCGCGCCTGCTTGCGGAGCAGGAGGTCGCTGGTTCGAATCCAGCCGAAGGCACGAGATCATCGGAGTATGCGCATTTCAGTGGCGGCCGACAGCCTCGACGGCGTGGCCGGGACGGTGGTGGAGGAGCTGCGCGGGCGCGGCCACGAGGTGATCACCCACGGCGCGCTCGACGCGGACGAGCGCGCCGACTGGGCGTGGGCCTCGGAGGCCGCCGCCCGCGACGTGACCGAGGGACGCGCCGAGCAGGCCGTCGTCTGCTGCTGGACCGGCACGGGCGCCTCGATCGCGGCCAACAAGGTCCCCGGCGTACGCGCGGCCCTGTGCGGCGACGCCTACACCGCGGGCGGCGCGCGCACCTGGAACGACGCCAACGTGCTGGCCCTGAGCCTCCGGCTGACCTCGCCGGCGTTGCTCACCGAGATCCTGGACGCGTGGTTCGCGGGCACACCGAGCACCGACGCGGACGACCTGGCCAACGTGGCGCGGGTCGGGGAGATCGGGTGACGTTCGAGGACGTGGCCGACCGGGTCCGTGCGGCGATCGGGGCGGGGGAGCTCGACGGCGATCGGGCCGTGGAGCTGGCCGTCGCTTTGGAACGGCTCGGCGTGGCCGTACCGGCTGATCTGGACCTTCGTGTCCTTCTGACCGGCTTCGCCCGCCTGGAGCAGGCCGTGCGGACGGTGGGGCGCGACCTCCACGCGACCGGGGTGCCCGGCCGGCTGCGCGTGTGCGCGCCGGAGTGGAGCGACGGCTGGCTGCGGGTGGAATACGGCGGGCGGGCCTCCTCGATCGGCTTCGACCTGGGCAGGAGCGGCGACCCGCTGGCGGAGGTGGCCGACGCCGCCCAGGGGATCGTCGTCGAGGCGCTCTGGACGAGCTGGCCGCTCTGCCCGGAGCACGGTTTCGGACTGCACGCGAACAACAACGCAGAATGGCACTGCAAAGGGGCGAAACCGCACATGGTCGCGCCTGTGGGACGGCTCGGCGGGGGCTGAGTTTCGTCGGTCCCCGGGTCTATGGTTCTGCCATGACCGCGACACTCCTGCGCGGCGGCCACCCCTGGGGGCTCGGGGCGCCGGCCGACATCCTGGTCGCCGACGGGCTGATCCAGCGGGTCGGCCCGGCGCTCGACGACCCCGCCGCCCGCGTCGTCGACGTCTCCGGCCAGCTCGTGCTGCCCGGCCTCGTCGAGTCACACTGCCACCTCGACAAGACGCTCTACGGCGGGCCGTGGGTGCCCCACTCCGCCGACGACACCCTCGCCGGCCGGATCGGCAACGACCTGGCCAGGCGGGCCGAGCTGGGCGTGCCCAGCGTCGAGCGGATCGAGGCGCTGCTGCGCACGATGAGCGCGGCCGGCACCACCCACGTGCGCACCCACACCGACATCGACCCCGAGGTGGGCCTGCGCGGCGTCGAGGCGGTGCGCGAGGCCGCCGCGCGGGTGCCGGTCACCGTGCAGCAGGTGGCCTTCCCCCAGCACGGCGTGCTCACCAACCCCGGCACCGCCGAGCTGCTCGAAGCGGCGCTGAAGAGCGGCGTGGAGGCGGTCGGCGGGCTCGACCCCGCGGGCATCGACCGCGATCCGGTGCGCCACCTCGACCTGATCTTCGGACTGGCCGAGCGCTACGGCGCCCACCTCGACATCCATCTCCACGACGGCGGCACGCTCGGCGCCTGGGAGCTGGAGCTCATCACCGAGCGCACCAGAGCGCTGGGGCTGGGCGGCCGGGTCACGGTCAGCCACGCCTACGCGCTGGGCCAGATCGACCAGGCCCACCAGGACCGCCTGGCCGAGGGCTTCGCCGCCGCGGGCGTGGCGCTGGCCACCGGCGCCGTCTACAGCTTCCCGGTGCCTCCGGTGAAGAGGATGCGCGCCGCCGGGGTGGTCATCGCCTGCGGCCACGACGGCATCCGCGACCTGTGGGGGCCCTACGGCTCGGGCGACATGCTGGAGCGGGCCATGCACCTGGCCTACCGCAGCACGTTCCGCTCCGATCCCGACATCGAGCTCGCGCTGGAGGCCGCGACCTACGGCGGCGCCAAGGCCCTCGGCCTCACCGGCTACGGCCTGTCCGCGGGCGACCGGGCCGACCTCGTCGTGGTGCCGGCGGGCGGCGCGGCCGAGGCAGTGGTGACGCATCCGTCCCGCTCTCTGGTCATGAAGGACGGCGCGGTCCTGCACAATTGACCGGCGGGGACCATCGAAAGGCAGGCAAGTGCTCTCTATTCACCAGCGGATCGCGGAAGAACTCGGGGTACGCGAGGGGCAGGTGCAGGCGGCCGTCGACTTGCTCGACGGCGGCGCCACCGTGCCGTTCATCGCCCGCTACCGCAAGGAGGTCACGGGCACCCTCGACGACGCGCAACTGCGCACGCTCGAAGAACGGCTGCGCTACCTGCGCGAGCTGGAAGAGCGGCGCGCGGCCATCCTGGAGTCGATCGAGTCGCAGGGCAAGCTCGACGACGAGCTCAGGGCGCAGATCATGGCGGCCGACACCAAGGCCCGCCTGGAGGACATCTACCTGCCCTACAAGCCCAAGCGGCGCACCAAGGCGCAGATCGCCCGCGAGCTGGGGCTCGAGCCGCTGGCCGACCAGTTGCTCGCCGACCCCTCGCTGAGCCCGCTGGCCGTGGCCGAGGGCTTCCTCACCGAGGGCGTGGCCGACGCCGCCGCCGCGCTCGAAGGCGCGCGTGCCATCCTCATCGAGCGCTTCGCCGAGGACGCCGACCTCATCGGGGAACTGCGCGAGCAGCTCTGGAGCCGCGGGCAGCTCTCGGCCAAGGTACGCGAGGGCAAGGAGGAGGCGGGGGCCAAGTTCTCCGACTACTTCGACTTCGCCGAGCCGTTCACCAAGCTGCCCTCCCACCGGATCCTGGCGATGTTCCGCGGGGAGAAGGAGGAGATCCTCTCCCTCACGCTGGAGCCGGACGAGGGCACCGACTACGAGCAGCGCATCGCCACCCGCTTCGACATCGCCGACCGGGGACGGCCCGCCGACCCGTGGCTGGGCGAGACCGTGCGCTGGGCCTGGCGCACCCGCATCCTCGTCCACCTGGGCCTCGACCTGCGCATGCGCATGTGGCAGGAGGCCGAGGAGGAGGCGGTGCGCGTCTTCGCCGCCAACCTGCGCGACCTGCTGCTGGCCGCGCCCGCCGGCACCCGCGCCACCATGGGGCTCGACCCCGGCCTGCGCACCGGCGTGAAGGTCGCGGTCGTCGACGCCACCGGCAAGGTCGTGGAGACCGCCACCATCTACCCCCACGAGCCCAAGCGCCAGTGGGACCAGTCGCTGGCCGTCCTCGGCGCGCTGGCCCAGCGCCACGGCGTCGAGCTCATCGCCATCGGCAACGGCACCGCCTCCCGCGAGACCGACAAGCTCGCCGGGGAGCTGGTCAAGCACATGCCCGGGGTGACCAAGATCGTGGTCTCGGAGGCGGGGGCCTCGGTCTACTCGGCCTCGCCGTACGCCTCGCAGGAGCTTCCCGGCCTGGACGTGTCGCTGCGCGGAGCGGTCTCGATCGCCCGCCGGCTGCAGGACCCGCTGGCCGAGCTGGTCAAGATCGACCCCAAGTCCATCGGCGTCGGCCAGTACCAGCACGACCTGTCGGAGACCAAGCTCTCCCGCTCGCTCGACGCGGTCGTCGAGGACTGCGTGAACGCGGTCGGCGTCGACCTCAACACCGCCTCCGCTCCCCTGCTGACCCGCGTGTCCGGCATCGGCTCCACGCTCGCCGACAACATCGTCCAGCACCGCGACGCCAACGGCCCCTTCCGCACCCGCACCGCGCTGAAGGAGGTGGCCCGGCTCGGCCCCAAGGCGTTCGAGCAGTGCGCCGGCTTCCTGCGCATCCCCGGCGGCGACGACCCGCTCGACGCCTCCAGCGTGCACCCCGAGTCCTACCCGGTGGTACGCCGCATCCTGGGCTCGGTCGAGGGCGGCGACCTGAAGACGCTGATCGGCAACACCGCGACCCTGCGTTCCCTGAAGCCGCACGAGTACGTCGACGACACCTTCGGCCTGCCGACCGTCACCGACATCCTGCGCGAACTGGAGAAGCCGGGTCGCGACCCGCGTCCCGCCTTCAAGACGGCGACGTTCAAGGAGGGCGTGGAGAAGCTCTCGGACCTGACGCCCGGCATGATCCTGGAGGGCGTCGTCACCAACGTGGCCGCCTTCGGCGCGTTCGTCGACATCGGCGTCCACCAGGACGGGCTGGTCCACGTCTCGGCCATGTCCCGCACCTTCGTCAAGGACCCGCGCGACGTGGCCAAGCCGGGCGACATCGTCCGGGTGAAGGTTCTCGACGTGGACATCCCCCGCAAGCGCATCTCCCTGACCCTGCGCCTGGAGGACGACGCGGAAACCGACTCCCGCCCCCGCGGCTCCCGCGGCGGCCAGGGCGGCGGCGGAGCCGGGGCCGGGGGCGGCACCGGCGGCGACCGACGCGCAGGGGGCCGCGGCGGCGACCCGAGAACCGGCGACTCCCGCGGCAGAAGCGGCACCGGCCGACCCGACGGCCAGGGCACCCGCGACGCCCAGGGCGGCGCGAGCCAGAGCGGCGGCCGTGGCGGTGATGGCCGTGGCGGTGGCGAAGGTCGCGGCGGCGAAGGTCGCGGCGGCGGCCGTGGCGGCGACGGTCGCGGTGGTGACGGTCGTGGCGGCCGGGACAACGCGCGTGGCCAGGGCGGCAACCGTGACGGGCAGCGGGGCGGCAACCAGCGGAGCGGTCGTGACGGCGCTCGCCGCCCGGCCCCGTCGGGCGCGATGGCCGAAGCCCTCCGCAAGGCGGGCCTCACCGGAGACGACCCCCGCTAACCCACCCACCTCGTGCCGCCCGTCCCACAAGCCAGGCGGCACGAGCCCCTTCCACCAACCCGACCAGCGCACCCGGGCGTGACCAGGCACCCCACGCCCAGGCTCTCCGAGGGCCGCGGCTCCGTGCGCCGGGGGTGGGTGGGCCTGTCATGCCTGGATGGCGTGCTGCCGTCTGGCTCTGTCCTGGGTGGCACGCGATACGGTCGAGGGATGACGACACGGGACCGGTATGAGGCGGCCATCGCTCAGGCGGGCGATCTGTTGAGGTGGCGTTCGCCGCTGCGTGCCGAGTTGTGGGCGAGCCGGTTCGTGGCCGAGTTCGATGAGGACGGGGTGGACGAGGAGGCGTTCGGCGGGCTGCTGGAGGAGGATTCCGGGCAGGAGGCGGCTCTGGTGGCAGCGGCGCTCAGTGCCGTGGGGACGCCGGTGCGGGCGGGCGGTTCCGGGCCCGAGTGGCTGGCCCGGATGGGCGAGGTCACGTGCGAGTCCGCCTGGTACGGCAAGGCCGACCGCTACGGCGAGCAGGCACTGGCGGCGCTCACCTTCCGATACCGGAACGGCAAGGAACCCCACACGGTCGTGGTGGGCATCGACCAGGTACACGGCGGGATCGCGGTGGACGCGGCGGTGGAGGAGCCCAAGTTCCTGGACGATCTGGGGTTGGACCCGGCCGACCCGGCGCTGGTGGCCGAACGCGTCCTGGCGGCCTTCTCCCTCCTGGACATCCTGCTGGGCGCCCCCGTGGCCGACACCCTCCCCCCGCCACGCGCGTTCACCCTCACCCGCGCCCGCTCCATCCCCACCCACGCCCAAGCGGCCCATGGCCCGCAGGCGCCCGACCTGTCGGAGTTCCCCGAACTGGCCGACGTGCCGGGGGCGGCGGAGGCGTACCGGGTGCTGATGGAGTTCGTGGGAGATCGGGGCGTGTGGTGGAGCCCGACTCGGGTGTCGGCCTTCCTGACGGTGTGGCTGCCCAGGGAAGCGGTGCTGAGCGGCGAGGGGATCGACGCGATGCCCGAGGTGGTACGCGCCTGGACGCGCCGGATCGCCGACGACCCCGCGATCCACGACCAGATCGACACCGACGCCCCCGGCCTACCGGCCCGGATGGCCGACGAGTCGCTGGCCGGCCTGCGCAAGAAGCTCACCCAGCAACAGCACCCCAACCCGTAACACCCCGCCTCGGCCCGGATGCCGCGCCCGACCACGCCTCGGCTTGACCTCTGGGACGCCGCAGCGCGCCCCACGCTCGAGGGCGCCGTGCGTAGCCGCCCCTTGGCCGCGCCTCGGAGGGCGCCGTGCGCAGCCGCCCCTTGGTCGTCAGGCCCGTGTCGGGCCAAGGGTCGCGTACGCCCTCTCCTCAGAGGAACCGCCCGCACGGGGTGACATCGCAGCACGCCCCCCCCGCTCGGGGTTGCGGCGGCGTGGGTGTCACGCGCGACCGCCCGAGGGGTGCCGTCGCACGCATCGACACCCCCGGGCGTGAGGTCGGGCACAAGCGGGGCGTGGGTGGACGGAGTTCTCATGTCCTACGGCTATGCTGCACGTTGACGTTTCCACGGCCCGGATCCGGGCGACCCGAGGGAGATCTACACGATGTACAAGGAGTTCGCTGCTGAGGCCGTGGTCTGGGTTGTCCCGATCGTCGTGCTGATCGGGCTCGCTCTGATGATCACCGCCTAGGTCCACGGACAAGACGGCGAGGGGTCGGACCGGGGTTCGACCCCTTTTGGCGTGCCCGGAGGGGCGGCCGGAATGGCACGGTCCAGGTCAGCCGTACCACTCGTAGTGGACGACGGTGTTGACGCGGGTGTCCCAGCGGATCTGGCCGTCCAGGTACCGGTCCCAGAGGCGGTTGAGCTTGCCGCCGCGGACCGTGCAGGACGCCCAGCGGGTGCCGCGGGGGTGGATCTGGCCCACGTGGTCGCGACACTGGCCCATGTAGCGGCCGTTGACGCGGAGCTTGGCGCGCAGGCTCACGTCGTACAGGCGCTTGGAGGAGATGTTCTTGATGCGCACCCGGATCCGGCAGGTGTCCTTGCACCGCCCCCAGTAGATCTTGGTGCGGATCAGCTGCTTCTTGGCTTCTGCGGTGGCGGTGGCGATGGTGGTGGTGGACGAGGCGTTCGCGGCGGAGGGTGCGGCGGTCACCAAGGTCGTGGCGGCCGTGGCGACTGCTAAGGCTCCGGCGAGACGTCTGAGCATTCTGCCCCCAGAACTATCTGGACGGCCGCTTCCCCCTGTTTGAAGCGGCCTCAGTTACCTCGATTAACCATCAGGCGTTCCGGCCCGTCAATGAATCCCGGCATCCGGTACATTGCGGGCGCGCTACGAGGCCCATGCCAGTAACGGTTCGCATGAGCGAAGACGTTTCAGGGCCTGCTTCTCGAGTTGCCGAATGCGCTCCCTGGTCAGTCCGAGCCGGGATGCTATTTCGGTATAAGTCTGCTTTCGGGCTCCGGCCAGGCCGTATCGGAATCTCAGGATGAACGCCTCACGCGGCGGGAGAGTCGTGAACACGACCTCCAACTCCTCGCTCAGCGCCCGCCACTCCATGAGCTCCGGCGCGTTCAGGCCGTCCTCGTCGAGGATCAGGTCGCCCATGCTCGTGTCGCCGCCCTCCCCCACGGGCAGGTCGAGGCTGACCGTTTCCAGGGCGAGGCGGCGCAGACCGTTGATCTCCTCGGGCGGGCGTCCGGTGGTCTCGGCGAGTTCGGCGTCGGTGGGTGGGCGGCCCAGGTCCGTCGCCAGCCGCCGTTCTATGCGGAAAAATCGGGAAACGTCCTCGGCCACATGGATGGGCAATCGCACGGTACGCCCCTTGTCGTGAATACCGCGTTCGATCGCCTGCCGGATCCACCACATCCCATAGGTGGAGAATTTGAAGCCGCGGCGGTAGTCGAACTTCTCCACCGCCCGGATCAGCCCGAGACTGCCCTCCTGGATGATGTCGAGCAACGGCAGCCCGCGGTGCGCGTACTTCTTGGCCGTGGACACCACCAGCCGCAGGTTCGCCCGGATCAGCCGCTCCTTCGCGCGCTCGCCGTCCGCGCGCAGTTCTCGCAGGTCAGCGGAGTCAGCGCCGTCCGCGAGCAGATGGCCGGCGTAGAGGCCGGCTTCGATGCGTTTGGCCAGGTCGACCTCGTCGGCCGCCGACAGCAGCGGCGTCCTGCCGATCTGGCGCAGGTACATACCCAGCAGGTCGGGCTCTTCCGATGACATGCACCGGCGACTACCCGGTAAACGGCGGCGAATTCCCGTCGTCGCTGAGTTCGGCGATGGCGAGTTCGGCCGTGGTGCGGATGTCGAAGAACTTGTCCAGCGCGGTGATCGCGAACAGGTGCTTGCAGCGGCCGTTGAGCCCGGACAGCAGGAGGCGCCCGCCGGAGGCCGTGACGGCCTTGTGCAGGTAGACCAGGACGGACAGGCCCGACGAGTCGCACACGCTGACGGCCTGCATGTCGATGACGAGCATGGGCGGCTGAGTGAGGTCGAGGGCCTTGGTGACGCGGTCACGCACCTCGGCCGCGGAGCCGAAGTCGAAGTCCCCCGTGAGCCTTGCGATGACACAGGGCCCCTGAAGGCCCAGGCTGATCGACAGGGCTTGCTCCGAAGTCACCCAGTTCCACCTACCCGCGTCGGTCTTCCGGTCCCACCACTTTACGAGAAGTAGCGTCTCGGGTTGAACACCAGCATCTGCTCAATCTGCTCTTCAGTCACACCCGAGGCGCGCAGGGCGGGCAGCACGTCGTCGTGGATGTGATCGTAGCGCCACTTGGGAGCCGCCGTCGCGAGGGTCTCGTCCCACATGCCCCCGAAATAGTCCATGAAGCAGGCCGCGTCGTGGCTCAGCACCATCCGATCGGAGTAGCCCCTCTCGCACAGCGCCGCGACCGTCTCGACCCGCTGGGGCGTGGGGTTGTACAGCTCGAGACCGAACCGGTCCATGCCGAGCGTCGCCCCCGTGTCGGCCATCCGCATCAAATAGTCGAGATCGTTGGTGTCCCCGGCGTGTCCCACGACCACCTTGGTCAGATCCACGCCTTCCTTGGCGAACATGCCGAGCGCCACCGGCCCCGACCCCGTGAACGAGTTCGTGTGCACGGTGATCGGCGCGCCGGTCTCCGCGTGCGCCCGCGCGACCGCCCGACAGATCCGCTCGACGCCGGGCGTGAGCCCGTCCTGCTCGACCACGCACTTGAGGAACGCCGCCTTGACCCCGGTGTCGGCGATGCCCACGGTCAGGTCGCGCACGAAGTCGTCGATCATCGGGTCGGGGATGTCGAACAGCAGCCCCGGCCCCCGGTGCTCGTACTGGTGGGGCAGCTCGTGGTAGCTGTAGATGCCGGTCGCGACGATGATGTTCAGCTCCGGTACGGCTGCCGCGATCCGCTGGATCCGCGGGATGTAACGCCCGAGCCCCCAGACCGTGGGATCGACGATGGTCCTGACCCCCGTGGCGGCCAGCTCGCCGAGCTTCCTGATCGCGTCCTCGACCCGGAACTCCTCGTCCCACCAGGCGCCCTTGCCGTAGTTGTCCACGTGTTCGGTGAAGACGACGAAGACGTGTTCGTGCATGAGCGTCTGGCCGAGTTCCTCGACGTCGACGGGACCACGGACGGTGCTGACGGTGGGCATCCCGAACCTCCATACCGGCTGGTCTGATCGCGCAACCGTAAGCCGCCCGCCGGACGCGGTCAACGCCCTGCAGGAGAGCGGTGGCGCAGGAACCACAGGGCGGCGCCGAATCCGAACACCGCCAGACCGGTCACCACGGCCATCCACGGCAGCGTGAACGCCAGCAGGAGGCACAGGCCGAGGCCCACGACCGGGATCGCGCGGTGCGGGGCGCCCTCGTCCCGGGTGAGGGTCAGGGCGGCGGCGTTGGCGATGGCGTAGTAGACCAGGACGCCGAAGGAGGAGAACGCGATGGCCCCGCGCAGGTCGGCCAGCAGCAACAGGATGATCACTGTCACGCCCACGGCCAGCTCGGCGCGGTGGGGCACCTGCCGGGTGGGGTGGATCGCGTCGAGGAAGGCGGGAAGGTCGCGGTTGCGGGCCATCGCCAGGACCGTGCGGGAGACCCCCAGCACCAGCGCCAGCAGCGCGCCCAGCGCGGCGACGGCGGCGCCGACCGAGACGACGGGCACCAGCCAGTCGACGCCCGCGGTCCTGGCCACGTCGGCCAGCGGGGCCGCCGACAGCCCGAGGCGCGCGGGACCGAGCGCGTGCAGGGCCGACAGCGCCACCAGCGTGTAGACGACGAGCGTGACGGCCAGGGCGATGCCGATGGCGCGCGGGATCGTGCGGGCCGGGTCGCGCACCTCCTCTCCCAGCGTGGCGATGCGCGCGTAGCCGGCGAAGGCGAAGAACAGCAGCCCCGCCCCCTGCAGCACGCCGAGGAAGCTCCAGGACCCGCCCTCGGTGACCGACAGCGCGACCAGGTGGAGGCCCGTCTCGGGCTCGGGCGCGGGCACGCCGAACCAGCCGGGCGTGGCCTGCGGGTCGGGCATGCCGTACGCGGTGGGGTCGGCCAGTGAGAACGGCGGCGCGGGACCCGACAGCAGCCCGGCGGCGATCACCATGGCCAGCACCGCCAGCACGAACGCGACCAGGATCCTGGCCACCCCCGCCGAGCGCTGCACGCCGAGCAGGTTGAGCGCGGTCACGCCGACGACGGCGCCGATCGCCAGCGGCTGGGCCAGGGCGGGGGCAACGTACGCGCCGAACGTCAGCGCCATCGCGGCGCAGGAGGCGGTCTTGCCGACGGTGAAGCCCCAGCCGGCCAGATACCCCCAGAAGGGGCTCAGCCGGCGCCTGCCGTAGACGTAGGTGCCGCCTGACTCGGGGTGGAGAGCGGCCAGGCGGGCCGAGGAGGTCGCGTTGCAGTAGGCGACGAGCGCGGCGAGGGCCAGGGCGAGGAACAGCCACGACCCGGCCGCCTGGACCGCGGGCGCGAACGCCACGAACACGCCCGCCCCGATCATCGCGCTCAGCCCGACCACCACCGCGTCGGTGGTGCCCAGCGTCCGCGCGAGCCGTTCCGCCACCCGTCCCCCTCGCTCCGGCATGGAAACCCGCACCGGACAGACCCGTCACACGCCCGTGCCGGGAAGACCCGGCACACGACGTCCGCGCCGGGAAGACCCGTCGCATGACGTCCGTGCCGGGGAAGACCGTCACGGGACGTCCGTGCCGGGAAGGTCCGTCGCGGAACATCGTGCCGGAAGATCCACCCGGCGACTCGGTGAAGCTCCCGTCGTGGAAGCCCGAAGGAGACTCTGCACCATCGCACCGACAGAACGGTGAACGGACGGTGAACCGGCCGCGCTACTCCTTGCTCTCCGGCGCCGGCACCACCAGCACGGGCCGGCTCGCGTGGTGCAACACTCGGTCGGAGGTGCTGCCGAGCAGCAGCGACTTCACCCCGCCCAGCCCCCGGGTGCCGGTGACGATCAGCGCCGCGTCGAGCTCGTCGGCCACGTCCACGATCGTGGACCACACCGCCACCCCGTCCAGCTCGCACCTGGCCGTGGCCTGGAACCCGGCCTGCCTGGCCAGCTCCGCCCCCTGCTCGGCGAGCTTGCGCATCGCGTCCCCGACCGCCTGGTCCTCGGCGGCGGAGAACTCGGGCGCCATCACCATGCCCACCGACGCGCGGGCGGCGCTCATGGCGAGGCGTTCCCAGACGGTGAGGACCACGGCGTTCTCGCTCTTGAGCAGCCGCCCGGCGAAGGAGATCGCCTCCTTGGCATCGTCGGACCCGTCGTACGCGATCAGAATTGTCATTAAGGCCATCCCAAAGTAGGAGTCACTGATCTTCTCCTGCCCCGTTTCATGCCCAGGAATCGGGTAGCGGTCCGGTATGACCGTGACCAGATTCCAGGACCTGCCCCTGGCCGACCGCGACAGGGAGTGGGACTCGGCCGCCGCCGACAAGCGCGTGCGCGCGTGGGCGGGGATCGACGACAAGCCCAACGACTCCTACAAGCAAGCCTTCCTCTGGTACGACGGCGACGACGCCGACGAGTTCGGCGCTTACAAGCTGCCGATCGCCGACGTCGTCAACGGTGAGCTGAAGGCGGTGCCGCGTGCGGTGATGTCCGCGGCAGGGGTCCTCGACGGCGCCAGAGGCGGCGTGAACCTGCCCAAGGACGAGATCGACCGGGTGCGCGGGCACCTCGCCAAGTACTACGCCAAGATGGACGAGCGCCCGCCCTGGGAGCGCTGACGCAGGATCGAGAACCCGATCAGCCCCAGCACCGCCAGCTCCGACACCACGACCACCCGCTGCGTGAGCCCGGCGGGGATGTCGGTGTTCTCCAGCGGGATGCCGAACATGCGCACGATGTAGGGCACGACGACCATGAGCAGCGCGGCGAGCGCGACGCCGCACAGGACCTTCATGGCCGGGGCGTACCGCATGCGCGCCCTGACCAGCAGCATGCCCGCCAGCGGCATGGCCAGGAAGGCGGCGAGAGCGGCGTACCGGTGAATGCCCCCGGAAAGGGACAGCGGGACCCCGGGACGGTCGGTGGGGAAGGCGCCGATGAGGAACATGCAGGTCCCCCAGGCCACCAGCAGCCACACGACCCGCCGGTCGGTGCCGGCCCTGCGCAGCGCCTCGGCGATGAGCGCCGATCCGAGCGCGAACAGGGTCAGCGAGGCCGGAAGCAGCCAACCGCCGGACGCCCAGGCGTATTCGCTGATCACACTGTGGAACGGGTCGAGCCCGGCCTCGGCGTGCAAGGTGAGCATGGCGCCGGTACCGGTGCCGATGGCCGCGAATCCGCTTACGAGCAATCCCTTCATGCCTCAAAGTTCGTGGAACGCGGCCTTCGCGAGTATCCGAGATCAACCCTAAGCAGCCCTGATCGGCCCCCTACTACCTTGGTCGGGGGCAACCCCTGAGCACCCCGCTGACCTGTGGGAAGACAGACCCTGGTAGGGCCTGCCTCCTCAGGGTCGGACGCGCCCGCGCCACCTGCCCGCCTCGGTCAGGATCACCAGCGCCGCGCACACCACGGCCATCGCCGGCACCGGCTGCGGGGTCAGCGGCGCCAGCAGGACCAGCGCGGTGGCGACCAGGAACGCGGCGGTGTCGGCGCGGCCGTAGCGGTGCGGGCGCAGGTGCAGCACCCAGACCATGAACAGGAAGAGCGCCACGGGCACCGCGACGGCGTAGCCCGCGCCGACGGCGGGGATGTGCGCCTTTCCGGTGAGATGGTCCACGCTGACCTCGACGCCCGCGCTCAGCGCGCCGATGGCGGCGAAGATCAGGTAGTGGCCGTAGCCCCAGGGGATGGCCTGCCGATTGGAGCTGAGCAGGTCGGCCGTCGGCGGGGCGAAGTAGATCCACCACAGCGAGAAGACGATCACCAGCGAGGAGACCGCGAGCACGACCAGCCCGGCCTCGATCCCGTGCTCCCTGCCGGCCTCCTGCACCGCGACGGTCGCGGCCAGCACGTTCTCGCCCATCATGATCAGTGTGAAGAGCCCGTACCGCTCGGCGATGTGGTGCGGGTGCCACGGTGTACGGCCGGCCGCCTCCGCCCAGATCGGCACCGCCAGCTCGGCCAGCGCGCACACCACGAACCCGGCCGGCCGCCACTCGTGCGGCACGAACAGCAGCCCGATCCACGCCACCTGCGCCACGCCGATCCCCGCCGCGTACCGCAGGGCGGTGCGCCGCCCCTCCGGATGCCCGGCCGCGGCGCGCAGCCACTGCGAGGCCATGGCCAGCCGCATGATCACGTACCCGAGCACGAACAGGCCGAGGTCGTTGTCCAGGAAGGCCCGCGGCACCCCCGCGGCCAGCACCAGCACGCCCGACATCTGCACGAGCGTGGTCACCCGGTACCACCAGTCGTCCACGTCGTAGGCGGAGGCGAACCACGTGTAGTTCATCCACGCCCACCAGATGGCGAAGAAGCACGTCAGGTAGCCGGTCAGCCCCTGCCCGAGATGTCCCTCCGCCAGCGCGTGGTGGAGCTGGCTCCCGGCGAAGGAGACCGCGACCACGAAGAACAGGTCGAAGAAGAGCTCCAGCGGGGTCGCCGCGCGGTGCGGCTCGCCGGTGTCGCGCGGGCGCATCGGACGCAGGCCGTTCATGCGACGGTTTCTACCCGCGCCGGGCCAAGGTCAGGTAAGGGCGAAGTACACGCGCACCACGGTGCCGCCCGGCGAGGTGTGGACCCGGACCAGGTCGCTGAGCAGGTTGACGATGAGCAGCCCGCGCGAGCCCGCCATGCGCGGGTCGACCGGCCGCCGCCCGGCGAGCGGGTCGGTGATGTGGCCCGCGTCGCTGACCTCGCACACCAGGTGGCCGTCGTCGGTCCAGATGCGGACCAGGCCGGAGCCGCCGCCGTGGTCGAGGCTGTTGGCGCCGAGCTCGGCGATCACCAGCCGCACGTCGTCGAGGCGGGTCCCGGTGAGCCCGGCCAGCGCGGCCTGGGAGGCGGCCAGCGCGCGGGCGGCCCCGAGGTTGGTGCTGTCGAAGCGGAGCGAGATCGGCCCGACCGGCTCGGTGAAGGGCCGGTTGTGCCAGGTGATCACCAGTTCGGGGGCGTAGGCGGCGCTGTGCCGTTCGCCGAGGGCGTCCCTGAGCGTCGGATGGGTGCGCTCGGCCTCGGTCAGCACCTCGGGCGCGAGCCGTTCCGCGTCGTACGGGCACAGGATCGTGGCCTGCCGGCCGACGAAGGCGTAGTTGATCAGGGCCTCGTGCTGGGCGCAGGCCGGGTACTCGACCGGCGAGCGGCCCGGCCAGATGGGCTCGCCGACGATCCGCACCCGTTCGCCCTGGTGGCGGTCGGCGAAGTCGGTCAGCACCGCGGGGATGATCCGGCCGGGGTTGCGCCCGGCGTCGCCCATGTCCACGAGCGTGACCTTCTCGGCGTCGGCGGCCAGGGCGGCGGTCAGGAGCGCGAGCCGGTCCGCGGGGACGGCCACCGCGACCGGCTCCATGAGCTCCAGACCCTCGCGCACGAACCCGCCCACGGCAGCCACATACTCCCGGTCACCCCGATAGAAGAGGGCCGGGTGCGAGAAGGGATCCGCGAGCATCAATCCACACGTTACTCCGCGCGGATGACTTCCCGGCCTTCCGATGGGTATCTGTCGGGTGTGAAGAGAATTCAGATCGTGCGGCGCCCCCACCTCCCGCGCCGGCCGCTTCCCCTCGATCTGCGCACGCCCTCGGGAAGGAAGCTCCCGTTCTGAGGACCGCGAACCTATGCTCGAACCATGTCGGAATTGCACCTGCGCGTCGCCGACGAGGATCGGGATCGCACCGCCCAGCAACTACAACACGCCTTCGCCGAGGGCCGCCTCACCCCCGCCGAGCTCGACGAACGCCTCAGCCTCGTCTTCTCCGGGCGGACCTACGGCGACCTGCTCGCGGTCGTGTCCGATCTGCCCGCGACGCAGGCCGCCGAGGAGAGCGTCCACCTGGAGACGAAGAACGGCCACGTGAAGCGCTCCGGCGACTGGGACGTGCCGCGCCACCTGCGCGTCACGTCCAAGTACGGCAGCGTCGAACTCGACTTCTCCGAGGCGGTCATCTCGCATCCCGTGGTGGACGTCGTGCTCGACCTCACATACGGCTCCGCCGGCCTGATCCTGCCGCCCGGCGCCTCGGCCAACGTCGACGCCTTCGCCAACCAGTGGGGTTCGACGGTCACCAACGTGCCCAGCAGGCCGCGCCCCGGCGTACCGCACATCAAGGTGAGCGGCGCGAGCAAGTACGGCGCGCTGCGCGTGCGCTATCCCCGCAAGCGCTGGTTCACCCACTGATGGAAGGCGGAGATGTGGTGCTCGCTGGGCACCAGCACGCCGCCGGCGCGGTAGGCGCGTGAGGACATGCCGGGCTGGGTCCGCTCGCAGGCGTCGAAGTCCTGCTCGTTGACCCGGTGGAACAACTCGACCGAGTGCGTGAGGTCGGCGCCCGAGGCCACCACGTCGGGGTGGTAGAGCCAGTCGCACTCCACGATCGTGCGGTCCACGGCCAGCGGGAACATCCTGTGCATGATCACGTGGTCCGGCACCAGGTTGATGAAGACCTGCGGCTTGACGGTGATCGCGTAGTAGCGCCGGTCCTGCTCGGCCGAGACGTCGGGCAGCTTGCCGAAGCCCGCCCTGCCGTCGACGGTGAACCCCTCCACCCGCTCGGCGAACTCGGCGCCGTGGCCGACGTAGTACTGGGCCGCGTAGCCGCCGGCGAACTCGGGCAGCACCGCGGTCAGTTCCGGGTGGATGGTGGCGCAGTGGTAGCACTCCATGAAGTTCTCGACGATGAGCTTCCAGTTGGCCCGTACGTCGTAGACGATCCGGCGCCCGAGTGCCAGCTTGTCCACGTGGTAGTGCTCGATCGCGGCGGGGTCGCCGAGGCGTTCGGTGGCGGCGCCGGTGACGTTCTCCTCGAAGGAGGGCGGGTCGGCGGCCAGACAGAGCCAGGCGTAGCCGAGCCATTCGCGCAGGTGGACGGGGATGAGGCCGTACTCCACGCGGTCGATGTCGGGCATCTTGACCAGGTTGGGCGCGGCGGCGAGGCGGCCGTCGAGGTCGTAGGACCAGGCGTGGTAGACGCAGCGGATGGTCCGCTTGACCTCGCCTTCCGGCTCGGCGCACAGTCGCGCGCCCCGGTGGCGGCAGACGTTGAGGAAGGCGCGTAACAGGCCGTCGCGGCCGCGCACCACGATCACGCTCTCCCGGCCGATCCCGACGGTCTTGAAGGACCCGGGGCGCGGGAGTTCGTCGGTCCTGACCGCGCAGAACCAGAGGTCTTCGAAGATCTTCTCCTGTTCCTCGCGGAAGATCTCGGGGTCGGTGTAGGAGCGGCCGGGAAGGGTGGAGACCAGACTCGACATGTTCACCCGCTTGTTGCGTATTACGCGACGAGTTGCTCTATATGCGACATCGTCGGGTCGGGTTCGCGAGCCTGTCAATAGGCGGCCGGCGACCCCCGGCGGCGGCGCAGGCGGGAGAGCAGCGGGTAGAGCAGGCCGAGGCCGATCAGGACCAGCGCGAAGGTCAGGATCCACTCGTTGGAGCCGCCCTCGGTGTAGACCTGCGCGGGGCGGCCCACGTCCACGGCCCTGAGTTCCTGGCCGGGGGTGAGGGTGTCGCGGGCGCTGCCGTACAGGGAGACCTCGCGCGCGCCGGTCGCGGTGGCGAAGCGCCCGTACCATGCGCAGGCCTCGTGGCCGCCCGGGTGCGTCACGCACGACAGGCGGCCCGCCGTGAACGTGCCCCAGGTCCCCTCGGCCCGCGCGGCGCGCACGACCGGGCCGAGGTTGGGGACGGCCAGCGCCAGCAGCAGCGCGGCGGTCACCGTCGCCACGACGACGGTGAAACGGCTGTTCACGCCCGCGCGCACGAGCAGGACATCCGCGCCCGCTCCTCCTTGTTCGGCCGGGCGTGGAGGATCATCGCGATCACCATCGGGACGAAGACCACCGTGTTGTAGAACAGGTGCAGTTCGACGCGCGGGAAGAGCAACTGCGCCACGCTCGTCTGCACCGGCCGGCCCGCCAGGAACCAGCCCGACTGCGCCTGGATGAGCAGCAGCAGGTGCTCGACGTGGTGCCAGATCTGGATGCCGAGGGCGATGTTCCACCACAGGCGGGCCCGCCCGGTGAACCCCTTGCGCAGCACCCAGAGCGCGACGAGCATGATCAGCGCGTAGCCGTAGTGCAGCGCCTCGGAGGTGACCAGCCAGGGGAAGAACTGTCCCAGCACTCCCCTGGCCTCCGGGACCGGCATGCCCAGCACCCAGATCTGCATCGCCTGCACGATGTGCTCGGCCCAGTGCGCCAGCACGACGAACAGGAACACGTTCAGCGCGGTCCGGTGACGTGGACCGTTGAGCGTCCCGGTCAGGCCGGTGGACATCGGTATGGCGGTCATCATCCCTCCATCGCGTGGACAGCCGCACCTGTTGTACGGCCCGCCCACGCGTCAGGGATTCAGTCCTCCGGAGTGATCTTGGTCGGGTCGACCTGGTTGACCCGGCCCACGAAGATCCAGTTGACGAACCACAGGAGCGCCCCCAGCGCGACGAGGATCCCCGCGCGCACGTAGATGTCGGCGGTCCTGCCGGTCAAGGGCAGCGCCAGGAACAGGCAGACCACCGCGCCGAGCACCGGCGCCCAGGTCGGCGCCCGGTAGTGGTCGTGGCCGACGTCCTCCTTGCGCAGGACCAGCACGCAGATGTTGACCAGCGCGAACACCAGCAGCAACAGCAGCACGGTGGTGTCGGCCAGCGGCGCCACGTCGCCCGTCGAGACCAGGACCGCGGCGACGCCGATCGTGAACACGATGGCGATCCACGGGGTGGACCTGGTCGGGTGAACGGTGCCGAAGAACGGGGGGATGATGCGCTGGCGGGCCATGCCGTACACGAGCCTGGAGGCCATCAGCATGTTGATCAGCGCGGTGTTGCCGACGGCGAGCAGCGCGATCAGCGCGAACAGCTTCGGCGGGAAGGCCAGCCCCGCGACCTTCACCACCTCCAGCAGCGGGCCCGAGGACGCCATCAGCGTCTTGGTGTCGACCAGCATGGTCGCCGTGAACGCCACCGCCATGTAGATCACCGCGGCCACGATCAGGCCGCCGAACAGGGCGCGGGGGAAGTCCTTCTGCGGGTTCTTGGCCTCCTCGGCGAGGTTGACCGAGTCCTCGAAGCCGAGCAGGGCGTAGAAGGCCAGCGCGGTGCCGCCGAGCACGCCGAGGAAGGCGCCGTTGGCGGGATGGAACTCGATCGCCCTGGCTGGCTCGCCCTCGCCGGTGAACAGCGCGAAGATGCCGATGGCCACGATCACCAGCAAGCCGAACGCCTCGATGATGGTCAGGGCCACGTTCACCTTGACGGACTCCGAAATTCCGGCGAAGTTCACCAGCGCCACGATGCCGAGGAAGATGAACGCCCCGATCAGCACCGGAAGCGTCACGAACTCGGCCAGGTAGCGACCGCCGAACGCCCTGGCCGCGGCGCTCGCGGAGGTGATGCCGCTCATCATGACGGTGAACGCCACGATGAAGGTGACGAAGGGGATGCCGAACGCTTTGTTCACATACAACGCCGCTCCGGCCGCTTGCGGGTATTTACCGACCAGTTCGGCATATGCCGTGGCGGTCAGCGCGGCGAGGACGAAAGCCACCAGAAACGGCAGCCACAGCGCCCCGCCGACATGCCCGGCGACCTTTCCGACCAGGGCGTAGATGCCCGCGCCGAGAATGTCGCCGACGACGAACAGCAGCAGGACGCGACGGCCGATGACCCGCTTCAGCGAATGTTGTTCTACCTGACCAGTGCTCATGACCTTGGACTACCCAGGACCGTCATGGGTGATGTTGGCAACGTGCAAGCAGGATTCAAGGAATGGTCCATAATGTCCCTTCGTCTCCACACCTACGAAGGGCACAACAATGACTTCCTCCCACCGTCGCATCGCCATGACGATCGCGACGCTGGCTCTTGCCGGGCTCACCGCCGCCTGTGGCGGCATGGGCCAGGCCGTAGACTGCGCCACGATGAGCACCGAGCTCAACAAGATCAGCCAGGAGTTCAGCACGGCCATGACCGGCGCCGGCGGCGACCTGAGCAAGCTCGAGGCAGCCGGGACCGACGCGGCCGGCAAGATCAAGACACTGGCCGGCAAGTACGACGGTGAGCTCGCCAGCGGCCTCAACGACATGGCCGCTCTCTTCGAGGGCATGAAGGACCCGGCCGCTGCGGCCGGCTCCATGAGCAAGATCCAGAGCGCGCAGACCAAGATCATGAACGCCTGCAGCTAACGGACCCACGGCCGCCGCACCGCCTGTGGGGGGCAGCGCGGCGCGGCGGCCGTGCCGCGCACGCACTACTCTTGCTGCCCGTGACGGCGGAGACCATGACGGCGGAAACCGTGACGAAACCCGGCCGCCGGCTTCCACGCCACCGCTACCGGATCGGGCTGCTCGCCCTGGTGGCCGCGGCGGCGTACTCGGTCATCGGGCTGGTGAAGCTGGCCACGTTCAGGGCCAGCACGTTCGACCTGGTCATCGTGGACCAGGCGGTACGCAACTACGCGCGGTTCCGCCCGCCGTACATCCCCGTCGTGGGGGGCTGGCACGACCGGGGCATGGACTACCTCCAGATCGTCGACCACTTCTCGCCGATCTACGCGCTGCTCGCGCCGTTCTACTGGATCCACGACGGGCCCGGCTCGCTGATCGTGGCGCAGGCGCTGCTGTTCGCCGCGGCGATCCCGTTCCTGTGGCTCTACACCCGGCGGGTGCTCGGGATCGGGGCCGCCTATCTGGTCTCCGTCGCGTACGCGCTGTCGTGGCCCGTCGCGCAGGCGATCGCGTTCGACGCCCACGAGGTCATGTTCGTCCCGGTGCTGACCGCGATCATGATCGAGCGCTACCACGCGAAGCGATATCTACCGGCGTTCCTCGCGATGTTCGGACTCCTCCTGGTCAAGGAGGACATGGGGCTGATGGTGATCGGGTTCGGCCTCTACCTCCTCGTCACCGGCGACCGCTTCCGCGGCATCTGCTGCGCGGTCATCGGCGCGGCCGCAGTCATGCTGACCAGGGGCGCGATCATCCCCATGCTCGGCGGCGACACCTCCGACTTCTGGGCCTACAACCACCTCGGGCCCGACCTGCCGGGCGCGCTGCTCGGCATCCTGCGCGACCCGCTCGGGACACTGCTGCTGCCCTTCAGCGCCGAGGCCAAGGTGGACACGCTGTTCCTGCTGGTGTGGCCGACATTGCTGCTGTGCCTGCTGTCGCCGCTGTCGCTGGTCGCGCTGCCGCACGTGCTGGAACGGATGCTGTCGGACCGGGAGCTGTGGTGGCAGGCCGACTTCCAGTACAGCGCGTTCACGGTGATCATCCTGTTCTGCGCGGGCGTGGATGGTCTTGCCCGGTTGCAGCGGTGGCTGGGGCGTAAGGACCTCGCGCTGGTGTGGTCGGCTGCGGTGCTGGTGGTGGCGGTCACGCTGGTGCCCCGCTTCGCGCTCGACCAGCTCTACCATCCGGACTTCTACAAGGGGGACCCGGTCAAGATCGCGGCGGCCCGGGAGGCGGTGGCGATGATCCCGGACGGGGTGGTGGTCGAGGCCGCCAACAGCTTCGGGCCGGCGCTGACGGGGCGTACGACGGTGCTGGTGTGGACGGGCAAGCCGCACAACGCGCCCTGGGTGGTCGCGGACACGTCCCGCTGGGAGTTCCCCTTCGGCTCCGCCGACGACCAACGCGCCCAGGTCGACGCCCTCGTCTCCCAGGGCTATGCGCGCGTCTTCGACCGCGACGGTGTCGTCGTCCTCCGCCGATGACCTTTCCGCCGGCGTCGGGGGACGATCTTCCCGTTACGGCAGGCCGCCCCAACGCCACCCGCCGACGTCGGCGCGCAGATCGGGGGGATCGCTTCTCACGTCGGACGTGGCCCCCACCGCAACGGCCCCGTTTCACCGGCCTCCGTCGACCGGGAGATCCGGTGCTTTCCGGTGCGGTGTGCCGGTTCTGTCGGTGGCGTGCTGCACAGTGTCATGCCATGAAGCTGGGAAGGATTGTGCTGACCGGGGCCGCGGGGATGGTCGGGTCGGCGGTGCGGGAGGCGTTGCGCGAACGGGCTGGGCGGCTGGTGCTGGTCGACCGGGTGCCCATGGACGCTCGTGCCGCCAACGAGGAGGTCGTCACCACCGAGCTCGACGGCCTCGGCGGCGTTCTGGACGTGGTCCGGGGCGCCGATGTGGTCGTGCACCTGTCCGGCATTCCCGACGAGGCGCCGCTGCCCGATCTGCTCCAGGCCAACGTGCTCGGCACCCACCACGTTCTCGAAGCCGCCCGGCTCGGCGGCGTACCGCGGGTCGTGCTGGCCGGCAGCAACCGCCTCACCGGCCACTATCCCGCCACCCGGACGCTCAGCGCCGACCTCCCGCCGCGCCCCGACGGCCTGTACGGGGTATCCAAAGCCGCGGTGGAGGCGCTCGGGCACCTCTACGCCGACAAGTTCGGCCTCAAGGTCATCAGCCTGCGCATCGGCAGCCTCGAACCCGAGCCCGTCGACGCCCGCCACCTGGCCACCTGGCTCAGCCCCCGCGACTGCGCCGGCTACTTCGCCGCCGCCCTCACCACCCCGGTCACCGGGTTCGTGGCCGGCTACGCGGTCTCGGCCAACGCCCGCCGCTTCTGGGAACTGCCCGACCTCGGCTACACCCCGCTGGACAACGCCGAAGCCTTCGCCGCCCGCATCCCGGACGCGGACGCCTTCTTCACATCCACCACGCCCCAGGGCGGCCCCTTCGCCGCCCCCGCCTACACCCTCCCCCACCTGCCCCCGCCGACGTGACCTACCACGTGCTGGTGCCCGCACGCCTTTCCGTCGCGGCCGTCCCGCACCGCGCCCTCCGTCGCGGCCGTCCCGCACCGCGCCCTCCGTCGCGGCGGTCCCGCGTCGCGGGCGCACTTTCCGTTACGGCAAGCCGCCCCCACGCCACCCGCCGACGTCGGCGCGCGCCGATCGGGGGATCGCTTCTCACGTCGGACGTGGTCCCCACCGCAACGGCCCCGTTTCACCGCCCTCCGTGGTAACCGCCCCGGAACTCCCGGCGCCTTCGCCTGAGCCGGTCCCGGGGTGTGGGGGTCAGCCGATGGCCTGTTTGTAGGCGCGGTCGAAACCCTCCAGGACCGATCTCCAGGAGCCGGCCGCCGGTTCGGTGGTGCGGTTGTGGGCGGCGATCGACTCGCGCAGCTTCGTGTCGATGGTCAGGCGGGCGATGCAGCGGGCCAGGTCCTGTTCGTTGCGGGCCAGCAGGCCCTCCTCGCCGTGCCTGACGAAGTCGGCCACCCCGCTGCGCTCGCGGGCGACCACCGGCAGGCCCGCCGCCCTCGCCTCCAGCGCGGCGATGCCGAAGGACTCCAGCGGCGCCGGAGCCACGAACATGTCCGCCGAGGCCAGCAGCCCAGCGATCTGCTCGCGGCTCTGCCTGCCGGGGAGCGTGACCCAGCCGGTCATGCCGTGCTGGGCGAGGTAACGTTCCATGGAACCGCGCGCCGGGCCGTCGCCGACGATGGTGGCCCGCATCGGGATCGTGGCGGGCACCCTGGCCCTGGCCGTGTTCAGGGCCTTCAGCAGGCGCACCGGGTGCTTGCGCGGCGCCAGCCTCCCGACGGCCGCCACGTGCACCCCACCCACGCCGCCCGCCGAACCGCCTTCCGCCGCGCCTTCCGCCAGGTCACGACCTGCCGAACCGCCCGCGCCGCACAGCGAACCGTCAGCCGGGCTCAGAGAAGGTGGGCGCCAGGTGGTCAGGTCGAGGCCGTTGGAGACGACGTGTACCGGGACTCCCCGGCCGGCCACCCGCCGGATCGGCACGGCCGCGGCGGTGCTCACCGTCGTGGCGACCAGGCCCCAGCGGTGCCACTCGTACAGGAGGCGGAGCAGCCGGTAGACGGCCCGGGTGCCCGGATCCCACATGCTGTGGACGGTCACCACCACGGGCAGCCCCGCCCGCACGGCCGCGCGTACCCCCATCCAGGCGAACGGCGAGACCGCCCCCGTGTGGACGTGCACCACGTCGGGGCGGGAGGAGGTGAGCAGGCGGGTGACATGTCCCACACCGCGCGGATGGACGGGCAGGTCGAAGGGCATCCTGGCGACGATCCTGCGCACCCCGTCGAGTGGCTCGCCGCGGGTGGCCGTGGCCACCTCGACCTCGTGGCCCGCCTCCCGCTGCCGGCTGACGAGGTCGGCAACCTGGACCTCGATACCGCCGAGCCGCGGCAGGTAACAGTCACTCACGTGAAAGATCCGCACCTCTCCCAGACTAATCTGGGCCCTGTGCCAACAAAGCCACGCACAGCTGTGTTCTTCCACGCCCACCCCGACGACGAGGCCCTGCTGACGGCGGGCACGATGGCGATGCTCGCGGCCGAAGGTCACCGGGTGGTGCTGGTGGTGGCCACGGCGGGCGAGCGCGGGCTGGCGGAGATGGATCCGGGCGAGGAACTGGGCGAGACGCGGCTCCAGGAGCTCTACACCTCGGCGGCGCTGCTGGGCTGCGCCCGGGTGGAGTGCCTGGGCTACGGCGACTCGGGGCTGAGCCCCAAGGGCGGCGTCGCGGAGGAGCGGCCGGACAACGCCTTCATCGACGCCGACACCGACAAGGCCGCCAGGCAACTGGCCGACATCCTGAAGGAGGAGGAGGCCGACCTGCTGGCGATCTACGACCCGGCCGGCGGGTACGGGCATCCCGACCACGTCCAGGTGCACCGGGTGGGCAGGCGCGCGGCGGAGATGGCGCAGACGGAGATCGTCCTGGAGGCGACGGTCAACCGCGACCCGTTGCTCAAGGCGCTGAAGCTGGCGGGGAAGGTGTATCGGTTTCCGCCGGAGTTCGATCCCCGGACGTTCGAGAGCGCCTACACTGCGGGCGACCAGATCACCCACCGGGTGAACGTCAGGAAGTACACGAAGCAGAAGCGGGCGTCGATGGCGGCGCACGTCTCGCAGGCCAGCGGCGGCGACAGCGACCGTACTCTGGCGGTGATGCTGAAGATCCCCGGCCCCCTCTACCGCCTGGTGTTCGGAACGGAGTGGTTCGTCCGCAGGGACGTCCCCCCTGGCACCCGGCTCACCCACCCCTTCGAGCAGGTGTGATGAAGAACAAGTGGCTGCAGGTCACTCTGTCCGTGCTCTCGCTGGCCCTGGCCGTGCTGCTGGTGGTGTATCTGCCGCAGATCGTTCAGGCGCTGACCGGCAAGCCGGTCTCGTGGCGGGAGATCGGCACGGAGTTCGCCCAGCTCGGCGCGGGCACGATCGCGCTGATGGCGGGGCTGTGGCTGCTGAGCCTGCTGGCCTACACGTTCGTGCTGACCAACTCGCTGCCCGGCCTCGGCAATCTGCAGGGGCTCACGCTCAACGCGGCGGGCAGCGCGGTCAGCAACCTGCTGCCGTTCGGCGGCGCGGCGGGCGTGGCGCTGACGTTCGCCATGTGCAAGGGCTGGGGGTTCGGCTACCGCTCGATCGTGGTGATGACGCTGGTCAGCGGCGTGTGGAACACGCTGTTCCGCTTCATCCTGCCCGCGGTCGGCATCATCGCGCTGCTGATGGCGGGCGAGGTGGTCAACACGACCGTGGAGCGGGCGGGCTGGGCGGGCGCGATCTCGATCCTGGTGCTCGTGGTCGTGGTGGCGGCGGCGCTCTACTGGGACCGGGCCGCGGCGCTGCTGGGCAAGGTGCTCGACGGGCTGGCCAGGCCGTTCAAGAAGGAGCTGGCGCCGTCGTTCCACCGGCTGCGCGCCGACACCGCCGGGATCGTGAAGACCCGCTGGCCGGGGCTGTCGCTGGCGATGATCTCCTTCCTGGCGCTCCAGTGGGGGATCATGGTCGTCTGCATGCAGGCCACGGGGGCGTACCCGGGGCTGGCGCAGTCGATCGCGGTCTTCGCGCTGTCGCGGGTGCTCACCGCGGCGCTGATCACACCGAGCGGCGCCGGGATCATGGAGGGCGGCGTGGTGCTGTTGCTCGTCTCCTTCGGCATCCCCACGGCGCCGGCGACCGCGACCGCACTGCTGTTCGGTTTCTGGACTTACACTATCGAGATTCCGTTCGGCGGCCTGGCTCTGGGCGCGTGGGCGCTCCTGCGCAGGCGCAACAGCCGCAACGGCGCCGCCAACCCCCCGTACGAGAGCATGAAGGCCCCGCAGTGACCCTTCCAAACCCCTCAAAGACCTTGTGCGTGATTCGGAAGCGCGCATAGCGTGGCGGCTGACATGGTGGCGTTCCGGGTTCTGGGGCCAGTCGAGGCGTACGAAAACGACGAACTCGACCTCGGCGGGTTGCGGCAGCGGGCCGTCCTCGCCCGATTGCTCGTGGCCAGGGGTCAGGTCGTGCCGGTCGACACCCTGCTCTACGACCTGTGGGCGGACGACGCCGCCAAGGGCGCGCAGTCGGGCCTGCAGGTCTACATCTCGCGTCTGCGCCGCGTGCTGGAGCCCGGCCGTCCGCGCGGGGGCCCCAACCGGCTGCTGGTGACGGTCGCCTCCGGGTACGCGCTGCGCGTCGCGCCCGACCAGGTCGACGCCCTGCGCTTCGAGCAACTGGTGCGCAGCGCCGGCGAGCGGCTGGAGGGCGACGACCCCCAGGCGGCCAGGACCTTCCTGGAGAAGGCGCTCGGGCTGTGGCGGGGCACGCCGTACTCCGACTTCGCCGACCAGACGTGGGCGGAGGCCGAGGTCAACCGGCTGACCGAGCTGCGGCTGGTGGCGCGCGAGCGCCACGCCGACACCGGGCTGCGCCTCGGGCTCAACGCCGAGACCGTGCCCGACCTGGAGGCGATGACCACCGAGCACCCACTGCGCGAGGAGGGCTGGCGGCTGCTGTCGCTGGGCCTGTATCGCAGCGGGCGGCAGGGTGACGCGCTGGCCGCGCTGCGCAGGGCCCGCGGCATCCTGGCCGACGAGCTCGGCATCGACCCCGGCCCGGCGCTGCGCAAGCTGGAGTCCGACATCCTCGCCCAGGAGCCGGGTCTCGAACTGGCCCCGCCGGCCCGTCCCGCCCGGCCCTCGCCGCCGGTCAACGACACCTGGCCGCCGCGTCCGGCCACGCCCGTGGAGCCGCCGCCGCTGGAGCCCGAGCCGTTCGTGGGCCGCGACGCCGAGCTGACCAGGCTGACGCAGGCCGCCGCCCGCACGGGCCGCTTCCAGGTGGCGATCGTCACCGGCGTCGCGGGCGCGGGCAAGACCACGCTGCTGAGCCAGTTGGAGAGCAGGCTCACCACCGACGGCTGGATCACCGCCTCCGGCGCCTGCCCCGACTCCACCGCCACCCCGCCCGGCTGGGCGTGGGTGGAGATCCTGCGCACGCTGGTCGGCGTGACCGGCGCGGGCGAGTACGCCCAGCTCCTGGCCCCCCTGCTCGACGACGCCGACCCCGATCCCGACGACGACGAGCTGTCCGGCGGCTTCCGCCTGCACCGCGCGGTCGGCGGCTACCTGGCCGGGGTGGCCAGGCGCTCGCCCGTGCTGCTCACGCTGGAGGACCTCCACTGGGCCGACGACCAGACGCTGGCGCTGCTGCGCGCGCTGCCGAGCCTGCTGGCCACCAGCCGGGTCATGCTCGTGGTCACGTGCAGGGAGAGCGAGCTGGACGACCGGCAGTCCGACGTGCTGGCCGCGCTGGCCAGGCTCGGCCCGGTCCGGGTGGGGCTGTCCGGGCTCGACCCGAAGGCCGTGGCGGAGCTGGTGCGCGCCACCTGCGTACGCGACATCGACGAGGACGCGGTCGAGTCGATCGTCGAGCGGACCGGCGGCAACCCGTTCTTCGTGCGCGAGACCGTGCGCCTGCTCGACTCCGAGGCCGCGGCCGCCGGCGAGACGACGACCACCGCGGTGCTGTCGCGGGTGCCGTCGGGCGTGCGGGACGTGCTGCGGCGGCGCATCTCGCGGCTGCCGGCCGAGGCGCAGCAGATCCTGCTGCAGGCCGCCGTGATCGGCCGGGACGTGGACATCGACGTGCTCATCGGCGTGGCCGGCGCCGAGGAGCAGGTGGTCGAGGCGGTCGAGGCGGCGCTGCTGGCCGGTCTGGTCACCGAGCCGGGGCCCGGCATGCTGCGCTTCGACCACGACCTGGTGCGCGACACCATCTACTCCGACGCCTCGCGGCTGCGCCGTACCCGGTTGCACGCGGCCGTCGCGAAGGAGATCGAGGAGCGCAACCCCGCGGACGTCGCGGCGCTCGCCCACCACTACTTCCTGGCCGACGCCGCGGAGAAGGCGGTCCACTACGCCGGGCTCGCGGCCGAGCAGGCCGAGCGGCGCTTCGCGCACCGCGAGGCGGCGCGGCTGTGGGAGCAGGCGATCGCGGCCTTCGAGCGCACCGGCGGCGACACCAAGGAACGCCTGCAGCTCATGCTGCGCCAGATCAAGGCCCTCGCGGTCTGCGGCGACATGACCGCGGCCAGGCTGCTGCGCCGCCAGGCGATGGACCTGGCGCTGCCGCTGCAGGACCTGGAGATCACCGCGCGGGTGGCGGCGTCGCTGGCGGTGCCGCACAAGGGCATGGCGCGCGACTTCACCCGCACCGCGTGGGAGATCGTCGACGTCACCGAGAAGGCGCTCATGGAGCTGCCCGAGGGTGAGCAGACGCTGCGCGCGAGCCTGCTCACCACGCTGGCGCTGGAGCTGGAGGGCTCCTCCTCGCCCGAGCGCGGCCGCCAGGCGTCGCTGGAGGCGCTGGAGCTGGCCAGGCAGAGCGGCGATCCGGCGCTGATCGCGGCGGCGCTGAGCGGGCGGCTGCGCCAGTCCTACGACATCCCCGCCGTCGACACGCGCGAGAGCATCGGGCGCGAGCTGCTGGAGGTGGCGCAGCGTTCCGGCCAGATGGCCACGCAGGCGCTGGCCCACCTGGTGCTGCTGGAGTGCGCGGCGGCGCGCGGCGAGTTCGCGGTGTCCGACCAGCACGCGGCGGCGGCGGAGCGGCTGTCCAAGCAGTACGACCTGTCGGCCCCGGCCGCCGTCTGCGCCTGGTACGCGGGCCAGCGGCTGATGATCGCCGGTGACTACGCCGGCGCCGAGCGCGCCTACCGCGACGCGGCGAGGATGACCGCGCGGGCCGGCATGCTCGAAGGCCGCCAGGACCTGCCGCTGATCACCACGTTCTGCCTGCACCTGGTCGACGGCCGGGCGGCCGAGACGGTCGAGCTGCTGAGCGACAAGCACCAGCGCGGCGCCAAGTGGACGCTCGACGCCTACGCGCTGGCGCTGGCCTCGGCCGGGCACCTCGCCGACGCCAAGGCGGTGGCCGCCACGCGTCCGCCGGTGCGGCCCGACTTCCTGTACGAGCTGGCGATGACCTGGCGCGCCCTGGCCGGGATGCTGCTCGACGACCGCGAGCGGATGGTCGACTGCTACGACAAGCTCAAGCCGTTCGCCGACCGCATCGCCGGCGCGGGCACGGGCGTGGTGGCGCTGTGGCCGGTGGCACTGACGCTGGGCGATCTAGCGGTACGGCTGGGCCAGCCCGACGCCGCCCTCGACCACTACCGCAAGGCGCTGGAGGTGGCCGAGCGGGTCGGCGTGGCACGCTGGGTGGAGGCGGCGCGGCGCTCGGTCAGCAACTCACTTGGAAGCGGTCGCTCCTGATCGTCTTCTGGCCCTGGATCGTGAACTCGATCCGGTACCAGCCGGGGTTGTCGGCGACCCTGGCCTCCCAGGAGACCGTGCGCCGGGCGGCGCCGAACCCGGCGTGGTCGACCAGGTAGACGCTCCACTTCTTGGTGTACGGGCTCCAGCGCGACAGTTGCCAGCGGTAGAGCACGGTCTGGGCGGGGTCGGGGTTGATCACGACGGTCCTGGCCAGGTAGGCGCGGTCGCAGCCCTGGCCGCGGGTCGTGGCCGAGACGGCGATGGCGCCGGGCACGACGGCGGCGGGCTGGGAGGTGATGGGCACCTCGCGGGCCTGCAGCGTGATCGTCTGCTCCTGGCGCGGGGCGGACCTGGCCGCGTCGTAGGCGGTGACGCCCGCGTACGCGCCGGTGGCGGCCAAGGCGGCGACGAACAGCTTGACGGCGTTGGCCGATCCGGCGGTGAGCGCCGCTGTGGTTGCCTTGCTCATGGTCACCACTCCTTCGTTCTCACCCTCAGGTGTACGCGCGGGGGGTTGAGGGTTGCTTGTCGCGCGCTTGCAATCGGGGAAGACTGGGCGAGGTGACAGGGGCTCGGGGGATCAAATAAGGTAAGCCTGGCCTTATATTCGGTTGGGTGGGGTGGTGTCTGACATGCGATACCTTGCGGGCATCCCCGATCCCATGGAGGCGTCGTTCTTCGGCCTGCCGTACTGGGTCATCGTGCTCGTGGGGGCGATCGCGCTCTTCGGCGCCTTCCAGGCGTACTACTGGATCGGGCACAAGCTCGGCGAGAAGCTCTACGAGTCCCGGATCGGCCGCCGGCTGCCGCGCGCGCAGATCGCCCGGGTCGAGAAGGTCGTGGCGAAGTGGGGGGCGCTGGCCGTCTACGGGTGCTTCTGGGTGCCCGTGCTGCGCCACACGCTGCCGTGGGTCGCGGGCGTGCTGCGCATCTCCTACCCGTGGTACGTCGTGGCCAGCGCGCTGGGCTGCCTGACCTGGGTGCCGGTGACGTCGTTCGCGCTGTACGGGGTGATCTGGGGCTGGTTCCAGCTCGCCACCCATTCGCCGGTGACGGCCGTGGTCGTGGCGGTCGTGGCGGTGGCGGTGATCGTGTTCCTGGTGGTCAGGCGCAGGCGCCGCAAGGCGGACAAGGACACGGCCCTGGCCGCCTGACGGCCCGGTGGCTCAGACGGCGGCGAGCGACTGGTCGTCGATCTCGGCCGACGCCGCGTTCCTGCGCACGGACTCAATGCCGTTCACGCAGGCGGCCTTGGTCGTGTAGCCCTCGCTGACGGCGATGGTCTGGCCGTTGCCGGCGACCAGCTTGAAGCGGTATTCATCCCGCTTGTCCTTGGAGATGATGAATTTCCCAGCCATGATGAACCCCCCGGATTGCCCGATGTAACGATCATTTACCCCCATCTAGCGGTTGCTTTCCCGTCATGGAGTCAAGTTCGGCAAACGGACCTTAGATCACCTGCCATGATGTCTGACATGCGTATTGGGGGAATCTTCGCTTCTGCGGCGGTAGCCGTACTCGTGGGGGTGGGCGGGCCCGCGCACGCGACCGCCAAGCCCGACGTCGGCGCCAAGCAGGCCTACGTCGTCGACTCGGCGGGAACGATCCACTACGGCAAGCGCCAGACCAAGCGGGTCCCGGTGGCCAGCCTGGTCAAGGTGATGACCGCCTACGTGGTGCTGCGCGAGGCCAGGCTGACCGACACCGTCACGATCACCGCCGCCGACGTACGGCACGCCGTCGTCAACGGCGCCACCACCGCCGCGCTGCGCAAGGGCGAGCGGGTGACGGTGCGTGACCTGCTCTACGGCCTCATGCTGCCCTCGGGCGCCGACGCCTCCAACGCGCTTGCCAGAGCCTACGGCCCCGGCAAGAAGGCGTTCGTCGACAAGATGAACGACACCGCGAAGGCCCTCGGCCTGGCCGACACCCACTACACCAACGCCGACGGCCTGCCCACCCCCGCCCGCGGCGGTTACTCGACCGCCGCCGACCAGGTCAAGCTGGCCCAGATCGCGCTGAAGAACCCCGTGTTCACCGAGGTGGCTTCCGCCAAGGTGCACAAGGTCGCCAAGTCCCGCTCGCACCGCGCCCACACCTGGCGCAACACCAACAAGCTGCTGGAGCGCACCGACGGCGTGCTCGGGGTCAAGACCGGCTACACCCGCGCGGCCGGGTTCTGCCTGGTCTTCGCCGCCGAGCGCAACGGCAGGCAGGTGGTCGGCGTCCTGCTCGGCGACACCAACGAGCGCCGCTTCGCCCAGGCCGAGAAGCTGCTCGACTACGCCGAGGAGCAGATCACCGCGGGTTAGGCGTCGCGCCGCATCAGCCCATGGCAGGCGATGGCCGCCGCCGCGACCACGTTCAGCGAGTCGACCCCGGCGGCCATCGCCCGCGCGCTCATCGGGATGCGGACCGCCTCGTCGGCCTCGCGCAGCCAGCGCGAGGACAGGCCGTCGCCCTCGGAGCCGAGCAGCAGCGCCACCCGCTCGCCCATCTTCACCTCGTCCAGCGCGACCGCCGACTGGTCGGGCGTCAGCGCCAGCGTGCGGAAGCCCAGCTCGCGCAGCCTGGCCAGCCCGTCGAACCAGTTGTCCATCCGCGCGTAGGGGATCGAGAACACCGACCCCATCGAGACCTTGACCGAGCGCCGGTAGAGCGGGTCGGCGCACCGGGGCGACAGCACGACCGCGTCCACCCCGAGCGCCGCCGCGCACCGGAAGATCGCGCCGACGTTGGAGTGGTCGACCAGGTCCTCCAGCACCACCACGCGCGCGGCCCCGGCCAGCACCTCCTCGACCTCCGGCAGCGCCCGCCGTTCCATGGAGGCCAGCGCGCCCCGGTGGACCTGGAACCCCGCGATGCCCGACATGACCGCGTCGCTCACCACGTAGACCAGCGCGTCGCCGAGCACGTCCGCCAGCGGCTCCAGCCACCGCTCCGTGGTCAGCACCGACCGCACGGGGTATCCGGCGGCGACCGCCCGCCTGATCACCTTCTCCCCCTCGGCCAGGAACAGGCCGCGCTCGGCCTCCAGGCTCTTGCGCAACCCGACGTCGCGCAGGCCGGTGTAGTCGGCCAGCCGGGGGTCGGCCGCGTCGTTCACGTACTCAAGCACCTTCAGATGGTACGCACCCCACGCCGCCTGACCTGCCAGACGAGCGAGTAGACGGTGAGCACGAGGCCCAGCCCGATCAGGGTGCCCGCGCCCATCCTGGTGAACAGGCTGGCCAGGCTGCCGTGGTCGGGATGGTCGACGAAGGGCCAGCCCGCCGCGCCCGCCACGACGCCCGCCGCGCAGGCCCACAGGACGGCCCGCCGTACGGGGCGAGGGGTGTGCAGCCGGTCCGGTACGGCGGCCGCCGCCATCCCGGACAGCCCGCGCACCGCCCACCACGCCACGATCGCCAGCCCGATCGCCGAGGACAGGTACTGCAGCACGCGGAAGACGGTGGTCACGCCGAGCACCCGCTCGTCGAAGAAGGTCCATCCCCACACGTCGACGCTGTAGGAGTGGGTGAAGGAGTCCCAGAACACGTGCGTGGCCGACCCCAGGAGCGCACCAAGCACGATGGGCAGCGGCCGGTAGGAGGGCCGCAGGCTCGCGGCCCGCCCGCTCAGCGCCGGAGGCAGCAACGCGATGAGCGGCTCCCTGAACACCCGATGGAACAGGAGGAGCAGCACGATCACGGAGAGCAGGTCGATGGTGAGGATGCCCTGCCAGGAGTGCCAGTCGGCGTAGGCGGGCAGGAAGGGCAGGAAGATCGGCAGGTCGGGCACCATCGCCCCGATGGCCAGCGCCCACGGGTCCAGCCAGGCGCGCAGCCGGGCGCTCGCGATCATGGGCAGCACGGCGGCCACGTGCGCGGGGGTGAACGGCACCGGGCCACCCTACCCGGGGAATGTTGCCCTTTCTTTGCGCAAACCCCCACAGGTGACCTTGAGTAGTGGGTATGTTACGGATCGCTGTCGGCGGCCGGACGTGGGATCTCGGGGGTTAAGGTGCCTGACCAGCTGGTTCATGCGCATCCGGCCGCGTCAGTCGACTGGCTCCGCGACGCGCGCAGGGCCCGCCTCCTGAGCCTGGTCACGCTGGCGTGGCTGACGGCGGAGAGCTCCCTCGGACTGGCCGCCGGACTCTCCGCGCACTCGGTGGCGCTGATCGGATGGGGCCTGTCGGCCCTGGTCGAGGCGGGCGCCAGCCTGATCGTGCTGTGGCGCTTCACCGGCTCGCGCACTTTGTCGTCCTCGGCGGAGAACACCGCGCGCCGGGCGATCGCGGTGAGCTTCTGGGTGCTGGCCCCCTACCTCGTGATCCACGTGGCCCACGACCTCGACGCCGGGCACCGGGCCGCCCCCAGCGTCCTCGGCATCGCGGTGACGGCGGTGAGCCTGGTCGCGATGCCGGTTCTGGCGGCGGCCAAGCGGCGGCTGGCCCGGCGGCTGGGCTCCGGCGCGACGGCGGGCGAGGCGGCGCAGAACCTCATCTGCGCGGCGATGGCCGCGGGTGTCCTGCTCGGGCTCTGGCTGAACACGCTGGGCTGGTGGTGGGTGGATCCGGCCGTGGCGCTGGTGCTGGCGGCGGTCGCCGTACGCGAAGGAGCGCGTGCGTGGCGCGGTCACGCATGCTGCCACTGACGGATACGCCGGGTAATCACCACACCAAAAGAACTGTTTTGTTGCACTAAGCCCACCGAGTATCGTTCCCGGAGTATTAAAGGAGCATCTACCGCCAGGATCTCCGAAAGGTCTCGACACACCGAAGAGGACATCGTGGGGCGACATCGCACAGACGAACTCGATGACGGGTATCGAGGCCATGATCCAGGCCCGCGCCGGCGCAGCCGCGCGAGCGGGCGGGGCAAGGTGCTGGTCCCGCTGGCAGGTGCGGTGGCGCTGGCGGTGCTCCTGGGGGTCGCCGCGTTCGTCATCTTCAACCGCGACCACGACTGCTCCGGCGGGAAGCTGCCGCTCAACGTCGTGGCCGCCCCCGACATCCAGCCCGCGCTGCAGAAGATCGCCGGCAGCTACAACAAGTCGCTGCCCTCGATTGACAGCAAGTGCGTCGAGGTGAAGGTCGCCAAGGAGAATCCGTTCCGCGCGGCCAACAACATGGCCTCGGGCAAGCTGACCCCCGACGTGTGGATCGCCGACTCCAGCCTGATGGTCGCGGAGGTACGGGCCACCACGGCGGGCGCGGCCATGCCGGAGCCGTCCGGCTCGGTGGCGAGGACCCCGATCGTGCTGGCCGCGGCCAAGTCGATGGCCGGCAAGCTCTCCGGCAGCCTGCAGCCGAGCTGGGCCGGGATGATCTCGGCCGCGAACGTCGCCAACCCCGACGGCCCCGGACGCAAGGTCCGCGTGCTGGCCCTGGACCCGAAGAAGAACTCCGCGGGACTCGGCGCGCTGCTGGCCGCCTCGGGCGCCGCCAAGGAGGCCGAGCTCGACGACAAGGCCATGGTCGGCGCCCTCAAGGAGCTGTCGGACCAGGTCGTGCCCAGCCCCGACGCGCTGCTGGCCAGCCTCGCGGTGAAGTCGGGCAGCAAGGTGCCGGTCGGCGTGGCCCCCGAGCAGGCCATCTACGCCCACAACCAGAAGAAGCCGGACTCGCTCATCGTCCCGCTCTATCCGGAAGAGGGCACGCTCAGCCTCGACTACCCGATCGTCATCACCACCAAGAGCCCCGACATCCGCAAGGCCGCCGACGCCTTCAAAGCCGAGCTGGCCGGGCAGCCGGCCCAGAAGACCCTGCGCGAGTACGGCTTCCGCAGCCCCGACGGCAAGGCGGGCGACGTCCTGACCAAGGACAAGGGCTTCGACCCCAAGACCCCGCAGGCGCTGAAGCAGCCGGACGCCAAGACCATCGCCTCGATGGCGCAGTCGTGGTCCAGGCTGAGCCTGGGCACCCGGATGCTGGCCCTGCTGGACGTCTCCGGCACGATGGCCTACCCGGTCGCGGGCACCGGTATGACCCGCATGCAGGCCGTCACCAAGATCGCCAGCGAGGGCCTGGGCCTGTTCGAGGCCGACTCGGAGATCGGCGTGTGGGCGTTCTCCACGCGCCTGCAGGGCACGCAGGACTGGCGCGAGCTGATCTCGGTCGGCCCGCTGAGCGAGTCGGTCAACGGCGTGCTGCGCAAGGACGCCTTCGCCACCCAGCTCGGCAGCATCCAGGCCAAGCCGACGGGCAACACCGGCCTGAACGACACCCTGAAGGCCGCCTACGCCCAGATGACCGAGGAATACTCCGACGACAAGATCAACACGGTGCTGATCCTGACCGACGGAGCGGGCAACGACGACCCCGAGGGCGGCATCAGCAACGCCGAGGTCCTGAACTACCTGAAGAAGACCTACGACCCCAAGCGGCCGGTGAGCATCCTGCTGATCGCCTTCGGCCCCGACGCGCCCAAGGGCAAGGCCGAGATGGACGCGCTCGCCAAGGCCACCGGCGGCGAGGCGTACATCGCCAAGAACATCCTCCAGGTGCGCGACTTCTTCGCCCAGGGGATGGCCAGGCGCCTGTGCGCGCCGCGCTGCGACGGCTGACCTCCCACGTCACAGCTTTCCCACCTCATGCCCAACGGGTATGAGGTGGCAACCCCTGCCTGAGAGGCGGCGTCCTTCACCCGGGACGAGCACCCGCGGGGAGGGTTTGTGGCTGGATGGCCTACTGTCGACCGCGCCGACGATCATGAGCTGGCGCAGGCGCTGCGGCGTGGCGACACCGACGCTCCCGCGAAGCTGTACGACGCCTACGCCGAGCGGCTGCACGACTACGCCTGCTCGCTGACCGGCGACCGCGACAGCGCGGCGGACTCGGTGCACGACGCGCTGGTCACCGCCCAGGGCGGCGCCGAGCGGCTGCAGGAGGCCACCAAGCTGCGTGCCTGGCTCTACGCGCTGACGCGCTTCCAGGCGGCGGCCAGGATGGCGCGCAAGGACGGCACGCCCGCCGGCCCGCCGCCGCCGGTGCTGGAGGAGCCGGAGGATCCCGAGCTGGCGGCGCTGGTGTACGAGGTGCTGGGCGAGCTCAGCAAGAACGAGCGGGAGGTCCTGGAGCTGTCGTTGCGGCACGGGCTGACGCCCGCGGAGGTCGGCTCGGTGCTGGGGCTGACCTCGCGGCAGTCGGCGACGCGGCTGGCGCGGGCGCGCGACCACCTGGAGAACGCGGCGGCCGCCGTGGTGCTGGCCAGGACGGGCCGCGCGCACTGCCCCGACCTGTCGGCGATGGTGGACTCGTGGGAGGGTCCGCTCACGCTGATGCTGCGCCGCCGGCTGTCCGGGCACATCGGCGGCTGCGAGGTCTGCACCGAGGGACGCCACCGGCAGGTGGCAGCGGCCAAGCTGCTGGACATGGTCCCGGTCGCCTACCCGCCGATCTCGCTGCGCCGCCGGGTGGTCGACACCTGCGTCAACCCCGAGCTCGGCCACACGCGCACGCTGATCATGGAGCGGGGCGACAGCTTCGACCGCACGGGGTTCCCGGTCGAGCACCGTGGCGGGCGCGGCTCGCGGCGCCGCCGTCCGCGCAGGCTCGCCCCGGTGGTGCTGGCCGGGGTCGCGGTGCTGGCGGCCACGGGCGCGATGGTGCTGATGAACGGCGAGAGCGGCGCTCCCGCCGCGGCCCAGCCGACGTCCTCACCCTCGGAGTCACGGGTGCCGATGTCGGTGCCGACCGACGAGCCGGTGGACGAGGAGCTCACCGAGGAGCCCGCCCCCGACCCGACCACGCCGGAGCCGGAGCCGACGCGCTCCAGCCCGGCGCAACGGGTGACGCCCACCCACCGGCCCGGCCCCTCGGCCACCAGGCCCGCGGGCGAGCCGACCAGGACCCGCAGGCCCGCGCCCGGCGCCCGGCTGGCGGTGGGCTGCCCCGGCTCGATCAGCGGCGCGGCGAAGGTCGGGCTGTCGGCGCGCAACGCGAGCGTGTCGTGGACGTCCGCGCCGTCCGAGGGGCTGGGCGTCGTGCCCGCGAGCGGGACGATCAAGGCGGGCGCGTCGGCGTCGATCTGGGTGACGGTCGACGACCCCGACGCGGCGGGCTCGGGCACGGTCGTCTTCAGCTCGAACGGCGGCGCCGCCACCTGTGCCCTGTCCTGGCGCGGCCGGCAGGCCCCGACCCAGGAGCCGACCGACTCCGAGGAGCCGACCCCGACCGGCGAACCCACCGAAACCCCCGGAGAGGCCCCAGAGTGACACATAGGTGATGTTTGGGGATATATCCGGCACAAGGTCGAACTTCCCCTCCCGGATAGGGCATCCTGGGAGGCTTGGGGGAGCGTATCGGGATCAAGGCTCACATTTTTCGCCCGCTAACAGGCGTGCGAGAAACCTGGTGACCAGGTAAACCGGCACGTGCCGCCAGGCGTCGGCATTGACGCGCCCACAGCACGATTGGTCCCATGAATGGGCGATCAATCGTGCCATCACCGTTTTTAGAGCCAGGAGAGACGAGCAAGATGCCCGATCACGCCACTGGGACGCGGCTGAGAACCGATCCCGTTGCGGCTCCCTTCGGTCTGTTGCGTGATCGTGATGTGTTCGCCGCTCTATCAGGAGGAGCCAGGGCAACCCTCGGGGGAAGAACGTGCTGACCGAAGTGGGGGCCAGGTGAACATCACCGTCGTTCGCCCGGGAGACCTGGGCGAGAGCGAGAGGTCGCGCTGGCGGGAGTTGCAGACGGCCGACATGAGCCTGGACAACCCCTTCCTCTCGGTGGAGTTCGCCCTGGCGATGGACCGTCTGCGCGACTACGTCAGGACGGCGGTCGTGGAGGACGCCGGCGAGATCGTCGGATTCTTCCCCTACGAGCGCCATCACTTCGGCATCGGCAAGCCGCTCGGCGGCTTCCTCACCACCTGCCACGGCCTCATCGGCGTGCGGGGGGTCAAGGTCGAGGCCAAGGCGCTGCTGCGCGCGTGCGGGCTCAACGTCTTCGCCTTCGACCACATGGTCGCGGGGCAGCCGACGTTCGCGCCGTACGAGAGCGACGTGCGCCCGGCCGCGGTCATGGACTTCACCGCGGGCTACGAGGCCTGGCTCGCCCAGGTGAAGGAGAACTCCGCCAAGAACCTGAAGACCTGGCGGTACAAGGAACGCAAGCTCGCCAGGGAACACGGCGAGCTCCGCCTGTCCTGGGCCTCCACCGACCAGGGCGAGCTGCGCCAGTTGCTCGCCTGGAAGTCCGACCAGTACCGCAGGACGGGCCGGGTCGACAGGTTCGCGCAACCGTGGATCGTCGAGCTGACCGAGCAGATGCACGCCGAGCGCTCGCCCGGCTTCGCCGGCGTGCTCACCATGCTCTACGCCGGCGACGTCCCCGTGGCCGGCCACTTCGGACTGCGCACCGCCACGACACTGGTGGGCTGGTTCCCCGCCTACGACTCCGAGTTCGGGAAGTACTCGCCCGGCATCGTCCACCACCTCCGCATGGCGGAGGCGGCCGCCGGCGCGGGTCTGCACACGGTCGACATGGGCAAGGGTGGCAAGGATTACAAGCACTGGCTGAAGAGCGGCACGCTCCACGTCTCCGAAGGCCGCATCTCGCGGCCGTCCGCGGCGGCCGCCGCGCACTGGATCGGCAGAGTTCCCATCAACAAGGCGCGAACAATTGTCACTGATTCGCCGTCTCTCTATAGAGCGGCGGACCGCGTCTTGAAGGGCTTTGGGCGTATGCGTAGTACTCGCGGCCAAGAGTCAGACCTCAAAGAACCAACGGGAGCGCTCTAAGCACTCCCATCCCCTCGGCAGCACACACCAGCACCCTTACTCCCACTGGACCGGCAATGCATCGTTTACCGCTTTCGGCACCCCCACAGCACCCGGGTACGGCCGAGCGCGGCCTGCGGCGGGGTCCCGGAAGGATTGTTCCCGAATGAGTCCCGAGAACATCAGGCACAACGGCAAGGCGCAGGTCACCTCACTGCGGTCCATGCCGCCGCTTGAGCGTTTCACCCCTGTGACACCCCACCTGGCGATATCGCCCAGGGTCAGCGTGGTCGTGCCGGCGATGAACGAGGCGGAGAACCTGCCTCATCTCTTCGCCACCTTGCCCCAGTGGATCGACGAGGTCGTGCTCGTCGACGGCAACTCCGTTGACGACACCGTCGCGGTGGCCAGACGCCTGCGCCCGAGCCTGAGAATCGTCACGCAGACCGGCAAGGGCAAGGGCGACGCCCTGGCCGCCGGTTTCGCCGCCTGCACGGGCGACATCATCGTGATGATCGACGCCGACGGCTCCATGGACGGGAGAGAGATCATCTCGTTCGTGGGCGCGCTGGTGACCGGAGCCGACTTCGTCAAGGGCTCGCGCTACGCCACCGGCGGCGGCAGCGACGACCTGACCTTCGGCCGCAGCGTCGGCAACAAGGCCCTCACCGCGCTGGTCAACCTCATGTACGGCACCCGCTACACCGACCTGTGCTACGGCTACAACGCCTTCTGGGCCCACCATCTCGACGTGCTCGACCTGGACTGCGACGGCTTCGAGGTGGAGACCCTGATGAACGTGCGTGCCGCCAAGGCCGGGCTGACGATCCACGAGGTGCCCAGCCACGAACGGCACCGCATCCACGGCCAGAGCAACCTGCGCACCTTCCGCGACGGCTTCCGGGTGCTCAGCACCATCCTGCGCGAATGGCGGCGCCCGACCGCCCTCCCGCTCCCAGAACCGACCGCTACCCCCGCCGCCGACCGGGGCGTCGCTTAGCCACAAAGGCCCATCCGTGCTTACATCCGTCGTCATCTGCGTCTACACCGAGGAGCGCTGGGAGGACATCAGGCAGGCAGTGGAGTCGATCGAGAACCAGCGCCGCAGGGCACACGAGCTGATCCTCGTCGTCGACCACAACCCCGGTCTGCACCTCAAGCTCACCCGGGCCTACCCGAAGGCCGTCGTCGTGGAGAACTCCCACGAGCAGGGCCTTTCGGGCGGCAAGAACACCGGCGCCGACGTCGCCAGCGGTGATGTCGTCGCCTACCTGGACGACGACGCGGTGGCCGATCCTGGCTGGCTGGAGGCTTTGGAGGAGGGCTTCCAGGAACCAGGGGTGGTCGGCGTGGGCGGGCGCACCGAACCGCTGTGGGCGTCGCAGCGGCGTCCGCGGTGGTTCCCGCACGAGTTCGACTGGACCGTCGGCTGCAGCTATCGCGGCATGCCGGCGGTCCGCGCGCCCGTCCGCAACGTCATGGGCGGCAACGCGGCCTTCCTGCGCGAGGCCGTCACCGGCGTCGGCGGGTTCCACAGCGGCATCGGGCGCAGCGTCCAGGGGCGCAAGAGCCGGCCGCTGGGCTGCGAGGAGACCGAGTTCTGCATCCGGCTGACCCAGCGCAGGCCCGGGTCGGTCATGTTGTTCGAGCCGAGGGCCCAGATCGGGCACAAGGTGCCCAAGCAGCGCGAGACCTTCGCCTACTTCCGTTCCCGCTGCTACGCGGAAGGGTTGTCCAAGGCGCTGGTCACCCGCGAGGTGGGCGCGCAGGACGGCCTGTCCAGCGAGCGCGCCCACGCGCTCAAGGCGCTGCCCAAGGGCGCGCTGCGCGGCCTCGGCGAGGCGCTGCGCGGCGATCCGGGCGGGCTCGGCAGGGCGGGGGCGATCGTGGTCGGGCTGGCCTGGACCGCGTGGGGTTATGTCGTCGGCTCGTGGAGGCTGCGATGATCCGGGTGCCGATCCTGATGTACCACTCGGTCACCGACCGGCCCAACGAGGCGACCAGGCCGCTGGCCGTACGCCCGGGTGACTTCGCCGAGCAGGTGGCGTACCTGGCCGACGGCGGGTACACCCCGATGACCTTCGCAGACCTCGTCGCGGCGCTCAACCACAACAGCGTGCCCGAGAAGGCGGTCGTGATCACCTTCGACGACGGGTACGCCGACTTCCACTCCCACGCGCTGCCCGTCCTGGAGCGGCGCCGGATGCCCGCCACGATCTTCGTCACCAGCGGCTGGCTGGCCGACGCCGGCAAGGACGCGGCGGGCCGCCCCCTGGACGACATGCTCACCTGGGGCCAGGCCCGCGAGGCCGCCGCGAGCGGCGTCGAGATCGGCGGCCACAGCCACAGCCACCCGCAGCTCGACCAGTTGTCCGACGCCGACCTCCGCCAGGAACTGCGCAGGAACAAGGGCCTGCTGGAGGACAAGGTGGGCACGCCGGTCGTGACCATGGCCTACCCCTACGGCTACTCCAGCGCCCGGGTGCGCCGCGAGGTGCGCAGGGCCGGGTACTTCGCCGCCTGCGCGGTGAGCAACGCCATCGCCGCCGACCGGCACGACGTGCTGGCCGTGCCGCGGCTGACCGTGGCCAGGCGCACCAGCATGGACAGGTTCCGCCGCGCCGTCGAGGGCCGCGGCGTGCCGCTCATCTACCTGAAGGAACGTACGCTGACCAAGGGCTACGCGATCGTCCGCCGCGCGCGCTACGCGATGCGGCAGGTGTCCCCCGGTGACTGAGCGCGGCCTGAAGAGGTTCCTGCCCGCCGACCTCGACGACCCGCTGCTGCGCAGCGCCTACTCCCTCATGCTCAACGCCGGCGCGGGCGCCGTCATCGGGCTGGCCTACTGGACCGTGACCGCGCGTGTCTTCGACGAGAAGGACGTCGGCGTCGGCATGGCCATCCTGGCCGCGATGAGGTTCCTGGCCGCGATCACGTCCTTCGGCTTCGTCGGTACGGTCGCCCGCTTCGTCCCCGAGGCCGGCCGTCACACCGCCCGCTTCGTCGGCACCGTCTACGGCGCCGCCACCGGCCTGGCCGTCGCCGGCTGCGCGGTCTTCCTGCTCACGCTGACGAGCTGGGGCGAGACCTACAGCCTGCTGTCGGGCTGGACCGCCGGGATGGTCTTCACGGTCATGGTGATCGTCTGGAGCATCTGCACGCTGCAGGACGTCGTGCTGACCGGCCTGCGCAAGGCGCCCTGGGTGCCGGTGGCCAACCTGATCTTCTGGGTGGCCCGCTTCGCCGTGCTGGCGGTGTGCGCGCTGCTGCTGGCCAGGTCGGCCGGCGCCTCGGTCTCCTGGGCGGTGTTCCTGGCCTGGATCGCTCCCGGCCTCATCGTCTCCCTGTGCCTCAACACCGTCGTCTTCCGCAAGCTGATCCCCCAGCACGCCCGCCTCACCGCGGGCAAGACGCTGCCGCCCGCCCGCCAGATCGGCCGGTTCCTGGCCGGCGACTACGCGGGCTCGATCTTCACGCTGCTGTTCAACTACGGCGTGCCCGTGCTGGTCGCGGCCCAGGTCTCCAAGGAGATGAACGCCTACTACGGGCTGACCATCACCCTGGGCGCCATGCTGGAGATGCTCAGCTACACGATGGCCTCCTCGCTGACCGTCGAGGGCGCCTTCGACAAGGACACGCTGTCCGACAACTGCCGCAGGGCGCTGCGGCGCACGTTCGTCATCCTGACGCCGCTGGTCCTGGCCGCGACGCTGCTGGCGCCCGTGGCGCTGCTGCTGTTCGGCGAGGGGTACGCGCAGCACGCCGCCGACCTCATGCGGCTGATCGCGCTGGCGGCGCTGCCCCGTGCCGTGGTCGAGCTCTACCTGGGCGCGCTGCGGGCGTTGCGGCGGGCGGGGATGATCGTGTTCGTCCAGTTCGGGATGGCCGTGATGGCGATCGGCGGGGCGCAGTTGCTGCTGCCCGTCCACGGGATCACCGGGGTGGGCATCGCGATCCTGGCCAGCCAGACGATCACCGCGGTGGCGGTGCTGCCGGGCCTGTGGCGGATCGCCTCAGGGCGCGCCCAGCCCACGCGCCTCCATCCGCCGGACGACCCAGGTGGGGCTCAGGCGTAGCAGGGCGATGGCGGCCACGCCGTACGACCTGATCTCGCGCGGGTCGGTGGTGAAGGCCCGCAGCGACCAGCGCAGCGCCTCGGCGCGGCGGCCGACCGCGACCCTGGTGAAGGCGACCTGGCCGGCCAGGCGGGAGTAGCCCTTGCGGGAGGTGCGGATCTCCGGGTAGCGCTCCAGCAGCCACTGCAGGGCCTCGGCGATGACGTCCCAGCGGCCGGCGAAGTGCGACTGGGCGTGCATGCGGACGTGGAGGTGCTCCTCGGGCACGTGCACGATGGGCGCGCACCTGGCGGCGCGCAGGAGCATCTCGTAGTCCTCGCCGTAGCCGCTCGGGATGGTCTCGGAGAACAGGCCGACGGCCTCGCCGGTCAGGGCGGAGCGGCGGGCGAGGAAGCCGGAGGGGTGCATCGCGGGCTGGCGGCCGTCGAGCAGGTCGGCGAAGGGGACCCGTTCCTTCTCCAGGTGGATGTGACGGGTCCAGTCGTCGTGGACGATGAGCGAGCCGCAGGTGGCGAAGACGGCGTCGGGGTGGCGCTGGACCGCGCGGATCTGCGCGGTGATCTTCGTCGGCAGCCAGGTGTCGTCGTCGTCGCAGAAGGCGACCCACTCGACGGTGTCGGCGTGGGCGAGGATGCCGCTGTTGCGCGCGGCGGGCAGGCCGCGCGAGCGCTCGTTCCTGACCAGCAGGACCGGGCGGTCCGGGTCGGCTGAGGCCAGCTCGGGATCGGGGTCGCCGCCGTCGAAGACCACGACGGTGGTGACCTGACCCGGGTAGTCCTGGGACGTGATGCCCTTGAGGGTGTCCCTGATCATCTCCGGGCGGTCACCGCGCGTACACACCACGACGCCCACTTCGGGCCACGTGCCAGACTCCATGGAAAGACCCGCCTCGGGAGACAAGACCTGCGATCGCTGAAGATACAGCGTATCGTTCCAGGAGTGCCGAAGAACCAGGGAAAACAGGACGATGTCCTGACCGGTCCGCTGGTTCAGCGGACCGGTCTGCACGGCGTCTACCTGCCCTCCGCCAGGCTCGGGCTCTACCTCGCCTTCCGCGCGCTCGTGGCGCGCGGGACGCGCGTGCTGATGTCCCCGGTCAACTGCGAGACCGTGCTGTTCGCCGCCGTCGCCGCCGGGCTGCGGCCGGTCATGGCGCCCGTCTCGCCGGACGACGCGACCATCGACGTCGAGCGCGTCGACTGGAGCGGGATCGGCGCGGTCGTCGCCACCCACATGTACGGCCTGCCCGGCAGCATCGACCGCCTGGCCGCCGAGTGCGCGGCCAGAGGCGTGGTCCTGGTCGAGGACTGCGCCCACGCCTACCAGACCAGGCTCGGCGAGCGGCACGTGGGCACGTTCGGCGCGGCGGCGGCCTTCAGCCTGTCCAAGCACGCGCGGGCGGGCTCCGGCGGCGTCCTGCTGCTGCGCGAGGCCGAGGCCGCCAAGCACGTGGCGGCGACGCGCGACGAACTGCTCCTCGCCCCCTCCACCGCGGCCGAGCTGCGCACCGTCGCCGCCCCGATGCTGCGCGACGCCGTCTACGCGCTGCGCCTGAGCACCCCGGCCTGGCGGCTGGCCCGCGCGCTCGGCATCGAGGCCACCTACGTCAGCGACGACTCCCGCGCCCGCGACCTGGCCGCCGTGGGCGATCAGGATTTGCCCGCCTTCGACCGCTGGATGTCGGTCGGCTCCGGCGGCTACCGCAACGCCCACGGCCCGGTGCAGCGCCGCTTCGCCGCCGCCCGCCAGTGCACCGCCGAGCGCGAGCGGGCCCGGCGCGTGGCGGGCGTGCGGATGCTGGCCGGGCTGCCGGTGGCCGCCCCGGCGGTGCCCGCGCTGGCCGACCAGCCGCTCTTCCGGGTCCCGCTGCTGGTCGAGGAGCGTGACGCGGCGATCAGGGCGCTGGAGCGGCGCGGCGTCATCACCACCGCGCTGTACACGCCGCCGCTGGACGAGGACTTCGGCGCCCCGCTGACCGAGCCGGGACCCACCCCCGAGGTGGCCACGTGGTGGACCCGCCACGTGCTGCCCGTCGACCCGCTCCAGGCGGCCCGCGCGCTGCCGGTGCTGCGCACCCTCGCCGCGCCGGTACGGCCCGCCGTCAGTACAGCCGACTGACGGCGGCCTCCCTACACTGGAGGCCGATTCACGCATCGTCCGTACGGAGCCCCCATGCCTCAGGAGTCGGCGGGAAGACACGCCGTGCCCCGCAAGAGCCGCCGGGTCCTGTGGAGTCTGGTGGTCGGCTTCGCCGTCCTCGCCACCGGGACCGTCGTCTACCTCACGTCGTACTCCGACCCGGAGGCCGGCGCCGACGGCAGCCGTCCGTGCTCGTCGCCCGCCACGCTCAAGCAGGGCCCCGCGTGCGGCGCCTGGTGGGGCATCTACACCCCGCCGGCCAGCGGCGGCCTGTTCGGCTCGGTCAGCACGCTGGAGCGCCAGGTGGGCAGGAAGTTCGACGTCGTGTTCGCCTACCACGACATGTCCGAGACGCCCAACGGCCAGATGCTGCGCGACGACGAGCCCCAGCTCGGCCGCGACCGGCTCCTGCTGCTCGGCTGGGAGTCCGAGCGCTGGAACACCTCCGACAACATCCCCTGGGCCAGCATCGCCCGCGGCGAGGCCGACCACAGCGTGATCGACCCCCAGGCGCGGCGCATCAAGGAGTACGGCAAGCCCGTCCTGCTGGGCTTCGACGGCGAGATGGAGATGCGCAAGAACGCCGGCACCCCGGCCGAGTACGTGGCCGCCTACCGGCACATCGTCGACCGCTTCCGTCAGCTCGGCGTCACCAACGTGGCCTGGGTGTGGGGCGTCACCGGCTACTACCCGTTCCGCCACCGCTGGAAGCCGTTCTACCCGGGCGACGCCTACGTCGACTGGGTCAGCTACGACCCCTACAACTTCGCCCGCTGCCGCAACGCCCCGTGGCAGGACTTCAAGACGACGATCAAGCCTACCTACGACTGGTTCGTGAGCAACGGGTTCGGCAAGAAGCCGTTCATCCTGAGCGAGTACGGCAGCGAGCACGACCCGCGCGACGACCGGGCCCGCGGGCGCTGGTACGCCGACGTGCCCGGCGTGCTGGAGGACCTGCCCAACATCAAGGCGGTCGTCCAGTGGAACGCGGTGGACGCCGACGGCTGCGACTTCACGCTCACCGGGCCCGGCACGCTGGCCGAGTTCGGGCAGGCGGGCAAGGCCGCCTACGTACGGCAGAGCCTGCCCGCCGCCGTCACCCAGCCTTAGCCGGACCCCGTCGCCTTAGCCGGACCCGTCGCCTTAGCCGGACCCCGTCCAGGCGGGCCGGTCCACGGGCTCGAAGCGGAAGATCTGGTCGCGTTTGCCCGAGCAGGCGAGCTGGGCCAGTTCGGCGCCGGGGTGGATGTCGGCCTCGCCGTACAGGATGCCGAGACATTTGCCGCTGTGGACGGGGCGCAGCGTGAAGCCGGTGCGGGCACGCTCCAGCAGGAAGCGCTGGTGGGCGGCGGAGGTGCAGTCGATCGGGGCGACGAGCGCCTCGTCCTCGAGGTAGGCGCCGTCGACGCTCAGGCAGCCCACGCCCTGCTGCGGGTGGTGCCACTGGATCTCGTAGACGCCGGGGCCGAGGGACTTGAGGTAGGTGGCGGGCGGGTTGGCCGAGCAGGCGCGCTGGACGGCCACCGGGCGGTTGGTCCTGCCCGAGCGCTCGCGGCCCTCGCTCACGCACATGCCGCGGTCGGCGACGTGGGAGGGGGTCAGCCGGTACCAGCCGTCGCCGGGGGTCGGCTGCGCCGTGGCGGTTCTGCTCGCCGAGGCACGGCCCTCCAGGACGTCCCCCATGCCCCTGATGAGCGTGGGGGCGAACAGCAGCGCGACCGCGAGGCCGGCGGCGATGGCGATGGCCGCCCACCAGCGGCGTGCCAGGCCCGGCCGGTCGCGCGGCGGGGGCGCCGTGACGGGCTCGTCCTCCTCGCCGGTGTCGGGCTGCTCCTGGGCGCCCGTCGCCAGGGCCCGCCTGGCGCGGATCCAGCGCTCGGTCTCGGCCTCGTCCAGGCCGCAGGCGGCGGTGAAGGCCGCCACGAACTCCTCCCGCGGCAGCGTGGTACGGCCCAGCACGCCCGCCACGGTGCTCACCGGGAGCGCGCCCTCCGACGCCTCGGCCAGGCGGCGGAAGGTGAGGCCGCTCCAGCGGCGTAATCGGGCCAGCGCGGCGACGTACTCGGCGGCCGTCGTGGCCTGCGCAGGGTCGGGGGGACCGTCCTCGTCCAACGCCGCTTCTTCCGCTCGGAGCCCAGTCCCGGCTCGGGCGGTCATGTTAACAAATGATCTTTACGCGGGTCATCCCCCCGCCTGGCCGGCGGGGGGACGTCGGGACGGCCGGGTCAGCAGCAGATCTCTGCCCCGCGCCGGACCCTGTCGCGCGGCTGCCGCCGGGGCCGGAGCCGAAGCCGATGCCCCTGTTTCCGGCTTCGCGCCTCCTGACCACCTCGGTACGGACACGGGCGTGAGATGCGCATCGGGCGACCTCCGATGGAAGGGTTTCAAGGACCACCCCGAAGCTCGCCCAAGCCGGGGGCGACTGCCAAGATCGAACAGCGTTCCGAACTGTTCGGAACACTCCGGCCGAGACGACGATCAGGCATTCCGGACCGAGTAAAGTCACGGGTAGCCGTCGTTCAGCTCTGGGTCGGGAAAGGTACAAACAGTGGAGGGCAGGCAAGCCGACGAGGCGCTCGACGACGAGACGACACGTCAGCTGAAACGGCCCGCCGCCGACGCCGCGGCCGCACCCGCGGACGACGAGGCGACGAAGGTCGCCCGGTTGCCGCGGCCGCGTGCCGAGGAGGACGACGACGCGCCCACGGGCGTGCTGGTCTGGGACGCGCGCAAGCTGACCGCCCCGGCCGTGGCCGAGGACGACGACGAGGACGACGCCACCAGCACCCGGCCCATCCCGAAGATCACGGCTCCGCCGCCGCCTCCGGTCCAGGAAAAGGCGGTGCCCACGCTCACGGTGATCGTGGTCACCGGCGAGATGAGCGCCTGGCACCAGCTCCGCGTCACGCTCGCCTCCCTGCGCGCCCAGCTGGAGCCGCCCGAGCAGATCATCGTGGTCGTCGACCACTGCCCCGAGCTGGCCGAGCTGGCCCGTGGCGGGCTGGACGACGTCGTGGTGCTCCACAACGAGGGGCAGCGCGGCGTGGCCGCCGCCCGCAACCTGGGCCTGACCGTGGCGACCGGCGACGTGGTGGCCTTCCACGACGACGAGACCGCCGCGGAGCCCGACTGGTCCACGTGCCTGCTGCGGGCCTTCGACGACCGGCAGGTGCTGGCCGTGCGGAGCAACCTGACGCTGCGGTGGGTGGCGGGGCGGCCGAGGTGGTTCCCCGAGGAGCTCGCGTGGATCATGGGCGCCTCCTGCACCGGCTCGCCCGAGGAGGCGGGGCCGGTCGACGACCTCTACGGGGCGGGGGTGGCCTTCCGCCGTACCGCGCTGACCGAGGCGGGCGGCTTCCCTGCCGACCTCGACCACCAGTCGGGCGACGTGCTCGCCGAGCCGCCGGGCGGCGTCAAGGCCGAGCTGTTCCACCAGCTCATGGACCGCCACCCCAACGGCAGGGTCCGCTACGAGCCCTCCGCCCACCTGCGCGCGGGCATCTCCGCCCGGCGGGCCACCCGCGGCTACGTGATCTCCCGCTGCGTCGCGGAGGGCAAGTCGCTGGCCGCGGTCCCCCACCGCGACCGCGGGCGGCGGGCGCTCAGCCTGCACCTGGCCCAGCTCAAGTCCTCGCTGCCGCGCACGACCTTCCAGGCGATCACCGTCACCGGCCCCGGCAACGTCCGGCCGGGTCAGGCGCTGGTCACCCGGCTGCTCGCGATGGTCGCCACCGTCATCGGCTACATGAGCGGCCGCATGGACTCCACGCGCGCCGACCAGATCCCGGCGGCGGGCAACCTGACCTGGTTCGTGGCCCGAACCGCGCTGCCGGTCTCCACCATCCTGTGGGGCCTGTCGCTGCGCCGGGTCAACCTCGACCACATGACCGACCTGGGCCTGCTCACGGTCCTGCCCGCGACGTTCTGGATCGCGATCGTGGTCATGATCGTCGGGTTCGTGGCGCTGCTCAACGACCGGCACGCGCTGGAGCTGTGGCACGCCGGATACGCGCTGATCCTCATCGCGGTCCTGCACGCCACGCCCAGCCTGCTCTACCCGACGCTGCGCTACCCGTGGGCGTGGAAGCACGTCTCGGTCATCGACTACCTGATCAGGCACGGCGCCACCGACCCCGCGGCCGGATCGCTGTCGGCCTACCACCAGTGGCCCGGCTTCTTCTCCTTCTTCGCGCTCATGACCGAGGCGGCGGGGCTGGAGAACGCGCTCGACATCGCCAAGTGGGGCCCGCTGGTCTTCAACGTGGCCACGCTGCTGCCGCTGCTGCTGCTGTTCAGGACCGTGACCCGCAACAGGCAGCTCATCTGGGGCGGCATCTGGGTGTACTTCTCCTGCTCGTGGGTCGGGCAGGACTACTTCTCGCCGCAGGCCACCACGCTGGTGCTCTACCTCATCGTGCTGGCCGTGGTCGTACGCAGGTTCAGACGGGGGCCCATCAGGGCCGGGGACGACCCCCACGGGCTGGCCGCGGAGCCGCCGCCCATGACCACGACCTACGCCCGGCTCACCTGGACGCTGCTGCTGATCATCCCGATCGCCGCGATGGCCTCCTCCCACCAGCTCACGCCGCTGATGCTGGTGGCGACGCTCGGGTTCCTGTTCGTCCTGCGCCGCTACCGCAACTTCGGCATCCTGCTGGTCAGCGCGGCGCTGGCCGGCGGATGGGCCGTGGGCATCGCCTGGCAGGTGCTCGAAAGCAAGATCAACTACATCGTCGGCTCGCTCGGCGACGCCGGGGGCAACCTCGACGCCGGGCTCGTGGCACTCGGCGACGTCGCGCCCGGCCAGGTGATCGTCGCCTACGCCGACCGCGCCCTGTCCGTGGGCCTGTGGCTGCTGGCCATCGGCGGCGCCGTCCTGCGCCGGCAGTGGCTGCGCCGTCCGGGCCTGCCGCTGCTCATGATCGGGCTGGCGCCGCTGACCTTCTTCGCGGCCGGCAGCTACGGCGGCGAGATCCTCTTCCGCGTCTACCTGTTCACGCTGCCGCTGACCGCCTTCCTGGCCGCCGCCGTCTTCCTGCCCAGCAAGCGCGCGTTCGTCCGGCTCCTCGTCCTGCCCGTCGTGCTGCTGCTGATGGTCGCCGGCTTCTTCTTCGGCAACTACGGCAAGGAACAGGGCAACTACTTCACCCTCGACGAGGTCGAACTCGTCAAGGAGCTCCACCGGATCGCCCCCGTCAACTCGCTCATCGTGGCGCCCACGTTCTTCCTGCCCGGCGCCTACGACCAGTACGAGCGCTTCGACCAGAGCTGGCTCGACGAACTGCCGCCCTCGCGCGAGGCCGTACCCAACCTGCCGTCCTACGTGCCGACGCTCGCCGAGTTCGTCGACAAGCCGGCGCCGTCGCTGATCAACCTCATGTCCAAGCTCCCGCCCGGCGCCAAGGGCTACCTCGTCCTCAACCGGACCCAGCGGCCCGCCACCGAGACGCCGGGCATCCTGCCCAAGGGCACCATCGACCGGCTCAAGCGGGAGGTGGAGGCGTCCAAGCGGTTCAAGCGGGTGCTGCACAACCCCGGTGGGGACGTCTACGAACTGCTTCCGGAGAAATCATGACGTTCTCGCGGGTGTCGCTGGTGCTGCTCGGGCTGTCCGGGTGGGTGGCCGTGCTGGTCGGGCACCTGGCCGCCGGGTCGGCGGTGCGGGTGGTGGTGACCATCGTGTTCCTGGTGCTGTGCCCGGGGGCGGCGGTGCTGGGGCTGGTGCGGCCGCTGCTGGGGCGGCGGGATCACACGGGTGACGCGATGGAGAGCGCGGCGCTGGCGTTCGCGATCAGTGTGGGGCTGGGGATGCTGGTCAGCGAGGCGTACTTCCTCACGGGCACGTTCACCATGGACCGGGCGCTGATCACCCTCGCCGCCGCCACCAGCGCCGTCTCCCTCCTCGCCCTCATCACCACCTCCCGCGCCCGCTCCCCCCTCCCCCGCCGCACCGACGTCCTCCGCCGCCGTCCCTGACCCTTTCGTCGTTCCGCGTTGGTTTCGTGCGCTGTTGCGGCACTGCGCGCCTTTCCCGCTACGGCGCGCAAGCCCTCGCCGTTTCGGCGGGCCCTCGCCGTTTCGGCGAGCAAGCCCTTTCTGTTACGGCAAGCCCAGCGGGCACCTCCCGCCGTCGTGGGCGCGCATCCGTGCGAGGCCGGCCGGCAGTCGGACGGGGTTCTCGCCGTTACGCCGCCCGGTTGGCCGGTTCCCGTGCCCCATGCCGGCCACCGTGCCGGCGCGCCGGTCGCCGCCGTCCCCCGTCCCGCCGTCTCGGCGCTTGAAAACCGCTTGGGCTGCCGGTTCCTGGGCCGCTGGCTAGGGGGTTCGGGGTGTTGGTCGGGCTGGTGTGGCAATCAGGCTGGCCAGACTGGCGGAGCTGCGGGTGATGCTGGAGGACGTGGTGGCGACGGCCTCGACGCAGGCGATGGCCGATGCGCGGGATGAGAGGTAGGGGCTGCACCGGATCGGCCGGCAAGTGGGAATGTCGCACGAACAGGTACGGCGGATGCTGGCCGAGTCGTCGCCCGCTCCGGAACGCGCCTGAACCCCCGTTGGGGAGACCTGGCCTGCTCCTCCAACGACGAACTGCTGCGCCGCCGGGTCAACACCCAGCTGAACCGGCAAGAAGCCCGTCACACCCTGGCCCGCAAGATCTTCCACTGACAGAAAGGCGAGCTGAGGCAGAGGTATAAGGAAGGCCAGGGAAGATCAACTCGGGGCGCTGGGGTTGATAGGAAGTTCAGCCACTCAAAACGAGCGGGGACAACCGGGCGATGTCGGCGGTGGCGGTCTTCTTGCCCTCGGCACGGATCTGCTCCAGCGCCCGCGCCGTGTAGACCGTGTTCCACAAAATGTGGACATTGGTCTTGGGCCGCTACAACTTCTCGCTGCCCAAGGCGGTGCGGGAGGGCAGCTTCCGGCCGCTGCGCATCCCCGGCTCAGCATCGCCGGCGCACCTTCGGGACCCGACGCCCTCGACGAGGGCGCACCGCCGCTCCGATTCCGGTGCTGCTGTTCGAGCCGCGACGTGCCATCCGCATGCCCCTGCCCAACGGCGCCCAGCAGGAGATGCAGCTCGAACACATCATCCAAGCCGGATTCCAGCAGTGGAGAGCCATGCTGGGGATGGAGGCGCTCGCGGACTGGAGCGTGCGGCAAACCCATCGGGGCGTTTGAACGGTGGGACGCCGGTGGCTTCTAGGCCCGGGGACCCATCGACCTGCCGGGCCGATGGGTAGCCCATGCCGAGCAACTCGGCCACGTCATGGCCGCCTACAACCTGCAGACTCCTGATCTGACGCATGTCCACACGTCCGACGTGCTACCGGAAAGCTTGATCGGGAAGACCTAACGGAGTCCTCCTAGTTGTCGATCAGGTAGCAGGAATGGACGCCCTGCATCCAGTCATGGCCGAACTCCGTGCCGGTGACGCGGCCGATGAGCACGAAGGCGGAGGTGACGCACTCCGCGAGGGGTGGGCTGTAACCGTCAAGGGACAGCTGAGTGAAATCCTCCCACTCGGCGGGTATGTCCTCCTCGTCCTCCTCCCCATGCGTCTCCGACCAATCTTCGTAGGCGAGCCAGCCGGGCAGCAGGTCGGGATGGGTTCGCCAACTCGTGTCCGCCCAGTCGAACCGCAGCCCTTCCGCGTAGACGTCGAGCGCGTGCGGGTCGCCGCCGCGACGAGCCCTGGGCCGAGTGATACTCATCTCGGTCAGGTAGCCGCCGTCGGCCGCGTACAGGAGGGTGCCGGGATCGTTCACATGCCAGCTCAGCCCGAGAGCCCGGCCGCCCGTTGACAGCTCGTCGAGAGCGTCGATGGCCTGAACGCCGTGGTACTGCACCACCTGGGTCCATCGATCATTCAACCGGCCGACCCACACCACGCCCTCGTCTTCAGAGAAGTCGCGCTTCCCCAGCTCCGCCCAGCTCAGCTGAACTTCGCTCCCGAGATCCGCGCCCATGAGCCGCGCCGTGTCGTGCACTCCCCAGTTCTCCACCCATAGGCCCAGGAATTCCTGGCCCATGCCGTAGGACCGGGAGAGATGCCACAGCCGCTCCTCATCTCTCACATTTCCTCCTCGCTAATCGGTACAGAGGCCGCCGGTACGGCTTTCGCCGCGCCGGCGGCCCGCGTTTCTACTTGAGATGCACCCAGAACTTGTCGTTGGCGAGCACCCGATATCTGGCGTAGAAGATATTCAGGTGCCTGCCGGCACTCGTGTTCTGGCTACCCAGGATGCTCTTCACCGAGAAGTTCTTCGCCCCGTACCTGTCATGGACGAACGCGGCGCCCTGCTTGGTCGAGGCGAACGGGAACTCATCGCACTGCTCCCATTTCGTCTTGTCCTTCTCACCGTTGAGCTTACGCGGCCGATCATCGAAGAACTCGTCGCAGACCTCGTCCTTCGCGTCCTGGTTGGCCCTGTACCGTGGGTCCTTGCTAGTGATTCTGGACAACGCTTCCCCGCTCGGCCACTTGCCGGGGAAGTGCTTGGGTCCGTCGGTCTTGAAGGGCACGGTGTCCTGCGGACGGGTATAGGCCATCTCGATATGACGGGCGACCGCTCCGTTGTCGAGGTCGAGGCGTGACATCTCGTAGACCCGGTTCGAACCGTAGAATACGCATCCGCCTTTATAGGTGGCCGTCTTCGCGCCCATGGAGAGACTGTCGCAACGAACTGTGGGTGCCCCCGCAGACTTGTCGTTCTCGGGCTTACCCCACGCGGAGACCGCAATCTTGTCCCAGTCTCCCGCGTGCACCGGGTCGTTGTAGACCATCCAGGGCCGGATCGAGCACCGGCTGGCCCTTCCCGTGCCGAAGGCCGAATGGAAGATGAAGACGTCGTCTCCGTCGTCCATCCACTTCCTGACGGGCCCGGTGCGTGTCAGGCCACCGTCGTCTCCGGAGGAGAACACCTTGACGCAGTCGTTGGTGCCTCGGGCGACGTCCACCTGCAGCTTGAAGCTCTGGTACAGATCGTCGGGATCGGTGCCGCCCACGCCGAGCAGCATGGCCCAGAAGTCGTCGTCCACCGTCCAGAAGTTGTCGACTCTGGTCCATACCTTGATGTCGCGGGGTGACAGGCTGGTTCCCGCCCCGCCGATCACGCTCAGTCCGTCCTCGGAGCCGAGGTAGCTGTGCATGACCACGGTCATGTCGAAGTTGAGATAGTCCTGCACGGAGGTGGTCGTCACCATGCACCTGCAGTGCTTGCTGTACTTCGTACTCCTTTCGTAGATCGCGAAGTTGAGGTGGCGGCTCCAGCAGCCGTTGTAGGGCGAGATGGAGTCCCAGCCCTCGCCGCCGTTCCACTGGTCGGCGTCGCCGACGCGCTGGTCGCGGCCCCGCTCGCAATCCTCCAGGGACATGTGGCCGTACGAGAAGTCGTTCGCCACCTGGGTGGACGCCTTCGCCGACGGCGAGGCGAGAGGAGCAGGCGTGGATTGCGGCGCCCGAAGTGCGCCGATCTCCGCCGATGTCAGGTTCTTCAGATGGACGCGGACGTCGTCGATGCTGCCCACCATGGAGGTGCCCACGGTCATGGGCCGGGAGGCGTTCCATGCCGGGAAGGTGAGCGTGGCCGTACCGACGGCTGTGCCGTTGAGGTGGATCGTGGCGGTCCTGGTGGCGGCGTCGTAGACACCGGCCAGGTGGAACCACTCGTCCGCCGGCGCTTCCACGCCGGAGCGCACGCCCTCGACGGCGGCGTCGGCGGCGTCGGAGCCGGTGAAGGTGAACACCAGCCCGTGCTCCCGGTCGTTGCCCAGCCGGAAGGGAGCCTGGTGCTCGCCCTTCTGCTCGACGACGCTGTAGGCGCCGTCCTTGTCGCTCCAGCGCAGCCAGGCGGCCACGGTGAAGCTCTGGTCGGTACGCACGACCGGCCCCTCGGTCCGGGCCAGCGGCTCCTCTCCCGGCTCGATCAACCCTGCGACAGCCTGCTGCCAGTCCGACCATTTGGAGGACAGGCCCCCGCTGGTCGCACGGACCCGCCAGCGGATCTGCCACCCTTCGACGAGCGTGTTCGCGGGTACGCTCACCCGAGCCTCGGCGCCGGACGGACTGTCCGCGGCCGACCCCGTCCAGATCGGCCCACTGCCCTGACCGGACGACGCGCCCGGATCGTGTTCCACGACGAACTCCACCGTGGACGCCGCGCCCTCGGGATGGGTCGCCTTGGCGCTGAGCGTCGGGGTCAGCGAGCGCGTGGTGACCTGACCGGTGCCCGACATGAGCGGGGCGATGGCCAGGCTACCGACCGACGGCTTGGGCAGGTCGACGGTCACCTTCTTCCAGGGCGACCACGCGGAAGCCGCGTTCGCTGAGACGGCGCGGGCGCGCCACCGCACGGCCTGCTCGTCCGCGAGCTTGCCCGCTGGTACGGCGAGCGCGGCCTGGGCGCCGGCGTCCAGGCCGGTGACGGACCCGGTCCAGATCTGGCCGTCGCCCTGTCCCGCGTCCGGGTCGTGCCAGACCTCGAACTCGGCCGTCAGCGCGTCACCGCGCGGGTCGGCTACCGTGGCGCGCAGCGTCGGGGTGAGGGTGCTCGTGACGAGCTTGCCCGCCACCTCAGCGGCCGGGGTCACCTGCAGTTCGCTGATCGACGGCTGGGAGTCCGGCCGGTCCACGCGCAGCTTCTGCCAGCCCGACCACGCCGACGTCAGTCCGGCGACCTGCGAGCGGACCCGCCAGCGCACCGCCGAACCGTCGTCCAGCTTCCCTGCCGGGACGCTCACACTGGCCGCGCTGCCCGCCGCCAGTCCTTCCACGGCGCCGGACCAGATCGGCCCGCTGCCCTGGCCCGCGTCCGGATCGTGTTCGAGCTCGAACTCCGCCTTCATGGTCCCGCCTGGCGCGTAGGTCACCGTGGCGTGCAGCGACGGCGTGACGACGTCGGTGACGACGGCGCCGCCGACCGCGGTGGATGGCGTGACCTGCAGCCCGGTGACACCCGGCTTGGGAACGTCCACGAGCAGGGCCTGCCAGTCCGACCAGGCCGAGTCGGCGCTGGGCGAGGTCGCGCGGACCCGCCAGCGTACGTGCCAGCCGTCGGCCAGCGTCCCGGCGGGAACGGCGACCGCGGCCTGGGCGCCCACGGCCACCCCGGTGACGGACCGGCTCCAGAGCAACCCGCTACCCTGCCCTTCCGGAGCGGCGGGATCGTGCTCGACCTCGAACTCGGCAGTCAACGGCTCGCCTCGGGGATCGGTCACGGTGGTGCGCAGTTCCGGTGTGAGCGTGGAAGTGACGGTCCTGCCGCCGACCGCACTGGAGGGGACGACCTGCGGCTCGCGGACCTGCGGTGCCGAGTCCGGCCGGTTGACCTTCAGCACCTGCCAGGCCGACCAGCCCGAGGTGGTCGTCCCGGCGACCGCCTGCACGCGCCAGCGCACCCGCCAGCCGTTGACGAGGGTCCCGGCGGGTACGCCTGCCGTCGCCACGCTGCCCGATGCGACGTTGTCGACGGCCACCGACCAGATGCGGCCGGTGCCCTGTCCCGCCGGTGCGCCCGGGTCGTGCTCGATCTCGAACTCCACCCGCGAGGCGCTGCCCTGGGGATGGCCGATCGAGGCCCGTAGTTCGGGGGTGAGCGTCGAGGTCTCGGTGACCTCGGAGACGACCTGGGAGGGCACGACCTGAGAATCGATGACCGACGGATCGGTCGCCGGGTCGGGCAGATCGACGCGGAACACCTGCCAGGAGGTCCACCCCGGGCTCGAGCCCGGCGTCGTGGCCTTGACCCGGAACTCGTACTTCACCTGGTCCGCCAGGATGCCCGGCGGGACGGTCACGACCGCCTGCCCGCCGGAGGAAACGGCGGCCACCGCGGTGGACCAGCGGACGGTGTCGGTGGCCCAGTCCGCCACCTGCACGTCCACTGTGGACGCGCCGCCCAGCGGGTCGGTGATCCGCGCCCGCAGCTCCGGCGTCCTGGTCGAGGTGACGGTCTCGCCCCCGACCGTCATAGACGGGCTGACCTGGAACTGGTCCACGACCGCCTCGGGCACGTCCGCTGTGAAGTACTGATAGATCGTCCAGGCGGGGGTGGATCCAGGCGTGGTCGCCTTGACCCGCCACTCGTACTTGACGCCATCAACGAGCTTGGCCGCCGGAACCACGATCGACGCCTGCGTACCGGAGGCGACATCCGCCACCGAACCCGACCACACCACCACGTCGTCGGAGTAACGCGCCACCTCGAACGACACTGTGGAGGCGGCGCCGGTGTGTCCACCGTCGCGGTCGCCTTCAGCGTCGGCGTCAGCGAGGGCGAGTACGTGGTGTCCGCGTTCACCCGCGAAGGCTGAAGCTCCAGCCCCGAGACCACCGGCGGGCCGGCCATCGCGCCCGCGCGCAGCCCGCGCTGTTGCGGCGCCACGGCCTGCGTGTTCGTCAGCGCCTGGTTCACCTTGCCGGGTGTCCAGGTGGCGGAGTCGTTCAGCTTGGCCGCGTGGCCGTTGCCCGAGGAGTCGGCCGCGGTGGAGCCCGTTCCCTCGTCGAGCTTCCAGTGGGCGGCCAGCGAACTGACCGTGAACGACCACGGGTGGGCGTCCATCTTGTTGTCCGAGCCGTCACGGGCCCCGCCGGCGAGCGCGGTGTACCTGGCTCCCGGCGTCAGCGGCCCGCTCGGCGTGAACGTCAGTACCTTGTTGTCGGCGTCCATGGCCGAAGTGCTCTCGACCACCGTGCCCTGGGCGTCCTTGACCTCCAGGACAGCGCCGGTGGCCGCTTCGTCTAACGTGACACTAAACCCGGTTCACCATTCCACTCCTGCTGGCAGACCGGGTTCTCGCCGTTGCGCCGCCCGGTTGGCCGTTTCCCGTGCCCCATGCCGGCCACCATGCCAGCGCACCGGTCGCCGCCGTCCCCCGTCCCGCCGTCTCGGCGCTTGAAAACCGCTTGGGCTGGCGCTTCCTGGGCCGCTGGCTAGTGCCGTGACCGGAAACGATCACCGGGTTGGCGCGTAGGACGGTCCTGCCGGTTGGATGAGCTGATCACGTTCGTTCAGCGGTCGGGAGGCCCAGTGACG
>NZ_JBITGF010000006.1:0-715899 GCF_044456745.1 Nonomuraea sp. NPDC050790 | reverse complement strand
CTCGACTTGCATGTGTTAAGCACGCCGCCAGCGTTCGTCCTGAGCCAGGATCAAACTCTCCATAAGATGTTTGAACCAAGCAAATCTCATCAATATAAAGACGAGGTGTTGCATGAAACTTCATGCACTGGCTTTTAACACACTGTTGAGTTCTCAAGAAACGGTGTTTCGTTGTGCCTTAATTCTTTCAGCCGTTCCATTCTCTGTCAAATTCAGTGACTTGACATTTCCTGGAACCCCCGCAAACTTACCAGACCATCCGAACAGGATGAACCGGAAAGGTTTCTGTGGGGTGTGCCGGGCGGATCGTGTGATCGGCTGCCCTGCGGGAGCAACTCTAGCAGCCCCCGGGACCCGCTCACGCCCATTCAGGTAATCCCCTTGTCCTTCCCTCCCCACGCCTGCCCAAACCTTCGAGCCCGGATCCGGCCCGCGACCTCGGCAAGTGGACGGCAAGTCATCCGCAATCGCTCCCCGGTACGAAGTACACACGAGCAGACTGCACCCCGGAGGTGTTGGCAATGACCCGCTCGGAGTTCGACGACATCCGTGCCTTCCTGGCCGACGAGCAGACACCTGCCGGCGACCTTCGCAAGATCGCGCGCACCCTGGTCGACGACCTGGAACACGCCAGGATGCGCGAAGCCGTACTGCGCTCCTATTACCTGCGGCTCATGACGGCGGCCCGCGCGTCGGTGGCGTCCGACGCGGTGGGGGCGCCCGACCCGCTGGCGTTCGTCAGGCACGAGCTGGCCGAGCGCGGCCAGTTGCCGACGGACGGCGAGGCGGTGCAGCGCATCCTTTCCGACGCGCGCACGGCCGCGGCCCTGCTGGCCTGCCTGGAGGAGAACCCTCCCCCGGTACGCCCGCGCGGCCTGCGCCTGCGCCGCTGCGTCGGAACCGGCCGCAGGCTCGCCCACTGAGGAAGACCAGACCAGGCCCATACCCAGTCTTGGATGAACGGCTGTAAGACTGCGCGTATGTGGCAGCGGGGGTTGAACTGGGCGGCAATCGTCCTTGTGGGCGGTTTCGGCCTCATGTGGCTGGGCGTCGTGCTGTACGCGGCCGACGCCTCGACGCCATGGATCCGAGGCGCACAGGCGGCGTTCGGTCTCCTGCTGGCCGGATGGGCGGTACAGAAGGCCACCGTGATGATCCGAGCATGACATGACTGACCAGCCATACGAGATCAGCCAGGACATGGGCGACGACCCGCAGGAGTCGGTCATCGCCATGTACAACGACAAGCTTCCCGAGCGGCACCGGATCGACGAGATCGACGACGAGGCCGATCGCAGCATCGTCACGTGGATGCGCGAAGAGGACACCCGGCAGACCGACGCCCATGTCGACCTGCTGCAGGAGCCGCGGACGTACTTCCAGGACGAGGACGACGATCAGGGCTGAAAGCGGTAGCCCATGCCCGGCTCGGTCAGCAGATGGACGGGATGGGCGGGGTCGCGTTCCAGTTTCCGGCGGAGCTGCGCCATGTACTGCCGCAGGTAGTGCGTCTCCTTCTGGTACGAGGCGCCCCACACCTCCGTCAGCAGTTGGCGCTGGCTGACCAGCTTGCCCGGGTTCCTGAGCAGCAGTTGGAGGAAGTGCCATTCCGTGGGCGTCAGCCGTACCCCGCCGGAGATGGTCTTGTTGACGAGGTCGATCACGTGATCGCCCACGCGCGCCTCGGCGGACTCCGCGGCGGGGACGGCGGCGCGGCGCGTGACGGCGCGGACGCGCGCGAGCAGTTCGTCGATGCCGAAGGGCTTGGTGACGTAGTCGTCGGCCCCGGCGTCGAGCGCGTCGACCTTGTCGTGGCCGTCGCTGCGGCCGCTGAGCACGATGATCGGGACCTGGGTCCAGCCGCGCAGCCCGTGGATGACGTCGACGCCGTCGATGTCGGGCAGGCCGAGGTCGAGGATGACCAGGTCGGGGTGCCAGTCGGCGGCCTGGCGCAGGGCGGTGGCGCCGTCGGGGGCGACGGCCACCTCGTAGTGGCGGGCGACGAGGTTGATCCGCATGGCGCGCAGGATCTGGGGCTCGTCGTCGACCACGAGCACGCGCGTCATCCGGCTGTCCCCAGCGAGACGGTCATGGTGAGCCCTCCTCCTGGTGTCTCCTCCGGCGTGAGCGTGCCGCCCATGGCTTCGGTGAGCCCGCGGGAGAGCGCCAGGCCGAGGCCCACGCCCTTGTGGGCGGAACGGTCGCCGAGCCGCTGGAACGGCTGGAACACCCGCTCGTGCGCCTCGGCCGGGATGCCGGGGCCGTGGTCGACGACCCTGATCTCCACGCGGTCGCCGTGCCGGCTCGCCGAGACGACAACGTCCCCGTAGCGCACGGCGTTCCCGACCAGGTTGACCAGCACGCGCTCCAGCAGCACCGGGTCGGCGGTGAGGGGCGGCAGGCCGGGCGGGATCTCCACGGCCACGAGCTTGGAGACGCCCAGGTCGGCGAGGGCACGATGGACGATCTCCGCCGCGGACACCGGTTCGGGCGCCACGCCGAGGACGCCGGCCTGCAGGCGGCTCATGTCGAGGAGGTTGGTGACCAGGCGGTCGAGCTTGTTCAGCGACTCGTGGGCGGTGTCGAGCAGTTCCGCGCGGTCCTCGGGCGACCAGTCGATCTCGGTGCCGCGCAGCGAGTCGACGGCGGCGCTCGCCGAGGCCAGCGGGGTGCGCAGGTCGTGGCTGACGGCCGCGAGCAGCGCGGTGCGCATCTTGTCCGTCTCCGCGAGCGCCGCAGAGGACGACGCCTCCTCACGCAGCCGCTGCTGACGCAGCGCCACCGCCGCCTCGGCCGCGAACGCCTCAAGGACCCGCCGGTCGGCCGCGTCCAGGGTCCTCCCCTGTACGGCCAGCCCCAGGTCCCCGTCCACCACCACCTCGGGAACGGCCGACGGCGGCCCACCGGCCGTGGCCACGATCCGCCACTCGTCGCCGTCCTTCTCCAGCATGGTCGCCGAGGTCAGCGAGTAGACCTCCAGCAGTCTGGCCAGCAACGACGGCAGCGCCGCGTCCCCGCGCAGCACGTGCCCGGCCAGCGTGGACAGCACCTCGGCGTCGGCCCTGGCCCGCGAGGCCTCCACGCTGCGCCGGGCGGCCTGGCCGACGACCGCGCTGACCATGGCCGCGACCAGCGTGAAGATGGCGAGGGCCAGCAGGTTCTCCGGGTCGGCGACGTTCAGCGTCTGGAACGGCGGCGTGAAGAACCAGTTGAGCAGCCCGAACCCGAGGACGGCCGCGGTGAGCGCGGGCCACATGCCGCCCGCGAGCGCCACCCCGACGACGAGCAGGAGGAAGATCAGGATCTCGCTGGGCAGCGCCAGATTCGGACGGAACGGCAGCAGCCCGGCCGTGAGCAGGGGCATACCGGCCAGGGCCAGCGTCCAGCCGGCGATCCTCCGCCTGAGCGTGAGGGCGGTGCGGTCCCCGTGCCTGCGGCCGTACCGCACGCCCTCGTGGGTGACCATGTGGACGTCGATGGAGCCGGAACGCGCGGTGGTCTCCACGCCGACGCCCGGCGCGAGGATCTGCGCGAAGCGGCCGCGGCGGGAGGCGCCGAGGACGAGCTGGGTGGCGTTGACGCCGCGGGCGAACTCCAGCAGGGCGCGGGGGACGTCGTCGCCGAGCACCTGGTGGTAGGTCCCGCCGAGGCTCTCGACGAGGGTGCGCTGGCGGGCGGCGTTGGCCGGGTCGGCGCCTGAGGTGAGGCCGTCGGCGCTGGTCACGTGGACGGCCAGGAGGTCGGCGCCCTTGGAGCGGTCGGCTATGCGGGCGGCCCGCCGTACCAGAGTGTCGCCTTCCGGGCCGCCGCTGAGGGCGACCACGACGCGCTCGCGCGCCTCCCACGTGGCGGAGATGCCGTGGTCGGCGCGGTAGCGGTCGAGCTGCTCGTCCACCTTGCCCGCCACCCAGAGCAGGGCCAGCTCGCGCAGCGCGGTGAGGTTGCCGACGCGGAAGTAGTTGGACAGGGCGGCGTCGACCATGGCGGGGCCGTAGACGTTGCCGTGGGCCATGCGGCGGCGCAGCGCCTCGGGGGCCATGTCGACGAGCTGGACCTGGTCGGCGCGTCTGACCCATTCGTCGGGTACGCGCTCGCGCTGGGGGACGCCGGTGATCTGCTCGACGACGTCGCCGAGCGACTCCAGGTGCTGGACGTTGACCGTGGAGACCACGTCGATCCCGGCCGCGAGGATCTCGTCGATGTCCTGCCAGCGCTTGTGGTTGCGGGAGCCGGGGGCGTTGGTGTGGGCGAGCTCGTCCACGAGGGCGATGGCGGGCGCGCGGGCGATGACGGCGTCGGTGTCCAGTTCCGCGAAGTCCGTTCCGCGGTAGTGGACAATCTTCCTCGGCATGATCTCCATGCCGTCGAGGAGCTCGGCGGTGCGGGGCCGGTCGTGGGTCTCGACGAGCCCCACGACCACGTCTCTGCCGCGCGCGAGCGCGCGGCGCCCCTCGCCGAGCATGGCGTAGGTCTTGCCCACGCCGGGGGCCGCGCCCAGGTAGATCCGCAGCGTGCCCCTCATGAACCCAGGTTACGGCTGGTACGGCGGCGCCACCCCCCAGCCCCACCGCGGGGTCGGCGCGTGGGCGGGCGGCGTGGCGCCGGGCTGGGAGTTGTGCAGCGCGAGCCGCGTCCCCCACTCGATGTATCCGGCGAAGGCCGCCCTGAACTCGGGGTCGTCAGGCAGCCCGACCTCGTCGGCCGCGTCCATGAGCAGGTTGACCCACCGGCGGCGCTGCGGCTCGGTGATCGCCTTGCCGAGGTGCTGGGAGAGCATGTGCGGGTATCCGCCGCGCTCCTCGGTGTAGCGGGCGGGCCCGCCGAACACCTCGCTGAGCCACATGGCCACGTATCGGGGATGGCCGGGATCCATGTGCGCGAAGAGCGGCCCGACCACGTCGTCCTTCTTCACCTTCGCGTAGAAGGTCGCGGTGAGCCGTTCGAACGCCTCGCTGCCGCCGGCCCAGTCGTACAGTGTCGGTACTTGCTCATTGTCAGCCACGTAATCATGTAATCATGAAATGGCGGGACGTGTCATGGAGCTCATCGGCAAAGGGCGCACTGCCGACGTTTTCGCACTATCTCCCAGCAAAGTGCTCCGCCGCTACCGGGACGGGGACACCGCCCTCGACGAGGCTCGCGTGATGCACCACGTACGGTCCCAGGGTTACCCGGTGCCCGAGGTGTTCGACGCGACCGAGACCGACCTGGTGATGGCCAGACTGCACGGGCCCACGATGTTCGAGATCCTGGTCAGGAAGCCGTGGCTGGTCACCTCGCACGGCAGATTGCTGGGCCGCCTGCACGACCGGCTGCACGCGATCGAGGCCCCGGACTGGCTCGGCCCCTCCCCCGGCGACCGCGTGCTCCACCTAGACCTGCACCCCAACAACGTGATCATGACGCCCGACGGGCCGTCGGTCATCGACTGGTGCAACGCCGCGGCCGGCGAGCCCGCGTTCGAGCTGGCCACCACCTACCTGACGCTGCGCACGAGCGAGATCCCGATCACCATGATCAAGCTGATCCGCCGCCCGCTCGCCCGCGCCTTCCTGCGCGGCAGCGTCACCGACCCGTCCCCGCGCCTGGCCGACGCGGCCGCCGCACGCCTGCGCGACCCCCACACCACCCCAACCGAGCAGGTACGGCTGCGCCGGATGCTGTGAGCCGAGATTAGGGCCTTGTTCACGATCACGAAGCGCCCCAAGATGCTTAGCGTGCTACAGAAGGGACGAGTGAGGTGGACAGCACGCTCACGGATACACCGGTGCTCGCCCGACCGGCCGGACCATCCGGGCGCCGCAACCGGCGCTGGTGGTGGGTGGCGGGGTCGCTCATAGCGGCGGTCCTGCTGGTACAGACCCCCATGTGGATCAACGACATGAGGCTGGCAGGGCTGGTCGAGCGGGTACGCGCCTACCCGCTGCCGCCGGGCACCCAGCCCAACGTGGCCGCACAGGGCAAGGTCGGGCTGCAGATCGGCGACAGCAACCACTGCGACTACCTCGTGCGGTTGTCGTTGGTCACGACGCTGCCTGAGCCGGCGATCGTGAAGTACTACGAGAGCACGACGATCCGCGGCGTTCAGGGCGGGACATTACACGGCGAGGTGTACTTCGCCGGAGGAAAGGGACCGCGGCCGGTGATCGTGGAGTTTCTGGAAATGCACGATGCCGGACTGGACGTGCGGTGTCGATGAAAACACGAAGGCCCTGATCGTCATGATCAGGGCCTTCATTGGTAGCGGGGACAGGATTTGAACCTGCGACCTCTGGGTTATGAGCCCAGCGAGCTACCGAACTGCTCCACCCCGCGTCGGTGTGTGTCTCAACCATACCGGCGATTCATCGCGGACGCAAAACGAAGATCGCTAAAACACGAAAGGCCCTGATCGCAGTGATCAGGGCCTTCTCTGGTAGCGGGGACAGGATTTGAACCTGCGACCTCTGGGTTATGAGCCCAGCGAGCTACCGAACTGCTCCACCCCGCGTCGTCGTGCTTCACGAGACTATCCATGACCGGCCGCGTACGCAAACCGATACGCGGGAAAGCGGCGAGGACCCCGCCGGAAGGGCGGGGTCCTCGTTCGTCAACCGGCCGTGGCCGTCGCCGTCGGTGACGGCGGTGGTGTCGACGGCGGGGCGGACGGCGGCGCGGACGCGGAAGGCGTCGGTGCGGCCGTGGCCGTCACCTGGGTCTGGGTCGCCCCCAGCGCCTGCAGCTCCTTCAGCGCCGTCTCCAGCTTCTTCTGCGCCTCGCCGTACTTCACCCAGTCGGGCGGCGAGGACTTCAGGGCCGCCTGACCCTCCTGGTACGCCGTCTCGACCGCGGTGATCGCCTTGGCCAGCGCGCTGGTGTTCTCGGACGGCTTGGACTCCGTGGGCTTCTCACCCGTCTGCGTCGGCGGCGCGACGCCGAAGACCTCCTTCAGCGCGGCGTCCAGCGTGTCGCCGAAGCCCACCTTGTCGCCGAACAGCACCAGCACCTTGCGCAGGCTCGGGAAGCGGCCCGCGCTCTCGTCCTTCGGCTGCACGTAGACCGGCTCCACGTAGAGCAGGCCGCCGCCGAACGGAAGCGTCAGCAGGTTGCCGTAGATGACCTCGGTGGCGCCGCCGGTGCCGCGCAGCAGGTTCAGCCGCTCGGAGACCGTCGGGTTCGACAGGAACGTGTTCTGCGCCTGTGGCGGACCCTGGACCGCCGTGTTGCTGGGTAGCTGGAGGATCTCCAGCTTCGCCTGCGACGGGTCGGCGGTGGCGTCCACGGCCATGAAGGCGGCCATGTTCTGCCGGCCGTTCGGGACGAAGGTCGTGGTCAGCGAGAACCGCTCCTGCCCCTCCGGCATCTTCATCGTCACGTAGTACGGCGGCTGCTTGCTCTTCTTCGTGGCCGGGTCCTCGGGGACCTTCCAGAAGTCCTGGCCGCCGAAGAACGCGCCGGGGTCGGTGACGTGGTACTGCGTCAGGATCTCCCGCTGCGCCTTGAACATGTCGGCCGGGTAGCGCAGGTGGTCGCGCAGCTCGGCCGGGATCTCGGCCTTCGGCTTGATGATCGTGCCGAACGTGTTCTGCCAGGTCTTCAGCACCGGGTCGGCGTCGTCCCACGCGTACAGGGTCACGGAGCCGTCGTAGGCGTCCACGGTGGCCTTGACCGAGTTGCGCATGTAGTTGATGACGTCGGTCGGCGCGGCCTGCGGCTGCCCGGCCACGAGCCTGCTGGTCTGCACGTCGGTGGTGAGATCGCCCAGGCTCTTGCGCTCGGAGTACGGGTAGGAGTCCGAGGTCGTGTAGCCGTCGACGATCCAGACGATCCGGTTGTTCACGATCGCCGGGTACGGGTCCTTGTCCAGCGTCAGGAACGGCGCCACCTTGCCCACGCGCTCCAGCGGCTTGCGCTCGTACAGGATGCGCGAGAACTCGTTCACGTCGGAGGAGAGCAGCAGGTTGGTCTCGCCGTACTTGGCGGCGTAGAGCAGCTTCGTGAAGAAGTTGCCGATGGGCACGCCGCCGTTGCCGGCGTAGGTGTTGTTCTTCTGCCCGCTGCCGCCCTGCTGGTCGGCGGGGTAGTCGAGCTCGACGCCCTGGCCGGGGCCCGGGTTGGGACCGCCGACGATGGAGTAGTCGGGAGAGTTCTCGCCGAAGTAGACCCGGGGCTCGAACTTGGGGCCGATCAGGTCGCCGATCGGCGGGATGTCCTTGGCGTTGAAGACCGGCAGGCCGCCGGAGCCCACCTGGTTGCCGGGCGCGGCGACGAAGCCGAAGCCGTGGGTGTAGACGAGGCGGCTGTTGATCCAGTTGCGCTCGTTCTCGGGCGGCAGGCCGATGTCGCGGACCGACACCACGGTGTCGCGGACCTTGCCGTCCGGCGCCTTGTAGCGGTCGATGTCGAGCTGGTCGGGGAACTTGTAGTAGCCCTTGATCTGCTGCAGCTGCTGGAACGTCGGCGACAGGATCGTCGGGTCGAGCAGGCGCAGGCCCGGAATGGCGCTGGCCTCCTGCTGGAGGACTTCCTCGTTAGCGCTGGTGGTCGCGCCGTACTGCTTGATCGAGATGCTCTTGTCGTCGACCTTGAACGCGTCCCGCGTGGCCTGGATGTTCCTGGAGATCGACTCCTTCTCCTTGGCCTGCTGGTTCGGCTTGACCTGGAACTGCTCGACCAGCGCCGGGTAGACGCTGCCGATCAGCACGGCCGACAGCACGAGGAGGCCGAAGGAGACGCCGGGCAGCATGCCGCCGGGGCGGAACACGCCCGCGAACAGCATCGCGGCGCAGATCAGTGCGATGATCGCGAGGATGGTCTTGGCCGGGAGCACCGCGTTGAGGTCGGTGTAGCTGGCGCCGAAGACCTTGCCTCGGTCGGAGAAGACCAGACCGTAGCGGTCGACCCAGTACGCCACCGCCTTCAGCAGCACGAACACGCCCAGCAGCACCGACAGGTGGACGCGGGCCGCGCGCGAGGCATGGACGCCGGGCGACTGCAGGCGGAAGCCGCCGTACAGGTAGTGCGTGATCGCGGCGAGCACGATCGAGATGATGACCGCGGTGAACAGGAAGTTCAGCGTCATCCGGATGAACGGGTAGTCGAACATGAAGAACGACACGTCCAGCCCGAACATCGGGTCCGTCTTGCCGGCCTTCACGCCGTTGGAGAACTGGAGCCAGGTCTTCCACTGGCCCGCCACCGACGACCCCGCGAACAGCGCGAGCACGGCCATGCCCACGATGAAGATCAGCTTGCGGTGGGGGTCGAGCGCCATCCGGTAGCGGTCGGCGCCACTGCCGCCGCCGAACATGGCGGGGCCGAACATCGGCCGCATCCTGAACGCCAGCAGCATGTTGCCGCCGGCTATGCCGACCAACAACAACGCGCCGACCAGGAACAACACGATCTGCGTCAGCATCACGCCGGAGAAGACCGAGGTGTACTTGACAGAGTCGAACCAGAGATAGTCGGTGTAAATGCCGGCGAACAGGAAGAAGAACGCCACGATCGCCACGAGGGCGATCGCGACAGGAAGCAGCAGTCGCGGGCGGCGGGGCAACCGCATCGCCCTGCCGGCTCCTGGGGTCCGGAAGCTCAAGGCCAACCCCTCGTCGTGGTGAACAATCGTCTCGCTCTGGCAACCTACACCGGTGTGCCAGCCGTACGGCTAACGCACGGCGAGCGTGAGAAGTTTCAGCTTGCCGTACATGCGGGTAGATCTGTCCTTCCCTGGCGCAGCGCGTCGAGTGTCGTGACCGTGTCGTGCAGGGTCTCCGCCTTCACCAGCCGCAACCCGTCGGGCGCCGCCTTCAGCGCCTCCGCGCAGTTGTCGGCCGGGGTGAGGAAGACCGTCGCGCCCGCCTTCTTGGCGCCGACCATCTTCTGCGCGATGCCGCCGATGGCCCCGACCTCGCCCTCGGGGGTGATGGTGCCGGTGCCGGCGATCGACTTTCCGCCGGTCAGCGAGCCGGGGGTGAGCTTGTCGACGATGCCGAGGGAGAACATCAGGCCGGCGCTGGGCCCGCCGACGTCGCCCACGCTGATGCTGACCTTGAACGGGAACTTGTACTTGGCCTGCATGGTCATCCCGACCATGGTCGCGCCCTGCTCGCCCGAGGTGGTCTTGACCGTGACGTCGAGCTTCTTCTCGCCCCTGGTGACGTTGAAGACGACGTCGGCGCCCGGCTTGAGCGCGCGTACCGTGTCGCGGACCATGTCGACGTCGGTGACCTTCTTGCCGTCGATCGAGTTGATCTCGTCGCCCTTCTGCACCTTGCCGTCGGCGGGCTTGCCCTTCTCCGTGGACAGGACCGTGACGACGGTGCTGTAGGGGATCTTGAGCTCGGTGAGGGCGGCGGCCGTCGCGTTGTCCTGGGAGTTGACCATCTCGACGGTGTTCTCCTCCTCGACCTGCTTGGCGGTGCGGCTCTTGGGGAAGATCGTCTCTTCCGGCACCACGGCCACGTTCGGGTCGAGCCAGCCGCGCAGCGCGGTCATGAGGTCGATGCGGCTGCTGGGGCCGCCCTGGTAGGCCACGGTGACCAGGCTGAGCGCGCCGTCGGTCGGGAAGACCTGGCGGCCGGAGATCGCGATGACCGGCTTCTTGTCGACCTCACCGATGGTGTTCTCGGTCGGGCCGGGGCTCAGCACGACGTAGGGCACCTTCATGAGGGCGCCGACGACACCGAGGGCGAGCACCATAAAGCCCGCCACGAGCAGGGTCAGGGCACGTCGTGACATGGACTGAGCTTATTCGCAGGCGCCGACCCACTCGGCCGACCCGTCGCCGAAGAGCTGATGTTTCCAGATGGGAACCTCTGCCTTGAGGTCGTCGATCAGACGCCGGGAGGCGGCGAACGCCTCGCCGCGGTGCGGGCAGGCGGCCGCGACGATGACCGCGATGTCGCCCAGCTCCAGGTCGCCGACGCGGTGGACGGCGGCCAGCGCGGTCACCGGGAAGTCGGCCGCCACCTTCTCGGCCACGCGGCGCAGCTCCGCCTGCGCGGACGGGTGCGCCGAGTACGACAGCCGGGTCACCGGCTTGCCCTGGTCCTGCTCGCGCACGGTGCCGACGAACAGGGTCGTCCCGCCCGCCGCGTGGTCGCCCACGGCGGCGTACACCTCGTCGACGGACAACGGGGTGTCGCGAATGTCTAGCAACCGGATGACGTCCACGCAAACAAGCCTACAGGCGGCGCCTCTTGCGGACCTGCCGCACAATGGCGGCGGTGCCGATCACGGCCACGGTGGCGCCGGCCGCGGTGAGCGTCGCCTCCTTGACGGGCAGGCGGCGTCCGGCGACGGTGGTGCGGTTCTCGCGTAGTTCGAGGAGCTGCTCCAGGGCGGCCTCGTTGGTCCAGGCGGGCTTCCACCCGGCCTCGCGCAACTGGGCGCAGTCGACCACCCACGGGTAGACGACGTAGTGCAGGTCCGTGGCGGGCGCCGGGGTGATGCCGAGCCGGTGCAGGCGCTGGGCGGTGCCGAAGGTCAGGCCCGCGGGCAGCTCGAAGCGCCGGATGCCGGACAGCTCCTCCACCTGCTCCTGCTCCAGCCAGCCGTCGGAGCCCACGGCCACGACGCCGGTGACCACGCCGCGCGCGGCCAGCTCGAGCGCCGAGACCAGGTCCTCGATGTGACAGAACTGCCAGCGCGGGTTGCAGCCCTTCACCGCCAGCAGCCTGGGCGACTCGAAGTGGCGGGTGATGACGGTGTCGACGCCGGGGCCGACGACGGCCGCGGGGCGCACGACCGTCACGTCCAGGCCGGTGTTGCTCCTGATGGCGCGGCGGACCAGGGCCTCGATCTCCAGGTAGTCGCCGACGACTCCAGTGTCCGGCTCGGCCGCGACCGCGGAGTCCTCCGGCAGCGGGACCTCGTTGTCGGGGGCGGCGCCGTACACCATGGCGCTTGTGACGAGCACCACACGGCGCACGCGCGCGGCCGCGCTGGCGGTGAGCACGGTCTGGGCGGCCCGCAGGTTGTACGCGCGGCGTTCACCGGGGTCGGAGTCGACGGCGTAGTCACCGGCCAGGTGGACCAGCACGTCGATGTCGGAGATCCGGTTCGCCAAGAGCGGATCCCGGACGTCGATCACTCGCCAGGTGACGTCCTGGACGTCGCCGCGCTGCTCGTCGATGGCCACCACCCTGCGGAAATCCGCTGCGCTCGCGAGCCTCGCGAGCAGCTCGCGACCGAGGCCGGAGGCCGCGCCGGTGATGGCGACGACCGGTTGGCGCGGGCGTTTCGAGGTAGGCACACGGTCCTCACTTTGCACTGATCCGCCGTAGGACGACTAACGTGGCGGATGTGGACTCCTCCATCCTGCACGAGGTAGAGCGGTGACTGACCTGCCAGGTCGTGAAAACGACCCCAACGAAAACCCGTTCGCCATGTTCGGCAACCCTGAGCAGATGGCTCAGGCGATGCGCCAGTTCGCCGACATGCTGTCGGCGCCCCAGGGCTCCGGCCCTGTCAACTGGGACATGGCCAAGAACATCGCCCGGCACGCGGTGGTCGCCGAGGGCGATCCATCCGTCATGGACGGCGAACGCCGCCAGATCGTCGACGCGCTCAGCCTCGCCGACCTGTGGCTCAACGAGGCCACGGCGCTGCCGAGCGGGGTGTCGAACCCGCAGGCGTGGAGCCGGTCCGAGTGGATCGAGAACACCGTCCCGGTGTGGCGCAAGCTGTGCGAGCCGATCGCCGAACGCATGGTCGAGACCATGGGCGGCGCGCTCGGCGGCGCGGGCCTGCCCGCCGAGGCCCAGCAGATGGCCGGGCCGCTGATGGGCATGCTCAAGCAGATGGGCGGCATGATGGTCGGCCAGCAGATCGGGCAGGCGCTCGGTTCGCTGGCGCGCGAGGTGATCGGCACGACCGACATCGGCCTGCCGCTGTCGGACACGGCCGCGCTGCTGCCCGGCGGCATCGCCTCCTTCAGCGACGGCCTGGAACTGCCCGCCGACGAGATCCGGCTGTACCTGGCGTTGCGCGAGGCGGCCCATCACCGGCTGTTCCAGCACGTGCCGTGGCTGCGTTCGCACCTGCTCGGCGCCGTCGAGGAGTACGCCAAGGGGATCACGGTCGACACCTCGGCGCTCGAGGAGCAGATCCGCGGCCTCGACATCAGCAACCCCGAGGCGCTCCAGGAGGCGTTGAGCGGCGGCGCGCTGCTCAAGCCCGAGGAGACCGAGCGGCAGAAGGCCGCGCTGGCCCGTCTGGAGACGATGCTGGCGCTGGTCGAGGGCTGGGTGGCGACCGTGGTGAACTCCGCGGCCGAGGGCAAGCTGCCCTCCGCGGGCGCCCTCGCCGAGACGGTGCGCAGGCGCCGCGCGACCGGCGGACCCGCCGAGCTGACGTTCGGCACGCTGGTGGGCCTGGAACTGCGTCCGCGCAGGCTGCGGGAGGCGGCGGCGCTCTGGCAGGCGCTGGAGGCCGACCGCGGGCTCGACGGCCGCGACTCGGTCTGGGGCCACCCCGACCTGATGCCGACGGCCGAGGACCTCGACCACCCGGACGCGTTCGTCAAGGGCGATTCCGCCTGGGACATCTCCAAGCTGGACGAGCCCGGAGAGTCGGAGTGACGCTGCGCTCCGACGCGGTCGAGGTGCTGACCGGCTGGACGGCGCCGACGCCCGAGGAGGAGGTGCTGCGCAAGGAGTTCCTGGAGCACCTGGCGGCGCACACCGACGCCATGTACCGGGAGTGCGTGCCCGGCCACCTGACCGCGACCACCGCGGTGCTGTCCCACGACGGGGCGCGCGTGCTGCTGACGCTGCACCCCAAGGCGGGGATGTGGCTGCCGATGGGCGGTCACTGCGAGCCCGCCGACCGCACGCTGGCGGAGGTGGCGCTGCGCGAGGCCGGGGAGGAGTCCGGCATTCCCGGCCTGCGCCTGCTGGCCGGGCCGCTGGCGCTGGATCGGCACGAGGTCTGGTGCCATCCGCCGCGGTCGTGGCATCTGGACGTGGAGTACGCCGCCGTGGCGCCGGAGGGCGCGGAGGCGGTGATCAGCGAGGAGTCGCTGGACCTGCGCTGGTTCCCCGTGGAGGAGATCCCCGAGCTGTCCGACGAGGCCACCAGGCGACTGGCCAGGCGCGGCAGGGCGCTACTTCTGACCTGAGGGGGTCACGCGGTGGTCGGTGGGACGATCGTCACCCCTGCCCGCCGCGCGCCGGTGCGCGCCGGCCTCGTGTGGATCCTGGTCGTTCCCTTCGCCGCGTGGGCTCTGGCGCGGGTCGCCGGGCTTGAGCGTGGCGGGCCGTTGACGCAGGTCATGTCGGCCACGCCGTACGTCGCCCTCGGGTCCTTGCTGCCCCTTCTCGTCGCCGCGTTCGGGCGGCGGCCGCTCGCGGCCTGCGTGGCCGCGCTCACCTCGGTCGCGCTGGCGTTCTGCGTGCTGCCCCGGGCGTTCGGTGACGGGGGCGTCGCGGGCGGGCGGCCGTTCACCGTGCTGACGGTCAACCTGCTGGTCGGACGGGCTGACGTCATGGATCTGGTACGGCGGGTGCGGCCGGATGTCCTGAGTGTCCAGGAATTGACGCCCGCTGCCGTGGAGCGGCTGGAGGGTGTCATGCCGTACCGGGTGCTCCAGGGTGACGTCGGCCTTTACTCGCGGCATCCGCTCAACGGTTTCGTGGTGTCACCGCCCGGCGGGCCGGTCGAGGTCGTGCCCGTGCATGCGCCGCGTCCTTCCTCGGAGAACCTGGCGACGTGGCGGGCGGTGCTCGGCTCGCTGCCTGGGGCCGGTTCCGGTACGCCGCGGATCCTGGCAGGCGACTTCAACGCCACACTCGACCACGCGGCGCTGCGCGAGGTGCTGGCCCGCGGCTACACCGACGCCGCCGACCGGGCCGGCGCGGGGCTGGTGCCCACGTGGCCGGAGAACACGCGGCTGCCGCCGATGATCACGATCGACCACGTGCTGGTCGACACGCGGGTGGGGGTCCGGGAGGTCACGGTGCACTCGGTGCCGGGGACCGATCATCGGGCCGTCGTCGCGCGGCTAGTGCTTCCCCAGGAGAGCGCGGGTGTTGTCCCAGCCTTCCAGGCCGGGGTCCAGGCGCAGGACGTCCTCGGGGGTACGCAGGCGGTGCCAGCCGGGTGAGGCGGCGACCATGCGGCGGCCGGGGGCCTGGGCGCGCAGGTCGGCCACCGGGTCCTGGGCGTCCAGGTCGGGGTTGGCCCAGTCCGGGAGGGGGAGGTGGCAGGCCAGGGCCACGGCGCCGCCGTACTCGGAGGGGCACAGGGTGAGCTGGGCGCGGCCGAGTTCGCGGAAGAGCTTGCCGATGAGGAGTGGGGGGAGGTCGGGGGCGTCGGCGTTGATCACGGCTGCTTGGTCGCCTGGGAGGCGATTTATGACGCTTTTCAGGGGTTCGTCGTCTTTTATCGTGATTACTTCGGTGCCGGGCCAGACGATCTCCTCCAGGCCGGGCACGCTCGTCACCAGCACCGGGGTGACCAGGTCGAGGCCGGCCACCATCTCGTAGGTGTCCTCGGCCACGGCACTCAGGAACTCCTCCTGATCCACCCCTTCCGGGGCCGCCCTCCCCATGCTCCGGCGGGCGAGAACCGCGACGGTGCGGATCAACATTCCTCCGGCGCGTTGTGCGCCGCGGCGGAGAATCCTTCGAGGAAGCCGCGCGCCCGCTCTGCCTTGGGATACTGTTCGACCAGCGCCCAGAATTGGGGGCCGTGGCTCGGCACCAGCAGGTGCACGAGTTCGTGGATGATGACGTAGTCGATGACCCATTCCGGCAGGCCCTTGAGGCGGGTCGAGATCCTGATCGTGGCGTTGTCCGGGGTGCACGAGCCCCATCGGTGCTGCTGGTTGTCCACCCAGCGGACGCTGGCGGGCCGTGCCTTGCCGTCGAGGTACTTCGCCGACAGCTCGTTGGCCCTGGCCTGGAGCCCTTCGTCGGTGGGTCTGCGCCGCCGCTCCTTGGCCGCCAGCCGATCGAGCATCCGGCTCACCCATTCATCAGCGTCTTCGCCACTCAGCCATGCGGGCAAGAGCACGATCGTCTTGTCGCCGTCTCGGTATGCGGAGACCGTACGCCGGCGACGAGAACTTCGACGGACCTCGACTGTCTCGGGGGGCACATATGCACGTTAGCCGACACCGGCCGAATTCCACAGGGGGTGAGCCCTGTTTTAGCTGGTCAGATGATTAAGAGCCGGTGAATTTGGGCACGCGCCTTTCCCGATGGGCGCGCAGTCCCTCCAGCATGTCGGCGGAAGCCATGGTCACGGGCTGGGCGAGGGCCTCCCAGCGGAGGGCGGCTTCTAGATCCTGGTGATCCCCATTTAGCGCGGATTTGGTGAGTTTCGCGGCGATGGGGGCGGTTGAGGCGACCTTGAGGGCGATCTCTTGCACTTCGCGCCTAAGGTCATTTCCCGCGAATGCCCGATTTATCAGACCTTCTGATGCTGCTTCGGTGCCTGTCAGGACACGTCCGGTTAGGAGCATCTCGCTGGCGAGCCTCAGGCCGCCCGTTCTCGGCAGCAGGTAGGTGGCGGCCATGCCCGGGTGCAGGCCCAGGGAGGTGAAGGGGGCCAGCAGCTTGGCGTCCTCGGCGGCGTAGACGAGGTCGCAGGCCAGGGCCAGGCACAGGCCCGCGCCCACCGCGGCGCCGTTCACTGCGGCTATCGTCGGGACTTCCAGGGCCGCTACCGCCAGCCAGGTGCGGTAGAAGGCGAGCATGCGGTCTCGCAGGTCAGGGACCGATTCGGTGGCTCGCTCCGACAGCCAGGACAGGTCGCCGCCGGCGGAGAAGGCGCTGCCGGCGCCGGTGATCACCACGCAGCGGGCTGATCTGTCGGTGGCCAGGGCTGCCATTTCCTGGGACCAGCGTTGGGTCATGGGCTCGGTCATGGCGTTGCGGCGGTCGGGGAGGTTGAGGGTCACCCAGACGACGCCGTCGTCCGAACGGTCGACCAAGAGCTCACTCATGCCCAAGATCGTAACCCCACCCCTGCATCACACCCTTCCCCATCTCCCCGCTCCCCATCTCCCCGCTCCCCATCTCCCCGCTCCCTGTTCCCCGGCTCCCCGCTCCCTGCCTGGCGCCCCGCTACGCACTCCCCCTCTTTCCACGCGGCCCTGGTTGTCTTTCCCCACGCCCTCCTCTGCCCTTCGTCTAACCCGGAGACGCGCTCCTCTCGGGTCCGCCCGAGGCCCCCGCCCACTCGCGGGCCGCCGGTTTGCCCAGCTATGGCCGGACCTTCATCCACAGCCCTCTGACCAGCGAAAGAAGTTATCCACAGCCCGGCACAACCCGCCCCACAACCGCCCCCGATGATGCGACCCTGACCGTCATGAGGCCCCGCGTGAAACCCTCCCTGCGCCGCATCCTCAGAGACGAGCGCACCCTCCAGTTCGGCGTACACCCGTTGCAGGCCGTCGTACTCACCGACCTCACCCCGCCACTCCGAGCCTGGATCGAGTCCCTGGACGGCACCCAGGACATGACCCAGGCCCTGAAGCACGCGGTGAAAGCAGGCATGGAAGAACAGGCGGCCAGAACCCTCCTGGCGGAGCTGACCGCCCAAGGCGTCCTGGACGACGCCTCAATCCCCGAGACGATCCTGCACGACATCCCCCTACCGGAACGAGACCGCCTCCGCCCCGAACTGGACGCCCTCGACCTGGCCAGAGACAACCCGGCAGGCGGCCTCCCCACCCTGGGCCGCCGCCGCCACGCCCGGGTCAGGGTCTACGGCGCAGGCCGGGTAGGCGCCTCGATCGTGAACCTCCTGGCAGCCGCCGGAGTGGGGTCCATCCGCGTGATCGACCCCGCCCCCACCCGCCCGGAAGACCTGGTCCCCGGCGGCCTCGCCTGGTCCGAACTCGGCCTCCCCCGAGAAGAAGCCTCCGTGGCCGCCGCCACCCGCCAGATCACCTGTCCCCCGACCTCCACCCACCAGCCCTCTTCCACCCCGCAACCGCTCGCAAAGCAACCTCGCCAACCCAACCCCGAGAACCCCCGCCAATCCGACAAGGACCCCGCACCCACCCGCGCCGCCCAGAGCCAAGCGCCCGCGGCACGCGTCCCCGCCCAAGGCACAGCTCACGACAGACGAGACCAGCGGGCCACCGCCCCGGACCCCGCACCCGCTCCTCCAGGCCCCGCGCCCGCTCCTCGAAAGCCGACGCAAGCCCCACGGCGCCCCACCCAAGCCGCCCGCAAGCGAACCGACGTGGTCAGCCAGACCATCCAGGACACCGGCCAAAGCAGCACGAAACGGCAGCCAGCCACACCCACTCCCTATGCCCGGTTCGTCGCGGGCGGGCCGTACCTCAACGACCGCTCGGACCTGCCGCACCTGGTCGTCCTCGCTCCAGTGGGCCCGCTGGACGGCATCCTGGTGACCGAGCTGACCGCCCTGAACATCCCGCACATGCTGGTCTCCGCCTTCGAGGGCTACGGAACGGTGGGACCGCTCGTACACCCGAGCCAGAGCGCCTGCCTGCACTGCCTGGACCTCACCCGCCGCGACCGCGATCCGGGCTGGCCCATGGTCACCGCTCACCTGGGCGGATATCCGGTGGGCGAGATCGCCTGCGACACCACCCTGGCGGCCTTGGTAGCAGCGGAAGCCGCCCGGCACGCCCTCGCCTACCTGGACGGCCACCCGTCGATTGTGACCAACGGCACAATCGACATATTGCCTGATTGGCAGAGGAAGCGTCGGACCTGGGCGATCCACCCGCAATGTAGGTGTATACGCAACAATCCAGATTCGCTAAGAATGGTCAGAGCGGCCACCCGCCACTAAACCCAGCCAAATCCCACCAGCCACCCACCCCACACCAACGGCCACCCCGGGGGTCCCCGACCAGACCTCTGAGCACGCGCCATACAGTCACAAGCAAGCCCCCCGCATCCAGCAGGGCCCCACGCACCACCCCTCGCACCCAGCGAGGCGCCATCGCTCTTGCCCCGCACCCAGCGAGGCGCCGTCGTCCTTGCCCCGCACCCAGCGAGGCACTCTCCTCGACCTTGCATCCAGCAGGGCACCCCATCGTCTCCGCACCGAACAGGCAGCGCCGCGAACCCTCTCAGCCAGCGGGATCCGGAGTGCCAACAGCCCTCTGTCGGCGGGTCGCAGGCCCGCGGCCGGTGGGTACACGTACAACCAGCACAACGCCCGTGTCCGACGGGCATCAGGGGAGACCAACAGGCTCGGAAGCCACCGGGCCGGGTCCGCGACCACGCGCACACGGGTCGACCACGGAAGGGGGAAGTGGCGCCTCAACGGGACGCCGCGTACTACGGTGAGCGATCTTCCGCGCCGCGCTGTCACGCGCTCCGCCAAGCTGGCCACGCTTCCGATCAGTTTCGCGGGCCGCACGGCCCTGGGCATCGGGAAGCGCATCGGCGGCAAATCCGCCGAGATCGTCGCACAGGAGATCCAGCAGCGTACCGCCGAGCAGATCTTCAAGGTCCTCGGCGAGCTCAAGGGCGGTGCGATGAAGCTGGGCCAAGCGTTGTCCATCTTCGAAGCCGCTCTGCCGCCGGAGATCGCCGGCCCCTATCGAGCTACGCTGACCAAGCTCCAGGACGCCGCGCCGCCGCTCCCGGTGGCCACGGTGCACAAGGTGCTGGCCGAACAACTGGGCGACGACTGGCGGGAGAACTTCATCTCCTTTGAGGACCAGCCCACCGCCGCCGCCTCGATCGGGCAGGTCCACCGTGCGGTCTGGCACGACGGCCGGGACGTAGCGGTCAAGGTCCAGTACCCCGGCGCGGGCAAGGCGCTGCTCGGCGACTTCACCCAGTTGGCGCGGCTGGGCAAGCTGTTCGGGGTCATGCTGCCCGGTCTCGACATCAAGGCGGTCCTCACCGAACTGCGCGAACGCATCGCCGAAGAGCTCGACTACTTCCGCGAGGCGGAAGCCCAGCACGCCTTCGCACAGGAGTTCCTCGGCGACCCGGACTTCCAGGTGCCCGACGTGATCGCCGCCAACGAGATGGTCCTCGTGACGGAGTGGATGGACGGGACGCCCCTGTCCCGCATCATCACCGACGGCACCAAGGAGCAACGCGACAGAGCCGGCCTGCTACTCGTCCGCTTCCTCTTCTGCTCCCCAGCAAGGGTGGGCATGCTCCACGCGGACCCCCATCCAGGCAACTTCCGCATGCTTGAGGACGGACGACTCGGAATCCTCGACTTCGGCGCCGTGAACCGCCTCCCGGAGGGCTACCCCAAGGCATTCGGGCAGCTCACCCGCATCTTCAACCACGGCGACATGGAAACGGTCATGAACGGCCTGCGCGCCGAGGGCTTCATCCGTCCCCACATCGAGATCGACCCCGACGCCCTGCGCGCCTTCCTCGCCCCATACGTCGAGCCGACGGCGGTGGAGGAGTTCACGTTCAGCCGCGAGTGGCTCCAGGCCCAGGCCGCCAGCGTGACCGACCTCCGACCCACCAACGTGGTACGCCAGCTCAACCTCCCCGTCTCGTACGTCCTCATCCACCGGGTACACGCGGCAGGCATAGGCGTCCTGTGCCAGTTGGGAACCACCGCCAGGTTCCGCGACGAGGTCATCCGCTGGGTCCCAGGCTTCGCCGACGACCCAGACGCAGCCACCGACTCCGTCCCCGTCTCCTAACCCCAAAAGACCAGTTAGCCCAGAGCCCGGCGCGATCCGGCAGGCACGCGACAACTCGATCGCCCGTCGGCGCCCTAGGCGTGGCCAACAGACGTCCCCGCGCAGCCCAGAGCACGGCGCAGCTCAGAAGCGTGCGGCCGCCCAGCCTCCGCGCGCCAGAGGCTCTCGCCGTCCGGACTTCACGCACCCGAGGGGCCGTGGCTCCGTCGCCCCTTGTTGCCCTGTCGCCGGGACAAGGGAGCGGACGGAGAGGCCGGACCGGAGGGGGGCGGGCCGAAGAAGCCGGGCCGAGAAGGGCAGACCGAAGAGGAACGGACCCGAGGGGTCGGGCCAAAGGGGGCAGGCAGGCCGGAGAGGCTGGGCCCAGAAGGGGGCGGCCCAAGAGGGGCGGACCCGAGGGGGTCGGGCCGAAGAGGGAGGGGCCGGGGAGGGTCGGTGTAGGGGGTGGGGTGGGTTGGGGGTTGGGAAGGGTGGAGGCGGGTTGGGGGTTGGGGTGGTGGAAGGGTTGAGTTAGCGAAGGGCCCGGGTGCCTTACTGGCACCCGGGCCCTTCGTCAGAAGGAGACCTCGGTGGAGGTCCTGCGCCGGCGGCAGGACCTCCCGGTTCAGACTCCTCGGGTCAACGCCACGCGCAGCCGGTCATTGGCTCGCTGCACGTTCTTCCGGGCGCGCTCTACTCGGCGGATCCGGTTGATCAGGCGTTGCTCCTCCGCCTCTCGGTGGAGGGTTTGTATTCGGTCGTTGACCATGTTCTGGAACAGATACGGCATTTCAAAGCTCCTGGTGGGAAGGATGTTCATCTCTGCGAGACGCCTTTCTTGAGTCGGTACGAGGTGGGTGGATCAGGCAGCGACCGGGTGCTTGCGGGGACGCCCGCGAGGCCGCTTGCGGGGAACGACGGTCCCGCGGAGGATGAGCTCGCCGCCCCAGACGCCCCACGGCTCCTCGCGCTCGAGCGCGCGGTCGAGGCAGGACTTCTGGATCGGGCAGCCACCGCAGAGCGCTTTGGCGAACTCGACGTCCTCCGGCGACTCGGCGAACCACAGGTCGGGGTTGGCACGGCAGGGGATCTTGGCTTCGTCGATCAGGTCCATGATCGTCTTCGCCCCCATCTGCGTCTCCTTCTTCTTTTCGATCTTGGTGATCTTGTTCGGGCACCTCGTAGGTGGTCGGGGGATCACGGACAAACAAAGAGGCCGCGGATCCGATGTGCGGATCCGCGGCCTGGGGGCTGCTTGTGTGCCGGTCAGGTTATGACCGGCGCATCCCTCCAGGGTTGCGGACCGCACAGTCCACCCTTGGTGTTCTGCGGGTTCGGCACGATGCTCGGGGCACCTGCGATGGCAGGCGCGGACGGAGCCACTCCTGCTCCGTAAACCAGGACGGCCTCGAAGCCGGCGCCGTGACGGGCGCGGGCGTGGAAGGCGGACTCCTGGCCGAAGACAGACTGCTCCTGCCGGAACTTGGCCGGCCCATCAGCGAGCTTGACCGAGTCACGGCGTGCGGAAGTGAGCCACTGCGTGGCCGTCATCTTCATGCTGATCACCGGGACTCACCTCCGTTTCTTGGGATCGTCGGACAGGAGTGTCCGACTCGCTTGACCATGACCCTAAACCGGGAAGCCGGGGAGGGGCAACATATTTTCTACCTGGGATTTTGTGACTTTATCTCGCGGATCATGGCCTCCTGCACCACCGAGACGACGAGGTCTCCTGATGAGGTGAACATCTGTCCGCGGGCAAGGCCACGGGCGCCCCCCGACCAGGGGGACTCCTGAGCATAGAGCAACCAGTCGTCGGACCTGAACGGGCGGTGGAACCACATGGCGTGGTCCAGCGAGGCGCCCATGACGTTCGAGGTGCCCCAGGACAGGCCGTGCGCCAGCAGTATCGTGTCGACGAGCGTGAAGTCCGAGGCGTACGCGGCGAGCACCACGTGCAGCAGCGGGTCGTCGGGCAGTTCGGCGTCGTAGCGGAACCACACGTTGGTCTCGGCGCTGATCAGCTCCGGGTTCCTGGACGCCTCGAAGGTCAGCGGCGAGGCGTAGCGGGCGTCCACGGGGCGGGGCTTGGACAGCCAGTCCTTCCAGCCGGGCTCGTCGCCGACGAGGTCGTAGAGCTTGTCCTGGAATGTCGGCAGCGTCTCCGGGTCGGGCACCCTCGGCATCGCGGCCGCCTGGTGCGCCCAGCCCTCCTCGGGCACGTGGAACGACGCGGACATCGTGAAGATCGCCTTGCCGTGCTGGATGGCGACCACCCGGCGCGTGGTGAAGGAGCGGCCGTCGCGGACCCGCTCGACGTTGTACACGATCGGGATCGCGGGGTCGCCCGGCCGGATGAAGTAGGCGTGCAGCGAGTGCACATGGCGGTCGTCGGGGACGGTACGCCCCGCCGCGACCAGCGCCTGCGCCGCCACCTGGCCGCCGAAGACGCGCTGGATGCGCTCCTCCGGGCTGCGGCCGCGGAAGATGTCCAGCTCGATCTGCTCGAGGTCGAGCAGGTCGAGCAGCTCCTTCAGCGCCTCGTTCACGTGTCTCTCCCCTAGCGGCTGGCCGTATCACCATAAGTCTGACGTGCCACCCACCGCGTCAGGAACCCACCCGCCGTATCGGGAAAATCACCTCCGCGACCTGGTGCGCTTTCTCCCTTCTGGTACGCCTGCCGCCGGCCCTGACAGGACGAGAACCACACCAGGGCAGAGGCGGAGTCGGAAGAGCTGGGCTCGGACCGGGGACCGGAAGAGCTGGGGCAAATGGGCGGAGATCGCGGCCGGGATGGAGGAGCGCGCCAGACAGGCAGGGGCTGGATCAGAGGCTGAGCGTGGGGCGGACCGGAGCAGGGGCAAGGGGCGGGGCCGGTAGAGCGGGATCGAGGCTGAGGGGCGGAGCGGGACTGGAAGGGCGGGATCGAGGGCTGGGGTTGGAAGAGCGGAGTCGGGGCTGAGGGCGGAGCGGGGCCGGCACGGCGGGATCGGGAGCTGAGGGCCGGAGCGGGGCCGGTTGGGCGGGATCGGGGGCTCGGGCCGGGGTCGGGGCTGGGTGGGAGGGGCGGGCGGGGTCGAGGCGGAGGCCGGCCAGGGCGCCGCAGGGTCCGCCGGTGCGCTTCTGTCATTCGGCGTGCGGGTCGGCGATCGAGCAGAAGCTGGTCTGCGCGGAGTGTTGCGAGGTCGCCGACCCGAGCCAGGTCACGCCGGTCCCGGGGCCGGGCTTCCAGCCTGATCGGGGTTACCCGCCGCCGCGGCACAGGCCCAGGACGGCCTCGCCGTACTTGTCCAGTTTGACCTTGCCGATGCCCGCGATCGACAGCAACTCCGACTCGCTCCGCGGCACCCGCTCGGCGATGGCCTGGAGGGTCACGTCGGTGAACACGACGTACGGCGGGATCTTCGCCTCCTTGGCCGTCGTGGTGCGCCAGGCCTTGAGGCTCTCCAGGAGCGCCTCGTCGTAGTCCGCGGGACAGCTCGAACAGCGGCCCAGCTTCTGCTCGGCCGCCGTCGCGAGGTTGCGGGCGCAGATGCGGCAGGACACGGGCGCGGCCACCTGGCGGCGTTCGCGCGCGGGCGCGGCGGCGGCGCGGGGGGTGGTGGCCGGGCGGCCGGTCAGCCCGTCGAGGAAGCGGGAGGGGCGGCGGCCCTTGCGGCCGCCGGGGGCGCGGGCCAGTGCCCAGGAGAGCGAGAGGTGCTCGCGGGCCCTGGTGATGCCGACGTAGAGGAGGCGGCGCTCCTCCTCGACCTGCTCGGGCGACTCGGCGTAGATGATCGGCATCATGCCGTCGGTGAGGCCGACGAGGAAGACGGCGTCCCACTCCAGGCCCTTGGCGGCGTGGAGCGAGGCCAGCGTGACGCCCTCGACCGGCGGGGCGTGCTGCTCGCCCGCGCGGCGCTCCAGTTCGGCCACGAACGCGGGCAGGTCGGCTCCGTCGGCGGCCATGTCCTCGGCCAGGTCGGCCAGGGCGCGCAGCGACTCCCACTTCTCGCGCGCCTTTCCGCCGCCGGGCGCGGCGGGGGTGAGTCCGATGCCGGTGAGGATGTGGTGGACCTCTCCGGCCAGGGGTTCGCCGGACTCGGAGCGGGCGGCGCCGCGAAGCAGTACGACGGCCTGACGCACTTCGGGACGCTCGAAGAAACGCTCGGCGCCGCGCAGGACGTAGGGGATCTCGGCCTTGGACAGGGCCTCCTCGTACGCCTCCGACTGGGAGTTGACCCGGAACAGGACGGCGATCTCGCGGGCGGCAACGCCTTTATCCATGAGCTTGCGGATGGCGCGGGCGACCCCGGCGGCCTCGGCGGGCTCGTCGTCGTGCTCGGTGAAGACCGGCTTGGGGCCGTCCTTGCGCTGGGCCAGGAGCTCCAGCCGGTGGGTGGAGCGGCCCTTGGCGATGACCAGGTTGGCCAGGTCGACGACCTGGGGGGTGGAGCGGTAGTCGCGCACGAGCTTGATGACGGCGGCGTCGGGGTGCTCGACGGCGAAGCCGGTGAGGTAGCGGGGGCTGGCGCCGGTGAAGGAGTAGATGGTCTGGTTGGGGTCGCCGACCACGCACACGTCCTCGCGCCCGCCGAGCCAGGTGTCGAGCAGGAGCTTCTGCAGCGGGTTGACGTCCTGGTACTCGTCGACGACGAAGTAGCGGTACTGCTGGCGGATCTGGGCCGCCACCTCCTGGTGCTCGGTCATCACGGCGGCGGTGAGCTCCAGGATCGTCTCGAAGTCGACCAGGTGCCGTTCGCGCCGGATCTGCTCGTAGGCGTCGTAGACGCGGGCCATCTCCTCGGCGGGCACCGGCGGCGTGCGGTTGAACTTGGCGGCGGCGGCCGTGTAGTCCTCGGGGGCGATCTGGACGACCTTGGACCATTCGACCTCCGAGGCCAGGTCGCGCAGGACGTCGGGGCTGGTGCGGGTGATCCGGCAGGCCTCGCGCAGCACGGGCAGCTTGGACTCGATCACCGACGGCGCGTCGCCGCCGATGACCCTCGGCCAGAAGTAGGTGAGCTGGCGCAGCGCGGCGGCGTGGAAGGTGCGCGCCTGGACGCCGGGCGCGCCGAGCGCGCGCAGCCGCTGCCTGAGCTCGCCCGCGGCGCGTGTGGTGAATGTCACGGCGAGCACGCTGGAGGAGTCGACGTACCCACTCCGTACGGCATGGGCGATCCGATGGGTGATCGCCCTGGTCTTCCCGGTGCCCGCACCGGCCAGCACGCATACCGGCCCGCGCACGGCCTCGGCCACCGCTCGCTGCTCCGGGTCGAGCCCGCCGAGCACGTCATCCACGCTGTTCACCTCGTCATCCTCCCAGCCGGTGGCGGTGAAGGGCTCCATTCTGGCAACATGCCGCCCGTCACCCGTTCACATCACCGAGATGCAAAGAACAGGTCAATTCCCCCACAATGGGGCGCGACCAACTGCATGGGGGAAAGGGAAGGCCGTGCGAACTGCGGTTTTCGCGAGCGCGCTCGCCGCTGCGATCGTGCTCACGCCGACGGCGGCTGCCGCCGGGACGGCGAAGGACCCCTTCCCGGTCGACTCCAACGGTCTCGGCGGCCTGTCGGCGGAGAGCGTCAACTACGGCCACCAGCGCAACCAGGACATGGACGTGTGGTGGACCGCCGACGGCACCAAGCGGCCCGGCGTCTTCCTGATCCACGGCGGCTGGTGGTCCGGCGGCGACAAGAAGTACATGACGGAGATCGCCCGCACCTACGCCGACATGGGCTACACGGTCTTCAACCTCAACTACCGCCTGTCCGGCCAGCAGGCGTGGCCCGCGCAGCGCAGCGACGCCTTCTCCGCGATCGCCGTGGCGCGCAAGCACGCCGAGCGCTGGTCGTACGACCCGGCGAACTTCGTGGTGGTGGGCTTCTCCGCGGGCGGCCACATCGCGGCCGCCGTCGGCACGTACGGCAACGGCGTGCCCGGCCTGAAGGGCGTCGTGGGGCTGTCACCGGTGATCTCGCCGCTGCGCGCCTACTCCGACGGCGCCAAGACGGCAGACATCAACAAGCGGCGCCTGCGCCTGGCCGCCATGCGGCTGGCCGGCGGCTGCGAGCCCAAGGGCAAGTGCTCGCGGGTGTGGGCCAGCATGGAGGTGCCCTGGCACGCCAGCGCCAAGGACGCGCCGATGCTGATGCTGCACTCGCAGGACGAGTTCGTGCCGCCGGTGCAGAGCCAGTTGCTCAAGACGATGCTGGGCCAGGTGGGCGTGGACGTGACGGTCGTCACCCAGCCCGGCGCCGAGCACAGCGCGCCGCTCTTCCGCGAGCCCGGCGTGGCCGAGCGCGTCCAGCAGTGGATCTCCGAGCGCATCGGCTAACCCCACCGGAACACGAGGGATTACGCGGGCCCCCGGCGTTGTTGCACCGAGCGCCTGTTTACCCGAAAGGAACCCTCATGGCGCTGACGGTCTACACCACCACCTGGTGCGGCCCCTGCAAGAGGCTGAAGTCTCAGCTCTCCCGCGAAGGCATCAGCTTCAGTGAAGTCGACATCGAGGCCAACCCCGGCGCCGCCGCGTTCGTGGAGAGCGTGAACAACGGCAACCAGGTCGTCCCGACGGTCGTCATCGAGACTCCCCAGGGCCGGGTCGTGCGGACGAACCCGTCGGCGCGTGAGGTGAAGGCGCTTCTCCAGGCCGCCTGAGCGGCTACCAGTCACCGACCAGATGGTCGCCGTACCAGGTCTCGATCAGCCGCCTGGCGATCGAGACCGGCGGCGGCAGCCGCAGCTCGCCTGAGGCCAGCGCCTCGGCGAGCTGTTCGCGTGAGTACCAGCGGGCCTCGGCGATCTCGTCGGCGTCCGGGGTCAGCGTCGTGGTGATGGCGTCGGCGAAGAAGCCGAGCATGAGGCTGCGCGGGAACGGCCACGGCTGGCTGCCCAGGTAGCGCGGGTTCGTGACGGCGATGCCGACCTCCTCGGCCACCTCGCGGATGACCGCGTGCTCCAGCGACTCCCCCGGCTCCACGAACCCGGCCAGGATCGACAGCCGCCCCTCCGGCCACTGCGGCCCGCGGGCCAGCAGGCAGCGGTCCTCCTCGTCGCGCACCAGCATGATCACCGCGGGGTCAACGCGCGGGAAGTGCTGCGAGCCGTCCACGGGGCAGACGCGGATGTGGCCGCCCGCCTCGACCTGGGTACGGCTCCCGCACCGAGGACAGTGCTCGTGCGTCGTGTGCCACGCCTCCAGCGCCACGGCGTAGACCAGCAGCCCCGCGTCCCGGTCGCCGAGCAACCCGCCGACCTGCCGCAGCCCGGCCACGACCGGCCGCCCCTCCGGGGTGTCACGCAGGCTCATGGGCACGGTCGCCCGGCCGTTCAGCTCGGCGTCGACGCCCGGCAGGGGCGCGGCCACGGCGAAGTAGGCGGTGCCGTCCTCGACGCCCAGCAGGTAGCGCTCGCCTTCGGGGGCCTCCTCCGTCGTGTAGAGCACGGCCTCGGCGCCTTCGCCGGAGCGGCGGACGAGTGTGTGGCCGTCGTCGATGACCAGGACTCTGGTCGCGGGGTCGGCCCAGGCACGTTCCACCCAGGCGCGGTCACCCCGCAGCGTCGAGGATCTGTCGACGGTGCCGCGCGCGAGCAACAGCGGCCCTATCAGTTGTTCTGCAGCCCTTGTCTCCAAGCCGGACACACCCTCCCCAAAGTCGCAGTCATCCTACGACGCCAGGTTCGGGTAAGCCTTGCGGCCACACTTCCGACCGAAACCCCCGAAACCACATAATTGGCTCGCAGCATCGTGAAGATCGGAGGCTCTCGATCGATGCCTTTAGGAGACCCGCGGCAACTCGGGGACTACACGCTGGAGCACGTTCTCGCTGAAGGACCGGCCGGCGTGGTCTACGCGGGACGCGGTCCGGACGGCGAGCGGGTGGCGGTGAAGCTGCTCCACACCGATCTGGAGGATCCGGAGCGCTTCCTGGAAAGGGCCGGGCGGCTGAAGCGGGTGGACGCCTTCCACAGCGCGATGGTCCTGGACGCCGGGCTCCAGGGGGCGCGGCCGTACATCGTCTCGGAGTTCGTGGACGGGGTCAGCCTCAAGCAGGAGGTCATCGAGCACGGACCCCTGGGCGGCGCGGCCCTGCACCGGCTGGCGATCGCCACGATGACCGCGCTGGCCGCCATCCACCAGGCGGGCCTGGCGCACGGGGCGCTGCGTCCCGACAACGTGCTGCTCGGGCCGGACGGGCCGCGGGTGATCAACGCGGGAGTCGGCGCCGCGGTCGAGTCGGGGTCGGCGATCGCCACCCAGCAGGTCACCTCACCGGCGTTCCTGGCGCCGGAGCAGTTCGGGGGCGAGTTGTTCCCGGCCTCCGCCGATCTGTTCGCGTGGGGCTCGACGGTGGTCTTCGCCGCCACCGGGCAGTCGCCCTTCCACTCCAACTCGATGTCGGCCGCCATGAACCGCATCCTGCGCGAGGAGCCCGACCTGCGCGGCGTGGCCGACCCGCCGCGCGCGATCGTGGCGGCCTGCCTGGCCAAGGATCCCGCGGCGCGGCCGACGGCCGCCGAGGCGCTGATGCGGCTCGTGGGCCACTCGATGCTGACCGACCTGCCGCCGGTGCGGGAGGAGGAGCCGCCGCGCCGTTCCCGGGCGCCGCTGCTGGTCGGCGCCGCGCTCGCGCTGGCGGTGCTCTCGGCCGCGGGCGGGCACGCCGTCGCGCGGGTGACCAGGCCCGCGCCGCCGCCGGCCGGGGGCGTGTCCGCGGCACCGGCCCCGTCGCCCGCCTCGCCGTCGGCGGACGTCCGTACGGCGGCGCCCGACCCCAGCCCCCCGCCCAAGCCCACCAAGACCGTCAAGGCCGCGGGCATCGGCCTGACGCTGCACGAGAGCCCCGCAGACCCGGTCGTCCTGAGCGCCTACCGGGTGGGCAAGGACACCTACGTACGCGAGGGCGACACCTTCACCAAGCTGAAGACGCCCGGCGCCGACCTCGGCTTCTCCCCCGACGGCCAGTGGCTGGCGATCTACGCCGAGCCCACGCTGACGATCGTCAACAGGAAGACCAAGGAGCAGTACGCCGTCACGCCCGAGGTCAACGGCAAGCTCGCCTTCCCCACCTGGGCGCCGGACTCCAAGCGGCTGCTGCTCAACATCGTCGACGGCGGCGACCCCGAGCTGGCCCTGGGCTTCGTCCTGGTGGACCCGGTCTCCAGGACCGCCACGCCCGTGCCGACCGACGACAAGGCCGAGCGGATCTACGCCTGGCTGCCCGACTCCTCCGGCGTGGTCATCGACTACAAGAGCGAGAGCGGCTGGGGACTCAAGGCCCGCGACCTGACCGGGCGCGAGCTGTGGACCAAGCACTGGGTCGGCCGCCTGTGGGGACGCCGCAGCTTCTCGCCCTCCGGCACGTCGTTCCTGACGCTGTGCCCGAGCGGCGGCAGCTTCTGCCTGTGGAACACCGCCAACTGGGGCCGCCAGGAGAGCGTCGCCGTCTTCGGGGCGAAGGGCGGCACGCTGCTGAGCTGGTACGACGACAGCCACCTGATCATCACCGAGCCCAGGGACAAGGACAAGGCGGTGCACCAGATCGTCGTCATCGACCTGCGGGGCCGTACGCAGAGGGTGATGGGCGAGCTGGTCGGCAAGGACGACCGCGACGACCTGATCTACGTCTACACGGGAAGGTGACCGGCATGGACCCCGGCATCCTGGTCACCGAGCGCGCCGAGGGGCCGACGCTGGCCCAGGCGGTGGCCGAGGGCGGCGCGCTGTCGCCCAACGCGACCCACCGGCTGGCGCTGGCGGTGCTGACCGCGCTGGCCTCCGTCCACCGTACCGGCGGGTTTCACGGCGATCTCGGCCCGCACACGGTCGTGCTCGGCCAGGACGGCACGCACGTGCTGCGCGGCACACCGGACGGGGAGGGCGGGCAGCACGAGGACATGTTCGCCTGGGCCGCGCTGGTCGCCTTCGCGGCGACCGGCCGCGACCCCTTCGGCGAGGTGGACAAACGTCGCAGGTACGGCGCCGCCGACCTGGGCGCCCTCCACGGCGAGCTGCGCGAACTGGTGGCCGACTGCCTGGCCGAGGACCCGGAGCACCGCCCGGCCGCCGAGGAGGCGCTGCTCCGCCTGCTCGGCCAGTCGGGGGCGCTGGAGACCGCGCTGCCCGACCTGCCCGAGCCCGAGCGGCGGCGGCCCCGCGCGCTGCTGCTCACCTGCGCGGCCGTCGCCATCGTGCTGGTCTTCGGCGCGCTCGGATACCTGCTGACCCCCGGCACGCTCATCGCCAGGCCGGTCGCCGCGGGCACCACGTCGAGCCCCGCCCCCAGCACCGCCCCCGCCGCGCCGAAACCGGTCCCGGCCACCAGGACGATCACCCTGCCCGACGGCGCGGGCACGCTCTGGGAGGACGCGGCCGACCGGGTCCGCCTCACCTCCTACTACGTCGGCCAGAACGGCGCGAACTCCGTGGCCTACGCCCGCACGCCGGACGGATCGGGCTTCGAGCGGACCGGCGGCGACAACATCTCCTCCCCGGTCTCCCCCGACAACCGATGGCTGGCCACGGTCAACGAGCTGCACATCCTGACCGCCGAGCGCCTGGACGTGGGCTTCACCAACCGGGTCACCGGCGAGAAGTTCACCGTCCCGACGGTCACGAACCCGCGCTGGGGCGTCTCGCCGCACTGGTCGCGCGACAGCCGTACGCTGCTGCTGTCGATGCTGGAGCGCGACGAGCAGGTGCAGGCCGCGTTCGTCAGGGGCTTCATCCTCATCGACGTCGCGACGCGCCGCGCCACCGTCGTCGAGACGGCCAACGACGAGGACGTCGCGCAGTTCAGGAAGCAGGCGCCGGAGGCCAGGAGCAGCTACTACTACCGCTGGGCGCCGGGCGACCAGTTCGTGGCGTCCGGGTACCTGACGCCGGAGAACGGCGAGGGCATCCGCTACCGGGACCTGACCGGCAAGGTCGTGCGCTCCATGCACTGGGTGGGGCGGCCGGTCGGGCAGACGCCGTTCTCGCCGTCGGGCACGCGGCTGGTCACGACGAGCTGCGCCAAGCAACTGACCTCCTGCATCTGGGAGGCCGACACCGGCAAAAGGCTGGCGACCGTGCCGCCCGCCCGCGGCTTCATGTACGGCTGGTACGACGAGGACCACCTGATCGTGGGCCGCGTCGCCGGCCAGAAGATGATCGTGGAGGCGGTCGGCTTCGACGGCAAGGTGAAACGGAAGCTGGCGGAGCTGAGGTACGTGAAGGACAAGCTGGCCGACCTGCGCTTCGACAGGTTCTGACGTGAGCGTCCTGGAGCGCGTCGGCGAGTACCGGATCCTGGGCACGCTGGGGTCGGGCGGGCAGGGCGTGGTCCATCTCGGCCAGGGGACGGGCGGTGAGAAGGTCGCCATCAAGATGCTGCACCGGGTCTCCGATCCACAGGCCGTCGCCAGGTTCCTGCGCGAGGCGGAGGTGCTGCCCGAGGTGGCCTCGTTCTGCACCGCCCAGGTGCTGGGGACCGGTAGCGAGAGCGGCGTGCCGTACATCGTGAGCGAGTTCATCGACGGGCCCACGCTGCAGGCGAGCGTGCGTGAGCGCGGCCCGATCGGCGGGCGGGAGCTGCGCAGGCTCGCGGTCGGCACCGTCACCGCGCTGGCGGCCATCCACCGGGCCGGGGTCGTGCACCGCGACTTCAAGCCGGCCAACGTGCTGCTGAGCCGGGAGGGTCCGCGGGTCATCGACTTCGGGATCGCGCGGGCGGCCTCGGGTGAGACGACGATCGGCGGGGTGGTGGGCACGCCGGCGTACATGGCGCCCGAGCAGTTCGGGCAGGCGGTGGCGGGGCCGCCGGCGGACCTGTTCGCGTGGGCGGCCACGATCGTCTTCGCGGCGACGGGGCGGGCGCCGTTCGGGCAGGACTCGGTTCCGGCGATCATGCACCGGCTCGCGAACGAGCAGCCCGAGCTGGGCGGGCTCGACGGGGACCTGCGCGAGATCGTGGCTGCCTGCCTCGTCAAGGAGCCGGCGGAGCGGCCGCGGGCCAGCCAGGTGCTGCTGCGCCTGCTCGGCCATCCGGCGCCGGGCAGCGGCGGGAACGCCGGGCGGGTCACGCGGCCGGTGGAGCGGCGTCAGCCCGACGCGGTGCCCGAGGGCCTGCTGCGCGAGGGTCAGGCGGTCTCGCGCCGTCCCCGCCGCCTGCGCACCGCCCTGATCGGAGGTACGGCACTCGCCGTGGCGGCGGCCGTGACGGGCACGATCCTGATCACGCGGCCGGGGCCTTTCACGCCGTCCACTTCGCGGCAGGTTCCGTCCGCCGCCGTGTCCGCGCCCGCGTCCTCGTCCGTTTCCTCGCCCGCTTCCTCGCCCGCGCTCAGTGGGCCGCCGCCGGGTGACGCCGTCGCGGTCTCGGTGCCGCAACTGGCTGCCACCTTCTTCGAGGGCCCGCGCGATCCGATCCGGCTGACCTCGTTCACGGTCAAGGAGGAGTCGCTGCGGCAGCCGGGGTTCGTCAGGAAGCCGGGGACGCGGGAGTTCCTGCGCCTGCCGGAGTACCGTGACGCGGTCGTCTCGCCCGACGGCCGGCTGGTGGCATCGGTCTACACCGCGCCCAAGTACGCCTCCGAGGGCAACAACACCGTGCAATTCACCGACCGGGCGCTGACGCCGGTCTTCTCGGTGCCTACGGTGGAGCTCCCGCTGCTGGTCCGGCGGCCGGCGTGGGCGCGGGACGGCTCGCGGGTCCTGCTGACCGTGACCGACATCGACGGCAGGGCGACCGGGTTCGCGGTGGTCGACGTGGCCGCTCGCACGGTCGGTCACCGGGAGGTCTCCGGGCTGGCCAAGGCGGCGGACTTCGCCTGGGGGCCGGACGGGACCGTCCTGGTGACCGGGGGCGGGGCGGTCGGGGTCTACGCGCTCGACGGGCGGCTGCTGCGGACGGTCAAGGGGGTTCGGTCGGCGGACGATCTCACCGCCGAGGTCAGCGGGCGGCTGCTGGTCGCGGGGTGCGCCGGTAGGCGGGCTGTCTGCGTGGTGGAACACGAGAGCGGGAAGCGCGTCGGGCGCTTCCCGCTGGGTGCGAAACAGAAGTTGTGGGGCTGGTTCAACCAGGACCACCTGCTGGTCTACGACCATGGGGTGAGCCCCTGGCGGGTGGACGTCGTGGACCTGGCCGGGAAGAAGGTCCGGCCGTTCGCCACGATGAACGGTGACGCCGACACGTTCTGGCGGCTGTTCTGGGCGGGCGGCTGAGCCCGCCCCGTTGGCCGGGTCAGCGGGCGAAGACCACGATGTTGTCGCGGTAGCTGCCCTTCTTCCTGTCGAACACGCCGCCGCAGGTGATCAGGCGCAGCTCGGCGCCCGCCGTCTGGCCGTAGACGGTGCGGCTGGGGACCGCGGTCTTGGGGTAGCGGGCCAGGCGGTGGACGGTGAACGTCTTCGTGGTGCCGTCGGCGCGGTCCACGTGGATCTTGTCGCCGGGGTCGAGGCCGCGGACCTTGTAGAAGACCGCGGGGCCCGTCTTGGAGTCCACGTGGCCGGCGATGACGGCGGGGCCGCGCTCGCCGGGCTCGGGGCCGGCCTGGTTCCATCCGGCCACGTCGTAGCGCTTGGGCGCGGCCAGGCGGCCCTTCTTGTCGATCGCCAGCGGGATGATCTTCGTCTTCAGGCCGATGGCGGGGACGCGCAGCCGCACGGGGTTGGCGGCCTGGGCGCCGGTCCAGGTGCCACCCGCACCGGTCTCCACACCACCCCTCGGCCGATCGTCGTCGTCATCGTCGTCCTGGGTGCCGCCGGCGCCCGTGTCGACGCCGCCCCTGGGACGGTCGTCGTCATCGTCGTCGTCCTGGGTGCCGCCCGCGCCGGTGTCCACGCCGCCGCGGGGGGCGCGGCGGTCGTCGTCTCCGTCGTCGTCATCGTCATCGTCGTCGCGGCTGGTCTCGGCCTGGGCCAGCGTGGCCGGGGCGGCCGAGGCCGGGGTCGCGACGAGTCCGGCGCCCGCCGCGCCGGTCCCGCACGTGAGCGCGATGGCGATCAGGATCCGCCTGAGTTCCATGCCGTCCTCCTGGGGAGTGGTTTCCGTTGCCGGTCTCCAGACTCCCGAGCGGCGGTGGGACCCCCATGAGGCCGTCGTTAGAGGGCTTTCATCCGATATCCGGTACCTCGCAGGGTCTCGATCCGATCTGCCCCGATTTTCTTGCGCAGGTACCGGACATAGACATCCACCACGTTGGAACCTGGGTCGAAGTCGAACCCCCACACGTGGCTGAGCAACTGCTCTCGGGTCAGCACCTGGTCGGGATGGCGGCAGAAGACCTCGGCCAGCGCGAACTCGCGCGCCGACAGCTCCACCACGTGCCCGCCCACGTGCACCCTGCGGCTGCGCAGATCCAGCGACAGGTCGCCCACCCGCAGCACGGTCACCTCGGGCGTACGCTCGGTGCGCAGCCGCAACCGCACCCTGGCCAGCAGTTCCTCGAAGGCGAACGGCTTGGGGATGTAGTCGTCGGCCCCGCCCTCCAGCCCGGCGACGGTGTCGGCCACGCTGTCACGGGCGGTCAGGATGATCACCGGCAGCGTCACCCTGGCCTGCCGCAGCCTGCGCAGCACCGTGAAGCCGTCGCTCAACGGCAGCCCGATGTCGAGCACCATGAGGTCGAACTCGCCGCTGCGCGCGTACTCGAAGGCGGCCTCGCCGTCCTCCACGACCGTGGTCACGAAGCCGTTGCCCCGCAGGCCCTTCTCCACGAACGCGGCGATCCTGGCCTCGTCCTCCGCGATGAGTATCCGGTTCACCGTATCTCCAGTTCAATGACGAAGCGGGCGCCGTCCTCGACCCAGACCCGGCCGCCGTGGGCCTCGGCGATGGAGCGCACAATGGCCAGTCCCAGCCCGGCGCCCTGGTGGGAGCGGCTGCCCGCGCGGACGAACCGCTGGAAGATGCGCTCGCGGTCCTCCGGCCGCACGCCGGGGCCGCCGTCGCGCACCCAGAGCCGGACCTTGTCGCCGTCCACGGCCGACCCGGCGGCCACGAGCGCGCCCTCCTGGGTGTGCCGCACGGCGTTGGCGGCCAGTTGCATGAGCGCCTGGGTGAGCCGCTGGCGGTCGGCCACGACGCGCGCCTCGGCCACCTCGTCCACCCGCCACTCGCGCTCGCCCAGCGCCCTGGCCTTGGCGATCACGCTGACGGTCAGGTCGGCGAGCTCTACCTCCTCCAGCGACAGGAAGCCCGGCTGCTCCGACTTGGCCAGCGTCAGCAGGTCGTCGACGATGCGGTTCATGCGGTTGAGCTCGTCGGTGACCAGCGCGAGCGTCTCCTCCCGCTCGGCGGGGTCGTCGCCCATCAGCTCCAGGTGGCCGCGGATGACGGTGATCGGGGTACGCAACTCGTGCCCGGCGTCGTCCACGAACTCCCGCTGCACCTCGAAGGCGCGTTGCAGCCGGTCCAGCATGTGGTTGAAGGTGCGGGCCAGGGCGGCCACGTCGTCGTTGCCGACCACCTCCAGCCTGCTGGTCAGGTCGCTGGAGTCGCCGATGCGCTCGGCGGCCTGCCGTACCATCCTGACCGGCGCGAGCACGCGGCCGGCGACGAACCAGCCGGCCGCGCCCGCCAGCGCCAGCGCGGCAAGCGAGGTGAAGCCGAGCACGCGCACGGCGTCCACGACCTCCTGGCGGTGCTGCTCGTAGAAGATCGCGATGACGAAGTGGCCCTGGCGGCGGTCGCCCTTGATCTGGATCGGGACCGACGCCCAGCGGACCTCGCCGGCCCTGGAGGGCCAGGTGCCGGTCTCCGGGCGTTCGGCCTCGGCCACGCGGGCGACCAGGCCGGCGTCCTCGTCGAGGGGGGCGGGCGACTCGGCCAGGCCCTTGCGGTGGGGCTGGCCGTCCACGACGGTGAAGAACATCTCCCACCGGTCGGCGACGTTGACCTGGAGGTAGCCGACCAGCAGCTCGTCGAGGTCGTTGGCGGGACGCTTGGCCGCGTAGCCGCTCAGTTCCTCGTACTCGTGCTTGAACTCGGCCGCGATCCGCTCGTCCACCCGGGTCAGCAGGACGTTCCAGGCGGCGAAGATGGACAGGCCGAGCGCCAGGGTCACGACCGAGAGCATCCAGCCTACGATCCGTGCTCTCGCGCTCACCTTGCCTGCTCAGTCGTCGTCATCGTCCTCATCATCATCCCCGCTGCGGACCCTGGTCGGCGACGGGGGTGGTACCGGGTCGGCTTTGGTCTTCTTCCTGCTGGGCGTGGGCGTCGCGCTTTCCTTCTTCCGGGTCGGCGTGACGGCCGGCGTCGGGCTGGGCGGCGGCGGGGTGGCCGTGGGGGTGACGATGATCTCACCGCCGAGGTCCGGTTCGACCGCCCCCGCTTTGACCACCACCGTCATGGCGAGCGCGGCGAGCACCGCGCCGACCGTGGCGCCCACGAGCGTGGTCTTACGGGTCATGACAGGACCGTAGGCTCTGCGGAGGAGACGTCGGTGAGATGAGAATGAGAAGACTCTCATTTGCCGGCGGATTAGCCTGTCGGGGCAACGAGATGATCGTCTCGGGACTATCATCGCCGAGTTAGGTTAGCCTTACCTGATCCGGGGGTGCCCTGCTTTGCGGCTCTTCATGACGGCGCTCAAGCCGACGGACTCCGTGACCGACGGGTTCCTGCCGGCGGCTCGCGCGCTCGGCTGCGAGGTCACGATCCTGACCGACCGGCCTGATCAGCACCCGCACGCGGTGGCCTGCGACGTGCGCGACCCGCGCGCCCTCATCGACGCCGTCTCGCGGCTCGGGCGGCCGGACGCCCTGTTCAGCAACTCCGACCACCTGCAGACCGAGACCGCGCTGGCCGTCGACTACTTCGGGCTGCCCGGCAAGGACTGGCGGGCCTGCCTGTCGGCCAAGAACAAGTACCTGATGCGCCGGAAGCTGGCCGAGGCCGGGGTGGAAGAGGTCTTCTCGATCCAGTTGGGTCCGGACGACGCCGTTCCCGGCGGCCTGCCGTACCCCTTGGTGGTAAAGCCCCGCGAGGGGGTGGCCAGCGAGGACGTGATACTGGTGGAGCAGGACCTCGAGAAGGCCGTCGCGGCGGTGCGGCGCGCGCGGCCGGGCGCGTTCGTGGTCGTGGAGGAGTACCTGGAGGGGCCGCTGCGCACGCTGGAGACGCTGGGCGACGCGGCGGGCACGCGGGTGCTGGGCGGTTACGCGACGAAGCTGGGGCCGCTGCCGCACTTCGTGGAGGAGCGGCTGGACTGGGCGCCCGACGGGCCGCACGAGCACGTGCTGGCCGCGCTCGCGGCGCTGGGCGCGGGCTTCGGCGCCTGCCACACCGAGTACGTGCTCACGCCCGCCGGACCGCGCATCGTCGAGGTGAACTACCGGGTCATCGGCGACCACTGCGACTTCCTGCTCGGCGACATCCTGGGCGTCCCGCTGTTCGAGTGGATCCTGCGCGCGCACCTGGGCGAGCGGCTCCCCGCCACACCCCCCACTCCCGGGTACGGCACCGCCGTCAGCCTCGTCGCCGACCGATCGGGAACGATCACCCAGGCTCCGGCGGCGGAGGAACGCTCCCACGACGGCGTCCGCCTCTGGCACCGCCCCCTGCGCGCCGCCGGAGAACACATCACCAGGACCCACACCAACCGCGACTATCTGGGCGTCATCCGCGCGGTCGGCCCCGACCGCGCCCGGGTCGAGGCGGCGGTGGACGCCTACCGAGCGGAGCGGCCGTGGGTGATCTCGGCGTGACTCCCGACTCCACCCAGGCCAGGCTGGCCGCGCGGGTGCTCGACGCCCTGCTGCGCGAGGACTACGGCGGCCTGTCGCGGCGGGTGAGCAGGACCAGGGAGGGCGTGCGGCTGACCCTGGCCGACGGCATGGTCGTCCGGCTGGTGCCCGGCTCGCTCTACCAGGACTTCGTCGTGGCCCCCGAGGAACGCCTGCGCCTTGAGCAGGTGCTCGCCACGCTGGCGGAGATCGCCGACCCCGCCGACGCGCAGGGCGTGGCGGCCTTCGCCGACGAGTGCGCGGCGGCGCTGACCGCCGGTGAGCTGCACGCCCGGCACGCCGATCGGGTGCTGGCGAGCGGCCCCTCCTACGAGACGCTGGCGGCGTTCGTGGAGCATCCGGTGTATCCGACCTCGCGGGCCAGGGTGGGGATGAGCGCGTCGGACCTGCTGGCGTACGCGCCGGAGTTCGGGCCGTCGTTCGCGCTGCGCTGGGTCGAGGTGCCCGGCCACGACGAGCCGTTCCCCGTGCACCCGCTGACGATCGGCGAGGCACTCAAGGTCGAAGGGGTGCGCGAGGTCGGGGGGCGGCGGGCGATCGTGCGGCCCACGCTGTCGATGCGGACCGTGGAGCTGGACGCGCGTACCCATCTCAAGCTGCCGATCCCGGTCAGCACGCTGGGCGTGCGCAACCGCCGCTCGATCAAGCCGGGGACGCTGCGCGACGGCGCCCTGGCCGAGCTGCTGGTGCGGGAGCTGGCCGACCCGGACGTGCTCGTCGCCGACGAGCAGACGTACGCGCACTCCGGCCACGAGTACCTGGCGTGGATGATCCGCAGGCTGCCGGAGGGCAGGATCGTCCCGGTCGCCGCGCTGAACGCTCCGTCCGTGCTCGACCGCCTGGGCGACGTCGTCCCCGGCTACCTGCGCATCCTGCTGCGCTGGAACGTGCGGCTGTTCGTCCGCCACGGCGTCGCGCTGGAGGCGCACCAGCAGAACCTCGCGCTCGTGTTCACCGACGGCGCGATGAAGCTGCTGGTCAAGGACAACGACGGGCTGCTGGCCTCGCCCGCGCGGCTGCGCGCGGCCGGGATCGAGCCGCCTGACTTCACCGACGAGCGCATGCTGACCGACGACCCCCACGCGCTGGCCGACGTGTTCGTGACAATCACGCTGCACCTGGCCGCCGCGGCGGTCGCCTTCGGGGCGCTGCCCCACGAGCGGGCCGCGAGGCTGCTGCGCGAGACCCTCGCCGAGGCGCTCGACGAGCACGGCGAGGACCCCATGGCCCGGCTGCTGCGCGCCAGGACGCTCGACGCGGCCCGGCTCACCGGGAAATCGATGATCACCGCGGGCACCCTGGTGGCCAAGGAGCGTTCCGGCGCCCGCGACGTCAACAAGTACTACGGCGCCAGCGGGCCCAACTACCTGAGGAGAGCGTGACGTGGAAAGCCTGGTCCTCGACTCCCCCGCAGCGTCGCCTCCACGTGCCGAGGAGGCGACCCTGGCCGCGCTGCTGCGCTGCTGCGTGCGGGAAGTGGCGGGGCCGCGCGGCCAGGTGTGGCCGGCGCCGCCGTACCTGCTGCTGCGGGTGGGCGGGGCGTTGCTGCGGGCACGCACGCGCGGCGGCGCCGCGCTGCGCTTCACCGGCCCGCCTGAGCGGCTGGAGCAGGGCGTCTGGGTGCCTCTGACCACCGATGAGCTGGTACGGCGGGCTGTATCCGACCTGAGCCTGGGCGAGGTGAACGCGGAGTTCGCCGGGCAGGTGGCCGCCAGCCGCGAGGCGCTGGAGGCGATCCTGCGGGCGCGGGCCGAGGCGGTCGCCCCCGCCGACCCGTGGCTGGCCTCCGAGCAGGCGCTGGTCTACGGGCATCCGTTCCATCCGAGCCCGAAGGCGCGCGGCGGGCGGGACTGGCTGGCGTACGCGCCGGAGGCGCACGCGCGCTTCCCTCTCCGGTTGCTGGGGGTGCGCGACGACGTGGTGGCGCAGGAGGGCGTGACCGGCGTGCTGGACCGGCTGGGAGAGGCGCCGCCCGGCTACACGCTGCTGCCCGCGCACCCGTGGCAGCTCGACCTGCTCGGCCCGGTCTTCGACGACCGGCTCGTCGACCTGGGTCCGGGGCCGGCGGTGGTGCCGACGTCGTCGGTCAGGACGGTTTACGCGCCGGATCTCGGGGTGTGCCTGAAGTTCTCGCTGGATGTCCGGATCACGAATTGTGTACGGAAGAACGCGTGGTACGAGCTGGCGGGGGCGGTGGAGCTGAACCGCCGTTTGGGCACGATATTTGACGAAATTTCCGGCAAGTACCCTGCGACACGCTGGCTGCCCGAACCCGGCTACCGCTCCGCGGGCCTCGGCACGCGGCTGCTGGAGGGGCTCGGTGTGATCGTGCGCTCCAGCCCGTGGTCGGTCACCTCCCCCGGCGTCACGCCGGTGCTGGCCGGGGCGCTGGCCGCCGAGGGCGTGCGCACGCCCGACCCCGCCGCCTGGTGGCGGGCCTACGTGGCGGCGCTGGTGCCGCCCGTGCTGGAGCTGTACTTCCGGCACGGCGTGGTCCTGGAGCCGCACCTGCAGAACGTGCTGGTCGGGCTCGGGCCCGACGGCCTGCCCGCCGAGGTGGTCTTCCGCGACCTGGAGGGGACCAAGCTGGTCACCGGCCGCCACGACCTGACCGGCGTGCCCGCCCGCGTGGCCGAGTCGCTGTCCTACGACGCCGAGCGCGGCTGGGCCAGGGTGGCCTACTGCCTGCTGGTCAACCACCTCACCGAGATCGCCGCCAGCGTGGCGCCCGACGACGCGACGCTGGCGCGGCTGTGGAAGGCCGCCGCCGAGATCATCGGCCGGGTCGCCGCCGACCTGGGCCACCCCGTGCCGCTGTCGGACCTGCTGGCCGGCGCGCCGCTGCCCGCCAAGGCGAACCTGTCGGTGCGCTGGGCCAGGGCCGCCGACCGCGCCGCCGGATACGTCCCGATCGCGAACCCGCTCGCATGAACACCGACCGCATCGCCCAGGCCGCCGGGGACGCGCCCGCCTACGTCTACGACCTGCCCGCCCTCGACGCGCACGCCTCGGCCGTACGGCGAGCCCTGCCCGGCATCGAGCTCTACTACGCGGTCAAGGCCAACCCCGACCCCGAGCTGCTCCGCGTCCTCGAACCCCACGTGGACGGCTTCGAGGTCTCCTCAGGCGGCGAACACGCCCACGTCAGCGCCCTCTTCCCGGACAAACCACTGGCGTTGGGCGGCCCCGGCAAGACCGACGCCGAACTGCTCCTGCCCGCCCACCGCCTGCACGTGGAGTCCCCGAACGAACTGCGCCGCCTGCTCGATTCGGGCCGCCCCGCCGACGTCCTCCTGCGCGTGAACCCCGACCTCCCCGTCGAGGGCGCCGCCCTCACGATGAACGGCCCGTTCGGGATGGACGAGGAGGACGCGCGCGCCTGCCTCCCCCTGTTCGACGACCGGGTACGGCTACGCGGCCGCCACTACCACCTCGCCAGCGGCCTGAACGCCGACCAGTTGCTGAAGCTGGCCGAGACCCTGCTGTCCAGCGACCCGGGCGAGGTGAACCTGGGCGGCGGCATGGCCGTGGACTACCACGACCCGTCCGCCCGCTTCGACTGGCCCGCCTACGGCACCGGCCTGGCCCGCCTGCGCACCCCCGGCCAGACGGTCCGCGTCGAACCCGGCCGTTCTCTGACCGCGTACTGCGGCTACTACGTGACCAGGGTCGTGGACGTGAAGCGGGTGCGCGGCATGGCGTACGCGATCGTCCTGGGCGGCACCCACCACCTGCGCACCCCCGTCACCAAGGGCCACGACCAGCCCTTCACCGTCCTGCCCACCGGCGACGGCGTCGGGGTGCACGAGGAACCGGTGACGCTGGCAGGCCAGCTCTGCACTCCCAAGGACGTCTTCGCCCGCGGGGTCACCACCTCGATCCGGGTGGGCGACACCGTGATCTTCGCCATGGCCGGGGCCTACGCCTGGAACATCTCCCACCACGACTTCCTCATGCACCCCAAACCCACCTTCCACTACCTGTCCGAGTGAGGATGGGGTCAGGTGGTGTGGGGGACGGCTTCTACGAGGGCGATGAGGCCGTCGGCGTCGAGGAGGTTCACGGGGCGGACGGTCTCGTTGGAGCGGACGTAGTGGAAGGCGGCGCCCACCTGGTCGAGTGGGACCTTAGCTAGGTGTGACCAGGCCAGCCGGTACGCCGCGAGCTGCACCGAGGCGGCGGCAGCGGCCTTGCCCGTGGGGCGGGCGCCGGTCTTCCAGTCGACCACCTCGTACGAACCGTCGGGCAACTGGAAGACGGCGTCCATGCGGCCTCTGACCACCCGGTCGGCGATCATGGTCTCGAAGGGGACCTCCAGCTCCAGGGGTTTGCGGGTGGCCCATTCGCTTTCCTCGAAGCGTTCCTGCAGCTCGGCCAGCCGTACGTCGGCCTCTTCCTCGACGATCTCCAGGCCGGGCAGCTCGAAGTCGTCGATGAGGCGCTGCTGGTCCCAGCGCGTCTCCAGCCAGCGGTGGAACGAGGTGCCCCGGCGGGCCAGCGGCGCGGGCTTGACGGGGACGGGGCGGCGGATCCTGCGGGCCAGTTCCTTGGCGTCGGCGGCCAGCGTGACCAGCGAGGACACGGTCAGCTTCGACGGCAGCTCGACCGTCCTGCCGCCGCCGCGCCGATACAGCTCGCGCTCGCGCAGCAGCAGGTCGGTGTCGCGTTCCCAGGCACGCACGCGCTCCTGCTCGAAGGACTTCAGCGGCTGGTCCTCGGCCGGACCGTCCAGGCGGCCGGACAGCGCGTCCTCGACCAGGCGGGCGCCGTCCAGGACCGCCTCGTACCTGTCGCCCTCGGGGACGACCGGCCAGGTGGCCTCGGCGGGCTCGTCCAGCAGCGGGTTGGTGGCGCCGTCGGCCAGTTCCGGCGCCCAGAAGGCCACGCGGTCGCTCGTGTCGCGGATCTCCAGCAGGAACTCCGACGGCTCCAGCGGCTTGGTCGCGCTGCCCCAGCGGTAGCCGGAGGCGATCAGGTGGTAGTGCGCCCTGGTGACCGCCACATAGGCCAGGCGCCGCTCCTCCATGAGGTCGCGCGCGCGGCAGCGCTCGTCGAACGCGCCCAGCTCCTCCTTGCTCAGCCCGCCCAGCCGGGGCAGGTCCGCGGCATCCCCTCTGAGGGGGTACGGGAGCTTGCGCGGGTTGTCGGTCCACCGGCTGTTGGTGACCGGTGTCGCCGGGAACATGCTGCCGGTGGCGATCGTCCCCTTCGAGCTGATGAGCTGCGACAGTCCGGGCACCACCACGACCGGCCACTCCAGTCCCTTGGAGGCGTGCACGGTCATCAGCTTCACGCTGTTGCTCTCGCCCACGCGCCCGGCCTCCAGGCCGAACTCCTCGCTCTCCGCCGCCTCCAGGTAGGCCAGGAACGCGCCGAGCGTCGGGTCCTCCGCGTCACCGGCGAAGCGGGAGGCGGCGTCGAGGAAGGCGTCCAGGTCGGCGCGGGCGGCGAAGGCGCTGACCGTGCCGCCGCGGGCGGCCACCTCGATGTCGAGGCCGAGCTTGCGCTCCACCTCGGTGATCAGGTCGGGCAGCGGCTGGGCGGTGTGGGCGCGGAGCTGGCGCAGCTCGTGAGCCAGCGCGACCAGGCGGGTCCTGGCCAGCGGCGAGAACGACTCCAGCCACTCCTCGCGATCCGGCAGCTCGTCCAGGGCGTCGATCAGGCTGCCGCGCTCCTCCGCGAGGTCGGCGACCACCTGGTCGAGCGGGTCCTTCTCCGGCCTGGCGCCCTCCCTGGCCTCGCGGGTCAGCTCGCGGGCGTACTCGCCGAGCTGGCGCAGGTCGGCGGGACCGATCCGCCACCTCGGCCCGGCCATGAGCCTGGCCAGGGCGTCTCCGGCCGTCGGGTCATACAGGGCGCGCAGGGTGGCGACGATGTCGTTGACCTCGGGGACGGTGAGCAGGCCGCCGAGCCCGACGACCTCCACCGGGATGTCGCGGGCCTCCAGCGCGCGGCGCAGGGCGGGGAACTGCGAGCGCTTGCGGGCCAGGATCGCCACGTCCTGGGGCTGGAGTTCCAGGGTCTTCTTGCGTTCCTTCTCGCCCCAGGGCAGGCCGTCGGGGGCGACGTCCTGGCCGAGCATCTTCTTTATGCCTTCGGCGATCCACTCGGCCTCGTCCTCGGCGGTCTCGTGGAAGGCGCAGGTGACGCGGCCGCGGTCCTTGCGGTTGGCGCCGGGCACCAGGACGGGCACCTCCCTGGCCTCCATGCGCAGCGGGATCTGGACCCGGGCGGCGACGTCGAGGACGCGGTCGCCGTTGCGGAAGCTGACCGAGAGCTGCCGCACCGGGGCCTGGTCGCCGGAGGCCGTCCTGAAGTCCTGGGCGAAGCGGCGCAGGTTTCCCGCGGAGGCGCCGCGCCAGCCGTAGATGGACTGGCAGGGGTCGCCGACCGCGGTGACCGGGTGCCCGCCGCCGAACAGGCTCCTGAGCAGGACGAGCTGGGCGTGGCTGGTGTCCTGGTACTCGTCGAGGAGGACGACGGAGAACCTGTCGCGTTCGATCTGGCCGACCTCGGGGTGCTTGCTGGCGATCCGGGCGGCCAGCGACATCTGGTCGCCGTAGTCGATGACCTCGCGGCCGCGCTTCAGCCGTTCGTAGGCCGCCACCAGGGGGAGGAGTTGCTCCCTCGCCCGTTGCACCGAGACGGGCTTGCGCTGGGCCACCGTCGTCTTGGCGGGGAGCAGGCCGTACTGCTCGTCGAGCCACTCGCCGACGTCCCGCACGTCCGCGCCCGCGCGCAGGTGCTCCGACAGCTCCCCCGCGAGTTCCAGTACGGCGGCCGTGACCGACGGCGGCCCCAGCTCGATCTTGTCCATCGGCCCGTCGTACATGGCCACGACCCGCGAGGCGAGCTGCCACGAGACGGCCGGAGTGACCAGGCGCATCGTCGGCTCCAGCGCCTCGCGCAGCGCGTGGTCGGTGACCAGGCGCGCGGCGTAGGCGTGGTAGGTGGAGACGGTCGGCTCCTCGTCCAGCAGCGACGGCTCGACCAGTCCGGCCTCGACCAGGCCGTTGAGGCGCTCGCGCACCCGGTTGGCCAGCTCCGCGGCGGCCTTGCGGGTGAACGTGAGTCCGAGCACGTTGCCCGGGCTCACCAGCCCGTTGGCGACCAGCCAGACCACGCGCCCGGCCATGGTCTCGCTCTTGCCCGAGCCCGCCCCGGCCATGACGACCATCGGCTCCAGCGGCGCCTGGATGACGTACTCCTGCTCCGGAGTGGGCGGCAGGACGCCCAGCTTGTCGGCGAGCTCTCCCGGACTCAGCACACCTGGCCCCCGTTGTCGTTGACCGGGCAACTGGCCTTCGCGGCGCACGTACGACAGCCGTCGTTGACCTTCGCCTGGAAGAACGGGCCCGACATCCCGATCGCGACGGTGTCGACCAGGTCCTTGGCCCAGCCGGGGTCCCGGTCGTCGGCCAGGGCGGGCTGAGCCTGCTCCAGCGCGTCGTTCTTGCCGCCCGCCTTGCCGAGCTGCACCAGCGAGGCGCCGCCGGGCTCGCTCATGCCGTGCCTGGCGAAGGCGCCGAGCAGCGCGGCGAGCTGGTAGACGCCCAACTGGGGATGGCGGTCGAGGTCGCCCGCCTTGGGCTTGCTCGACCCGGTCTTGAGGTCGATGATGACGGCCCGGCCGTCGGAGTCGCGTTCGACCCGGTCCACCCTGCCCTTGATCAGGACGCCGTCGCCGACCATGGCCGTGAACGCCTCCTCCAGGGCGACGAGTTCGCGCGGGTTCTCCTTGTGCCAGCGCAGGAACTTGGTGATCATCTGCTCGGCCACCTGGCGCTGCTTGCGGTTGAACCAGACGCCGCCGAAGTCCAGTTCGCTCCAGATCTCGTCCAGGCGGCGGCCGAGGAGGTCCTCGCTGGGCAGGTCGGTGGCGGCCAGCACGGCCAGGGCGTGGATGACCGTGCCGAGGCCCTGGGCGCTGCTCGTCCCCGCGGCGCCGACCGCCGTCTCCAGGAGCCAGCGCAGGCCGCACTTGGTGAAGCTCTCCACGGCCGAGGGCGAGATGCGCACGATGTCGTCCGGCCAGCCGAGGGGGCGGTCGTCGGAGATGGGCGTGAGCGCGTACCAGTCGTTGGGATGCGCGCCCTGCACTCCCGCGGCGGCGAGCCTGGCCAGGTGTTGCGCGGCCTCCTGCCGGATTTTTGCCGACTTTGTGGGATCTGTTACGGCGCTGCGGAGGTCGGCCACGAGCGCCGACATGTTCAGCCAGCGGGCCTGGTCGTCCACCGTCGCCGCTTCCACGGAACCCGGCATCAGCTCCGCCAGGAACCGCGACGGCCGCTCGTCGGTGTCCTCCCCGCCGACCGCCGTCACGACCAGCCTCCTACGCGCCCTGGTCGCGGCCACGTAGAACAGGCGGCGTTCCTCGGCCAGCAGCTTCGAGGCCAGCGACGCCGTACTGGGCTGCGCGCCCTCTGCCAGCTCGACCAGGTCCTCGGCGCCCAGCATCGAGCCCCGCAGCCGCAGATCCGGCCACACGCCCTCCTGAACGCCCGCCACCACCACGACGTCCCACTCCAGGCCCTTGGAGCGGTGCGCGGTCAGCACCCGCACGGCGTCGCCGTCCGGCGCCCGCTCGGCCAGCGTGTCGCCCGGGATCTCCTGGGAGGCGATGTCGTCCAGGAACACCTCGGCACCGGCCCTGGGCATCCGGTCCACGAACCTGGCGGCGTGGTCGAACAACGCCACCACGGCGTCGAGGTCCCTGTCCGCCTGGGCGCCGCGCGCGCCGCCGGACAGGCTCAGGTCGGTCCAGCGCTCCGCCAGGCCGCTGCCCTGCCAGATGGCCCAGAGGACCTCCTCGGCGGTGCTCTGCGCCTTGACCGCTTCCTTGGCGGCGTGGAGGAGGTTGGCTATGCGTTCTGCGGGGTGGGCTATGTGGGGTTCAATGCGGGTGAGTTCGCGTACGTCCCGGATGGCCGCTACGAGCAGCTCGCCAGAGGACCTGACGCCTTCCCTGGCCCGAGCTTCCCCCGCTTCGCCGGCCCGCTCCTGAGCCCCCGCTTCCTCCCCTTCCTGAACCGACGCTTCCTCGCTTTCCTGAGCCCGCGCTTCCTCCCCTGCTTGCGGCCGGGCTTCCTCGTCTTCCTGAGCCCGCGCTTCCTCCTCCTGAGGCGCGGCCGCTTCCTCCGTGGCTTCCTCGGCGGCTTCCTCCGTGGCTTCCTCTGCGGCGGCGGCCTCGTTTTCGGCGATCTTCAGGGCGCGGCGGAGGCGGCGCACGCCGATCATGTCGGTGCCGCCCAACGGACCGGTGAGCAGCTCCTCCACCACGGACTCGTCCAGTTCCTCCGGGTACAGCGCCATCCTGAGCGTCGTCAGCAGGGGCCGAACCCCGGGCTCCTGGGCGATCGGCACCTCGTCGCCCGCCACCATCGTGGGCACTCCGGCGCTCACCAGAGCCCTGCGCAGGAGCGGCACCTGGCGGGTGGCCGAGCGGACCAGCACGGCCATCCGGTGCCACGGCACACCGTCGATCAGGTGCGCCCGGCGCAGCGCGTCGGCCACCACGGCGGCCTCCTGGCTGGTGGAGTCGGCCAGCAGCACCCGGACCTCGCCGGGTTCGGCGTCGTCGAGCGGCACCAGGTCCCGGTGCCCCCACGCCTTCGGCACGTACGGGACGGCGGCTGCCCGAGGCTCGGGACGATCGTCGGCAGGCGGCTCGGCGCCGGGCTCCCCGGTGTCGGCGGCTGGCCGCTCGGTGTCGGTGATCGGCGGCTCGGCGTCGGTGATCGGCCGCTCGATGCCGGTGATCGGCTGCTCGGTGTCGGTGATCGGCGGCTCGATGCCGGTGATCTCGAACGGGTCGTCGCCGGGCAGGTCGTCCGTGGGGCCTGTGGTCAGGAGGGTTTCGAAGGCGGGGTCCAGCGGCTCTTCCTGGTCCGCGGGCGGCTGGGCCGTACCGGATGGCTGGGGGACGGTCGGGTCGGGGGTGACCGTGAGGTCGGGGATGATCGTGAGGTCGGGGGTGGGGGCGGCGGGGAGGCGGGTGGCGACGCGGCGGGAGGCCGTCAGCAGGTCGGACCCGCTGCGGCGGCACACGCGCAGGGCCACCACGGGCGCCTCGCGGCCGTCCAGGGTGCGGAAGCGCTCGGGGAAGCGCAGGATGCCGCGGACGTCGGCGCCACGGAAGCCGTAGATGGACTGGTCGGGGTCGCCCACGGCCACCAGGTCCCGGCCGTCGCCGGCGAGCTGCTGCAGCAGGTACTCCTGGGCCGGGTCGGTGTCCTGGTACTCGTCCACGAACACCATGTCGTAGGCCGCCCGCTCGCGGCGGCGTACGTCGGGATCCGACAGCAGGCCCGCCGCGGCCTTGATCAGCTCGGCGTAGTCGAGCACCGGCTCGGGATCGAGGTCGAAACGCTCCTGGTAGCGCAGGGAGAACCTGCCCGCCGCCACCCAGTCGGCCCTGCCGTGCTGACGGCCGAGCGCTACCAGGCGATCGCCGTCGAGCCCGCGCTCCCCCGCCCGCGACAGGAAGTCGCGCAACTCCTCGGCGAACCCGCGTGTCTTGAGCGGCTCCCGCAGGGCCTGCGGCCACTGCGGGGCGCCGTCCTCCAGCTCACCGTGAAGCAGCCGCCGGATCTCCAGCAGTTGCTCCGGCCCGCTCAGCAGCCGCGGCGGCTCCAGCCCAGCCTGTACGGCTTCGCGACGCAACAACGCGTAGGCATAGCTGTGGAAGGTGACGGCCAGCGGCGTACGCGTGGTCCTGCGCAGCCGTCCCGTGATCCGCTCCCGCAGCTCACCGGCCGCCTTCCGGCCGAACGTCAGGATGAGCACCCGCTCAGGATCCAGCCCCCGCCGTTCGATCCGGTCGACGACGGTCTCCACGACGGTGGTCGTCTTCCCGGTGCCGGGTCCGGCGAGCACCAGCAGCGGCCCACCCGGATGCTCGACCACGGCACGCTGGTACTCGTCGAGCACAGGGGCCTCAACCGGTCCCCCGCCCCCACGTCGCACCAACCGCCAGGTCTGACCACTCACAGCACTAGATTCCACCAGACCACAGGGGTAGATCGTGCCGCCTTGACCGTTCTCCCCACGGGTCCGCCCACGCTACCGGCCCAATCCCCCAATATCCCGCCAACCCGCCGCCCACCCCACGCCCCAAAAATCCCCGACGCCGGGCCGTTACGGCGGGCCGTGTGTCCGACGTGAGAAGCGACCCCCACGATCGGCGCCCGCCCGCGTCGGCGGGTGGCGTGGGGGCGGCTTGCCGTTAGGACTAGTGCGGGGAGAGCGACGAACGGCGGGATGCCCACGCTCAGAAGCGCCCAGCCAGAACGGCGGGATGCCCACGCCCGTAGCGCCCGGCCAGAACGGCGGGCACCCACGCTCAGAAGCGCCCGGCCAGAACCCCGCCGAGCAGCCCGTCGAGCCCCGCCTTGACGTCGGCCGCCTCCCGTCCCCGATGGATCACCAGGTTGGCGGTGAGCGGCGCCAGCAGGGCATCGGCGCTGAACGGCGCGTCGACAGCCGGGTTGGCCTGCCCGATCAGCAGGGTCAGGTGCCGATGGTAGGCCTCATAAGCCCCACCGAACCGGGCGAAAGGCCCAGCCGTCTCCGCCATCAGCAGCAGGTCGAGCTGAGCGAAAGTACGGTCGGTCAGCCCGTGCAGGAAGGCCCGCACCCGCTCCCCGGGCGGCGCCCCGGGCCCCAGCGGCGGCGCCCCCGACAGGAACGCCTCCTGGAACTCCCGTTCCTTGGCGTCGATCAGCGCATAGGCCAGCCCGGACCGATCCCCGAACCGCCGATACAGCGTCCCGACCCCCACCCCCGACGCGGCGGCGACCTCGGCCATCCCCAGCCCGTCGATGCCCTTCTCGGCGACGAGCTCGGCCGCCGCCGCGAGGATCTTCGCCCGGTTCCTGGCGGCATCGGCCCGCTCCTGCGTCACCCGCACACCTTATCGACCCCTTGCCAACCGGAACTGATTCCGCTTAACCTCAAAACGGAACCTATTCCGCTTCTTGGAGGATCATCATGTTGCACGGAAAGGCCGCCCTCGTCACCGGCGGCAGCAGAGGCATCGGCGCCGCCGTGGCCCGCGCTCTCGCCGCCGCCGGGGCCGACGTGGCCATCACCTACGCCAGCGCCGCCGACCGAGCCCAGGCCGTGGTCAAGGACATCGAACTGGCCGGGCGGCGCGGCACCGCCGTACAGGCCGAGGCCGCGGACGAGCGTGCGCTCCGCGCGGCCGTCGACCATGCGGCGGGAACCCTGGGCCGCCTGGACATCCTGGTGAACAACGCCGGAATCGCCCCCTTCGGCCCCCTGGAGGAGGTCACGCTGGAAGAGCTGGACCACACGATGGCGGTGCACGCGCGCGCCGCTTTCCTCCTGGCTCAGGCGTCCGTGCCCTACATGCGGAACGGCGGGCGCATCGTCACCATCGGCAGCAGCCTGGCGGAACGCGTCCCGTATGCCGGTTGGACCCTGTACTCGATGAGCAAGTCCGCCCTGGTGGGCCTGACCAAGGGCCTGGCCCGCGACCTGGGCCCGCTGGACATCACCGCCAACCTGGTACATCCCGGCTCAACCGACACCGACATGAACCCGGCCGACGGACCCGACGCCGACGGCGAGCGCTCCTACACCGCGCTCGGCCGCTACGTGGACCCGGACGACATCGCCGCCACCGTCGTCCACCTGGCCGGACCGGCGGGCCGCAACATCACCGGCACGTCCATCACGGTCGACGCCGGAACGACAGCCTGACCGCCCGCGAGGGGAAGCCCGCCCGGCGGGCGACTCGAACCGGAGCCGCCCGCCGGCCAGAGCCTCAGGCCCCGTCCAGCACCGGGATGAGCTGCTCCTCCTCGTAGTCGAGGTGCTGCTCCACGGCGCTCGCGAGCTCCTCGACCTCCTTCAGCACCGAAGGCGAATCCACGTTCTCGCCCGAGATCACTTCCTGCAGCCTCGCCAGCAACGCGGCGACCTTCTCGTGCTCGTCCCGCAGCCGGTCCATCACCTCCGCGAGCTCAGGATGCTGAGCCGAGACCGCCGGAAAAAGCCCGCGATCCTCGTGCGAATGGTGAATGTGCAGCCCCTGGCAGAGCGTGAGGCAGTTGACCCGCAACTGCGCCCCCAGCCCCGGCCCAGACTCGGCGATCTCCTTCCGGATGAGCACCAGTTCCCGCCGGAAGGCGTCGTGGATCATCCGCAGCGCCTCGCCGAACGACGAGGCCGGAGGCGGCCCGCCCCCGGTCTGCCTGAGCGCGACGACGGGAATCACCCGTGACGTACGCGCCTGATAGTCGCCCCAAGCCGGATCGGCCTCGACCGCCCTGGCCCAGGCCGCGTCCCGTTCCGCACCTTCCAGTACGGTCGCCCGCGCCTCATACGTGAAGATCCCGTCTTCGACGTTGACGACAGGCTCGGCCACGAGATTGTGAAACCAGTCCGGATGCCGCGCCGCCCCGTTGGCCGAGGCGATGACGAGAACCTGCTCGCCCCCGTCCGGCAGGTACCCGAGCGGAACGGTGTGCTGCTCCCCGGAACGCACCCCGGTGGTGCTGAGAAGGAGCAGCCGAGCCCCCTCAAAAGGCCCCCCGACCCGGCCACGGTTGGCCCGAAACTCCTCGATGATCTGCGTGTTGAAATCGAAACTCATTCTTCTCCATGGACGTGAGCTGGTTGACGAGAGATACGGCGAAACGGGGATCCAGGCGGGCTACGCGCCCGCCGATCGCTCACGTTTCAGCCGGGTACCTCTCTCGCTCATGGCCCATGGCCGACCCGGCAGTCACAAACCCAACCCTAGCCCCCAAACCCCCCACCTCAAAGCCACCCCCTCCGCACCCTGTCCATCCAGGGATGCGGTAACACCCAGACGCGGCGCTCCTGCAGAAGCCTCGTCAAAGGGACTGCAGGAGCGACTGACGACGAAGCTCGATGCTCTTGCCCACCCGCTCGAGGATCAGCGGGCTCGACGCGAGCAGGTCCGCGACACGCGGCCACTCATCCACGACACGCTCCACCACTGCAGCCACGACGTCAGGAAGCTGAGCGTCCGGCACGTGCAGCTTCTCCTGCAGCCGGGCAAAGGTCCGCACGGATATCCGCTCGAACAGCTTCGTCTTCCCAAATCTCAAGCCCAGGGTCTCCGGATCCGACTCATCCCGGTATACGTCCGTCGCGACGAAGTCATAGGCAGGAGCCAGGGTCGGGATTCTGGGATCACGATAGATGAGCGACCAGTTCTTCAGGTGCATGTCGCCATTGGATATCAAAATGGAGAAGGCAAGGCGCCTGGCGAACTCCTGAAGGGACTTGACATCCCGCCGCCGATAGATCAACGAGGCGACCGTTTCGTAGTTGCCGACGTACTTGCGGTCCGAATAGATCCCCCGGACCTGCGCGAGATCTTCGATGTGGATCCGGCCGCCTTCGCCACTCCGATCGAACCGCTTGATGGCGTACGCCCAATCTTCATGCACGGGCCAGACGTTGGCCGGAAGCCCCTCAATCTGATCTCGGTGAACCAGCCTGACCTCGGGCACCTCAATCCCGGCGGACTTGGCGAGACTCATCATGGCGAACTCGTTCAGCGGGACGTCGGGGTAAATCCGGTCCGGCAACTTGACGATCCAGTCCCCGCCCTCACCGGAGCCCGGAAGCGTCAGCCGATCCCCTTCCTTGACCATCGAGAACTTCAACATCACCCCGGCCAGCGAGAAACGCCATCCCGGATGGTCGTCGGAATGCGCCTGCACATCGCTTTCATGGGTGACCAGATCCCAATGCGAAGAGTCGTCACCGTCATCGGGCAGAACTCTGACCGCTCCGGGGAGATCGTGCCCCACCTGGGCGAGAAGCTCCATTTCCCGCTCGACGGACACACCTCGGTCCTCTGCCACCCATTCCCGCAGGCGCCCTTCCGGAAGCAGGTTCGAGAACCACGGCGGAAGCCGTAGCGCCGATGCCCGCCGTACCTGAAGGTTCTGTTCAAAATGCAACCCCAGTACGGCACGGCCGGGATCGGTCAGATACTCCTCACCGAACTCGAACCAGGTGTAGTCGCCTCGCTGCCGCAACAGGCCGACCTTCTGATCACCGAGCCAGACCCCGTGGCAGACCTCAGAGAGCGTCATCCCGCTGCTCCTCCACGTCCTCCTCGATGTCCCCGATGATCAGATCATCGAGCGAAGGAGTGTCCTCCTGCTCCCACTCACACATGCGCGCCAGAAACAGTTGCAGATCCCCCTGCATGGTCTGTTCACGGTGTGCCAAGAACCGGTCCACGTCTCCGGCCACCAGAGCATGTTCCGCTTCCGCTTCGATCGAGTGCGACCTGAGCACCGCGCTCCACTCTGCGGTGTCCAGATCGAGGGGCTGAGCGGACAGGACACTGTCGATCTGATTGCCCAGAACCTCGTCCAGGGGCAGGCTCGAGTCGCTGTCGCGCTCGGTGGTCGTCGGAAGAAGGATGCGGTTGGCGGCCAGAATCCGGGAAACCGCCCCAGATCCGAAGACGGCCCGCACCGCCCTGGCCGCGGTCGCCTGATCGACCAGGCTTTCCGCCAGTTGCGCCGACTCGATCTCCTCACCGGTTACCGGCCAGCGGGGATGGAGGTCCCACCAGGAGCACAGGAGAATCCGCGTGGCCGACTCGTCGGTGCGGAACCGCTTCAGGTTGATCGGAATGAATTCAGCGCGATTGACCAGGCCGAAGAGCCCTTGCAACGATCCGGCGATGTCACCGGGCATTATGCGGTGCCCGAGAGTCTGCATCGCGCCGGTGGCACTTCCCCGGAAGACTCCAGGGCCCAGAATCGCGGCCCGCCAGAACCAGCGGCGAAGGAGGCGAACATTGTGGTCACCCGGGACGGGGTAGTGCGCAAAGAAGCGGGTGAGAACGACAAGCAGATACCGATAGGCAAGGAAACTGAAGTGCGGCACTCCAGCCTCTTTCTGCAGGAAGCCGACCGCTCGCTTCAGAGCTTCGGCACCGCGCCGGAACGCCTCGTCCCGACTCTCCCTGGGGAAGTCGCTCGTTATCTTCGAGTCCTCGTCGAACTCCCCTCGCATCTCGCGCGACACGTGGGCGCCACGCCGAGCCAGAACAGCACGCAGGACGGTGCTGGTGTCGATGACACCGAAGTGAAACTCGTCATCCACCTGAGACGCGATCAGCTCCAGACTCAAGGCGCCATCGACCGGCTTCGTCCTCGACGGATGGATCGCAGAGAAGATCTCGGCCCGGGACAGATGCCGGCCGTAGCTGTTCATCCGGTCAAAGATATCGCGCAGGACATCGATGTCGTCCTGCTCGACCTGAATCGCGGAAACCTCGTATTGACGCAGCCTTGCGGTGACCTGACTGGCGTGGTCCAAATATTCCGAGATTTCCGGATACATGGCGAACCACTTGAGGACGAGCTGAAGGTCAAAGAGCACCGGAAGGGGAACGATCAGCGGATCGTCGGTGGCCGGGCGAGGAACACACTCCTGCCGGACCAGGTCGTACGACAGGGCGAACCGCGAATCAGCCGCTCCATCAGGATGCAGCCCATTTGCCAGGCTGATGATTCGTTGCTGCCCGTCCACGACCCACCAGGCCGAATCCAATGCCGGAGCGTCAATCGCCACAACGCCAAGTTTGAGGGGGCCGGCGGGAGCCTCTTTGATCCACAGCAACAATGAGCCGATCGGGTAGCCCCGGACGATGCTGTCGAAGAGTCGCATCACATCCTTTCGCGTCCAGCGAAAGTCACGCTGAAACTCTGGAACGCGAATGTGTCCTCGCCACGCCAGCTCGACCAGGCGCGCCACGGGAAACGTCGTGGCACTGGGTCGGGTGTCGAGCCCAACGCTCATGGGTGTTCCTCCGGTCGTGCTGACACAAGCCTAGCGACTCTCGCCCCGACCATCCTGCGGCTCGACATGCCTCCCGCACACCTGCGCCACGAAGCGGTCCTGGTGCGCTTGAGGATAGATCACGTCCACAGAAGCACGCCTGTGCCGGTTTCGGCGGGGTGTACACGCCGCGCACTGACTCGATCAAGGAACGGCGGGCCCTGCTGTCCCACGGGCTCAGCCCACTTCCCCACCGCTCTGCTACCCCGGCATACCGGGCACCCCGGCCCGGTCGCCTCCGGGCACCCTCCACACTCTCGACCCAGACACCCTGGCCCAGGCACTCCTGCCCCAAGCACCTACTCCGGCCGAGCCCGGGCGAAAGCGCCAAAGAAGGGCGCCCGAGCGGAGCGAGGACCGACAGGGGCCGAGGCCGCGCCTCGGCTGGGGGCGCGCGGGAGCGGAGCGACCACCTTGCCTGTCAGGAGAAGAGGTGGTCGACGACTCGGGCTGTTGCCTTGCCGTCGTCCTTCGGGGCGTACGTGGCGCGGAACGTCTCGTAGCGGTCCGCGTGTTCGGCCGCCACCGTGTCGATCTCGCGCAGGGCTTCCACCACCTCGCCCGACGTGGACAGCACCGGGCCCGGGGCCTGCGCCTGGAGGTCCAGGTACAGGCCGCGCTTGCTCGCGTACTTGGCCAGGTCGTAGCCGTAGAACACGATCGGCCTGCCCGTCGCCACGAAGTCGAACATCGACGAGGAGTAGTCGGTCACCAGCACGTCCGCGACCAGCAAGAGGTCCGTCATGTCGGGATAGGTGGAGACGTCGTGGGCGATGTCGGGAACGGCGGGCATGGCCTGCATCGGGTGGCCCCTGACCAGCAACTCGTGGTCGGCCCCCAGCACCTCCCTGGCCTTCGCCAGGTCCAGCTTGACCATCGCGTTCTTGCGGTCGTAGTCACGCCACGTCGGCGCGTACAGCACCACGCGCTTGCCCTCGGCCAGCCCCAGCCGGGCGCGGATCTCCGCCGCCATCCTGTCGCGCTCGGGCGAGGTCAGCGCGTCGTTGCGCGGCAGGCCGCTCTCCAGCACCTCGCCCTTGTAGCCGAACGCCTCGCGCAGCACCGGCGTCGCCCACGGGGACTGGGACAGGAGCACGTCCCAGCCGCGTACCTCGGCCGCCTGCCGGTGCCACACCGGCGGGCGCGGGTCGCGGGTCATGTGGGGCTGGTCGTTGCCGATGTGTTTGACGGGGGTGCCGTGCCAGGTCTGCAGCACCACCTGGTCCTCACGGGAGCGGAACCACACGGGCAGGAACGCGTTGGTCACGATGTGCCGGGAGCGGGCGAGCGCCGCGTGGTGCTCCCTGCTGCCGGCGCGCACGACCGTGGCGGGCCCTGGCGGGACGAACGCGCCGTCCTTGACGACCCAGATGTGCTCGCGGTCGTCGCCGCGCCGCAGCCGCTCCTCGTAGATCGCGCGGACGCTGTCGGAGTAGAGGCGGCCGTCGTTGGCCACGTAGACCGTGGCGTCCGTGAGCGGTTCCGTGCGCTGGGCGGGGTAGAAGACGCGGCGCAGCACGTGGGTGCCCGCGACGCCCTTCTCGTCGGCCGGGCGCGCCTCCTCGACGATCACCACGGGCACGTCGAAGCGTGTGGAGACCATGCGGAAGGCGTGGCCGCCGATCGTGCGCGGGTCCTCGTCGAGCGAGCCGAGCGCGGCGTGGTCCATGCGCACCGGGACGATCTCGCCGGAGGGGTGGCGCATGGACAGGTTCCAGGTGCCGGAGGCCAGGGGCACGGACTCGCCGAAGCGGTCCATGGTCGCCGGGGCCAGCCGTACCGTGAACCGGTCTTCGGAGCGCTCCATCGCGGCCGTATAGGTCAGGCCGGAACGGTGGCGCAGCGTGAGCGTGCGGGCGCCCGCCGCGTCGGGGTAGCTGCCGCGGAGCACCAGTTCCTCGCCCTCCCACACCGCGGAGGTGAGCACGGGGCGGATGCGGTGGGCGGAGACGATGACGCGGTCGCGGCGGTCGGCGAGCACGGTGATCTCGCGGTCGTCCGAGGTCGCGCGCACCTCGGCGGCGTCGCCGAGCATCACGGAGGCCGCGGGGTCGCCCTTGGGCTCGACCCACAGCCGCCGTCCGTCCTTCTCCTGCAGCAGAGCCGGTACGGCCAGCCCGACCGTCACCAGCGTCCCGTCGGCCTCCGGCGTGAAGTCGGCGGCCATGCGGTGCCCGCCGAGCCTGGCATGGCCCTTGGTCACGCTGCGGCCAGGCAGGAAGATCTTCAGCTCCAGCCGGTCGCCGTCGACGTTGACGCTGGTCAGCTCGGCCCGGTTGGGCTGCAGGACGACCTGGAGCGCCCGGTCGGAGGTCCAGACGGGGCGTACCCAGAGGCCCTGCTTGACCCGGAGCCCGGCGGGACGCTCGGTGCGGCCCACGGCGGCGCCGCGCAGCAGGCCGGTGGCGCGGGCGCCGCGGCTCCAGAAGACGATCTCCGCGCGCCAGGTCGTGGCATCGCGTACGGCGGGCCGATGCCGCATCCGGCGCCGCACCGCGGACACGAGCCCGCGCACCCCGCCACGCCAGCGCAGCGGCCAGGCGCCTAGCTCGGCGGTGAAGCCGGACCAGTCGTAGTTGCACCCGGGCTCGCGGGCGGCGTGGGTGGCCTCGGGCGCGAGCACCCGGCGGGTGCGCATGCGCACCGGCGGCAGCCAGCGCGGCCCGCGCAGCACGACGGTGGCCCGGTTGAAGCGGCGGCTGCGCACCGACAGCCCGGCGAGGTAGGCGTGGCCGCGCACGAGCAGCTTGCCGTCACGCCAGACGATGTCGTCGATCTGCGTCACGGGCACCAGGTCGGCGCGGCGCAGGCGGTAGAGGCCGGGCGGCAGCTCGTCGCGCAGCGGCAGGTCGGCATACCAGCGCAGGCCCTTGCGGATGCGCTTGGACGGCTCCGCCGCGGCGGCGACCACGGTGGTGAGCACGTCGCCGTCGGCCAGTTCGTCGAGGTCGCGGTGCTCGATCAGGTGGCACAGCAGCCTGCGCGCCACCGGAAGCTCGCGTTTGACCTTGGGATCGACGGTGGCCAGGTAGGGGCGCAGGAGCGTGACCAGCTCGCGCCTGCGCGCGGCCCCGCGTTTGATCGCCTGGTCCATCCTGGCGCCCAGCGGCCCGCTGAGGATCTCGGCGGCATGGTCGGGCCCGGCTGAGCGGACCGCCTCCATGATCGCGTCGAGTGGTTCCCCGCGGTCGGAGAGGTCCTGAACAGCCCGCAGCCGCTCCTGGGCTGTGACGCCGGTGGCCATTGGGAAGGCACCGCCTTTCGGACCCGCAGTCGCTGTTCAGGCCATGGTAATGGGAATCACATGCCGCGGATTCTCCCTGAGGCGGGATGCGCAGCTCAGCGGGTTTCCTGAGAATCCGCTGAATCCCCGTGCCAGCGGGCTTGGCGCATGTCGACGCGGTCGCCGCGCAGCGGCGTGCCTTCCTCTCGCCAGTGCGTCAGGCAGCGTTCCTCGTGGTCAGGGGCGCCGGTGCCGTCGGAGTGGACCACCCGCCACCAGGGCACGCCGCCGCCCCACGTGGACATGACGCGGCCGACCTGGCGGGGCCCGCCCTCGCCCAGATACTCGGCGATGTCGCCGTAGGACATGACCATGCCGGGCGGGATGCGCTCGACGACGTCGAGGACCCGCTCGGCATAGGGGTTCACCATGAATCCGGCCCCGCGGCGACGATCTCGTCGAACTTGCCGATCTCGGCGGCCCTGCCGTCGGTCAGCACCTCGACGACGCCGTCGGTCAGCGCGTAGACCTCACCGTCCTCGCCGACCAGCCGCCCGCCGAGCACGGACGACAGCCGCACGAGTTGCGCCACGTGCCAGTCGGAGCCGGGCTCGCCGACGATCTCGCCCCGCCAGCGGCCGACGGCGTGGGTGTCGCCGCCGTGTCTGGCGAGGATCTCCTCTGTCGCGCCCAGCTCGAATCCGGCCGGCGCGATCGCCTTCGCGAGCTCCGCGAACGCCAGTGGCGACTCACGAACCACGCGTAGCTCGTATCCCATGAGGCGCGACCATAGCGGATCTTTACCGCTTGCGCTGATTGAGCACGATGATCGCGCCGCAGAAGGTGACCAGGGCCAGGATGACGCCCACGCCGTACAGCCAGAGCCGCCACGGGTCGGGGCCGGGCGGGGAGGGCTGCGGCGACTCCTCGCCCTCGCCGAAGTGCTTGCCCGTGGGCGCCTCGACCTCGCGCCGCTGGCCGGTGAGCTGCTGCGCGGCGTTGAGCGCGGCGGCGGCGTCCACGGTGCCGAAGCCCACCTTCTCGTCGTATCCGGCGGCGGGCCTGCCGCGGGCGCTGAGGGCGATCGCCTGCGACACCTGCGCGGGCGACATTTGCGGATATTTCGACTTAATCAGGGCGGCGACGCCTGCCACCAGCGCCGTGGCCGAGCTGGTGCCCGACGACAGCTCGTAGGTGTCCTCGCCCTTGACCACAGGCACCTCCACGCCCGGCGCCGCCACCAGCACCGACAGGTTGTCGCTGCTGAACGCGGCCCGCCTGCCCTGCCGGTCGACGGCGCCCACGCCGATCACACCCGGATACCCGGCCGGGAAGCTCCAGTAGGAGGTGTTGTTGTCCTTGGCGTACCTGGTCTGCCCGTCGTTGCCCACCGCGGCGACGAGCACGACGCCCTTGCCCAGCGCGTACGAGACCGCCTCGCGCTCCGACTTGTGCGGCCCGTAGGCGCCCAGCGACAGGCTCACCACCTTGGCGCCGTGGTTGGCCGCGTACCGGATCGCCCTGGCCAGCGGGCTCTCCCTGCTCCCCGACTGTTCCTGGGCGGGCGGCAGGAAGTTCGGGGTGCCCTCCTCCTCGGGCAGGGGCAGCGACAGGATCTTCGCCTCCGGCGCCACGCCCACCAGCCCGCCGTCGGCGCCGGAACCGGCGATCAGCGCGGCCATCGCGGTCCCGTGCCTGCCGGGCGGCAACTGGCGGTCCAGGGCGGGCTCGGTCATGTCGGGGCCGACGGTGACCTTGTCCTTCAGCTCCTTGATCTTCGTGTCCACGCCGCTGTCGACGACCGCGACCACTACGTCCGCGCCCTTGGTGAGGGTCCACGCCTGCTCGACGTTGAGCGCGTCCAGGACCCATTCCTGCTGGTCGCGGACGGGCGGCGGGGCCGTGCCCGAGAACGCGAGCGCGGCGGCCGTGACGAGGCGGACGGCGCTCAGCACACGTTCCCCTGCGTGCAGGGCGGGACCGCGGGCGGGTCGGCGAGGAAGTAGGCGATCTGGTTGCCGATCGACTTCGACGCGGGCCAGAGCTCGCTGTGCAAGAGCTCCTCAGGCGGTACGGCGGCGCGCGTGCGCCCGTCCACGTAACCGGCGGTCGAGAAGACGACGTACGGCCCGGCCCCCACCCAGGCGTTGCGCTGGCGCTGCTCGATTCCGAAGCGCTCGGTCACGGTGCCCGGGAAGGCCACGGGCAGCACCCCCACCCGGTCGTCGAGCGCGAGCTGCTCGGTCACCGAGGCCCGCGACTCCTCGTCCTTCAGCACCGCGACCCCGACCGTGAACACGAACGAGGCGGTCTGGTCCACGTAGGTGGCCCGCAGCACGGCCACGCAGCCGAACTCCCGCAGGACCCCCGCCACCGCCTGGTCGACGGCCTTGTCGCAGGCGGCCTGCGGCGCGATGCCGACGCGTCTGGCGTACTGGGTGGCCTTCTCCAGGCCCAGGTACTTGACCTCTTCGGGGAAGACGCCGGTGGCGGGCCACGCCTGCCAGCGGCGGGCGATCTCCTCCTGCTTGTAGCGGTTCTGCTCGGCCACGGTGAGCGGGCGCGCCCGCGTCTCGGAGAACAGCCCGACGGTGCCGGTCAGCACGATGACCGCGGACAGCGCGATGATCCCGGCCAGCAGGGCGCGGAAGATCTTGCGGTAGCGCACGCCCTGCCGGAGCGCGGCGGCCTCGGCCCGCTCGCGTACGGCGCCGGCCTTGGCGCCCGTCATGGGCGGCCACGCGCGCACGCGGGAACGGCGGCCGGCGGCGGCTCCGAGCGGGTTGTCCCGTCGTGGTGTGCCGCTCCCCCCGGCTCGCGGCAGTCCCGAGCTCGACCTACGTGCCCTCACCACCGCCTCGTTTCCGAACCGATTCTCATTTGTGTCTATTTCGTCCCCCGAGGAGGGGAGATCATGCCTCCCCGCCGAGGCGGGATGGCGCGTCCTGCTGGGGTATGGCGCGTCTTGCCCTTCTTACCAGTGCTACCAGAACGGCGAGCGAGGTGATCGAGGCGATGGCCCCCGCGGCGGCGATCGTGCCGTACAGGGTGACGGCGCGGTGGTCGCGGTTGACCACCTGGATCGGTCCCGCGCGGCCGCCGGCCATCGGGCGGGCCGGGTCCTGAGCCTGCGGGCCCTTGGCGGTCTGGGTGTGGCCGGCCAGCCTGGCCGCCTCGTCCAGGGAGCCCGCGGCGTTGACGACGCCGAAGCCGGTGCCGGTGTCGTAGCCGCCCGGTGGCCGCCGGGTCGCGCCCGCGGTGAGGGCCTGGGCCACGAGCGCAGGCGACATATCCGGATATTTGGCCTTAATGAGGGCGGCGACGCCCGAGACCAGAGCGGTCGCCTGCGACGTCCCCCTGCCCACCCAGTACTCGTCGCCGGGCCCCGCGCCCAGGATGTCCACACCCGGCGCGGCCACCAGCACCGACGGGTTCCAGTTGGAGAACGACGCCCGCCGCAGCCCCCGATCCGTCGCCCCCACCGCGACCACGCCCGGAAAGGCCGCGGGATAGGAGTACGGCGCGAACCCGTTGGCGTCCGGCTTGCGCTGCCCGTCGTTGCCCGCCGCCGCCACCAGCACGACCTTCTTGGAGATCGCGTACCGGATCGCCGCCCGCTCCTCCTTCGTCGCCAGCTCCTTGGAGATCGACATGTTGATCACGTCGGCGCCCTGGTCGACGGCGTAGCGGATGCCTCTGGCCACGACGTCCTCGTAGCGCTCGGCCGTGTTGAACTCCTTGAACCCCGGCTCCTCGTCCTCCAGGATCACCCTGACCGACAGCAGCCTGGCCGACGGCGCGACCCCGATCACGCCCCTCCTGCCGCCGGGCCCGTGGCCGTGGCCGGCGATCAGCGAGGCCATGTAGGTGCCGTGCAGCTTGCGCGGCGGCACGCCCGGCGGGTTGGCGCCCGCCGTGAAGTCCTTGCCGGTCACCACCGACCCCGCCAGGTCCCGGTGCCCGGGATCGACCCCCGAGTCCAGCACCGCCACGGTCACCCCGGCGCCCTTGCTGGTCCGCCACGCCTTGGGCAGCCCCAGGGTCTTGATCACCGGCTGCTGACTGCCCCTGATGTCGTCGGCCAGCGCGGGCGCGGGCGGCGCCACGAACACCCCGGCCAGCAGGAGCAGCACCCCCCGCCGCACGACCACTCCGGCGCGGGGTTCCCGTGCGGGCGGCGGGGCCGCACCCCTGGGCGGGGCGGACCGGGCCGCAGGGGACCTCAGCACCGCCACTCCTTCGCGCCGCACTCGGGCATCCGCGGCTCGCTGAGGTCGGCGAGGATCCGCTCCGACAGCTCGGCGGCGAAGGCGAAGATGGTCGGGCGCTGCTCGCCGACCGCGCGCGCCGGCCGCCCGTCCACCTGTCCCGAGGTGGTCAGCACCAGGTACGGCCCAGCCTGCCGGACCGATCCCGCCTGGCGGACCGCGGCGGTGAAGCGGTCGGTCACCGTTCCCTGGAAGGCGACGGGACGCAGGCCCGGCACCGCCTTGCCGCCCTGCGGGAAGGCGGCCTTGGCCCGGGAGGCGCGCAGTTCGTCGGGCAGCGCGACCACGCCGACGGTGACGACCACGCCCTGGAGCGCGTCGATGTAGGTGGCGCGCAGCACCGCGCGGCAGCCGTGGGAGCGCAGCGCCTTGGCGGCCTTCTCGTCCACGGCCTGCCGGCAGGCGGTCTGGCGGGAGATGCCGATCCTGGTGGCACGTTCCTGGCCGCCCTGCTCGGCGGCGTACGCGAGGGTGGCGGGGAAGATCTTCCCGGCCTGCCAGGTGCGCCAGCGCTCCGACACCTCGCGCTTGGCGGCCGCGGCCAGCTCGGCGGCGGTCGGTCCCCTGGACAGTTCGGAGCCCGCCGCGCTGGCCGCCACTCCGGCGGCCACCGCGCAGACCAGAGTCAGCACGGAGGCCACCACGAGGGCGGGCCAGGGGCGGGCGTTGCTCACGGCACCGACCTTAACGCTGGGAACCTAATGCCATCCCCAGATACCGGACTCAGTATGTCGGCAGGCTGGGGTCTACCGTCTTTACCCAGCTCAGGACCCCTCCACCCACGTGCACGGCGTCCGAGAAACCGGCGTTCTTGACGATGGCCAACGCCTCGGCGCTGCGCGCGCCGGACTTGCAGTGCAGGACGATCCGCTTGTCCTGCGGCAGCTTCTCCAGGGCGGAGCCGTTCAGGAACTCGCCCTTGGGGATCAGCGTGGCGCCGGGGATGGAGACGATCTCGTACTCGCCCTGCTCGCGGACGTCGATGAGGAAGATGTCCTCGCCCTTGTCCTGCATCTCCTTCAGCTCCGCTGCGGTGATCGTGGAGCCGGAGGCGGCCTGCGCGGCCTCGTCGGAGATCGTGCCGCAGAACGCCTCGTAGTCCTCGAGCAGCTCGGTGACCGTCGGGTTCTTGCCGCACAGGACGCACTCGGGGTCCTTGCGGACCTTGACGTCGCGGTACTTCATCTCCAGGGCGTCGTAGATCATCAGCCGCCCGACCAGCGGGTCGCCGATGCCGGTGAGGAGCTTGATGGCCTCGTTGACCTGGATGGAGCCGATCGACGCGCACAGCACGCCCAGCACGCCGCCCTCGGCGCACGAGGGAACCATGCCGGGCGGCGGGGGCTCCGGGTAGAGGCAGCGGTAGCAGGGCCCGTGCTCGGCCCAGAAGACGCTCGCCTGGCCGTCGAAGCGGTAGATCGATCCCCAGACGTACGGCTTGCCGAGCAGCACGGCCGCGTCGTTGACCATGTAACGCGTGGCGAAGTTGTCCGTGCCGTCGACGATGAGGTCGTAGCCGGAGAAGATGTCCATCACGTTCTCGGTGGTCAGCGTCGCGTTGTGGATCACGACGTCGATCAGCGGGTTGATCTCCCTGACCGTGGCGGCGGCGCTCTCGGCCTTCAGCCGGCCCACGTCGGACTGGCCGTGGATGATCTGGCGCTGCAGGTTGGACTCGTCGACGACGTCGAAGTCGATGATGCCCAGCGTGCCGACGCCCGCGGCGGCCAGGTACATCAGCGCGGGCGAGCCGAGGCCCCCCGCGCCCACACACAGCACCTTGGCGTTCTTCAGCCGCTTCTGCCCGGCCATGCCCACGTCGGGGATGATCAGATGGCGCGAGTAGCGGCGCACTTCGTCAACGGTCAGCTCGGCGGCCGGCTCGACCAGCGGTGGCAACGACACGTTCTACGCTCCCGTTTCGGGGTTCTTATCTCTCGTAGAAACCTAGCTGGCCAGTGGGGCATTCCCCAATCGCGTCTCACCGATCAGACGACGCGCCTCGGCGGCCACGACGTCGGGCCGCTCCATCTGCGCGACGTGGCCGACGCGGGGCAGCAGGACCAGCCTGACCTTCCTGAACGTACGGCCGGCCTTCGCGGCCATCGCCGGGCGGACGAGCCGGTCGAGCCGGCCGTAGATGACCAGGGTGGGCGCGACGACGCGGGCCGCCTGGCTCCAGAGGTTGTCGGCGCCGCGGCGGAAGTACTCGGCGACGATGCCGCGGGCCGAGCCGATCATCGACGGGGCGGTGTGCGCGAGGTCGTCCCGGCGGCGCAGTTCCTCGATCGCCTCGGCCAGCCGGTCGGGGTGGACCCGTCCCGCGTCGGCCCAGACCATCGCGAACGAGGCGTTGACCCGCTGGGCGGCCGGGACGAGCCTGAGCTTGCCCGCCACCCATTCGCCTATGCGGGGCGTGGCGGCGGCGGCCACGCGGGCGGGGCCGTACCTCGGCAGGAGGTCGGGGAGCGCGGGCGAGACCAGGGTGAGCGAGCGGACCAGGTCGGGGCGCAGGGCGGCGACGCGGACGGAGATCGCGCCGCCGAGCGAGTTGCCGAACAGGTGCGCGGGGCCGACCTCCTCCAGCAGGCCGATGACGGCGCGGGCGTGGGCGTCGACGCTGTAGTCGCCGTCGGCGGGGGCCGGGGAGTGGCCGGCGCCCGGCAGGTCGAGGGCGTGTCCGGTGACGATGTCCTGGAGCTCGTCCATGAGGTCGGTCCAGTTGGTGGCCGAGCCGGCCAGCCCATGGACGAACACCGCCGTCTCCGGCGCCCCCTCGGGGGTCGAGCGAACGTACACCGGGCCGACCATGCGTCCCGGCCAGTGCGGAATCGGCTGCTGTTCCACGGATACGCCCCTTCCTTCGGCCCTTTCCACGGTAGCCGCCTGCCCCGAGTGCCAGCCACCAATCATGACATTTATGGATAAAACCGCATAAATTGTTAAAAACAAGTAGAAGCCTCATAAATAGAGAATAAAGGGCATAGATTGCCGTTTATCGGCATGAATGGCTGGAAATCCTGGCAGCAGGATGCCTATCCGGGTCGTGCCATCTCGGCGACCCAGGCACGCGAGTGCAGACCAACAGGGGGAAGCACGATGTCCAAGTTCAAATCCACGCTCGCGGCGGCGACTCTCGTGACCGCCCTCACCGGCGGCACGCTCGCCCTCGGAGCGGTCACCGCCGCCGGCGCCGCCACCGCGGCCGTCAGCGTCACGACCGCCAAGTCCAAGTTCCATCGCTGCTGGCTCAACGGCAGGAAGTGCTCCTACAAGCTGGAGAGCCACAAGCCGACCGCCCGCTACTTCGCCGGCCACTGGCGGGCGAACAAGAAGTTCTGCCCCGGCAAGAAGTACAAGAAGGGCGGGGCCGGCCTCTGCGCCAAGGGCCACACGAAGCACTTCCCGAAGAACAAGTGGCTGCAGTAGTGCCGCGCCGTAGGTAGTCGCGTCACGGCAGGGCCGCGGGACCTCGTGTTCCGCGGTCCTGCCATGCCCTTTTGGGCCCCCCGATGTATGCCGACATATCCACCTGAAGCCACCCGAGCGTTTTCCGCTTGCCTGGACAAATCGGGACATAGCGTGAGAAGACGTATCAATAAATGCAATCTCAGGGTTTTTGAGTGGCAAAACCATCCCGGCCACAGTTTATGATCATGAATGGTCGGAAATTCTGACAACCAGGATGGCTCTAGAAGTAAGAACCATCCCGGGCATTAGCCAGCTAAATCCGGCACAGTGCCTGAAGTTGCAAGAGACCGTCAAGGGGAAGCACATCATGTCCACAGTCAAGAGGATGCTCACGGCCGCTGCGCTCAGCACCGCCCTTGCGGGCGGCGTCCTGGGCCTCGGATCGACCACCGCCGCGAACGCCAGCGCTTCCAGCGTCGGCATCAGCGCCAGCGCCTCCAGCGTCGGCTTCTCGGAGTGGCGCGGTCGCTGCCTCTTCGCCGGCCCTGCGGGCGCCATTCGTCGGGGCCACTACGTCAACAAGGCACACCTCAACTTCAAGCACTGGCGTGGCTGGAGGGTCCACCGCGAGCGTGGCTGCGTTCGCACGCGCCACTTCGTCTGGTAACGAAAACCACCCGCGACAGAAATGGGGGGCCCCAGAGAAATGGGGCCCCCTCCCAACATGTGTGGAAACAATGTTCCCAGCTGACGACGGAGCGGCGCGGGAAAGCAGCGCTCAGGCGGACTTCCTGGATTTCCGCTTGGGCGCTGTCTTCTCCGCCTCTTCCTCTTTCTCCGCGTCGCCCTTTTCCCCGTCGCCCTTCGCGGCGGCCTTTCCAGAGGCGGGCTTCTTGGCCGCGGCGGCCTTCTTGGGCTTGGCGGGCTCGCCCCGCTCGCGCTTGGCGGCCTCGACGCTGGCCCGCAGGGCGGCCATGAGGTCCACGGCGGGACCGGCCTCCTCCTCGCCGGCCGGAGGCGCGATGACCTCCTTGCCCGCGACCTTCGCCTCGATCACCTGCTGCAGTGCCTCGCGGTAGGCGTCGTGGTACTCGGTCGGGTCGAAGTCGGCCTCCATCGTGGTGATGAGCGACTCGGCCATCTTGAGCTCCTGCGGCCGTACGTCGATGTCCTCCTCCAGGAAACCGAAGTCCGGGGCGCGGATCTCGTCCGGCCAGAGCATCGTCTCCAGCACGAACACCCCGTCGCGCACCCGCAGCGTGGCCAGCGACTCCCGCTGGCGCAGCGCCACCTTCACCACCGCCACCTGACCGGAGCTCTCCAGCGCGGTGCGCAGCAGCACGTACGGCTTGCCGCCCTGCCCGTCGGGCTCCAGGTAATAGGACTTGGCGAAGTAGATCGGGTCGATCTGGTCGGCCGGTGCGAACTGCAGCACGTCGATCCGCCGCGAGGTCGTCAGCGGCAGATCCTCGAAGTCCTCGTCGGTGAGCACGACGATCTCGCCGGTCGCCAGCTCGTACCCCTTGGCGATGTCGGCGTAGGGCACCTCCTCACCGTCGATCGTGCACACGCGCTTGTAGCGGATCCTGCCGCCGTCTTCACGGTGCACCTGGTGGAAGGTGACGTCCTTCTGCTCGGTCGCGGAGTACAGCTTCACCGGAATCGTGACCAGCCCGAAGGAGATCGCACCTTTCCATATGGCGCGCATGGGCACTCCTCATCGGTAGCAGGGCTCACCATATGGGCACATACCCGTCATGGGCCAACCAATGCCATACCCGGTCGAACCTATGCTCGCCATGGCCGGGGATCTTCCCGCCGACCGCGAGCTGTACGGGCTCGAGGTCAAGTGGGACGGCATCAGGGCGGTCATCCACCTCGACGGCGGCCTGCGGGTCTCCGGACGGCACGGCGCCGAGTACACCCGCCGCTACCCCGAGATCTCCTCCTACGGCCTGCGCGACGTCATCATCGACGGCGAGGTCGTCGCCCTCGACCACCGCGGGCTGCCCAGCTTCGAACGCCTCCAGCGCCGCATGCACCTCACCGACCCCGAGCCCAGGATGCTGGAGCGCTACCCGGTGACGTACATGCCCTTCGACCTGCTCTTCCTGGACGGCCGGCCGCTGTTCGACCTGCCCTACCGGGACCGCCGGGCGCTCCTGGACGAGCTGGACATCGGGGCGCCGCCGTACTTTCCAGGAGACTCCGACCTGCTCAGCGCCACGCACGAGCAGGGCCTGGAAGGGGTCGTGGCCAAGCGGCTCGACTCGCCGTACCGGCCGGGCGTGCGCACGCCCTGGTGGGTCAAGGTCAAGAACCTGAGCACGCGCGAGATCGTCGTCGGCGGCTGGAAGCCCGGCAAGGGACGGCGCGCGGGCGGGATCGGCTCGCTGCTCATGGGCGTCTTCACCGAGCGGGGACTGACCTACGTGGGGCACGTCGGCACCGGGTTCACCGAGGCCACGCTGGACGACCTGCTCGCGGCGCTGCGCCCGCTGGAGATCGCGCGCAGCCCGTTCGTCAATCCGGTCCCGTGGCGCAATCACTGGGTTAGACCCGATCTGGTCGGGGAGGTCGCCTACACGATGGTGACCGACGAGATACGCCTGCGACACCCGGTGTGGCGGGGACTGCGACCGGACAAGATACCCGCGGAGGTAGTGCTGTGAGCTCCAAGACGCCCGTGCGGGTGGACGGGCGCGATCTCGTCCTCAGCAACCTCGGCAAGGTGCTCTACCCCGAGGTCGGCTTCACCAAGGCCGAGGTCATCGACTACTACTCGCGCGTCGCCCCCGTCCTGCTCCCCCACCTGGCGGGCCGCCCGCTCACGGTCAAGCGCTACCCGAACGGCGTGGACGGCAAGTACTTCTTCGAGAAGAACGCCCCGAGCCACGTGCCCGACTGGCTCAGGCGCGTCACCCTGCCCGTGCCCGGCAGCAGCATGAACCGCGACACCATCGACTTCGCCGTCGTCGAGGACCTGCCCAGCCTCGTCTACTACGCCAACCTCGCGGCCTTGGAACTCCACGTGCCCCAGTGGCGGGTGTCGGCGGACGGCGCGGCGATCGACCCCGACACCCTCGTCTTCGACCTCGACCCCGGCGCGCCCGCCACGATCGTCGAATGCTGCCAGGTCGCGCTCATGCTGCGCGAGGTCCTGTCCGCCGACGGCCTCACCGCCCGTCCCAAGACGAGCGGCAACAAGGGCATGCAGCTGTACGCCCATTGGGACGGCCGCGAGGAACCCTCGGCCTATGCCAAGGACCTGGCGAGGCTCCTGGAGAAGGAGGCGCCCAAGCTGGTGGTCAGCGTCATGGCCAGGAAGGCGAGGCCGGGCAAGGTGTTCATCGACTGGAGCCAGAACAACCCGGCCAAGACCACCGTCGCGCCGTACTCCCTGCGGGCCAGGCAGCGACCGACGGTCTCGACACCGCTGCTGTGGTCCGAGGTCGAGGCGTGCGAGCGCCCGGACGACCTGGTGTTCACCTCGGCCGACGTACTCGCCCGCGTGGAGGAACATGGCGACCTTTTCACCTGAGCGTAGGCTGGATCCGTCCACACAGGAAAAGGGGACCTGAGATGTCGGAGATGGACGTACGTGGGGACGACCTCCCCTTCGACGAGGATGACGAGCTCTCGCCGGAGGCTCCGGAGGCCGATGCCGCCGAGCAGCACCGGCGGCTGCGCGACGAGGCCGGGGACGAGCGGCGCAGGGAGTACCCGATCGACGTCGACCCGGGCGACGCCGCCGAGCAGGACCGCCTCGTCAGCTACGACGATGACGACGACTATCGCTGACGCGAACGCCCGCGGGACGGTTACCCGCACGTAGGATGTCCCAACCCGGATGTTCGAAGACCACTGGAGACGCGCGTGACCGCTACCCCGGACGCCAAGCCCCGGGGCACCCGGCTGCCCCGACTCGCCCGCCGCAGGCAGTTGCTCAGCGCCGCGCAGGAAGTGTTCGTCGAGAACGGCTACCACGCGGCCGCCATGGACGAGATCGCCGACCGGGCGGGCGTCAGCAAGCCGGTGCTCTACCAGCACTTCCCCGGCAAGCTGGAGCTCTACCTCGCGCTGCTCGACCTCCACGTCGACGACATGGTGGGCCGCTGCCGCGAGGCGCTGGCCTCCACGAACGAGAACAAGCTGCGGGTGCAGGCCACCTTCAGCGCGTTCTTCGACTTCGTCTCCAGCCAGGGTGAGGCGTTCCGGCTGGTGTTCGAGTCCGACCTGCGCAACGTGGCCCCGGTCCGCCAGCGGGTGGAACGCTCGCTGCGCGAGTGCGCCGAGATGGTCAGCGCGGTGATCCAGGAGGACACGGGCTGCTCCAGCGAGGAGGCGCACCTGCTGGGCGTCGGCCTGGTGGGCATGGCCGAGGTCAGCGCCCGCTACTGGGTGACCACCCACGGCTCGATCCCCAAGGACGCCGCCGAGCAGCTCATGGCGCGGCTCGCCTGGCGCGGGATCAGCGGCTTCCCCCGTACGACGTAGTTTTCCGCGTACGGCGTAACCCGTTCGCTGGGCGCGATCACCCGCCTTTTCGTGGGGCGGAGCGACGACGATGGATCCAGGCCCGTCGAAAGGGAGCACCACGATGGAAGTCAAGATCGGCGTACGTTCCGTGCACCGTGAGATCATTGTCGAGACCGAACTCACCGCCGAGCAGGTCGAAGAGGAGATCAGGAACGCCCTCGCCGCCGACCGCGGCGTCTTCGCCCTCACCGACGCCAAGGGCAGGCGCGTGGTGGTCCCCGTGGCCGCCCTCGGCTTCGTCGAGATCGGCGAGGACGAGCAGCGTCAGATCGGCTTCGGCGGCACACTCTGACCTGTCTCCGGCGGAGCGGGAGAGGGGTCTGGCCTCCTCCCGCTCTCCGGGCGGTCTCCGGCCGTCAGCGCCAGCGGCACCATCGGCCCCGCCGGCGGGGCAGCGGCGCGTGCCGCTGATCCACAGCCGGGCACTGGGCGCTCTGACGACGTAGCACGGGTCGTGCGGTCCAGCGATTCTGCGCGCATCTGGTCAAGCAACTGCCGTAGCGGCGCGTGGCCCTCATGACCGCACGGTACAACCGTTTCGTGCCCTCGCGCCGCCCCTATGCGCAGGATCAGATGCCGAGCGCGGCCATCCGCTTGCCGTGCTGCTCGGTCAGGCGCGCGAACAGCCGGGAGATCTCCGCCTGGTCGTCGGCCACCGCCTCGACGAGCATCTGCGCCAGTTCCGGCCGGGCGGCGGCCACGCGCTGGCCCTGGCTCAGCGCCTCGCCCACCAGGCGGCGGGCCCACAGGGCGAGTCGGCCCGCGGCGGCCGGATCGGCTGCGACGGCGGCGCGTACCCGCTCGACCGCGAACTCCGAGCGCTCCTGGTCGGCCACGACCTCGTCGACGAGGCGGGCGATCGCCGGGTCCAGGTGGCGGGCCGCCTCGCGGTAGAAGTCGAGCGCGATGCCGGTGCCCACGTATGCCTTGACCAGCGCCTCCAGCCAGTCGCCCGGCCGGGTCTGGGTGTGCCAGCCGTCCAGGGCCTCGACGAAGGGCGCCATGGCCCGGTCGGGGTCGGCGCCGAGTTCGACGAGCTTGTCGCGGACGAGCTGGAAGTGTCCGAACTCGGCCACGGCGAGCTCGCTCAGCGCGGCCCGGTCGCTCAGCGTCGGCGCGAACTGCCCGGCATCCGCGCCGAGTTGCAGGAAGGCGCTCAACTCCGCATACGCCAGCACACCAAGGAGATCCACCACACCAAGGGACTCATTCATGAAAGGCAGCGTACTTCGGGAACATCCGCAAACTCGGCCAGCGTTGTGGTATCGAGTACACTGCTCTGTGAAAGTGCGACCGCACTGTGTGAATTCGGGGGGTTCTCTCCCGAAGTTCCCCGCTCCCCGGGCCTGCGGTCGCGATGACGCGAGAGGGCTGGCTCTACCGCGAGGACCCTGGTTACCGACCCGCTGGTCCCGGCAGGCCCGCCTTCATTTGAGACTGAGGCAGGCCACGCTGACGACTTTCCGAGACCTCGGAGTCACACCAGAGATCGCTGATGCGCTCGAGACCGAGGGCATCACCCAACCGTTCCCGATTCAGGAAATGGCGCTCCCGCTCGCACTGAGCGGCCAGGACGTCATCGGCCAGGCCCGCACGGGCACTGGCAAGACCTACGCGTTCGGCATCGCCATGCTGCAGAGCATCGGCAAGCCGCGCAAGAACCGCAAGAAGCCGCGCGGCCTCGTCGTCGTGCCCACCCGCGAGCTGGCCATACAGGTCAGCGAAGACCTCGTGACCGCCGCGGGCAAGCTCGGCTCCCGCGTGCTCACCGTGTACGGCGGGCGCGCGTACGAGCCGCAGATCGAGGCGCTGAAGGCCGGAGTCGACGTCATCGTCGGCACCCCCGGACGCCTGCTCGACCTGGTCAAGCAGAAGCACCTCGACCTCAGCCAGGTCGGCTCGCTGGTGCTGGACGAGGCCGACCGCATGCTCGACCTCGGCTTCCTGCCCGACATCGAGCGCATCTTCAAGCTGATCCCGGAAGAGCGGCAGACGATGCTGTTCTCCGCGACCATGCCCGGCGAGATCGTCGCGCTGTCGCGCAAGTACCTCAACCGGCCCACCCACGTCCGCGCCGAGCACGACTCGGGCGAGGGCGAGACCACCCCGCAGGTACGCCAGCTCGTCTGGCGCGTGCACCGCATGGACAAGATCGAGATCGTGGCCCGCCTGCTGCAGGCGGACGGCCGCGGTCTGACGATGGTGTTCTGCGAGACCAAGCGCGCCTGTGACATGGTCGCCGAGCAGCTCGACACCCGCGGTTTCGCGGTGGCGGCCGTCCACGGCGACCTGGGCCAGAGCCAGCGCGAGCAGGCGCTGCGCGCGTTCCGCAACGGCAAGATCGACGTCCTGGTGGCCACCGACGTGGCCGCGCGGGGCATCGACATCGACGACGTCACCCACGTGGTCAACTACGACGCCCCCACCGACGACAAGACGTATGTCCACCGCATCGGCCGCACCGGCCGCGCGGGCAAGACGGGCATCTCGGTCACGTTCGTCGAGTGGGAGGAGCTGACCCGCTGGAAGATGATCAACAACATGCTCGGACTCGACTTCGCCGAGCCCGAGGAGACCTACTCCACCTCGCCCCACGTCTTCACCGAGCTGACCATCCCCGAGGGCACCAAGGGCGTGCTGCCCCACGCCAGCCGCTCCCGGGCCGGCCTCGCGGCCGAGCAGCTCGAGGACCTGGGCGAGACCGGGAAGTCCCGCGTCAGAGGCCGCCGCAAGGACGAGCGCGAGGAGCGCCCGCCCCGCGCGCCGCGCCAGCGCCGTCGCACGCGTGGCGGCCGTTCCGCCGAGGAGACCACCGAGGTCGCGGAGACCGTGGAGACTGTGCAGGCTGTGCAGATCGTGGAGGGCGAGAGCATGGACAGGCGCCGCCGACCGCGCAGGAGCGAGGAGACTCCGGCCATCATCTCCACCGACGAGATCGCCGCCGTGGCCGCCGAGCCGGTCGCCGGTGACGTGCTCGCCGAGGTGGAGGAGGCCGTCAGGCCCGCTCGCCGTACCCGCGCCCGTGGAGGTGCCGCCGAGGCCATCGGCAGCGCGCTCACCCAGGCCCGCCCCGTCGTGGAGCAGGCGCAAGAGCCCGAGCCGGAGCCCCAGCGGGCGCCGGAGCGCGCGCCCGAGCGCGTGCAGGAGGTCCGTGTGGAGCCCGAGCGCATCATCCCGCCCAACCCGTTCACGGTGATCTTCCAGTCACCCGACCTGGCCACGGACGACGACGACATCGCCCCGTCCGCGGCCTCGGAGCGCCAGGCCCAGCGCCGCGGCAACCGCTCCCCGCGCGGCAACAGCAACAACCGCCGCCGGGCGGGCTAGCTCCGGCTGGCCACAGGGCGCGCGTCCTCCTGGGACGCGCGCCTTTTCCATGCCCCGGTACGGCTACCGCGGCCCGACCCGCGAGGTTGTCTACCCCGGTCTGACCCGCGAGGTTGTCCTTCCTCGGGCTGACCCGTGGGGCTCCCACCACGGGCTGACCTATGCGTCTGTCCTACCAGGGGCTGACCGGATCAGAGGGTGAGGCGCATGAGGGGGCGGGTCGGGGTTGGGCGGGCGGTCTCGGTGAACCCTGCGCCGGTGAACAGGGACAGCCACCCGTGGTACAGCTCGGACTTCTGCAGCTTGCGGTTCGTGTCCGTGGGATAGCCCTCCAGGACGCGGGCCCCGGACGCGCGGGCGTAGGAGACGGCCTCGCGCAGCAGGGCGGCGGGCAGGCCGTGGCCGCGCCCGGCCCTGGTGACGTAGAAGCAGGTCACCGCCCAGACATCGGGCTCGGACGGGTCCGCGGGCTTGGTGACGGTCGAGCGGGCCAGGCGTGGATAGTCCTCGCGGGGCGCCAGCGCCGCCCAGCCGACCGGGTCGCCGTCGAGGTAGCCGACGAGGCCGGGCGCGGGCGCGTCCGACTCGACCAGGTCGCGCAGCCGTTCGCGCCGCTCCTTCTTGGGCCAGGCGCGGAAGTCGGCGTTCGTGGCGCGGAACCACATGCACCAGCACCCGCCGTACGCGCCGTTGGGGCCGAAGACCGTCTCCAGGTCGGCCCACGAGTCCGCAGGCCGGATCTCAACCTTGCTCATACCTCACAACTCCCCTGAAGTCGCACCAGCGAACCGGGTTAGCCGGTGTCGTCGCCTTGACCTCTGGGTATTGTTGCCCCACGTGAGTACGCCGCGATTCCTGAACCTGCCACCTGGCGTCGCCCCGCAGCGCATCGAGACGCCGCTGGGCGCTTTCGCGGCCCTGGAGGCGCTCCCGGTGAGCGGCGTCGTGGAGCGCTGGCCCGCGCTGCTGGTTCCAGGGCTGACCGGCAGCAAGGAAGACTTCATCGCGGTCATGCAGACGCTGGCCCAGTCCGGCCGCCGGGTGCTGGCGATCGACCTGCGCGGGCAGTACGAGACGCCCGGCCCCGACGACCCCGACGCCTACAGTTGCGCCGCGCTCGGCGCGGACGTCGACGCGATCGCGCAGGCGGTCGGCGGCGGCGAGCCGGTCCACCTGGTCGGCCACTCCTTCGGCGGCCTGGTCGCGCGCGAGGCGGTGATCGACGGGCGGACCAAGTTCGCCTCGTTCACGCTCATGAGCTCGGGCCCCTCGGCGATCACCGGGCAGCGCGCCCACAACGGCCGCAAGATCATGAAGGAGCTCCCCGAGCACGGCCTCGAACACGTCTGGCACACCAGGATCGAACCCGAGGCCCTGGCCAACGGCGTGCCCGACGAGATCGTGACGTTCCTGCGCAAGCGGCTGCTGGCCAACTCGCCCACGGGCCTGGCCAGGATGGCCGAGGAGGTGCTGTCCATGCACGACCGCACCGAGGAGCTGCGCCAGATCGAGGTGCCCACGCTGGTCCTGTTCGGCGAGCACGACGACGGCTGGCCACCCGACGTCCAGCGCCACATGGCGGCCAGGCTCGGCGCGGAGCGCATGGTGGTGCCCGGCGCGGTCCACTCCCCCGCCGTGGAGGCGCCGGAGACGACCGCGCAGACGCTGGTGCGGTTCTGGAACACGGCGGAGTCCGCATCTTGGACATAGAGTCCAATGCCGTGTAATTATCTGCTTACTATGGCGAGCATCGATGAGATCGTCGTCCAGCGGCCACAGAGCGCCACCTGGCAGGTCCACCTCGACCGGTGCATGTGGGTGGGCGGCGTACGCGGGCTCATGCTCCAGGCGCTGCACCCGCTGGCCATGCGCGGCGTCTGGCAGAACTCCAACTTCCAGGAGGACCCCTTCGGCCGCCTGCGCCGCACCGCGGACTTCGTCGGCAGGACCACGTTCGGCACCCCCGCCGAGGCCGACGCGATCGGCCGCCGCGTGCGCGCCATCCACCGCTCGCTGCGCATCTCCAGCGACGGCCGCACCCACCGCGTGGACGACCCCGAGCTGCTGCTCTGGGTGCACTGCGCGGAGGTCTCGTCCTATCTCGAGGTGGTACGGCGGGGCGGCCTGGCCCTGACCGACCGCCAAGCCGACCAGTACCTGCGCGAGCAGCGCAAGAGCGCCGCCTATGTCGGCCTGCACCCGGAGGACGTGCCCGGCTCGCAGGCGGAGATGGCCGACTACTTCAAGGAGGTCCGCCCCAGGCTGCGCGTGATCGACGAGTCGGCCGCCACCGTACGCTTCCTGCTCTGGCCCCGGCTGCCCAAGGAGATGCGGATGCTCTCGCCGGGCAAACCGGTCTACTTCCCCTTCGGCGCCCTGTGCTACTACACGCTGCCGTCGTGGGCGCGCCGTATGTACCGCGCGCTGCCGGAGGCGCCGCAGGCCGCGGTGACCGCGGGGCTGCGGACGTTCAGCCTGGCCATGAACGCGCTGCCGGAGCCGGTGCACGACCGCGCGTTCATGCCGTCGACCCGCCGGATGCTGCACGCCTCGCGCGACCGGCTCGGCGTGCTCGGCTACGACGTGCGCAAGGGCCTCAAGGGCCTGACGGATCCTCGGCGCTGGGCGGCCGTTTGAACTCGCGGTAGACGAACGGCTTCTCCTTGGCGCTCAGCCGGGTGATCAGGTGGTGGTCGGGCGAGAGGCCGCAGGCCGGGTCGGTCCTGGCGGCGTCGCCGGTCAGCGCGTACGTCTGGCAGCGGCAGCCGCCGAAGTCGAGCTCCTTGCGCGGGCAGCTCACGCACGGCTCGGCCATCCAGGCGGTGCCCCGGTAGGCGTTGAACGCGGACGAGTGCGTCCAGATCCAGCTCAAAGGATGCTCTCGGACGTTGGGCAGGTCGAGCGGCAGGTCGTAGGCCGCCGGGCAGGGCAGGACCCGGCCGTCGGGGGCGACGGTGATCGAGATGGCGCCCCAGCCGCCCATGCAGGGCTTGGGTATGCCATCGAAGTAATCCGGGATCACCCAGATCAACTCCACACCCGTTTTTCCCCGATATTTCGTGACAATTGACTCGGCGCGGGACAGTTGCTCTCTTGTCGGCAGAAGCGCCTCCCGGTTGAGCAGCCCCCAGCCATAGAACTGCGTGTTGGCCAGCTCGATCCGCTCCGCACCCCACGCGATGCCCAGCTCGATCAGCTCCTCGATCTGGTCGAGGTTGTGCCGATGGAGCACGATGTTGACGCCCAGCGGCAGCCCCGCCTCGACCACGGCCGCGGCCGCCAGTTCCTTGGCCATGAAACTGCGGCGGCCCGCGATCCGGTCGGACTCGGCCGGTCGGGCCGCCTGCACCGACAGTTGCACGCTGTGCAACCCCGCCTCGGCCAGCTCCGCCACCCGCCGCCCAGCCAGCCCCACGCCGCTGGTGACCAACTGCGTGAACACCCCGGCCGCCCGTGCCGCCCGTACGATCTCCACCAGATCGCGCCGCAGCAACGGCTCACCACCGGACAGATGCGCATGCACCACCCCCAGTGCCGCCGCCTCCTCGAACACCCGCGCCCACTCACCGGTGTCCAGCTCCTCTGTGCGGGCTACCAGCTCGGTGGGGTTGGAGCAGTAGGGGCACCGCAGCGGACACCCATGCGTCAGCTCCGCCAACATCGCCCAGGGCGGCCTAACCCGCCGCTCCCCCACCTCCGTCCCGGCCGCCTCCCCCACGGCCACACCACCCTCCTGACCGCCCCCAGAGGCCACCGCCCCGCCCATCGGGGCATCGGCCTTCATGGGTCCGGACCTCGCGGCATCGGCCGCCGCAGGGCTGGACATCGGGGGGCCGGAGGAAGTGGTCCCAGAGTCTGACAGACCCGAGGCTGACAGACCCTGGGATGTCGGACCAGAGGGTGACAGACCAGGGGTGGGGGTCATCGGAGCCATCCTTCGGCGCGGACGCGGTCCAGGAAGTCTGTTACGTCCTTGCCCGCCTCCTTCGGGAACTCCGCCACGATCTCCGCCACGGTCCGCTGGCCGTCGCACAGGCCGACGATCTCGGCCGCCTCGTCGTTCAGGACCACGATCCGCTCGGGCACGATGAGGAGTTCGGCCTGCCGTACCGGACAGTGGCGGAGCATGGCCGAGCGGGACAGGGCGGGGCGCCAGTCGGTCATCGGTAGGCTCCGTCCACGGCGTCGAGGAGCGTCCACAGGACGTCGCACTTGAAGCGGAGCGCCGCCACCGCCCTCTCCTCGTCGGCACGGCTGCGCGCCCAGTCGAGCACCAGTGCCAGGGCCTCACCGCTGTCCTGGCGGCCCTGCTGGACGCGGATCTGGAAGTAGCGCAGGCCCTCGGCGTCGATCCACGGGTAGTGCTTCTCGAAGGCGGCGATCCTGGTGCGCATCAGGTCGGGGGCGAACAGTTCGGTCAGCGAGGCGGCCACCGCCTCCAACAGGGTGCCGTGGCGGCAGAGGTTGACGTAGCCGTCCACGGCGAGCCGTACCCCTGGAAGGACGCCCTCGCCCGACAGCAGGTCCTCGCGGTCGAGTCCGGCCGCTTCGCCGAGCCGGAGCCAGCGTTCGATGCCGCCCTCGCCGGGGGCCTTGCCGTCGTGGTCCTGGATGCGGCGCAGCCACGTGCGGCGCAGGTCCGAGGTGGGGAGTTTGGCGAGGATGTGGGCGTCTTTGATGGGGATGTGGCGCTGGTAGTGGAAGCGGTTCAGGATCCAGCCCCGCAGCTCCTCCTTGGACAGCTCGCCCGCGTGCATCCGCAGGTTGAACGGGTGCAGGTGGTGGTAGCGCTGCTCGGGCACCGCCCGGAGCTCGGCCTCGAAGGGGTTCACAGCTCGATCACCATTCCGTCGGCGGCCACCTCGACGCCCAGCTCGGCCAGCGCCTTGTGGTGCAGCGCGTCCGGGTCGACGAGGGGGTTGGTGTTGTTGAGGTGGGTGTACAGGCAGCGGCCGGGCAGCGCGGCGAGGCGTTCCATGGTGGCCTCGATCGGGAGGTGTCCCATGCCGGTCGCCGTCCTGCCGGAGATTCCGGTACGGCGGGGCTCGTCGTCGTCCCAGAACGTGCCATCGATGATCACGCAGTCGGCGTCGCTGAAGGCGGCGTCCAGCTCCGGTGTCCACACTCCCATGGCGGGCGCGTACACGACGTTCGACCTGCCGTCGGTGAACCTCAACGCCGACACCCACGCCCCGTCCGCCGCCCCGGTGGCGGCGTAGCGGGGGCGTTTGGCGGAGACCGGGATGGGTTCGGCGATTCCGTCCATGGCGTGCCAGCGGATGGGGGCGTACGGGCGCAGGATGTCCTCGAAGGGGCGGAGGGCCTGCCGTACCGGAGGGGTGGCGGCGACGTCCAGGGAGGCGGCCTCGCGCAGCCGCAGGAGGCCCAGGGTGTGGTCGAGCTCGGCGTCGGTGAGCACCACGAGCGGCGCGTGGTCGCGATCGGGCGTCAGCCAGGGGCAGTCCTCGATCTGCGCGGCGATGTCGGGGGTCGCGTTGACGACGGCCACGCGGCCGGGGAGCTGGACGGCCAGGCTGGCGTGACGGCGGTGCCAGGCGGGGTGTGCGCGTGCCCCGGCGCAACCGGGACACGCGCAGTTCCACTGGGGGACGCCGCCGCCCGCGGCGGTGCCGAGCACCTGCAGGCGCATGGCGTCCGGTTACCTGGTGGCGAGGAAGTAAGCGGACATCTCCATCGACGCCTCGACGACCTGGTAGTCGGGCTTGTGCCAGGTGGTCTCCTCGCCGCGGGTGCGGACCTTCTTGGAGTGGGTCCTCGGCGGCTGCTTCTTGCCGGGGTCCTTGGGCTGAGCCATGTGCACCTGCCTTCCGTGCGATACGGGGGGTTACCCACGATCTGACTTCGGCAGAGGCGTTCCGTCAATCCCTGTGATCGGATCTATCGCCCGAAATTTCACCCGATCCACGCAAAAACTCGCCCACATCCGGGCTTCATCGGATGTCTGGCCGGTAACTTCAGGCCACCTACTCGCGCACCCGTTCCGCCCATCCGCCCCGCCAGCGCCCAGACAGCCCAGGTCAGACCGGACCAGAGCGCCTCAGCACCGACACGCCCACCCGCTCCGACAGCCACACCAGGGCGACCCCCAGGGGTGTAACCCCTCCGGCGCCTGGCATCGCGTGCGACGCGGGCCGAGCCGGGGGCTGGGGCCGGGGCGGGGTTAGTCGGCGAGGCCGTCCCAGGGGCGGCGTTCCTGGGCGGCGGCCTGGCCCTCGGGGCAGTGGCGGCGGAAGTCGCACCAGCCGCAGATCGGCCCCGGGTTCGGTGCGAACAGGTCGTCCAGTTCCGCTGTCACCGCCGTCGCCTGCCCGCCCGTCGCACCCTGCAGCGCGCCTGCCGCCGGGCCCTCTGGCTCGCCCTGCGCGCTCTGCGGTGGGCTCTGGGGCTGGGGCTGGCCTGCCCTGGTCCCGGTACGGCCCGCCGTACCCGAACCGCCGGCACGCGGCGCGGGCACGTCGGACAGGACCGCACGGTAGCGTTCGTCGGCGTCGGCCGCCTCCTGGGCCATCTCCTCGGCCCGGGTGAGGTGGCGGCGCAGGGAGTCGTCCGTGTGGCGCCACTCGACGATCTCGCCGGTCGGCAGGTGGTGGAGTTCGACGGAGTAGCACGGGGTGCGCATCATCCTGGACGCCGCGATCGCGTAGATGGCCAGCGCGAGCGAGGACCGCGCGTCGTCCTGGGTGAGGGGCCGGCGGCCGGTCTTGTAGTCGACGACGACGAGTTCGTCGCCGCGCCGGTCGAGGCGGTCGATGCGGCCCGAGACGGCGATGACCTTGGTCCGCGTGGCGACGGTGCGCTCGACGCCCACCGGATCATCCGATGGGTCCAGTGTCGCGACATATCCGGATACGAGGTCGCGGGCCCTCCCGAGCCACTCCGCCGACTGCTCGCCGTCCCGGAAACCCTCGGTGATCCACCCGTTCGTGAGCAGGATGGCCGCCGTCAGCGGCGTCCTGCGCTCGTACGGCTCCCGCCACCACCCGGCCAGCGCGTTGTGCACGCTGGCGCCGACGGAGTTGTGCGCCCAGGCCGGACCCTTGGCGGGCTGCGGCCGGTCAAGGTAGGTGAACCGGTAGCGACGCCGGCAGTCGAGCCACGTGTTGAGCCGCGACGGCGTGCACGAGTAGAGCCGCCGCGGCATCCCTTCCAGCGGAAGCTGGTCGTACACGCTCAGGCGTCCGGGTTGAGCTTGATCCCGGCGATCTTGGACGCGTCGGTCAGCGGGCCCTCGGGCGCCGCCTCGCCGGTGTCGGCCCGGGTGAGCGAGCCGGAGACCCAGTCGTCGAAGTGGGGCTCGAGGTCGCCGACGGTGACCTCGTCACCGTGGTTGGCCAGGATGCGCGTGGCGTGCGGGAGCGTGAACAGCCGCCCGCCGATGGAGGTGAGCTGGTCGGCCAGTGCGGGGTACTCCCCGCCCAGCTTGCCGGGCCCGTCGGCCTGCAGGGACTTGCCGGTGAAGACCGCTTCGAGGGCCTCACAGTACAGCGAGACCCCGCCGGGCGTGACGCCGGGCGTCTCCATGACGTCGAGCTGGACGTCGGCGACGCCGAAGATGCCGTCGTCCTCCATGTCGATGTCCGGCCAGGTCTCCGACCAGGTCTCCCGCCACAGCGGCTTGTCCTTGGGATGCAGCGCCACGACGGCCTCGTCTCTGCTGGCCACCTCGATCGCCGCGCCGACGTGGTCGGGCAGGCCGTGCGTGCAGATGACGGCCAGCACCTCCCGCTCGCCGACCTGCTCGAGAATCTTCTCCGCGTCCCGTGCCGGGTCGAGGACGATCACCTCGTCGTCGTCACCCACGATCCACGTGTTGTTCTCGACCTTGTACTCCACGCCGTCGACGTCGACGACGCCCTCGGTCACCACTCGCTCGATACGCGCTGTCACGCCACGAACAATACTGAGTTTTCTTCCAGTACGCCGTGTCCAGCCTGTTCGGATCTCCTGTCAGGCCAGCAATGCCCGGATCGCGTTGATGATGAGCTGCACCGCCAGCGCGGACAGCAGCAGTCCGGCGATCCTGGTCACCAGCTCGACGCCGTTCTCCTTGATGACGCGGATGATGCTGACTGAGAACCGCATGAACACCCACAGCACGAGGTGCACCGCCGCGATCGCCAGCCCGAGCGCGAGAATCCCGCCCGGCCGGCCCCCTGCCTGCTGGGCGAAGACGATGGTCGCCACGATCGCGCCGGGACCGGCCAGCAGCGGGGTGCCGAGCGGCACGAGGGCGACGTTGACGTTGGAGCGCATGCTCTCGCTGGAGGGCTGGGAGACCCCGCGCAGCAGTTCCAGGGCGACCAGGAGCAGCAGCAGGCCACCGGCGATCTGCATGGCCGCGACCTCGACGTGCAGGTACGCCAGGATCGCCTGCCCGAACACCGCGAAGACCACGATGAGGCAGAAGGCCGTCACCGCGGCCTGCCAGGCGATGCGCCGCCGTTCCAGCGGCGAGCGCCCGCTGGTGTAGGCGAGGAAGAGGGGGATCACGCCGGGCGGGTCCATGATGACGAACATCGTCACGAACGCCTCGACGAAGAACCTGGTCCCCGACACCGCTCCCCCAACAGCCGGTTGGGGGAAGTGCTGCCGATCTTAGTCGTCCAGGCGCGGGGAGAAAGCACCGAAGGGCAGGTCGAGGTCCTGGTCCTGCTCGCGCAGGTCACGCAGGCTGAGCTGCAGGAGCGCGATCAGGCAGCCGGCCTCCGCGGGCCAGGCGATGGTCCACAGCCAGTTGCCCATGGCCTCGCCGGCGTAGACGGCCCGGTCGGCGGCGCCGCTCACGCACCACAGGGCACTCGGATGGCCGAGCACGTCGATCTTGGCGTTCGGCGGCCCGGAGTCGAAGCCCTCGCCGGGGTCGGGACCGTCCAGGCCGGCGAAGGCGGCGCCCAGGCCCACGCCCGGCTCCTCGGCGATGACCAGCAGGTCCGCGGGCCCGCTCGTGACCGAAGGGCCGCCGAGCGCCACGACGCTGGCCCGCCCGCCGCTGCGTTCGTCACCCGCCTCGGCGAACCCCGTGACCAGCCATCCGGGCGGCAACGGCCACGGCAGCCACACCGGGACCATCGACGACTTGCGCAGCGTGTCCACCGCGGCGGCGGACGGCTGCCAGGGGGGCTGATAGGGCAGGACGTCCCCGTGCGCGGCGCACCGCCAGGCGCTCGACCACACACTGGGCGCATGAAGAGGGCCAAAACACCGTGGACACGTCGGAGCCGCTCTCACAGCTACCCACGGTGCGTCGTCCGGCACGCTCCAGTCAAGGGCACAGGCCGTTATCCCGTCGTAATCTTGGTGTTGTGCGCGTAAATTGTGTCGGAGCGATAGTTTTCGATGAGTTTGGCCGCCTGCTGCTCATCCAGCGCGGCCACCCGCCGGGTGAGGGCCTGTGGTCGCTGCCCGGCGGCCGCGTCAATCCCGGCGAGAGCGACCACGACGCGCTCGTCCGCGAGATCCGCGAGGAAACCGGCCTCACCGTCACCCCGGGCCCGCTGACCGGCGCCGTCGACCGTCCTGGCCCGGGCCGGACCGTCTACGAGATCCGCGACTACCTCGCCACCCCCACCGGCGGCGAGCTCACCCCGGGCGACGACGCCAAGGACGCGCGCTGGTGCACCGCCGCCGACCTCGCCGCCCTCCCCCTCACCGACGGCCTGCTGGCCACCCTCACCTCCTGGGACGTCCTGCCCAGGACCTAACCCGCCAGGCGGAACGTCCAGAGCGTCAGGTGGTCGGCCGTGTAGGTGGTCGAGCGGCCGAGCGCCACCACCTGCGCGCCGCTGGTCGTGACCGCCGCCAGCCACTGCATGCCCTCGCCCAGCAGCCTCGGGTCCTTGAGGTCCTGCCTGGCCCAGGTCTGCCCGTCGGCCGAGATCCACGCCGCGCTGTCCGCGCCGCCCGGCTGGCCGTGCCAGCCCACGGCCACCAGCCCGTTCTCTCCCGCCGCCAGGTCGTGGACCGCCGCCGCCCGCTCGGCGGGCAGCCACGCGTAGCGCCAGTTCGCCCCGCCGTCCTCCGAGGAGGCGGCGAACGCCTTGGACGTCCCGCCGTGCCGCGCCGTACCGGTGGCCACCAGCATGTCGCCGAACGCCACCACCTGCCGCAGCCCCGCCGCCGAGGCGTCGGGCGGCGAGGGGCGCTTGCGCGGGGTCCAGTTGAGCCCGTCCTTGGAGGTCCAGACGACCGCGCTCTCCTCCTCGCCGGTGCCCGAGCTGCCCACGGCGGCGTAGCCGTCCGGGGTGGCCGCCAGGTCGAAGATGCGCACGCCCGCGCCGCCCTGCGGCAGCTTCTGGCTCCTGGTGAACTTGCGCAGGTCGGGCGTGAACCAGATGGCGGCGCCCGTGGTGCCGGGCCCGCGGTCCTCGCCGGCCAGGATGTAGCCCTTGCCGTCGGCGGCGACCGACTGCACGTCCAGGTAGGTGTGGCCCTCCGCGCGCGCGGGCGCGCCCGCCTGCTTCCAGGTACGGCCGTCGCCGCTGGTCACGATCAGCGGATCGGTGGCCGAGGTGCCCGACTCGGTGGCGCCGGCGGCCAGCCAGCCGCGCCGGCCGTACACGACGTCGTTGAGCATCTGGCGGTGCGGGCCGCCGAGGCTGGTGGAGGTCCAGGTCTGCCAGTCCTTGCTGGTCCAGACGCCGGCGTCGCCGGAGGCCGCGCCGACCGCGACGTACTGGCCCTTCGCGGCGGCCAGGCGGGTGGTCTCGCGGGCGATGCGCGACAGACCCTCGATCCCGGCCACCGGTACGCGCGCGGCGCTGCCCTTGGCCGGCGCCGACATCAGCACGAGCTGGTTGCCCACGTCCGCGGCGGCCTGGTCACCGGCGGCGAACAGCAGCCCGGCGTCGGTCATCGTGAAGCCGCGCAGCGTGGCGCCGGACAGGTTGCCGAGGTCGGCGCGCTTGGTCCAGGTGCGGGCGTTGGCGCTGGTCAGCACGGTGTACTTGTCCAGACCCGGTGCCTGGCTGATCGCCGCGACGCCGCCGCCGTACGAGATGGTGGTCTCGACGCCGGGGCTGCGGCCGAGGTTGATCGTGCCGCACTGGCCCCAGCTCGCGCCGGTGGGCGAGCAGTAGACCCGCAGCCCGCCGCCCGCGTCCGGTTCCTTCCTGATCGGCACGAGCACGAACTGCTTGTCCAGCACCGCCAGCGCGCCCGCCTTCGGCGTCGCCCCGGGAAGCAGGAAGTCGGTCTTCTGCCAGGTCAGGCCGCCGTCCACGGAGCGCACGGCGAGTGAGCCCTCGCCTTGGGCGGGCTGGGCGAGCGCCACCAGGCCGTCCCCGCGCGCCACGACCGCGCGGAACTCGCCCGCCTCCAGCCCGCGCAGGTCGACGCGCTGCCAGCTCTGGCCGTCGGGTGACTGCCAGGCCGCGGGGCCGTTCGCGCCGTCCTGTCGCGCGGTACGGCCGACCGCCACGAAGCCGGAGGCGGTCCTGGCGATGTCGTGGATGTAGTCGCCCTTCCTGAACGTTTCGGCCAGGCCCGCGGGCTCGACGGCGGTCCAGGAGGCGCCGTCGGTGCTGGTCCACAGGCCGTGCTCGATGCCGGTCTCGTCGCCGCCCGCGGCCAGCCAGCGGCCCGCGCCGCCGGTGACCCGGGTGGCGGTGGCGCTCGTGGAAGCGCCCGCGGTGCCGAGCCGCCAGTTCTTGCCGCCGTCCTGCGAGTACAGGAACAGCGGGCGCGGCGTCGGGCTCGTCGTGTCGCTGCCGACCGCGACGACCGTCTTGCCCGCCGAGGCCATGGCGTTGAGCTTCTGGTTGGAGCCGTCGCCGGCGCCTGCCACCGTGAACACCTCGTCCCCCGAGCGTCCCGCCGCGGCCTCCAGCCGCAGCCCGCTCTGGAGGCCCGGGTCGCTGGCACTCCACCAGCGCCACCCGAGCACACCCGCGCTCACCGCCACGGCCAGCGCGAGCACGAACGCCACCGGCCCGAGCACGCGCCGTCGCCGCCGCAGCGGGCTGGACCGGCGGAACGCCGCTGGGGCCTGGCCGCGGTGATGCCGTCCCTGCCGGTCGGGGCCGCTGGCCACGAGCAGATCGGGCCTCGTCGGGCGGCCTGCGGGCGGGCGCCCCACCCGGCGTACCGGCTGGTCGCCCGTCACCCGCTCGCCTGAACCCGGATCCCCACGCTCACCGAAACCGGGAGCCTCGTCCTCGCGGGGAGCGTCGCGTTCGTCCTCTGGCTCCTCGCCGCTCCACCGGGCGACCTCGTCCTCGGTGTCCCTCCATGCGGGCGGGACCACGGCCGGGCGCTGGGGCGGCGGCTCGCTCGGCCGCAGGTTCTGGTACGGCTGCGCCCCCCGCGCCCGCCCCGGCAGGGTAGGCGCGTCATCCTCAGCCTCACCGGGCACGGTCTCCGCAGGACGGGCCACGACCTCCGGACGACCGGGCGGGTCCTCCAGACGACCAGGTGCCGTCTCCGACGGACCGGGCGGGGTTTGCGCCGCACCGGGCGGCGGCTGTGCCAGACCGGGTGGGGTCTGCGCCGCACCGGGCGACGGCTGTGCCGGATCGGGCGGCGGTTGCGCCACACCGGGCTGGGTCTGCTCCGAGCTGGGCGGGGGCTCTACCGGACTGTGCGGGGTGGGGAGGGGGCGGGGTGGGCCGGAGGCGACGAGCTTGTCCGGATGGGTGACGGTGCGGCGGGGGCGGCGGCGGGGCTCGGTGTCGGGTTCCGCCGTGGGCGAGCTGTACGGCCGGCGCCCCTTGGGCGGCTCAGGCTCGGGCGCCTCGTCCTCCGGGGTGGGCGAGGCGAAGGGAGGCAGCCCCCAGGGCGAGGCCAGCGGCACGCCACGGGCCCGGTCGTCGGTGGGGCCCGGCGGGGTGTGCCGGATCCTCGGCTCCTCCCGAGGGCGCGGCTCGTCGTCGTCCGGCGGGTGCCGGGGCGGTTCGCTGGGGCCGGAGGCCACGCGTAGCACCTCCTCGTCGGGGGTTCCGGACCGTTCCAGTTATGCCGTCCTCATTGACTGCCATGTCGGCATAAAAACCGACTTAGCACACGCAGGTACCTCTACCCCATCCCGCAGAGATGATCACCTCCGGAATCCCGCAACACCCACACATTCCAGAGCAACACGCCCAGCCCGGAATGGCGAGACCTCTCTAGTGAGATTCGTAGCACCACTTTGCGATTTATCCCGAAAAAGCGTTGACTGACCGCTTCCTCGACAGCCACAGCACCCCCAGCGTGAACACACTGAGCTGCACCACCGTCCCCGCCAGCGACTGCCAGGGCACCTCGCCCTGCTCCAGCGCCTGGTCCAGCTTCCCCGCCGCCGCGCTGACCCCGAACGCCAGGACGTTGTTGACCACGTGCATCGCGATCGGCGCCTCCAGCCCCCCGGTACGCACCGCCAGGAACCCGGTCACCACCCCGAAGGTGAACACGTCGATCAGCCCCACCCACGTGTAACCGTGCAGCGAGGCGAACAGCACCGACCCGATCACGATCCCCCACCACGGGCTGTTCAGCCGCGTGCCGAACGCCTGCAGCAGCCACCCGCGGAACATGTACTCCTCGGTGGCCGCCTGGAACGGCACCAGCAGCAGGATGATCACCAGGGCGGGCACGAACCCGCTCCACCCAGCCCACGCGAAGACCTCGTCGGTCCCCTCACCGGTCGCCACGAACACGCCGAGCTGGGCCAGTTGCCCCAGGATCAGGGCCAGGATCGCCACCCCGCCGCACATGAGCATCCACGACCAGCGCAGCCGGCCCGCGACCGACGAGAGCGTGCCGGGTCTGCGGCGTTGGATGAGCGCCGCCGTACCGTAGACGACCGGGAGCACGGCGGCGATCGACAGCAGCAGGAACACCAGCCCGAACAGCGGGTCGCCGAAGAGCTGGTCCGGCTTGGCCGGCTGCGGCAGGCCGAGGATCAGCGACAGCACCGTGCCGATCAGCAGGACGAACAGCCCCACCGCGAAGAACGCGACGCCGACGACGACCGTGCCGACGACCGGCCGCCAGAGCTCGCCGGCGCCGTTGCGCGCCAGGTGGTCGTAGCGGGCGCCGCTCGGAGTGGGCAGGAACCAGGGCTGCCTCGGGGCCGGGGGCGGGTAGGGACCCGGCTGCGGATGTGGCTGGCCGTACGGGATCTGGTTCTCCTGCATTCCATCATTCTGTCCGGCGGGTGAGCATTAGTTCACAGACGGGCTCCCGAAACGCGCGGATTCTTGAGGTCGAAGGACGTTTCGACCCTGGGAGCCATGTCATGTCAAGGCTGGGACCTGTCATCACCCTGGCGGCGGGCGCGGTGCTCTTCGCCGGGCTCGGTGTCGCCAGCGTCACCGCGACCCCGGTGGCCCAAGAGACCACCGCGGCCGCCGAGTCGCCGCCCGCCGAGCCGTCCCCCGAGGAAACCGGCGAGCGAACCGGCGAGGAAGCCGCCGAGAAAACCGCTGAGAAAACCGGCGAGGAGACCGCTGGAGAACCCGGCGAGGAGACCGTTGGGGAACCCGGCGAGGAGACCGTTGGGGAACCCGGCGGGGAGACCGTCACCGCGAAGCCCACTCCGGCGCGCGCCGACTACGCCACCCGCGTCAAGGGCGGCCTGCTCGCGATCTCCGTCCGGAACGGCAAGGCCATCGCCTACTTCTGCGACGGCAAAACCGAGGCCTGGTTCAAGGGCAACGCCGCCGACGGCGCGGTCGATCTCGAAGGCTTCGGCAAGGCGAGCGTCACCGCCGCGCTCGGCGGCGGCAAGGCCGCGGGCGAACTGGCCCTCGGCGGCAAGAAGTGGGACTTCTCCGCGCCGCTGGTGAAGAAGCCCTCCGGCCTCTACCGCGCCACCGCGACGGTCAGAGGCGCGCAGATCAAGGCCGGCTGGATCATGCTGAGGCGGCCGGACGGCAACGGCTTCGACCAGGTCGGCCTGGCCGTGGAGGGCGAGAAGAAGACCGCCGCCCCCACCCTCGACGCCACCACGCCCAACGCCCCGGTACGCCTGGGCGAGACCACCCTCTACCCGCAGGACATCGAGGAGATCTCATGACCGCCGTCGAGCCGCGCCGCGGCGGCCTCAGCCCGCTGCTGGTCCCCCTGCTGGCCGGCGGCCTGGTCATGGTCGCCCTCGGCGTGTACGGCAGGGCCCACACCCCGACCGGCTTCGCGATCGGACCGGCCGGGTTCTCCGGGGCGCTGGCGATGAAGTCCTGGCTGACGACGGGCGCCTTCGTGCTGGCCTTCGTTCAGGTGATCTCGGCCCTGTCCATGTGGGGCAAGATCAAGGTCCGGATCCACCCGGCCGTGCACCGCTGGTCGGGCAGGATCGCCTTCGTCCTGACCATCCCGGTGGCCTTCCACTGCCTCTACGCGCTCGGCCTGCAGTACGACGTGCCCAGAGTCATGATCCACTCACTGCTCGGCTGCTTCTTCTACGGCGTCTTCACCGCGAAGATGCTCGCCCTGCCCAAGCGCGGCCTGCCCGGCTGGACCCTCCCGGTCCTCGGCGGCCTGGTCTTCACCGCGCTGGTCGGGCTCTGGCTCACCTCGTCGTTCTGGTTCTTCACCACGATCGGCGTCAAGGTGTGAAGCCGCTGGTACGGCGGAGCCCCGCGGCCCGTCCCTTGGCCGCCACGACCAGCGCCATCTTCCGCGACGCCTCGTCGATCATCTCGTCGCCCAGCATGACCGCGCCGCGCCGTTCCACGGTGGTGTAGTACTCGTACGCCTCCAGGATCAGCTCGGCGTGGTCGTAGTCCTCCTGCGCCGGCGAGAACACCTCGTTGGCCGCCTCGACCTGCAGCGGGTGCAGCACCCACTTGCCGTCGAAGCCCAGCGCCGCCGCCCTGCGCGCGATGCGCCGGTACCCCTCGACATCCTTGATCTGCAGGTACGGCCCGTCGATGACCTGCAGATCGTGCGTCCGCGCGGCCATCAGCATGCGCATGAGGATGTAGTGGTAGGCGTCGCCCTCGGTGTAGCCGGGCGGCTGCTCCCCCACCACCAGCGTGCGCATGTTGATCGAGGCCATGAAGTCGGCCGGCCCGAACACCAGCGTCTCCAGCCGCCTGGACGATCCGGCGATGGCGTCCACGTTGACCAGGCCGCGGGCGTTCTCGATCTGCGCCTCGATGCCGATCCGCCCGACCTCGAAGCCCATCGTCCTCTCGATCTGGGTGAGCAGCGTGTCCAGCCAGACCACCTCGGTCGGGTCCTGCACCTTGGGCAGGATGATCCCGTCCAGGAACTCGCCGGCGCCCTCGACCACCTCGATCACGTCGCGGTAGGTCCACATCGTGGTCAGGTCGTTGACCCTGACCGTGCGCACCTTGCCGCTCCAGTCGCCTTCGCGCAGGGCCGTCACGATGTTCTTGCGCGCCTCGGGCTTGGCCGCGGGCGCGACCGAGTCCTCCAGGTCGAGGAAGACCGCGTCCGCGGGGAGCGTCTGGGCCTTCTCCAGGAAGCGGGGGTTGCTGCCGGGCACCGCCAGTACCGAACGACGTGATCGCATGCGCACACGCTAATGGGTGGCTCGACCGATCCTCGAACGGCGTCTGCCAACAATGGGGGCCGAACGTCAGCCAAGGAGTGCATCCCATGACCTCGGTCCCCGCGGCGCCCGCCGTACTGTCCGATCTTCTGCCCGGCGCGCGCGTGCGCGACCTCGCCCTCATCGCCGGGGGCGCGGCCCTGACCGGCCTGGCCGCCCAGGTCAGCTTCCCCATCCCGGGCTCGCCCGTGCCCGTCTCGGGCCAGACCTTCGCCGCCCTGCTGGTGGGAGCCTCGCTGGGAATGAACAGGGCGGCGCTCAGCATGCTGTTGTACCTCGTGGTCGGGCTGGCCGGGGTGCCCTGGTTCGCCGACGGCAACACGGCGTGGCTGGACGGCGGCCTGGTGCCGTCGTTCGGCTACGTGATCGGGTTCGTCGCCGCGGGCGTCCTGGTCGGCCGGCTCGCCGCGCGGGGCGGGGACCGCACCCCGCTGCGCACCGCCGGCACCATGATCCTCGGCAACCTCGCCATCTACGCCTTCGGCCTGCCCGTGCTCATGGCCGTCACCGGCCTGGGCCTCGGCGCCGCCCTGGCCGTGGGCGTCGTCCCCTTCCTACTGGGCGACGCCCTCAAGATCGCCCTCGCCGCGGCGCTCCTTCCTGCCGCCTGGAGACTGGCCGCCCGATGATCGGCGATCCTGGAGGCTGGCCGCGCCGTGATCCGCAGCTCGTGAAGGCTGGCTGCGCCGTGATCCGCAGTTCGTGAAGGCTGGCCGCCCGGTGATCCGCGGCTAGAGTCGAAGGCGTGACCGTCATCGAAGAAGGCGCGAAGAAGTCCGGCGTCCTCTGGCTCACCCTCGACCGCCCGCGCCTGGCCTGGCACACGCTGCACGAGGGCGCCGTCTACCTGGTCACCGGAGGCGGCGAGCAGGAACTGCCCGGCCTGGCCGAGCGCTCCGAGGTACGCGTGACGCTGCGCAGCAAGGACAACGGGGCCCTGCTGGTGGAGTTCGACGCGCCGGTGACGGTGGTCGACCAGGCGGCCGAGGCGGAGGCGGTGGCCGCCCTGGCCAAGGACCGCCTGAACGCCCCCGACACCGAACACCTGGCCGAGCGCTGGGCCCGCGACTCCACGGTCATCCGCCTGACGCTGCCCTGACCTCAGGCGGCGTTCCGGCGTGCCCGGAGCACGTTGTCGGTGCGCGTCCCAGGCTTCCCGTCGGGCCCGTTCTGGCTGCGCTGAAACTCCGCGTTGCGCTCCAGGGTCCACTCCCCCGAAGGCAGCTCAAGCGCCTCATACACCTCAAGCGGCGTCGGGAAGTGCACGCCGGGCATCGGCTCGTGCTGCCACGAAGCCCACCCCGAGTGCCCCAGCACCAGCAGCACCCCGCCCGGCGCCACGGCCGCGGCGGCCGCCCGCAGGATCGCCTCCCGGGACATCTCGACCGTGCTGTGCAGGTACGCCGCCGAGACCAGGTCGAACTCCCCCTCCGGGAAGCTCTCCCCCAGCTGATGCCACTGAAGGTCGACCCGATCGGCCACCCCGGCCTCCTTGGCATGCTCCGAGGCCCGCTCCAGCGCCACGCGCGAGACGTCCACCCCGGTGACCCGCCATCCCTGCCGGGCCAGCCAGACCACGTCACCGCCCTCACCACAGCCGAGGTCGAGCGCGCGTCCGGGGGTCATCCCCTCGACTTCGGTGACCAGCATCGTGTTGGGCTCACCACTCCAGATGCGCCGGCTCTCGTTGTAGCGGGCGTCCCAGAACTCCTCGTGTTCACTCACCCCCGCACTATCGGCCCACCATCCGCAGGAGGGCAAACCTCATTGCCGAACCAGCAAACCAGGGTCAGACGGGAACGGGTTCGGGGGCCGGGGCCTGGCGGGAGGTGGCGGTCTGGGCCAGGAGGGCGCCGGTCAGCACCGTCAGGCCGCCGATGATCTGGAAGACACCCAGCGACTCGCCCAGCAGGGCCCAGGCGACGATGGCGCCGCCGATGACCTCCAGGGAGGCCACGGTCGCGCCCACCGCCGCCGACAGCCGGCGCACGGCGTTGACGCCCAGGATGTACGCCAGCACCGTCGCCACCAGCACCATCCACAGGTAGGCCCCGATCACCGGCAGGGCCACCGCGCCGCCCGGGGCGGTGGTCTGGGTGAAGGCGCTCCAGCGGACGTTCCAGGGCTGGGCGAACGGGGCCAGGACCAGGGCCGCGCCCACCATGCCCCAGGCGATCAACCCCAGCGAGTCGATTTCATCCCCAAAACTATCGTTCATCAGGAAATATCCGGCGCAACACGCTCCAGCCAGCAACGCCAGCGCCAGCCCCAACGCGTCCAGGCGCAGCCCCTGCCACGCCTCGACCACCACGCCCAGGCCCACGACGGCCACCACCGCGCCGACGAACGCCACCCGCGGCAGCCGTACCCTCCGGACGAACCGGACCCACACCACCACCATCACCGGCGCCATGTACTCCAGCAGCAACGCCACCCCCACCGGCAGCCGCGTGATGGCCAGGAAGAACAGCGCCTGCACGCCCGCCACCGCCATCACCGCGTAGGCCGCGAAGAAGCCCCACTTGTCGCGCGGGATGCGCAGCGCCTTCGGCTTGACCGCGGCCAGCACCGCCACGAGCAGCACCCCGGCGCCGGCCATCCGCACCCAGACGGCCTCGATCGGCGCCAGCCCGGCCGCGTTCAGGTACTTGGCCATCGGCCCGGAGAAGGCGAAACAACACGAGGAGGCGAAGGCGATCGCCAGTCCCGCATACCGCAACGTCAACACATCCTGAGAGTAATGAGTGTTATGTCCGATGGATACTGACATGCCCTGTGGGCGAGGCGCAATGCCTCACCACCCTCGCTCGTTTAGCCTGCTCAGGTGAGGATCTTCGTGGCCCGGCTGGCCGGGACCCCGGTCTTCGACCCGTCCGGTGACCAGATCGGGCGCGTGCGCGACGTCGTGGTCGCCATGCGGCCCACCGCCGACGGCCTGCTGCCGCCGCGCGTGCACGGGCTGGTCGTCGAGGTGCAGCCGCGCCGCCGCGTGTTCCTGCCCATCACCCGGGTACGCGCCATCGAGACCGGAGCCGTGGTCTTCTCCGGCAGGCTCAACATGCGCAGGTTCGAGCAGCGCGTCACCGAGACGCTGACCATCGGCCAGTTGCTCGACCAGACCGTCACCCTCGACGAGCGCCCCTGGATCGTCTACGACCTGGCGATGGACCAGGCCAGGACCGAATGGACGCTCACCAAGGTCGCCGTCTACCAGAAGGGCAAGCGCCGCGAGACCCGCGTCGTCGACTGGGGCGAGGTGCGCGGCTTCGACACCATGCAGCGCGACCAGGGCGCCGCCGGGCTGATCGCCGCCTTCGAGACCGAGCGCGCCGCCGACCTAGCCAACGCGCTGCACGACCTGCCCTTCAAACGACGTGTCGAGGTCGCCTCGGAACTGGGTGACGAACGCCTCGCCGACGTACTGGAAGAACTGCCCTACAGCGACCAGATCGGCATCCTCACCGCGCTCGCCCCCACCCGCGCCGCCGACGTGCTGGCCGAGATGGGCCCGGACGACGCCGCCGACCTGCTCCAGGACCTTCCCGTCGAGCAGGCGGCGCAACTGCTCGCGCTCATGGAACCCGGCGAGGCCGCGCCCGTGCGGCGGCTGCTCGACTACGACGAGGACACCGCGGGCGGCATGATGACCAGCGAACCGGTCGTGCTGCCGCCCGGCGCCACCGTCGCCGAGGCGCTCGCCCACATCCGCCAGCGCGATCTGTCGCCCGCCGTGGCCGCCCAGGTGTATGTGACGCGGCCGCCCACCGAGACGCCCACCGGCGCGTACCTGGGGGTCGCGCACTTCCAGCGGCTGCTGCGCGAGCGGCCCTCGATGCTGCTGGGCGCCGCCCTGGACCACACCATCGATCCGATCAGGCCGGGGTTCACGCTGCCCGAGGTCACCTCCTACCTCGCCACGTACAACCTGGTGGCCGCGCCCGTCGTGGACGAGGGCGGCAGGCTGGTCGGCGCGGTGACCGTGGACGACGTGCTCGACCACCTGCTGCCCGACGACTGGCGGGAACGACATGCCACGTGAGCGACTCGACCAGCCGCGCGAGCTGAGGCGCTCGATCCGGCCCCACTACGACCCCGAGGACTTCGGGCGGCTGTCGGAGCGGATCGCCCGCTTCCTCGGCACCGCGCGGTTCCTCGTCTACATGACGGTGTTCGTGCTGTGCTGGGTGGCGTGGAACGTGCTCGCCCCGGCCGCGCTGCGGTTCGACGAGTACCCGTTCATCTTCCTCACGCTGATGCTGTCGCTGCAGGCGTCCTACTCGGCGCCGCTCATCCTGCTCGCCCAGAACCGGCAGGCGGACCGCGACCGCGTCCAGGGCGAGCAGGACCGCCAGGCGCGGGAGGCGGGGCAGGCGGAGCTGGAGTTCCTCACCCGGGAGATCGCCGGGCTCAGGATCACACTCGGCGAGATGGCCACGCGCGACTTCATCCGCTCAGAGCTCCAGCAGGCCCAGCAGGTCAGGACTCCTCAATGAGGCCCAGCTTGGCCAGCATCGCCCGGCAGCGGCTCAGGTCCTCCTCGCTGAGCGGGTCCAGGAACTGGGTTCTGACGCCGCGCAGGTAGGTGGGGGTGGCGTCGGCCAGCCGTACCTCGCCTTGGGGGGTGAGGACGGCGAACAGGCCGCGCGCGTCGCTCGCGCACGCCTCGCGGGCGACCAGGCCGTCGCGCTGGAGACGGTCGATCAGCCGCGTCAGGCCGCTGCGGGAGAGCAGGACGCGGTCGGCCAGGTCGTTCATGCGCAGCCGCCGCTGCGGGGCCTCGGCGAGCTGCATCAGCACGTCGTAGGAGGCGAGCGGCAAATCGTGGGCGACGAGCAGCTCGGCCTCCAGGTGGCGGGCCACCCGCACCTGTGCCCGTTGCAACGCCCGCCAGACGGCGAGTTCCTGGGAGTCGAGTCCCTCGTCGGGCAGAACAGTCACGGAGTAACCTTAGAACGTTGCACGCACATCTAAACAGCTTCGACTTGCCCCGGGTTCATACGATGGACCCCGTCATCCATAAACCACAAAGGAGTGCCGAGATTTCCATGGCACCGACGCAGGAACTGGTGACGGCCGCCCTCGCCACCGTCATCGACCCGGAGATCCGCCGCCCGATCACCGACCTGGGCATGGTCAAGAGCGTGGACATCGCCCCCGACGGCGCCGTCCGCGTCGGCGTCTACCTCACGGTCGCGGGCTGTCCCATGAAGGACACCATCCGCCGCGACGTCGTCAACGCCGTCTCCAAGGTCGAAGGCGTCGCCGGCGTGGAGCTCGAGCTCGACGTGATGAGCACCGAGCAGCGCAAGGAGCTCCAGACCAAGCTGCGCGGCGACCGGGGCCCCGAGAAGGAGATCCCGTTCAACCAGCCCGGTTCGCTGACCCGCGTGTTCGCGGTCGCCTCGGGCAAGGGCGGTGTCGGCAAGTCCTCCGTCACCGTCAACCTCGCCGCCGCGATGGCCGCCAGCGGCCTCAAGGTCGGCATCGTCGACGCCGACATCTACGGCCACAGCATCCCCCGCATGCTCGGGGCCTCCGAGCGTCCCACCAAGGTCGAAGACATGATCATGCCGCCGATGGCGCATGACATCAAGGTCATCTCGGTGGGCATGTTCAAGCCCGAGGGCAACACGCCGGTGGTCTGGCGCGGCCCGATGCTCGACCGCGCGCTGCACCAGTTCCTCGCCGACGTGTACTGGGGCGACCTCGACATCCTCCTCCTCGACCTCCCGCCGGGCACCGGGGACATCGCCATCTCGGTGGCGCAGCGGCTGCCCGGGGCCGAGATCCTGGTGGTCACCACCCCGCAGCAGGCCGCCGCCGAGGTGGCCGAGCGGGCCGGCTCCATCGCGGCCTCGACGCACCAGCAGATCGCCGGCGTGATCGAGAACATGTCCTGGCTGCCCTGCCCGCACTGCGACGAGCGCATCCCGGTGTTCGGCGAGGGCGGCGGCCAGAGCGTGGCCGACGCGCTGACGCGGACGCTGGGGGCGCGGGTGCCGTTGCTGGGGCAGGTGCCGCTGGACATGCGGTTGCGCGAGGGGGGCGACGAGGGCAAGCCGCTGGTGCTCACCGACCCCGACTCTCCTGCCGCGGCTGAGCTGCGGTCGATCGCCGGGGCTCTGAGCAAGCGCGCGAGCAGCCTCAAGGGCATGCAACTCGGCATCTCCCCCACCGCGCGCTGATCCCCCACAGTTCGGCGCGCTCTCCAAACCCCAACCATCCGTTACGGCGAAGCCACCCCCACGCCACCCGCCGACCTTGGCGGGCGCCGATCGTGGGGGTCGCTTCTCACGTCGGACAAACGCCCCACCGCAACGGCCACCTTTGACCCGCTAGGTGGTCAGAACACCCTGACCCCGGGACAGAGGCCCATGGAAGCAAGCGCGGCACGGATGGGTGCGGGGACTAGCGGTGAGGCGAGGGCCGGGCGCATAGCCTCGTGGCGCAGGTGGCGTGGCGCAGGCGGGAATGACGCGGGGCCTGGCCTAATGGCGCAGGTGGCGTGGTGCAGGTGCGTGGCCAGCGGGAGTGACGCGGGGCCCTGCGGCGTGGGCCCTGTGGGCCCTGTGGGCCCCGGGTGGCGTGGGGCCTGGGTGGTGTGGGCCCGGGTGGTGTGGGGTGGTCAGGTGGCTTCGGAGTCGTAGGGCGGGAGTTCGCCGTATCCGAGCTCTTCCAGAGGCTCTGGGGTGTAAGGGGCGGCGGCGACCGGTTCCAGCTCCTGCTGGGGGCGGTCGTTCCAGGTGTCCTCGATGTCGTCCAGCAAGTGCTTGCGGACGAAGTTCTTGGGGTTGAGGTCGGCCGGATCGAAGTTCGAGAACTCCGGACCCAGCCCGGACCGCAGGTCTTCGCGCGCGTTGGTGGCCATGCGGCGGAGGTTGCGCAGGGTCTGGCCCGCCTGCGACGCCACCTGGGGCAGCTTGTCCGGTCCGAACACCAGCAACCCGATGACGACGAGCGCCCCGATCTCCGCCCACCCGAGTCCGAACACCTGAACTCCTACCGCAGTCCAACTGGCTCCGGGGACAACCCCGGCCACTCCCAGACTAAGGGTTCGCAAGGCCACTTAGAACGCCCAGCCACCTGCCAAGACGATTCCCAAGGTCATCCACGACAGAGCGCGATCACCTCCGAACCCCACGCAACAGGCTCACGCACCAACCGGCCGATCGAGGTTGCCGGGTCAACCGGTCACGGTGTATCGGCTCGCGTGGTCAGGGGTGGGCCGGTCGGGCGGTCAAGGGGGCCGTTGCGGTGGGGTGTGGTCCGGCGTGAGAAGCGACCCCCACGATCGGCGCCCGCCCGGGTCGGCGGGTGGCGTGGGGGTGGCTTCGCCGTACCGGAAAAAGGACGAAAAAGCTTAGAACCGACAGAAGCCGCACGAACGGACAAAAATCAAGCAGATCACGACGGGGACGGAGAGGGCGTCTCGTCGGCGATGACGGTCAGGGTGGCGGTGCGTTCTTGGCCGGCGCGTTCGTACTTGACCGTGATCTTGGAGCCTGGGGCCTTGGCGCGGATCAGGGCGATCAGTTCGTTGCCGTCCTGGAGGCGCAGGCCGTCCATTTCCAGGATGACGTCGCCGGCCTTCAGGCCCGCCTTCTCCGCCGGGCCGCCCGCGTCCACCGGCTGCCTGCCCTGGTCGGGCTCGGAGGCGATGCGGACGCCCTGTCCTCGGTAGTTCTTGTCCAGGACGATGCCGATCCTGGGGCGCTTGGCCTTGCCGGTCGTGATCAACTCCTGGGCCACCCGGCGGGTCTGGTTGACCGGGATCGCGAAGCCCAGGCCGATGCTGCCGCCCTGGCTCGACGACGAACGGCTCAGCGTCGCGATCGCCGAGTTCACCCCGATGACCTCGCCCTTGGCGTTGACCAGCGGGCCGCCCGAGTTGCCGGGGTTGATCGCGGCGTCGGTCTGGATGGCGGAGATGTAGGCGGGCTCCTCGGTGGACCTGCCACTCTCGTCCCCGGCGATGACCGGGCGGTTCAGCGAGCTGACGATGCCCGTCGTGACGGTGCCGCTCAGGCCCAGCGGCGAACCGATCGCGATGACCGGGTCCCCCACCACGACCTGGTCGGAGTTGCCCAGGGTGATCTCCGGGGTGCCGAACGTCTGCTCCGGCTTCACCACCGCCAGGTCGGAACCCGGGTCGCGGCCGACGATGCGGCCCGTGGTGGTCTTGCGGTTGGCGAACATGATCTGGATCTCGCCGCCGCTGGCCGCCATCGCGACGACGTGGTTGTTGGTGACCACGTAGCCGTCCTTGATCAGGAAGCCGGAGCCGCTGGCGCCCTCGGCGCCGCCGTTGCCGACCTCCAGGGACACGACGCTGGGCAGGACGCGCGAGGCGACGCCCGCCACCGACTCCGGAGGACGGTTGATCGCGCCGCTGGGCGCGGGGCCGAGCGTGTAGGAGGGGTCGGTGCCGCCGCCCGACCTGGTGAGCAGGTACGTGCCGACGCTGCCCAGGCCGGAGGCGATCAGCGCGATGGCCACGGCCACGGCGATCATGCCGCCGGCGCCCAGGGCGACCTTGCGCTGGGGAGCACCGGCGCCGGGCGGCGGGGCCCAGCCGGTGCCCATGCCCAGGGCGCTCTGGGGCGGCGGGGGCTCGGAGCCATAAGGCGGGGAGTTGTAGACGGCGGTGTCACCACGCTGGGGCTGGCCACCATAAGAACCGGTGTCGCCACGGCCGGCGAAGGAGCCGGTGTCGCCTTGCTGGAACTGGCCGCCGTAGCCGCCTGAACCGCCATAGCCGCCGGTGTCGCCCGGCTGGGGCTGGCCGCCTGGCTGGGGCTGGCCGCCCTGACCGGCGTACGAGCCGGAGTAGGGCGGCGGGCCGAACGACGGCTGGCCGGGTGAGGTGAAGCGGGGCCCCTGCTCGCCGGCCGGGCTGCCGTAGGCGGCCGCGGCGGCGTCGTAGGAGCTGTAGGGGTCGGTGCTGCCGAACGTCGGCGGCGGTTGCTGCTGCTCTCCCGCACCGCTGTACGGCGGTGCCGGGCTGTAGGAGCGGCCGGACGGGTCTCCCCAGGCGCCCTGATCCTCGCCCGCGGGCAGAAACTCCGGTCGCTCCTGCGACTCGGGGGAGTCCGACGGCGTGCGTCCTTCGTCGGGGCGCGTCTCGTCGGTCATCTAAGTCTCACCACTCCTCGCTCGGACACCGCAATCCTGGCGTGAACGGCATACGTGGGTCGTAAGCCCTGTAAGGCCCGAACCCCGATCGTATGCCCCTCTCGCCGACGACTACGCCATCCTTCGAGTATCCCAGGCCAACGGCCCGGGACATCACGGGGTGTTGCCCGGCGCCTGCTGGACCTGGAAGAGCTCGACCGGCGGTGGGTTGCCCACTTCCGTGGTGTTGTTGACGGCGAAGAAGGTGCCGAGCGCGACCGCGGCGGACATGACGCCCACGGCCACGTAGGCGCCGCGGCGCCTACTCCCCCGTCCAGGGCCGGAAGAACCACCGAAGGCGTCCCTTCTCGGCCGGTTGTCCAAAGGGGAGATGCTGTGTGGCCCAGGGAGCGGCACCCCTCCGAACGTAGGAGGGAAAGGGCGCTCACGAGGCGGCAGCGGCCCGCCGGGTTCGGACATGCGCAGCAGCGACATGGTCAGGTCGGCGGGCATCGCCGGGCCGTCGAGTGAGCGCAGGCGCGACTTCAGCGCCCGCATCGACTCGACCTCCCTTCTGCATTCGGCGCAGAAGGTGAGATGGGCCAGGGCCCGCTCGCGCTCGACGTGGCTCAACTCGCCGTCGACCAGCGCGGAAACACTCTCTCCAAGATGAGACATTCCTAGCCTTCCTCCCCACGGATCACGGTCGGGGGGAGTTCAGCGCCTCGGGGTGCTCGGTGTTCGAGCGCCTCCCTCAGCTGTGCCCGGCCACGATGAATACGGCTCCGGACCGTACCCAGCTTCACGCCGAGCGTGGCCGCGATCTCCTCGTACGACAGGCCTTCGATGTCACAGAGGACCACCGCGGCACGGAACTCGGGGGCGAGCGCGTCGAGCGCCGCCTGGACGTCGGCCTCGAAGTGCGCGTCGTCCCACGCCTGCGCCGGAGACGGCTCACGTCCGCGCAGCCGTTCCGCCGCGTCGTCCGCCAGTCCCTCGAACCGGATGCGCTGCTTGCGCCGCGCCATGTCGAGGAACAGGTTCGTCGTGATCCGGTGCAGCCATCCCTCGAACGTGCCGGGGGTGTAGCTGGACAATGACCTGAATACCCGGACGAAGACCTCCTGTGTGAGGTCTTCGGCGTCGTGGACATTGCCGGTCAGCCGGTACGCCAGCCGATACACGCGCGCGGAGTGCGTCCGCACGACCTCCTCCCAGGTGGGAGGAGTCCACTCAGACACCTGGTGGTCGCTTCCGTCCACCAAGGCTCCTCTCTTTGGGACCACCGCTACAGCCATAGTGCCTGGTTTCGTCCCTTCATGCGCACTGCCTGCCTTCCGGACCGGCAAAGCCCGTTTAAACCTGCAACGCGTTAGGACCGTCTTGAGTTCCCGTCCGGGCGTGCCTCCCCTAGGCTGCGATCGGTGACCAATCGCATGAAAGTGGGGGGAGGGGGCCGATGACCAGCCCGGTAGAGGCCACTCTGGCCTATGCGGAGCAGTTCCATCAGGAAGATGAGGTGCTTCTCGCGGCGCGGCAGCGCGGCCAGGAGATGGGCGCCGTGCCCATCCTTCCCGGAGGCGGGGCGGCGCTCTGCTTCCTCGCCACCGCGCTCAACGCCAAGTCCGTGGTCGAGATCGGCACGGGCTGCGGCGTGTCGGGGCTGTGGCTGCTGCGTGGCATGCGTCCCGACGGCACGCTGACCAGCGTGGACGTCGAACCGGAGCACCAGCGGCTGGCCAGGCAGGCCTTCGCCGACGCCGGTTTCTCCGGCGGGCGGGTGCGGCTGATCATCGGCCGCGGCCTCGACGTGCTGCCCCGGCTGTCGGACGGCGGGTACGACATGGTCTTCGCCGACGGCGCCAAGCAGGAGTACTCCGACTATCTGGCCGAAGCCGTCCGGCTGCTGCGGGTGGGCGGGATCGTGGCCTTCGACAACGCCCTGTGGCACAACCGGGTGGCCGACCCGGCGCAGCGCGACCCCGACACGGTGGCCCTGCGCGAGCTGGGCAAGCTCGTGCAGGGTGACGATCGGCTACGACCTCTGATGATGCCGCTGGGCGACGGACTGCTGGCCGCCGTCAAACTGAGCGACTGACCCACCCCCAACCCCCACCCCCCGGCTAGATGGTTGCCAAGGAAAAGCAGGGGCCCAGCCAGTTGGATGGTCGCTGAGGAGAAACAGGGGGCAACCGGTCAGGGGCTGAGCCACTGCACGAGGAGGCGGACGCCGAAGCCCGTGGCGCCCTTGGTCAGCACGCCCTCGTCCACCGTGCTCCGTCCGACCCCCGCCACGTCCAGGTGAGCCCAGGGCCGCTTGCCCGCGAACTCCCGCAGGAACAACGCCGCCGTGATCGACCCGGCCCCGAAGCGCGAACCCGTCTCCACGTTGGCCAGATCCGCCACCGACGACTCCAGCGCGGGCGCGTAGTCGTCGATCAGCGGCATCCGCCACAACCGGTCGTCACTGGCCTTACCGGCGCCGAGCAGCTCCCCGGCAAGCTCCTCTGACGTGGAGTAGACGGCGCCCACGCTGCGGCCGAGGGCGACGCTGATCGCGCCGGTGAGGGTGGCGATGTCCACGACGGCGTCCGGGGCGAGCGTGTCGTCGGCGTAGGCGAGGGCGTCGGCCAGGACCAGGCGGCCTTCGGCGTCGGTGTTGAGGACCTCGACGGTGCGCCCGCCGTAGTGGGTGATGACGTCGCTGGGCCGCTGCGCGCTGCCGGACGGCATGTTCTCGGCCGCCGCGACCAGCCCGGTGACCCGCACGGGCGCGCCCAGCTTCGCCAGCGCCGACACCGCGGCGATGACGACGGCGCCGCCGGCCATGTCGGTCTTCTGGACCTTCATGTTGTCGGACGGCTTCAGCGACAACCCGCCCGAGTCGAACGTGATGCCCTTGCCCACGAGCACCACGTGCCTGGTGGCGCCCGGCGGGTCGTAGGAGAGCTGGATGAGCCGGGGCGGGTTGGCCGAGCCCTGGCCGACGGCGAGGATGCCACCGAACCCGCCGGCCCGCAGCTCCTCCTCGTCCCACACGCGCACCGGTACGCCCTGCTCGCCGGCACGCTCGGCCAGCCACGCCGGGGTCTTCACCGACGAGGGCGTGTTGGCCAGGTCGCGGGCGAGCGCGACGGCCTGGGCGACGATCTCGCCCCGCCGTACCTCCTGCTCGTCGGCGCCGGCGAGCACGAGCGCGGCGACGGGCTTCTTGCCCGGCGCGGAACCGACCTTGAAGGTGTAGGCGGCCAGCAGCGCGGCCTCCGCGAACGCCGCGCCGGCGCCGTCGGGAACGACGACGGTGAGCGTCTCGCGGCCCTTGGCCCGGCGGGTCAGGGCGGCGGCGGCCTTGCGCAGCGCCTTGGGCGAGCCGTCGCCGACTCCGTAGAGCAGGACCCGCCCGACCTCCTCACCCCGTGCCACGGGCACCTCGACGATCTCGCCCGCCTCGCCCTTGGCCTCGTAGTGGGCCAGCAGGGCGGCCGTGGGCACGTGCAGGTCGAGGGGGAGCGCCGGGTCCAGGCCGGAGGAGTACGGCACCGCCAGCAGCTCGGCCCCGTCGGGGATCTCGGAAACCACCGACGTCGTGGTCTCAATGGGCACGGGTCATCTCTCCAAACACGTCAATGGCCCTGGCGCGGAGGCACGCCAGGGCCGTCGATCGAAGCTGTCTCGGGAAGCGCTCAGCCGACGACGTTCTTCAACGCCTCGCCGAGCGCCTGCGCCTCGTCGGCGGAAATCTCCACGACGAGCCGGCCGCCACCCTCCAAGGGGACACGCATGACAATGCCGCGCCCTTCCTTGGTGACCTCCAGCGGACCATCGCCGGTCCGCGGCTTCATCGCCGCCATGCGTGTATCCCTTCCTGCCTTGGGCTCCCGCGGCCCGCGACCGCCGGCCCCCCAGGAGGGTGGTCGGCGCATTCACGTCTTCTGTGATGTCCTATTCTCCCGCATCGAGAGCCCTCATGGGTAACGATCTCCTCCCAGAATGCGTTGTCCGGGGGTGCGAAGACGGCCAAACTGGACTTCGTGCACGCACGCGCCGGCCTGTTCGACCTCTACGGAGACCACCTGCGATCACGCGGTGGACAGGCGTCCGTTGCCGCCCTCGTGCGGCTGATGAAACCCCTGGAAATCGCCGCTCCCGCCGTGCGCACCGCCGTTTCGCGCATGGTCAGGCAGGGCTGGCTGACCCCCGTACGGCTGCCGCGCGGCCCCGGATACGGCCTGACTCCGAAGTGCGTCAGGCGCCTGGACGAGGCAGCACTGAGAATTTACCGAGCGGGGACGCTCGGCTGGCGTGGGCGCTGGCACGTGATCGTCTTCGGCCCGGTGCGGGAACGCCCCAGGCGGGAGCGGCTGCGCGCCGACCTCACTTTCCTCGGCTACGCGGCGCTGTCCGAGACCACCTGGATCGGTCCACGCTCCTCCATCGAGCTGGACAATCTGCTCGACGGGGAGGGCGTGGTGGCCGACCGGTTCGACGCCGCGCTGGACGGCGACCCGCGTGAGCTGGTGGCCCGCGCCTGGGACCTCGACGGCATCGCCGCGGCCTACGAGCGCTGGCTGGCCGAGGCGGAGTCGCTGGTCGACTCGCTGCCCGCGCACGCGCCGGACGACCGCGTCTTCGCCACCAGGAGCGTGCTGGTCCACGGCTGGCGCAACTTCCTGTTCCGCGACCCCGGCCTGCCCGCGGAACTGCTGCCCGCGGGGTGGCCTGGCGAGAAGGCGCGGGCATATTTCGAGCAGGAGGCCGCCCGCCTGCTGCCCAGAGCCGCCGCATTCGTCGACCAGAACCTGGAGACCCTGTGATCCGCTACGACGTGACCGCGTCCGTGTCCACCATCACGCTCGACCGCCCGGACGCGATGAACTCGCTGACGGCCGAGCTGAAGACGGCCCTTCTCGACGCGCTGCGCCGGGCGGCCGGGGACCCGGCGGTCCGCGCGGTGCTGCTGACCGGCTCGGGACGGGCCTTCTGCGCCGGCCAGGACCTGCGTGAGCACGCCGAGAATCTGGAGGCGGGCCGCGGCCTGGCCGGGACCGTGCGCGAGCACTACAACCCGATCGTCGAGCTGATCACCACGATGCCCAAGCCGGTGGTGGCGGCGGTCAACGGCGTGGCCGCGGGGGCCGGGGCCTCGCTGGCCTTCGCCTGCGACCTGCGGGTGGCCTCGGAGAAGGCGAAGTTCGCGATGGCCTTCAGCGGCATCGGCCTGGTGCCGGACTCGGGCGCCTCGTGGACGCTGCAGCGCCTCGTCGGACCCGGCCGCGCCGCCGAGCTCCTGCTGCTGGGCGAGCCGCTGGACGCCCAGCGGGCGCTGGAGCTGGGCGTGGTGACGCGGGTGGTCCCGCCGGACGACGTGCTGAAGACCGCCCACGAGCTCGCCGTACGGCTGGCGGAAGGCCCCACCAAGGCGTACGCGGCCACCAAGCGCCTGCTCGCCTACGCCGGCACTCATTCCCTGACCGAGTCCCTGGAGCGGGAGGCCGTCCTCCAGGACGAGTGCGCCGCGACGGACGACCACGTCAACGCCACCCGATCCTTCCTGGCCAAGGAGCGTCCGACCTTCGAGGGTCGATGACCCCATCGACTTTGGTAGGTCCTCCGTAGCCCGAGGACCGATCCGCCGCGCCCGTCCGCGTCCCTAGCGTCGGGGGCATGTCACTCAAAGGCCTGCCGCCGGCGGTGGGGCTGCTGTTGCTGGCCCCGGTCTGCGCCGAGTACCTCAGTGGTTACGACAGCTCCACGGGCGACGTCACCGAGCTGCTCGGCGGCCTGTTCGTCTTCGTCCCCCTGTACGGCGCCGCCGCCCTGCTCATCCGCGAGGGCGCCCGCAGGGCGGGCCGGGGCTGGCCGACGATGTTCCTGCTGGCGGCGGCCTTCGGCGTGATGCAGCCGGGCCTGATCGACCAGGCGATGTTCAACCCGTCCTACCGCGACATCGCCTACCTGGCGCCGATGCTGGAGCCGACCTACATCCCGCAGCTCGGCATCGGGGCGTACCTGTCGCTGCACTGGGTGGCCGGGCACGTGGTGTTCAGCATCTGCGCGCCGATCGCGATCATGGAGTCGTTCCTGAAGCCGGAGCGCAGGACGACGCCGTGGCTGGGGTGGCCGGGCTTGGTCGTCACGGCGCTGGCGTTCGCGGGCGCCGCCTGGTTCGTGGTCACCTGGCATCTGAAGACGGAGAACTTCGTCCCGTCCACGGCGCAGCTCGCCGGGGCGGGGGCGGTGGTCGTGGCACTGGTGGCGGTGGCGTTCTCGGTCCGGTCGCGGTCCGTGCCGTCGGATCCTCGGCCCGCGCCGAACCCGTGGCTGGTCGGCGGGGTGACGCTGGTCCTCATGTCGGTCTCGATGGTGCTGGAGTGGACGACCTCCCTGGTCGACTGGACCGGCTTCGCCGTCTACGCGGGGCAGCTGGCGCTGCTGGCCGTGCTCCTGGTGACGTGGTCGCGGCGGACGGGCTGGGGACAGCTCCACCGGCTGGCCGCGGCGGGCGGCGCGCTGCTGGCCCAGGCGGCGGGGGCGTTCGTCACCCAGCCGCTCGGGGACGTCTCGGCCACGGCCAAGCTGGGGCACAATGTGGCCTTCGCCCTGGGCGTCGTCCTCCTGATCATCCTCGCTCGCAAGAAAGCCGGACTCCGCTGATGACCGCCTCCGACCGGACCGTCGTGAAACTTCCCGCCGTGCAGCTCGTCCTGGTCTGGGCGGGCGGGCCGCTGCTCGGGGCGGTGGTGCTGTGGCTGGTGAAGGCGCTCATCGAGTGGGCGGCGACCTGGACGTGGACGCCGTTCGAGAAGCCGGTCAAGCTGCTGGCGGGGCTGGCCGAGCCGTACGCCACGGCCGGGGCGATCGGGCTGGGGGCCCTGGGCGGGCTGGTGCTGGCGTTCCTGATCATCGCCGACCACGTGGGGATCGTGGTGGACGGCGAGCGGGCCGTCTTCACGCACGGGGACGACCGCCTGGAGGCGCGCAGGGCCGACGTCGGCGCGGTCTTCATCGACGGAACGCACCTCGTCGTCCAGGGGCACAGGACGGAAGTGCTGGTCAGGACCCGCGGCGACCTGCCCGAGCGGGCCGACATCGAGCGCGCCTTCGTGGTCCACGGCTACCCGTGGACCGCCGGGGACCCCATGCGGGCGGAGTTCAGGAGGTGGGCCGACGGGCACCCCGACCTGGACGCCGCCGCTCACTCCTTCTTCAGGGCCAGGCAGGTGGCCCTGGAGAAGGGTGAGAAGGCCGACGCCGACGAGCTGCGGGCGGAGCTGGCCAGGCTGGATCTGGTGGTGCGGGAGGAAGGGAAGAAACAGTACTGGCGCCGCCTGCCTAGCGGATCCTGACCTCGGACAGGCCGATCGCGCCGGTGCCCGCGCGCTGGACGCGGACGTAGCGGGCCGTGCCGGTGACCGAAACGAACGTGGGCCGGAGGGCTTTGCCCGGCACGTGGAAGCGCCGGGCGTCGGACAGGTCGGCGCGCGTGGCCAGCACGACGTCGAAGCCGGCCGTCGTCATCGCGGCGTCGTTCCAGATCTCCACCTCGGTGAGCGGGTGGGCGGCGCCGAGGTCCACCTGCCACCAGGCGTCCGGCTCGCTCGCCGTCCTGCTGTCGGTGGTGGTGGAGCCGTCCACGGCGTTGCCCGCGGGCCCCTCGGTGGAGGACTGGGTGGCGGGTCTGCCGCGGGCCAGGTCGGGGGCGAGCTGCTCGACCGGGCCCGGTGCGGCTCCGGCGCGGCCCGCCACCTCCAGGGCCTCGCGCGGGAGCCGTTCCAGAGCGGTGTGGTTGTCGCGAGCGGCCGAGCCGCGGCCGGTCAGCGGGGGCGCGTCCGTGTCGGTCCAGTTGCCGGTGGCGAGGTTGTCGATGCCGTACTCGGCCCAGTTGGAGACCCACTTGTAGCCGACGCGGGTGATCACGTTGCCCTCGACGCGGATGTGGGAGCTCTGCTCGTCCAGGTAGACGCCGTTGCCGTCGCGCTCGGTGTTGCCGTAGGCGGAGCGGTTGACGTAGTTGCCGCTGATCACCGTGCCCGGCTGGGGGCCCTGGGTGTAGATGGCGCCGCCGTCGTGCTGGTCGTGCTCGACGAGCATGACGTCCACGATCCGGTTGTTCGTCAGCTTGTTGTCGCGCATGTCGGGCTTCTGGGCCTCGGGCTGGTTCCAGCCCCATCCGAGCGAGATCCCCGAGTACGGCAGCCGCTCCAGCGTGTTGTGGTCCACGACCAGCGAGCTCTCGTACCCGGCCCAGATCCCGACCGCGTCGGTGAACTCCACGCCCGCCAGGTTGATCACGTTGCGGGCCACGGTGTTGCGCTCGCCGCGCAGCTCGGCGGGCGGGTTGGGCTCGGTGTCGCCGACGTAGACGGCGCCCGAGGACAGGTCGGTGAAGGTGGAGCCGGTGATCGAGGAGTCCTTGGTGCCCGCCTCGAAGATCACTCCGGCGCCGCCGAGCCGCGTGAACACGCAGTCCTCGACCACGACCCCGCGCCCGCCGCGGACCACGAGCGCCGCCGCGGGCTTGGTGTAGTGGCGACCGGCATGCCCGGCCGGGCCGGTGGCGCCGGTCAGCGTGAACCCGGCCTGCGTGCCCGCGTAGCCCTCCGCGGTGTCGGGCTGCGGGTAGGCGGCGTGCTCGAAGGCCAGCCCGCGCACCCGCACCCGCGCCGCCCCCTCGATCCGCAGCAGCGTCTCGGTCGCGGGCGCGACGACGTCCTCGGGGCTCTCCCCCGCGCGCGGCAGATAGGTGACGGTACGGCCGGCGCGGTCGTAGACGAACTCCCCCGGCCGGTCGAGCAGCTCGATGGCGTTCTCGAAGTAGGAGACCTTGGCGTAGCGGGCGGAGTCCACGGTCGTGGAGTCCCAGGCGGGGCCGGTGCGGCCGGTGCCGGAGGCGGAGTTGGCCCAGCACGGCTGGGCGAAGACGATGCGGTCGCCCTCGACCCGGTCGATGCGGCAGTGGTAGTTGCGCCAGCGCACCCGGATGACGGCCGAGGCGTTGCCGGGATCCCGCCAGCCCGCCACGCCGGACGCGAGCGCGCCGGTCATGCCGTCCTTGGTGGCGTCGCAGACCGCCGCGAGGCAGGCGTCGCCGCGCGCGCGGACCGCACGGACGCCGCCCACGAACAGTTGCCTGGGCGAGAGCCCTTCCGGGGCCGTGGTGACCCAGCGGCCCGCCTCCTGACGCCAGCCGGTCAGGCGGACCCCGCCGGACAGCACCGGCTCCTCACCCGGCTCGGCGGTCCAGGTGATCGTGCGGCCGGGCGGGGCGCTGTCGCGCGCGTCCAGGGTCAGCGGGCGGGTCAGCCGGTAGACGCCTCCTGCCAGGCGGATCTCGATGTCGCGGTCCATGCCGTCGGCCACGGCCTGCCGTACCTTGTCGCGGGCGGCCTCCAGCGAGCAGGGGCGCGCGGCCGAGCAGGCGCCGCCGCGGGCGTCGGGGGCGACGTGGTAGACCTTCGGGCCCTGCGCGGGCGCGGCGGGGACGATGGCGGCGGCGGCGGTCGCCGCGGCGATCAGCTTCCTCACGAGGCGCTCCAGTCGTGCAGGGGCGGGTTCTTCTCGCCGTAGAGCCAGGCGCGCAGGAACGTGTCCAGGCCGGGGTGGCGGGTGGTGCGGACGGCGTGGGCGACGAAGTCCTCGGTGGAGGCGTTGCCGTCCTTGTGGCGCGCGACCCAGGTGCGCATGACGCGGTCGAAGGCGCGCTCGCCCACCTCGGTGCGCAGGGCGTAGAGGACGAGGGCGCCGCCGTCGTAGATGTTGTAGCCGCCGAGGGCCTTCGGGCGGCCGGGCGGGCCGTCCTGGGCGCGGACGGCGTCGAGCCTGCCGTAGACGGTGCGCATCTTGTCGGCGAGCTTCTCCCTGCCCTGCTCCTCGTTCCAGACGGCAGCGTAGAAGACCGCGGGGCCCTCGTTGAGCCAGGCGTCCTGCCAGGTGGAGGGGGTGACCGAGTCGCCGAACCACTGGTGGACGAGCTCGTGGATCATCGTGTTGGAGTAGGTCGGCTTGGTGAACCAGCCGGTGCCGAACAGCGACAGGGTCTGGTTCTCCAGGGCGTCGGTGTAGCCGGGGTAGATGTGGACGCCGTAGGTGGAGAAGGGGAAGCGGCCGAAGCGGCGCTCCGCCCAGGCGATCTGGGCGCCGGTCTCGGCGGCGATGGGGCCGTAGCGGGCCTCCTCGCCCTGGGGGACGACGTGGCGCAGCGGCAGTCCGCGCGGGCCCGTGCCGTAGAGGTAGGTGCCCTTGACGACGGCGAGGCCGAGCAGTTCCGACGCCATGGGCTCGCGGGCCTCGAACGTCCACAGGTCGCCCCGGCGCGAGCGCAGTTCGCCGTTGGCGGTGGCCACGTAGCCCTCGGGGACCTTGACGCGGAAGGTCCAGGTGGCCTTGTCGGAGGGGTGGTCGTTGACGGGGAAGAACGTGTCGGCCCTGCTGGCCTGCGCCGCCGCCGCGAAGCCGCCGTCGGGGCCGAAGCGCCAGCCGGTCAGGCCGCTGCGCGGGGCCTTGCCGTTGCCGTGCAAGGAGATCTCGGCGGTGAAGCGGCCGTCCAGGGCCCGCTCCGGCGCGACGGTGAGCTCCTGGCCGGTGCGGCCCGGGGAGAGCGTCCAGGCGGCGGGCCTGCCGTTCACGGTGACGGCGTCGATCTCGTGGCCGTCGGTGTCGAGGTTGAACGACGACAGCGCGTGCGTGGTCCTGGCCGCGATCTTCACGGTGGCGCTGAAGTCGTAGGTGACGGGCGTGAAGGCGAAGCTCACGTCGTAGTGGCGCACGTCGTAGCCGCCGTTGCCGAGGTCGGGGAAGAGCGGGTCGCCCACCCCGGCAGCCCCCGGTACGGCCAGCGTCCCCGCCACCAGCAGGGCCAGCGCCTTCACCGGGGACCTCCCGACTGCTGCAGCGCCTGCTCGAACTCGGCCCGGATCTTGTCGCCGCCCTGCGCCCGCCAGTCCTTGACGAGCTGGTCCAGCTCGCCGAGCTTGGCCCGGCCCGCGACGATCGAGGTGACCTTGTCGTTGCGCATGGTGTAGAGCGACTCGTACTTGTTCTCGCCGGTCGGTGAGAACATGCCGGTCGTCGGGTCGTAGACCGCCTGGGGGATCATCTTCGACAGCGCCGCGTGCAGGTGCTCGACGCCCTGGCGCGAGGTCGGGTCGTAGACCGCCTGGGTGGGCGCGGCGATGTACTTCCACGGGACGGTGATGTCCTTGGCGCCCTGGTCGGTCAGGACCGGGTTGCCCTTGTCGTCGCGGGTGTGGTCGGTGCCCTCCAGGCCGTACTGGATGAGCGTGTACTCCTCGCTGCCGAACGGCGCGGCGAAGAAGTCGGCCACGCGCAGCAGTTCCTTGACCCTTGCCTCGTCGGCCTTCTTCAGCAGGTTGGTGGAGAAGGCGATGTTGTTGGCGAACACCACGGCCTTGTCGCCGATGGGCAGCAGCGGGCGCGGGTCGGCCTTGGGGTCGATCTTCTTCTGGGTCTGCAGGTAGTTGCCGGGTCCCAGGTAGGCGGGCAGGCCGTCGTAGGTGATGGCGGCGCGGCCGGAGTTGAACTCGTTCTTGCGCTTGAGGGTGTCGAAGCCCTCCGAGCCCGGGTAGACGACGCCGGCCTCGCGCAGCTTGATCACGTACTCCAGCGCGGCCCGGTACTCCTCGGTCTCGATGGCGTGGGTGAGCTTGCCGCTGACCTTGTCCAGGCGCCACTCCAGCGGCACGCCGAACAACTGGGTGAAGATCGACAGGCCGAAGACGCCGCCGGTGGCGGTGACGATCGCCCAGCGCCGCTCCTGCGGCCTGGTCAGCTCCTTGAGCAGTTCGGCGAAGCGGTCGAGGTCGCCGATCTGGGCCAGGTCGGTGACGCCCGCCTCGGCGAACATCTCGTGCCGGTAGAAGCCGAGGCCGCCGACGAGGTTGCGCGGCACGGGCACGCCGTAGAGCTTGCCGCCGATGATGCCCTGCTTCCAGAAGACCTCGGGCAGCGCGGCCAGGTTCGGGTACTCCTTGACCTTGTCCCCCGACAGGAACGGCGTCAGCTCGGCGCACTGGCTGGCGGCGAAGGCGGGCAGGTTGTTGACGCCCTGGGTGGAGATGTAGGGGAAGATGTCGGGCAGGTTTCCGCCCGCGACCAGCGTGGAGAACTTCGTCGGCCAGTCGTCCGTGGGCACGATCATGACGTCGGCCGTGCCGCCGAGCCGCTTCTCCATCTCCCGCCAGGCCGCGTTCTGCTCGCGTCCCGGCGGCGGCGGAAGGAACGTCTTCATCGCGATCTTCACCTGGCCGCCGGACATCGGCGGCTTGCCCACCGACCTGAACAGCTCCTTCGGATAGGTGAAGTACGCGTCGGGCACGCCCGCCGCGGTCCCCGGCAGGTCGGGCTTGGGGATCGAGGAGAGCGGAGTGTAGGTCGGCAGCTTGACCGTGAGTCCCTGGGCCTTCGTCGCGGGCGCCTGCGCGCCGCCGGAGCCGCAGGCGGCGGCCACCGAGGTGACGGCCACGCCCGCGGCGAGGCCGAGGAAGCCGCGCCTGGAGAGGTTCATGTGGATCTTCCTTCGGGTGGGGGGTTCAGCCCTTGATGGCGCCGGTGAGCACGCCCTTGGTGAAGTAGCGCTGGAGGAAGGGATAGACGATGAGGATGGGGACGACCGCCACCACGAGCACCGCCATCTGGATGGCCTGGACGGGGGCGGGGGCCTCCGCGGCGCCGCCGAGGCTCTCCAGCGTCCGGCCCTGGAGCACGAACATGCGCAGGATCATCGGCAGCGGCCACTTCTCGGTGTCGTCGAGGTAGAGGAGGGCGTTGAAGAAGGCGTTCCAGTACGCGACCGCGTAGAACAGGGCGATCACCGCGATCACCGCCTTCGACAGCGGCAGCACGATCCGCACGAGGATGCGCAGGTCGCCGGCGCCGTCCATGCGGGCGCTCTCGGTCAGCTCGCCGGGCAGGTTCATGAAGAACGAGCGCAGGACGACCAGGTTGAAGGCGCTGACCAGGCTGGGCAGGACGAGCGCGGCGAAGGTGTTGAGCAGGCCGAGCTGCTGGACGGTCAGGAAGTTGGCGATGATGCCCGGGTTGAACAGCATCGTGAACAGCGCCACGACCAGGATCGTCCGGGAGCCGGTGACCTCGCGGCGGCTGAGCCCGTAGGCCATGCCGATCGTGGCGGCGAGGCTGGCCAGCGTGCCGATCGCGGTCACGAGCACGCTGACGAGCAGCGCGCGGGTGACCGTGCCGCCCTCGAAGATGGCCCGGTAGGCGTCGAGCTGCGGCGCGGACGGCAGCAGCACGAAGCCGCCGGCCTTGGCGATGTCGGTCTCGGCCGACAGGCTGGTGCCGATCACGCCGACGAACGGGTAGATCACCAGCAGGCTCACGCCGAGCAGGATCGCGCCCTTGACCGCGAGGCCGGCCCTGCTGGGCCGTTCCATCCAGGCGGGACGCTCACTTGGCCGCACCGCGGTACACCCCCTCGTGGCCCAGCAGGTGTGCCACCTTGTTCGCGCCGAGCACGAGGGCCGCGCCGACGATCGCCTTGACCAGGCCCACCGCCGCGGCGGGACCCCACTGGCCGTCCTGGATGCCGTTGAAGTAGACGAACGTGTCCAGCACCTCGGCCGACTCGGCCCCGACCGCGTCGCGCTGGAGCAGGATCTGCTCGAAGCCGACCGACAGGATGCTGCCGAGGTTGAGGATGAGCAGCAGCACGATGATCGGCGTGATGCCGGGCAGCGTGACGTGCCAGAGCCGCCGCCAGCGGCCCGCGCCGTCCATGGCCGCCGCCTCGTAGAGCTCCTGGTTGATGGAGAGCAGCGCGGCCAGGAAGATGATCGTCCCCCAGCCCGCGTCCTTCCAGAGCACCTGCAGGGTCACGAGCAGCGGGAAGGTGTCCGGGTTCGTCATCACGTCGACCCTGGGCAGGCCGGCGCTCTCCAGCAGGTTGGGCAGCGCTCCGGCGCCGCCGAGGATCTGCTGGAAGATCGAGACGATGATCACCCAGCCGATGAAGTGCGGCAGGTAGACCACGCTCTGCACGAACCTGCGGACCTTGTCGCTGATCACGCTGTTGAGCAGCAGCGCCAGCGCGATCGGCGCGGGGAAGAAGAGCACGAGCTGGGTGAGCGTGATCTTCAGCGTGTTGACCACGGCGTTCCAGAAGCGGCCGTCGCCGAAGATCAGCTCGAAGTTGGCCAGGCCCGCCCACGGGCTGTCGATGAAGCCCAGGAACGGCTGGTAGTCCTTGAACGCCACCACGTAGCCGATGAGCGGCGCGTAGTGGAAGACCAGGAAGTAGACCAGCCCTGGCAGGGTCAGCAGCAGCATGACCCGGTCACGCCGGATCCGCTCGCGCAGGGTCAGCCTGCGTGGCGCGGCGCCCGCCGTACCGGTCGCGGGACGGCGGGGCGTCACGGCGGCACGCGGTTGCGATGAAGTCGTCATGCGTCGTCCCTCCGATTGGCCGTGACCGTAGTAAGCGTTTTCCCCATTCGTCAAGACCCTGGTGAGCAAAAGGCCAGATCGCTTGACTGCGCAGCAGGCAGGGCCTAGCGTGCGGCCTCAAGTTCATAGAATGCGCTTACTATCGGGGAGCGAAACACGTGCGGGAAGAGAGCCGAAGACCGCGTGCCGCCCTGGCCATGGGGCCCGGCGTGCGCGAGTCGGTCTTCAGCGGGGGCGTCCTCGACCGGCTGGCCCGCCTGGTCGACCTCCACGACGAGGTCATGCACGAGGTGGACGAGAAGGTCCTGGCGGAGACGGAGGTGCTCGTCACCGGCTGGGGCTGCCCGCCGTTCGACGAGCGGCTGCTCGGGGCCGCGCCGGGGCTGCGGCTCATCGCCCACGCCGCGGGCACGGTCAAGACGTTCCTGGACCCGGTGGTCCTGCGCACCGTGCGCGTCTCCAGCGCGGCCGACGCGAACGCGATCCCGGTGGCCGAGTTCACCTTCGCGGCGATCGTGTTCGGGGCGAAGCGGGCGTTCACGATGGCCCACCGCTACCGCACCGAGGGCAGCAAGCGGGACTTCTCCGGCATGCCCTGGCTGGGCACCCACCGGATCACGATCGGCGTCGTCGGCATGTCCCGCATCGGCAGGCGGGTGCTCGCGCTGCTGCGCAACCTCGACGCCGAGGTGCTGGTCTACGACCCGTACGCCGATCCGGGCGAGGCCGCGGCGCTCGGCGGGCGGCTGACCGACCTCGACACGCTGGTGCGCCGCTCGCACGTGGTGACCCTGCACGCGCCGGACACTCCGGAGACGCACCGGATGATCGGCCGGGAACGGCTGGCGCTGATGCGCGACGGCGCCGTCCTGGTCAACACCGCCCGCGGCGCGCTCGTGGACACGCTCGCCCTGGCCGAGGAGGTGACGAGCGGCAGGCTCGACGCGATACTCGACGTCAGCGATCCCGAGCCGCTGCCGCCCGGCCACCCGTTCTTCGCGCTGCCCAACGTGTTCGTCACGCCGCACCTGGCCGGAGCCCAGGGCAGCGAACTGGCCAGGCTGGCCGACTCGGCACTGGACGAGGTGGCACGCTACTGCTCGGGCCGCCCGCTGAGGCACGAGATCCACATCGACGAACTGGGCAGAATAGCGTGAGCGACAAGGGAGGGCACGTGACCGAGGCGACCATCGCCGACGTGGCCAGACTCGCCGGGGTGTCCAGCGCGACCGTCTCCCGGGTGATCAACCGCAACTACCCGGTGGCCGAGTCGACGCGCGCCCGGGTGGAGGCGGCCATCAGCGAGCTGGGCTATGTCGCCAACGCGCACGCCCGCGCCCTGGCCGGGGCGACGAACAGGACCGTCGGGATCATCATCAACGACGTGATCGACCCGTTCTACGCCTTCATCGCCCGCGGCGTGGAGCGCGAGGCCACCGCCCAGGGCCGGCTCTGCATCATCTGCTGCACCCAGGGCAGCCACGAGCAGGAGCTGGCGCTCATCGACCTGCTGCACGAGCAGCGGGCCGACGCGGTCATCCTGGTCGGCGGCGCCTACGAGGACCGCGCCTACGCCACCCAGGTCGGCCGCAGGGCCCGCGCGCTGCACGCCAGCGGTTCCACGCTCGTGCTGTGCGGGCGCCCCTCGGTGGGCGGCGACGTCCCGACCAAGGTCGTCGAGTACGACAACGAGGGCGGCGCCTTCGCCATCACCGACCACCTGATCACCCAGGGGCACCGGCGCATCCTCTTCCTCGGCGGCCCCGCCCTGTTCTCCACCACGGTCGCCCGCCTGGCCGGGCACCGGCGCGCGCTGGAACTGCGCGGGCTGGGCTACGCGGACGACCTCGTGCAGCCGGGCCCGCTCAGCCGCCGCTTCGGCTACGAGCGGGTCAGGGAACTGCTGGCCGAGGGCGCCGACTTCACCGCGATCTTCGCGGCCAACGACAACGTCGCCGCCGGGGCGATGCAGGCGCTGGAGGCGGCCGGGCTCACGGTGCCGGGCGACATGTCCGTCGTGGGCTATGACGACGTCCCGCTCGCCCAGGAGCTCCGTCCCCGGCTGACGACCGTGCGCATCCCGCTGGAGGAGATGGGCCGCCAGGCCGTACGGCTGGCCCTCGGCGTCTCCGACGGCAGCGACTACCTGTCCCCCGTGCAGACGAGCACCCGGGTCGGGACCAGCATCGTGGTCAGGGAATCGGTCGCCGCGCCGAAACCGCTTGCGACCCCGCGTGGCAGAAAAACCGCAGGTCGCCGATAGAAACCGGTAGAAAGTTCCGGAAAGCCTTGACGGAGCCTAGTAAGCGCTTTCAAGCTCGGGCGGCATACGGCCCTGCCAAGGAGAACCCGATGCGAAACCTCCCCAGACGTGGCTTCCTCACCCTCACCGGCGCCCTCGCCGCCGCCCCCTTACTGGCCTCCCCCGCACCGGCCTCTTCCTCGCCGGCCTCTTCCCCGACGGCCTCTCCCGCGCGGGCCTCGGGGACCGCCCGCCGTACCGTGGTCGTGCGGGGGCGGGTGGCGGCGGAGAGCGAGCGGCTGCGGCTGCAGCAGGCGCTGCGCACCACGGACTTCCACCACACCGGCGTCTACCTCCCCGCGGCCGCCAAGCTGACCGTCGAGGTCGCCGCCAAGGACGGGCTGCTGCCCACCCTGCACGTCGGCGCCCCCGACACCCACCCCGACGTCGCCTACAAGAACCCGCGCGCCTACCCGCTCGTCCCAGGCGCCAACACCGTCGAGGACGCCGGCGGCGGCATGGTCTACCTGTCCATGATCGGCGCGGGCGAGCAGGCCAGGGTCAGGTTCGTGAGCGGCGGACTGGAGGCGCCGGTCTTCCGGCTCGGCCGGACGACGGAGGCGGACTTCCAGGCCCAGCTCGACCGGCTCACCGGCGTGCCGCAGGCCGAGCTGGTCTCAGGCCACGCGATCGTCACCGTCACCCGCGAGGGCATCCTGCAGTGGCGTGAGCAGGACCACGCCGCGCACCTGCGGCTGCTCGAATCGATCATCGACTCGCACGCCGCGATCTCCGGCCTGCGGCAGGACGAGCGCGGCCCGCTGCCGTTCCACCTGGTGGAGGCGCCGCGGATGCCCCCGGGCGCGGGCGCCTACGCCACCCACGGCTGGACCGCCTACCCACGCGCCTACCTCGACCGGCTGCTCACCGTGGACGGGCTGCGCACCCGAGGCTGGGGCGTCTACCACGAGCTCGGCCACCAGCACCAGCAGATGGCCTACAAGCCGGGCGACCTGACCGAGGTGACGGTCAACATCTACTCGCTGGCCGCCCAGCGCGCGCTGGGCCAGCAGTCCAACCTCACCAAGCCGGACGCCAAGACCGGGCTGACGCCGTACCAGAGCGCGCTGCCGAAGCTGCCCGCGGCGGACTTCACCAAGCTCGGGGCGTTCGAGAAGCTCGTGCCGTTCAGGCAGTTGGAGCTGGCCTACACCGAGGCGTTCTGGCCCCGGCTGCACCGGCTCGTACGGGCGGAGAACCCGCCCTCCGACTGGACCGAGACCGCGCGGCGCTGGGGGTACCTGGCCCTCTACACCTCGCGGATCGCCGGGCGGGATCTGAGCGGGTTCTGGACCCGGTGGGGGGCGCCGCTGACGCGGGAGTGGCTGGACCAGGTGGCGGCGCTCGGCCTGCCCGCCGCCGACCCGTCCGGGCTCAGCGAATGATCACCCGCAGGGCGCTGCTGGCGGGCGCGGTCGCGGCGCCCGTGCTGATGCGCGCGAACCCGGCCGCCGCGGGATCGGCTGCGGAGTTCGCGGCGCTGCGGGCCAAGGCGGTCGCCATGCTGGCCGGAGGGGCGTTCGATCCGGCGGATCCGGCCTTCGCCGCGCCGCTCGCCCGGCTGGACGCCGCCGCGTCGGGGTGGCGGTCGGCCATGGAGCGGGCGGCGGGCCGTACCTTCCTGTGGGCGGACCTGCCGCTGACCGGGGCCAGCGCCGACATCGCCGCCAGTTACCAGCGGCTGCGCACGCTCGCCCTCGCCTGGGCGACCAAGGGCACCGGCCAGTACGGCGACGCCGCCCTCGCCACCGACATCCTCGGCGGCCTCGACCTCCTGTACGCCCGCGCCTACAACGAGACCAAACGCGAGACCGGCAACTGGTGGCACTGGGAGATCGGCGCCCCGCGCGCCCTCATGGACACCTGCCTGCTGCTGCACGACCACATCGGCGCCGGCCAGCGGGCCGCGTGGATTCGGGCGGTCGACCGGTTCTGCCCCAACCCCGACCGGCGTACCAACCTCACGGACTTCGCCGAGACCGGCGCGAACCGCGCCGACAAGGCCCTGATCGTCGCCCTGCGCGGCATCGCCGGGGAGGACGCGGCCAAGCTGGCGCTGGCCCGCGACGGCCTGTCCGACGTGCGCGACGGCGGCAGGCGCTCGCTGTTCGCCTACGTCGGCTCGGGCGACGGCTTCTACACCGACGGCTCGTTCGTCCAGCACGACGTCGTGGCCTACACCGGCTCCTACGGCGTGGTGCTGCTGCAGTCGGTCAGCGCGGTGCTCGGCCTGCTCGGCGGTTCGGCGTGGGAGGTGCGCGACCCGAAGCTGGCGGTGGTGCTGGACGCGGTCGAGCGCACCTACGCGCCCTGGATCCACGACGGGCTGATGATGGACAGCGTGCGCGGGCGGGCGGTCACCCGGCAGTTCGGCCGCGACCAGCACGCCGGGCGGGACACCGTGGACGCCGTGCTGCAACTGGCCGCCGGTGCGCCCGCCCCCTACGCGGGGCGTTTCCGGGAGCTGGCCAAGGGGTGGGTGCGCCGGGGCAGGTTCCTGGAGCTGGCCGACGTCCCGGCGACCGCGCGGGCCACGGCGCTGCTGGCCGACCGGTCCGTGGTGGCGGCGCCGCGCCCGTCCGGCCACCACGTGTTCGCCGCGATGGACAGGATCGTGCACCGCCGGCCCGGGTGGTCGTTCGCGATCAGCCTGTCGTCCAGGCGGATCGCCATGTACGAGTGCGGCAACGGCGAGAACTACCGCGCCTGGTACCAGGGCGACGGCACCACCTACCTCTACACCGACGGCGCCGACGGCAGGGACCACTACACCGCCGACTACTGGCCCACCGTGAACTCCTACCGCCTGGCCGGCACCACCGTGGACACCCGCCACCGCGACCCCGCCGTCTCGGTCAGCGGCACCGGCACCTTCCGCCCGGCCAACACCTGGGCGGGCGGAACCACGATCGACGGCTACGGCGTCGCGAGCCTCGACCTCATGGCCGCCGGAACCACGCTGACGGCCAGGAAGAGCTGGATCTGCCTGGACGACGCGGTGGTCTGCCTGGGCGCGGGGATCACCAGCACCGACCACAGGACCATCGAGACGGTCGTCGAGAACCGCGGCACGACGGCCCGGCTCACCACGCGCGGCGACCGCGCGCACCTGAGCGGCGTCGCCGGGTATGTCCTGCTCTCCCCCGGCGAGCTGCGCACACTGCGCGAGCGCAGGACCGACACCTGGCGGGCCATCGACGACGGACCCGGCACCGGCGGCACCGCGGACCCGGTCACGCGCGACTACGCCACGCTGTGGCTGGACCACGGTGCCAACCCCGCGAACGCCGCCTACGCCTACCTGGTCCTGCCGAACGCCACGCGCGAGCAGACCGAGGAGTTCGACCGGGTGCGGGTGCTGTCCAACACCGCCGCGGTGCAGGCGGTGGCCGCGTCCGGCCGGTCGGTGGGCGGCGGGCGGCTGTTCGCCGCCACGTTCTGGAGCGCGGGCACCGCGGGCGAGGTGAGCGCCGACGCCCCCTGCACCGTCCTGGTACGGCAGGCCGCCGGCCGCATCCGGGTGGCCGTCGCCGACCCGGGCAGGACGACCCCCACGGTACGGCTCGCCTTGGGCCGCCCGGCCCACCGGCTGATCAGGGCCGACGATTCGGTCACGGTCACCCTGGGAAAGAATGCGGCCCTCACCGTGAACCTGTCCGGCTCAGGCGGCCGGACGCACACCGCAGAACTGGCGATCGGCAGGACATGACGTTTTCCCCCCTCCCACCCACCAACCGCATCCTCTCCCCCCGAACCGGCTGGACCCGCGACCACTGGGAGGCGATGGCCGACCAGTTGCTCGACGCGGTCGTGCCCTACGCCTCGCCGGGGCAGGCCCGCTACGACCTGCCCGGACGGGCCTCCTGGTCAGGGGTGCGCTCGGACGGGCTGGAAGGCTTCGCCCGCACCTTCCTGCTGGCGGCGTTCCGGATCGCGGGGGCGGGTGGCGCGGCGCCGCCCGGCCTGATCGAGCGCTACGCCGACGGCCTGGCCGCCGGCACCGACCCCTCGGCCCCCGACTCCTGGCCGGAGCTGACCGACTGCTCGCAGCAGATGGTCGAGGCCGCCTCGATCGCGATCGGCCTGCACGAGACGCGGGCCTGGCTCTGGGACCGGCTCGACTCCTCGGTCCAGGAGCGGGTGGTCGAGTGGCTGGGCGGGTTCGTGGGCAGGCGGACCTGGGACAACAACTGGATGCTGTTCCAGACGGTGTCGGAGGAGTTTCTCAAGTCGGTCGGCGGGCCGTACCGTCAGGAGGAGATCGACCGGGGCCTCGCGCGCATCGAGGAGTGGTACGTCGGCGACGGCTGGTACACCGACGGCGGCACCCGCAACTTCGACTACTACTGCGGGTGGGCGCTGCACCTGTATCCGCTGATGTGGACGCGGATGTCGGGGGCGTCGGGTGGGGTGTACCGGGAACGCCTCCACACCTTTTTGACGACTTATCAGCATTTTTTCGGGTCTGATGGCGCGCCCATGCACCAGGGGCGGTCGCTGACCTACCGCTTCGCCGCCCTCGCGCCCGTCTGGCTGGGCGCGCTGGCCGACGCCACTCCCCTGTCGGCCGGGCAGACGCGCAAGCTGGCCTCCTCCGTGGTCAGGCACTTCGCCGAGCGCGGGGTGCCGGACGAGCGGGGGCTGCTGTCGCTCGGCTGGTACGGCACGTTCCTGCCCGCCACCCAGTCGTACTCGGGGCCCGCCTCCCCATACTGGGCCTCGAAGGGCTTCCTGGGTCTTCTCCTCCCGCCCGACCACCCGGTGTGGACCGAGCGCGAGCAGCCCCTGCCGTTGGACGAGCACGACGTCGTGGCCGCCATCCCCGCGACCGGCCTGCTGCTGCACGGGACCCGGCACGACGGCGTGGTCCGCCTGGTCAACCACGGCAGCGACCACGGCGCCCCGCCCGACGACCCCCACTACGCCCGGCTCGCCTACTCCACCCGCACCGGCCCGGACCACGGCCAGTCCGCCGACAACCACATCACTGTCGCCCCCGCCTCCCCCCGAGGCGCCATCCACCCCCTGACCTGCGAGGACAGGACCGCCTCCTCCTTCTACGAAACCCCGGACGGCACCCGGATCACCACCACCTCGACCGTCCGCGGCCCCTGGGAAATCCGCGTCCACACCATCACCCCACCGAACGATTCACCGGTCCCCGAAGCCGACCACGCGGCCGCCGACGCCCCGCCGGTGCCCGTGGGCGATCACCCTGCGGCCGACATCTCAGTGGTGCGGGAAGGTGGTTACGCGGTGGCCGACTTTTCGCCGCCTGCGGTGGCGACCGGGCCCGGGTGGGCGTTGGCGCGGCGGGCGGACGGGCTCACCTCGGCGCTCGTCGGCCTGTACGGCTGGCAGCGCGCCACCGTCGTGCGCGACGTCGAGGCCAACGCCTTCGGCCCCCACTCGGCCACACCCCGCCTGGAGGCGGACCGTCCAGGGACACACGTGACGCTGGTGGTGCTGTCGGGCGACGCCGTACACCCTGGAGCCCTTCGCGACGCCATCGGCGTCGAGGTGCGCGCGGACGCCGTCGAGATCACCTTCCCCGACGGCGACACGGTCAGCGTAGCCCGGTCCTGACGACGCAGTCGGCGAGGTGGTCGTTGACCAGGCCGATGGCCTGCATCAGGGCGTAGGCGGTGGTCGGGCCGACGAAGCGGAACCCGTGCTTCTTCAGCTCCTTGGCCAGCGCCTTGGAGCCCGGGGTGATGGCGGGAACGTCGCTCATCGCCTTGGGCACCGGCGAGTCGGGGTCGGCGTGCCGCCACACCAGCTCCGACAACCCGTCCGGCAGGTCTAGCGCGGCCCTGGCGTTGGCGATCACCGCCTCGACCTTCGCCCGGTTGCGCACGATGCCCGCGTCACCGAGCAGCCGCTCCACGTCACGCTCGGTGTAGGCGGCCACCTTCTCGATGGCGAACCCGTCGAAGGCGGCGCGGAAGTTCTCCCGTTTGCGCAGGATCGTCAGCCACGACAGCCCCGACTGGAACGCCTCCAGCGACACCCGCTCGAACACCCTGTCGTCCCCGCGAACCGGCTGCCCCCACTCCTCGTCGTGGTAGGCGATGTACATCGGGTCCGCCATGCCGGTCCACCAGCAGCGGATCACCTCACTCACGCGCTCCCGCCCTCCGGCTCCTTCGCCTTGTGGACGAGCACGTCGGTGGGCGTGGGCTGCTTCTCCGCGTCCTCCACATCCTCGTCAGCCTCGGCGGGCTCATGCGGCACCACACTCTCGTGCGGTACGGCAGGCACCTCCGCGGCAGGCGCCTGAGACGCGGCAGGCACCTCCGAAGCAGGCCCCAGAGACGAGGCAGGCCCCTGAGACGAGGCAGGTGCCTGGGACGCGGCAGGCGCCCCCAGGCCGGGTGCCGCGGGATCGCCCTCCTCGGCCAGGTCACGCTCGACCACCGGCGGCTCGTGCTCGGTGCGGAGCGCGGCGCCAGGGGCGGCATAGATCTCCTGCCGGGCCTGCAGGCGGCTGGACAGCAGTTCCGAGACCCGCTGCTCCAGCACGGCGATCCTGGTGTCACGCGCGCTGATGGCACTGGCGGCGCGGCGCAGCGTCTCATCGACACTCTGCGTGTGATACCCGACCAGGTTGACCGGCAGATGCAACGCCATGAAGTCGACCGCCGTGAGCTGCCCAGGCTCGGGCAGATCGAGCGGCGGGACGTCAGGCGGGAACTCGGTCAGCTCACCGCCCTTACCGAGGGAGACCAGCACCACACAGGCGAGAATGGCGAGCGCGGCGATGGCGAGTACGACCAGCACATTGGCATCGTACTCATACGATCGAGACATGCAGCCCACACTTGTCGCCCCGGGCACGCGCGTCGACCCCTCCTGGACCCGCGCCGGCTCCCCCGCGGAAGCCGCCCACCTGGTGGCGACGGGCAAGGTCGTGGTGGTCGAACTACCCGCCGACCTCAACCCCGCACTGGCCGCCGCCGCCGTCTACCGCTGGCACGGAACCCAGATCTTCATCACCCACCACCACGACGAGGTACGGCAGGCGATCGACATGACCGACTCCCTGGCCGGCCGCCGCCCCCCAGCCCTGACCCGCCGCGGCCTGGCCTAGCAAGAGAGAATCAGGGAGTGGCCTCACCGAGCTCGGCGACGGAGGGCCGGACCGGCTTGGTGGCGCCCTCGACATGGGCCATCGCGTCCTCCACGGTGGCGGTCCAGGCGATGGCGTCGAAGACGTTGGCCCGGGTGAAGCCCTGGTCATACATGTTCTCGATGAGCTGCCGCAGAGGGTCGTAGAGCCCCCAGGGATCGAGGATCACCAGCGGCCGGTCATGGATGCCGAGCACGCGGGCCGTCCAGATCTCGAACAGCTCCTCCAGGGTCCCGATCCCGCCGGGCAGCACGAGGAAGGCGTCGGAGCGGGCGTCCATGAGCCCTTTGCGTTCACGCATGTCAGCGGTGACAATGAGTTCGCCGGAGTCCTGGTCGGCTACCTCGATGTCGACCAGCACCTGCGGAATGACCCCGATGGTGTGCCCACCGGCGGCACGGGCGGCGGCGCCGACCGCCCCCATGCACGACACCGTGGCCCCGCCGCTGACCAGCGTGTGACCCCTCTTGGCCAACTGGGTCCCGACCTCGGCGGCCAGCTCCACGTACTTGCGGTCGATCTTCAGGCTGGAGGCACAGAAAACACACACATTCACGACACGCCACCCTATGCGCCCCACCCAAACCGGGCGCACCCGGGCGAACCACGGTGACGTGCCGACGCATCGCCGTGGCGGCGAGCGCCACGTCCGACGTGAGAAGCGACCACCCGACCGGCGCCCGCCGACGACGGCGGGCGGCGCCGGGCGGGCTTGCCGTAACAAAAGCCAGTCGCGACAGAAGCCAGTCATGACAGAACCGGTCGTGGCGGAACCAGCCGTGACAGAAACCAGCCGTAGCAGAGCCAGCCGTGACAAAGACCAGCCGTGACAGAAGCTACTGAGGTTCGACGATCGGCTGGGAGCGCAGCGTGTCGCCCTCGGTGATGATGCGGACGGCGGCGTGGACGTCGTCGGTGAGGTGGATGAGGTCGAGGTCCGCCGCCGCGATCTTGCCCGTGCCCAGGAGCGTGGTCTTGATCCAGTCGACCATCCCGCCCCAGAACGACGTCCCCACCAGCACCACCGGGAACGACGTCACCTTCTGCGTCTGCACCAGCGTCAGCGCCTCGAACAGCTCGTCCAGCGTGCCGAACCCGCCGGGCAGCGCGATGAACCCGCACGAGTACTTGACGAACATCGTCTTGCGCACGAAGAAGTAGCGGAACTCGATCCCGAGGTCTACGTAGTCGTTCATCCGCTGCTCGAACGGCAGCTCGATCCCCAGCCCCACCGAGACCGCGCCGTCCACCTCCGTGGCGCCCCGGTTGGCCGCCTCCATCACGCCGGGCCCGCCGCCGGTGATGACCGCGTACCCGGCCTCGGCCAGCGCCCGCCCCAGCTCCACGCCCAGCTCGTAGTCGGCGGAGTCGTCCGGCGTCCGTGCCGAGCCGAACACCGTGACCGCCGGCGGCAGTTCCGCCAGTTGCCCGAAGCCCTCCACGAACTCCGCCTGGATGCGCAGGACCCGCCACGGATCCATGTGCAGCCAGTCGGTGGACCCCTGCCGGTCGAGCAGGCGCTGGTCGTGGGTGGACTCGGGCACGAGCTTTCCGCGCACTACCGCCTGACCCTGGCGACGCTCGGGACGTGACTGCTTCATGCGGTCACGCTATCCCCCAGTCCATGCCATCCGGGCGAATCCCGGCTTACAGCTACGAAACCGCAGGTCAGCCCGACGGTGAAACCTCTTGTAAAAATCTTCGAAGAAGGAGGAACCGAAATTCGCGAACCCTGCGTCTAATCGGCGAGGGTGCTGCTCGGGACTGAAAGTGGCTCTCCCCGCCAAATGGCCGGCGAGGAGAGCCACTTTCACGTATGTCCCCCTTCAGGCCAGCCAGTTCAGCATCGCACGCTCGCTGTCGGCGATCTTCTCCAGCGACACGTACTCGCCCTGCTGATGCGCCAGGTTCGGATCCCCGGGACCGTAGTTGACCGCGGGCACGCCCAGCGCCGAGAACCTGGCCACATCCGTCCAGCCCAGTTTGGCCCGCGGCTCACCGCCGACCGCCGCGGTGAACGCCGCCGCCACCGGATCGGTCAGCCCGGGCCGCGCGCCCGGCGCGGCGTCGGTGAAGCTCACCTCGAAGCCGTCGAACACCTCGCGCACGTGCCGCTGCGCCTGCTCGACCGTGAGGTCGGGCGCGAAGCGGTAGTTCACGGTCACCACGCACGCGTCGGGGATGACGTTGCCCGCCACGCCGCCGCGCACGCCGACCGCGTTGAGCCCCTCGTGGTACTCCAGCCCGTCGACCACCGGCAGCCTGGCCTGGTAGGCGTTGAGCCTGGCCAGCACCGGCTCGATCCCGTGGATGGCGTTGACCCCGAACCACGACCGGGCGCTGTGGGCGCGTTTGCCCGCCACGTGGACCTCCGCCCGCAAGGTCCCCTGGCAGCCGCCCTCGATCACCCCGTCGGTCGGCTCCATCAGCACCGCGAAGTCGGCCGCCAGCCACTCGGGGTGCTCGCGGGCGACCCTGTTGAGCCCGTTGCGCTCGGCCTCGACCTCCTCGCAGTCGTAGAAGACGTAGGTGACGTCGCGGTTGGGCGCGGGCAGCAGCGCGGCCAGCCTGAGCGCGACGGCGACGCCCGCCTTCATGTCGGAGGTCCCGCAGCCGTAGAGGCGCCCGGCCTCCACCCGGCTCGGCAGGTTCGCGGCGACCGGCACCGTGTCGAGGTGCCCGGCGATCAGCACCCTCTCCGCGCGGCCGAGCGACGTGCGCGCCACGACCGTCTCGCCCAGCCTGTCCACCCGCAGGTACGGCAGCGCCCGCAACGCCCCCTCGACCAGATCGGCAAGGGCCTTCTCGTCCCCGCTCACCGACTCCACGTCCACGATCGCGGCGGTCAGCGCGCCCGCGTCCTGGCTCAGATCAAGCATGAGTACTCCCCTTCAGGCGTTGACGCCGTGCTCGCGCAGCACCTCGTTGAGCGCGGCCTTGTCGTGGCGCTCTCCCGGCTCCAGCTTCTTCAGCACCAGCACGCACGGCAGCCCGAAGGTGCCGCCGGGAAACTCCTTCTGGCGCGTTCCACCGACGGCCACGCTCCAGTCGGGGATGCGCCCGCGGCCCAGCTCCTCGCCGGTGTTCACGTCGATGACCGGGATCGAGGCCGACAGGATCGTGCCCGCCCCGACGACCGCGCCGCGACCGACCCTGGCCCCCTCGACGATCATCGCGCGGCTGCCGACCAGCACGTCGTCCTCGATGACCACGGGCACCGCGTTCGGCGGCTCCAGCACGCCGCCGACGCCGACGCCGCCGGACAGGTGGACGTTGTCGCCGATCTGGGCGCAGGAGCCGACCGTCGCCCAGGTGTCGACCATCGTGCCCTCGCCGACGTAGGCGCCGATGTTGGTGAAGGACGGCATCAGCACCACGCCGGGCGCGAGATAGGCGCCCCAGCGGACGATCGCGCCCGGCACCACGCGCACGCCGTCGAACGTGGTCTTCAGCGGCTGCCTGTCGTGGTGCTGGAAGTCGCCCACCTGCGACCTGGCCATGCCGAGCACCTTGAAGCTGAGCAGGATCGCCCGCTTGGCCCGCTCGTCCACCAGTACCTCGCCGTCCTCCAGCCGGGCGACCCTGGCCTTGCCGGTGTCCAGCAGGTCGATGGCGGAGACGATCAGCGTGCGCGCGTCGGTGTCGGCCGGCGACAGCTCCGCCCTGCGCTCCCACAACTCGTCGACCGCGGCCGGCAGCGGCGAGGACATGCTCTGGTGGCTCATGGCCCCGGAGCCTATCTGGCCGGGTAGGTTTTTCAGGGTGCGCGTGCGCTTCTCCCGAGGGGTCCTGACCATCGCGGCCATCGTCGTCGTGCTCGCGGTGGCCATCACCGTGGGCCTGTACAACCTGCTCAAGCAGGCCAAGCCGTTCCGCCAGGTCGTGGCCGGATGCGTGGTACGCACGCCGACCGGCGAACTCAGCCTGGACGTCGAGCAGGCGCAGATCTCGGCGACCATCGCGGCGGTGGCCGCGCGTCGCAAGCTGCCCGAGCGGGCGGTCGTGATCGCCTACGCGACGGCGCTGCAGGAGTCGAAGCTCTTCAACCTCGACCACGGCGACCGCGACTCGCTCGGCGTCTTCCAGCAGCGCCCCTCGCAGGGCTGGGGCAAGCCGAAGCAGATCATGGACCCGGTCTACTCCACCAACAAGTTCTTCGCCGCCCTGGTCAAGGTGAAGAACTACCGCAAGATGCCCCTCGCCGAGGCGGCCCAGGAGGTGCAGCGCTCGGCCGGCGGCTACGCGTACGCGCCGCACGAGAGCGACGCCAAGATCCTCGCGGCCGCGTTCACGGGGCGCGTCCCCAGGTCCGTCCACTGCACCTACCCGGACCCGACCGCCACCCCCGCCGCCACGCCGCGCCCGCGCACCGAGGAGGCCCGCCGCAAGCTCGCCCGCGCGCTGGGCAGCACCGCCATCACCACCGAGCGCCGCGGGTGGCTGGTGGCCGCGTGGTCGGTCGCCCACGCCCAGGAGTACGGCCTGCGCCGCGTCGACTACAACGGGGTGTCCTGGCGGGCCGAGGAGGTCAGCGACGGCTGGAAGCCCGGCGGCAAGTCCTCCACCACCGAGGTCGTCCTGTCCTGACCCCCCGAGACCTGATCCAGCCGTTCCACCCGCGCGCGGAAATGACACTCTGTCCTGAACCCGGCATCGCTGGAACGAGCGCCGGTATTGCTGGCAAACGACGAATTCTCGGAAAATTGCCCGCAATATCGCGTGTTCCAGGAAGGTTGTCGGCAACCGCCAGGCCCGCACCACTTCGGGCCTTCGCGAACCTGACATCCCACATCCCGGCCCGGCGAAACGGCAGGATGGGCACGTTCCATCGACCGGCGACGCGGCCCGCTGCGGACGGCCCGAAACGTCAGGAAGCGTGGCTGATGATGGCGATGGAACCCGGCGGCAGGGGCTGGGCGTAGGCGGCGGTCCAGGGTGAGCCCTGGACCCGCTCGAAGGAGAGCAGGCGCCCGTCGGCGGCCCGGTAGTCGGCGAAGTCCAGCAGGCCGCGGTCCGGGTGGCCGGTGTCGCCCTCGGAGCGGAAGGCGGCCGTGCCCCGGTCCACCGGGAAGAACTCCACGCCCTCCATGATGATCATGCTCTTGGCCGGGATCATGCCCTGCGTGGGCACCTCGGTCCAGACGAGAACCTCCAGGTGGGGCGGGTCACCGGAGACCAGCCCCTGCCGGATCTCGACCGTCAGCCACCGGGCCCGCCGCGAGCCGTCGTCCAGCAGGTACTCGGTCCACTGCTGCCCCTGGAGCGCCACGTGCAGGGCCCCGAGCACCTCGGAACGCGCCCCGTGCACCTCGATCCGGTCGCCCACCCGGATCTCGCGCGGATCGTCGTAGCCGGCGGCGGGCGCGGGCATGCTCACCGGCGCCGGCATCGGGCTCTGGACCACCACGTCCTCGGACGGGGGCGTGGCCGAGCGGCCCCTCCTGTCCTGGCGCATGGTGGCGACGAAAGCCCCAAGCAACAACAGGACGGTGGCGATGCTCAGCCCGAGTACGACCCAGGAGGTCATGCTCATCGTCCAGCTCGCTCCACTCGCGGTCTGCCTCGGCAAACGCCCTGTATCTACTTATGTCTACGTACGACGCGCGATCCTACTGGAGGCGACGCACGGCCGCATCGATGCGTTCGTCGGTTGCCGTTATCGCGATGCGAACGTGCCGTTCACCTGCGGATCCATAGAATTCACCCGGCGCGACCAAAATGCCATTTTCGGCTAGCCGCCCAACCTGCTCCCACGCGGGCTCGCCGTTCGTGGCCCACAGGTACAGCCCGGCGGTCGAGTGGTCCACCCGCCAGCCCGCCTTCTCCAGCGCGGGACGCAGCGCCGCCCGGCGGGCCGCGTAGCGCTCGCGCTGGGCGTCGGCGTGGGCGTCGTCGGCGAACGCGGCGGCCATCGCGGCCTGGACCGGCTGCGGCATCAGCATGCCCGCGTGCTTGCGCATCTCCAGGAGCCGCCCGACCAGCGCCGGGTCGCCGGTGACGAAGCCCGCCCGGTAGCCGGCCAGGTTCGAGCGCTTGGAGAGCGAGTGAACGGCCAGCAGCCCCTCGTGCGAGCCCTCGCACACGTCCGGATGGAGGATCGAGACCGGCCTGTCCTCCCAGCCGAGCTCGATGTAGCACTCGTCGGAGGCGACCACGGCGCCGCGCTCGCGCGCCCAGGCCACGACCTTGCGCAGGTGCTCGGCGGGCAGCACCTTGCCCGTGGGGTTGCCCGGCGAGTTGACCCAGACCAGGTCGACGCGCTCGGGACCGAGGGCCAGCAGCCCGTCCGCCGCGGTGCCCTCGGCTCCGGCCAGCCGGGCGCCGACGTCGTAGGTCGGGTAGGCGAGTTCGGGGAAAACGACCCTCTTGGCGCCCAGGTACGTGGGCAGCCAGGCCACGAACTCCTTGGACCCGATCAGCGGCAGCACGTCCCGCTGGTCCACCCGCACCCCGTGGCGGCGGGCCAGCCATCCGGCGGCGGCCTCGCGCAGCGCCTTGGTGCCGTGGGTCAGGGGGTAGCCGGGGCTGTCGGCCGCCTCGATCAGCGCGGTCCGCACCAGCGGCGGCACCGGGTCCACCGGCGTGCCCACCGACAGGTCCACGATCCCGTCGGGATGAGCGGCGGCCCGCTCCTTGTACGGCACGAGCCGGTCCCAGGGGAAGTCAGGCAGGTTGTTCACAGAACCCCACACTAGTGGCCCCGGGTCACGGGGGATTCCCGTTCCCAGGTGTGGGTTCCGCGCCCAGGGGTTGACGAAACGCCGTGACGGCGGGCGCCACGTCCGGCGTGAGAAGCGACCCCCACGATCGGCGCCCGCCAGGGTCGGCGGGTGGCGTGGGGGTGGCTTGCCGTCATGGATGGAGCGTCTCGGAGAGCGAGACGCCTAGTGGTCCTCCGCCTGGGGCGGGAGGGCGGCGACGACAGGGTGGTCCTTGTCGATCTTGCCGACCTTCGAGGCGCCGCCGGGCGAGCCGAGGTCCTCGAAGAAGTCCACGTTCGCCTTGTAGTAGTCCTTCCACTGCTCCGGCAGGTCGTCCTCGTAGAAGATCGCCTCTACGGGGCACACCGGTTCGCACGCGCCGCAGTCCACGCACTCGTCGGGGTGGATATAAAGCATGCGCTCGCCCTCGTAGATGCAATCGACGGGGCACTCCTCGATGCACGCCTTGTCAAGGACGTCCACGCAAGGCTGCGCGATGACGTAGGTCACCTCGAGCTCCTTCTTCTCCGCACCATGGCGCGACTCCAACCGCGGTTTGCTAAGCCCTAGTATTGCCGTGCTAGCCAAGTGGCTGGAACGGAGGGTGCCAAACTCGTGGCCGCTCGCCTGACTATCAGGGTCACATCTGCGGATATAGGGGTACGGATCACCACGCGCAGGCGGGTGCCCGGCGGGTTCCGTGATGCGGTCGGCATTCTCGAATCGTGGGACGACGGCGTCCTCAGGGTTCGTAAACGGGACGGCACGATCGTGGAGATCGCCGAAGAATCCCTGGTCGCGGCCAAGGTGGTCCCGGCCGCGCCTCCTCGACCTGGACGGATGTAGCGGCAAGTATTCGTTGTGTGACAGTACGTACCTGCGCCGCCGTAGCCGCCATCCTCGTCAGCGCCGGGTGCGGCGCCTCCCCGACGACCGAGCAAAAGCCGCTGCCGCCGGTCAACGCGAAGGCCCTGTCCATGAAGGACGGCTTCACGACCATGGACCGCCTGGCCGAGACCGCCAAGAAGGAGGGCACGCTCAACGTCGTCGCCCTCCCCCGCGAGTGGGTGAACTACGGCGAGATCATCGACACCTTCTCCGAGAAGTACGGCATCAAGGTCAACGAGCTCGAACCGCGCGCCAGCAGCGCCCGCGAACTCCAGGCCGCCGCCCAGCTCAAGCCCGACGTGTTCGACCTCACCCTGGACGTGGCGGTGGCCAACGCGGCCAGGTTCGCGCCGTACAAGGTCCAGGGCTGGCAGGACCTGCCCGACCACGTCAAGGACGCCAAGGGCGCCTGGTACGCGGCCTACGGCGGCTACATGTCCATCGGCTACGACCCGCGCAAGGTGGCGGCGCCCGCCTCCTTCGCCGACCTGACCAAGCCCGGCTACATGGTGGCGCTGGCGGGCGACCCGCTGAAGACCGCCTCGGCGTTCAACGGCGTGATCGCCGCCTCGATGCGCGGCGGCACGCCGGACGCGGCCCGCGGCGTCGACCTGTTCGTCAAGCTCAAGCAGGGCGGCAGGCTCACCGATCCGGCCAAGGCGAACGTGGTCGTCGACTGGGACCACCTGAACGCCGCCCGCGCCGCCGAGGACCCCGAGGCGTGGAAGGTCACGATCCCGCGCGACGCGCCGCTCGGCGGCTACTACGTCCAGGCGATCAACAAGGACGCGACGCATCCGGCCGCCGCCCGCCTGTGGCAGGAGTTCCTCTTCTCCGACGAGGGCCAGAACCTCCTCCAGAAGGGGTACGCCCGCCCGGCCCGCGGCGAGGCCATGCTCATGCGCGGCACGCTCGACACCGAGCAGGCGGCGACACTTCCGGTCGCACCGGGCCCGCCACTCCTTCTCACGATTCCGCAGGCAGATGCCGCAAAGTCGTACCTGAAGCGGGAATGGACGCAGAGTATGGGATGAGACCCGTGTGACGGGATATGTCGTGAGAGACGTTCAGCATCTACAGTGAGCGACAGCACGGCCGCGGGGGCCCGATGTCTGATGATTGTGAGCTGATCGTCTTGCGCTACGACGCACCGAGTTTGGAGCGGTGGACCAGTCGCACCCTGGACAGCAGCTTCGGATACGTTTCCGCCAGGGGCGCGCCTCTGGTCGACCTGCTGGATCCGCGGCCCGGCGAGCGCGTGCTCGACCTGGGCTGCGGCACCGGCGTGCTGACCGCCGAGATCGCCTTACGGGGAGCCCACGTGCTGGGCATCGACGGCTCCCCCGCCATGATCGAGAAAGCGCTCGCGCAGTACCCCGGGATCGACTTCATCGTCGGCGACGGCCACGACTTCAACGTCGCGCAGGCCTACGACGCCGTCTTCTCCAACGCCGCCCTCCACTGGATGAGCCGCGACCCGGGCGCGGTGATCTCCAGCGTCCGCGAGGCGCTCGCGCCCGGCGGGCGTTTCGTCGCCGAGATGGGCGGGGCGGGCAACTGCGCGGAGCTCACCGCCGCCATGCACACCGCCTGGCGCGAGTACGGCCTGCCGGAACCGGACCTGCCGTGGTACTTCCCCACGCCCGCCGCCTATGCCTCGCGGCTGGAGCAGGAGGGCTTCGTGGTCCGCCTGCTGGAGCACTTCGACCGGCCCACCCCGCTCGACGAGTGTCCGGGCGGGGCCGCCGACTGGGTGCGGATGTTCGCCGGATCGGTGCTGGACGGCGTGCCGCCCGAGGTGGTCGACCCGCTGCTCAGGCGGGTCGACGAACTGGCCGCTCCCGCCCTTCGCAGGGAAACGGGCTGGATGGCCGACTACGTGCGTCTACGCTTCGCTGCCGTGAAGCGCTGATGCGTAGTCCATGATGCGTAGGGGCGTTTTGCCGGACTATGGTCTGTTCCGTGGGCTGCGAACGTATGGCTGGATCGCTACGGCGGCGTGAGGGACGGGTGAACGTAACAGGATGAATTTCTGCCTGAGCGACCTCGTACCACCGTTGAGGTGGAGCGACGCGTCGGCGATCACGCTACTTCACGGGCAGCCGGACCTGCCCGAGGCATGGTGGCGCAGTCTGCCGATGCCGCACGTGCTGGCCGCGATCGGGCCGGAGTCCCTGGGCGAGCTGCTGACGGAGATCGCCCTGGAACACTGGCCCGCCGCGGCCGTGGGCGACGTGCTGCCCGCTCTCCACGTGCTCGACCCGGACGACGCCGACGAGCCGCAGGTGGCGATCGCGCTGGACCGGGCGGGGTCGTGGACGGGGCTGCTCGCGCTGACCAGCCGGGAGCTGATGGACCAGCCGTTCATCCAGGCGCGGCCGGTGCTCAACACGCTGTTCTCCGCGGTTCTGGTACGGCTCGCGCCCTCCCCCAGACCCGCTCGCGCCACCGACCCCCCGGCGATCGACCCCGCCGCCAAGTCCGCGGCCGTGCCCGTGTCCGAACCGGCATCCGAGCCCGTGGCCGTGCCCGTGGCCGAACCGGCATCCGAGCCGGTGGCCGAGCCCGTGATCGAACCCGTGGTCGAGTCGGCGGCGGGACCCGAACCGGAGCCCGCTGAGGCCGTCGAGGCCGAGCCCGTCGCCGTCGTGGTGGCCATCGCGGAACCGGAGCCCCCGGCCGAGGAGCCTGTGGAGCCGGACGAGGTCGTGGAGCACCGGGCAGCGGGCGTGACCGACGAGCCGGAGGCCGACGCCCAGGCTGAGGAGCCCGAGGCGGAGGCGCCGGAAGCCGCAGAGCCCGAGGAGCCCGAGGCCGGGGCGGAGCAGGCCGAGGCCGGCGAGCCCGAGGCGGAGGAGCCTGGAGCTGACGCCCAGGAGGAGGAGCCCGGGGCGGACGAGCCGGAAGCTGCGGAGCCGGAAGCTGCGGAGCCGGAAGCTGCGGAGCCGGAAGCTGCGGAGCCGGAAGCTGCGGAGGCCGAGGCCGAGGAGGCCGGTGCGGAGGCGCCGGAGGCCGGGGCCGACGAGCCGGAGGCTGCGGCTGACGAGCGCGGGGCCGAGGCGGATGAGGGCGAGGGGTCAGAGGACGAGGAGTCGGTTGCTGCGCCTGCCAAGGCCGTGGAGGGCTCTGGGCCCAGGTTGCCGGCGTTGATCGAGTCTGCCTTCGCCGATCTGGACGACAAGAGCTGGGCGGTCGCGCAGAACCGGGTCTTCACCGACCAGCCGTCGGCCGTGGAGCAACTGGCCAAGCTGTTCGCCGTCTCCCCGGCCGAGATCAACGCCACCGAGATCGCCCTGCGCTCCAGGCTGGAGCGGTGGCTGGCCAGCGACGAGGCGGCGCCGTACCGGGCGCATCTGGACGAGCTGCGCGGCACGATCGGCGAGGCCGCCCCGCGCGAGCAGTTGATCGGCGCGGCGGACTGGCACGCCAGGGAGATCCGCGCGCTGGAGGTCCCGGCGTGGCAGTTCGTGAAGGCGACCCTCGCAGGCGCCACGGCCGCGGCCGCGCCGGGCCAGGCCGGACAAGGACCGGCGGCGGGACCGGCAGCGGTCCAGGAGCCGCCGCCGGTGCCGGTTTCGCCGTTCGAGGAGCCGCCGGTCGAGGAGCCGCCGGTCGGAGCACCGCCGGTCGGAGTGTCTCCGGTCGAGGTTTCGGCGAGTGAGGAGCAGGTCAGGTTCGGGGCCTTCACGCCGCACGACCCGGCCGAGCAGAACGGCGAGCAGGCGGCCAAGCCGTACCAGCCGCTCAAGGACGTCTCGCAGACCAGGCGCTGCTTCCGCCAGCCGGACGGGCGGTGGTACCTGCGGGTCGATGTCACGGCTGAGCACCTCGGCGGGGCGGAGTGCCAGTTGCCGACGGGGTTCGCCGCGTATCTGGGGCTTTCGCCCGGCGAGAGCCGCACGGTCAGGAGCGCCGCCGGTGAGCTGACGATGAGCTGGCACGGCCGTCCGGTGCTGGAGTCGGTCTCCCGCCTGCTGATGGACGTCGGCGCGAAGGAGGGCGGGCACGTGTTCCTGACGCTGTCGGACGAGGGCGTGCTGCGTGCCAGGCACCTTCCGGTGGCCGCGCCCAGCGCGGACAAGATCACGAGGGCGCTCCGGCTGGTCTGCTACACCGCGCCGGACGCGGGGCTGGAGGTGGCCGCGAGGGTGATCGCGACCAGGATCGGGATGACCGGGCCCGTGGCCCTTCCCGACGTGCTCGCCAGGCTCCGCGAACGCGGGGACCGCGACCTGCTCGATCTCCTGGACTGAGCCCGTGCCGCGGCTCGCGATCGGCCCCGACTTCCCTCGGGAGCTCAGCGCACTGGCAGCGCCGGTGCGTGAGAGCGCCGTGAGCGCGCTGCGCCGCTTCCTGCTGACCGAGAACGGCGCCCCCCACCCGGAACGCGTCAGGGGCGCCAGGGACGCCCGGGTGGCCACGCTGAGGCTGGCGGAGGGCCGGCGGGGCGTCGTGGTGCGCCAGCGCGAGGTGTACTGGCTGCGCGCCCTCCTGCCCGATCCGGACGCCTGGTCGTTCGCCCAGCGACACCGCTACGGCGTGAACCCGGTGATCGGCGTCCTGGAGGAGTGGGACGCGGCGGCCCTGGAGAGGGTCGAGCCCGCGCTACGCCGTTCGGCGGGGGCGTCGAGGCTGTTCGACCCGATCTGCGACGGCGACCTGCTGGCGCTGGGGCTGGATCCGCGGGTGCTGCCGCTGGTCAGGCTGATCACGACCGAGGCGGACGTGGCCGCGCTGGAGCCGCTGCTGCCGCCCACGCAGCATCTGCCGCTGGCCGTGCTGGGCCGGGGCGGCTCGATGGCGGAAGCCTGGCGCGAGCTGGACGGCTGCCGCGCCGTGGACGGCGACACCGGCCACGTCGACCAGGACGACCTGCACGCGGCCCTGGAACGCAGCCCGGACCGGGCGGTGTTCGCGGCCGACGCCGACGAGCTGGACCGGGTGCTGGAGGCGCCGCACTGGTGCACGTTCCTGCATCCGCCGCAGCACCGGCTGGCCAGGTCCGCCCGCTACGACCACCCGGTGCTGGTCATCGGCGGCGCGGGCACCGGCAAGACGCTGCTGGCGCTGCACCGCGCCGCCCACCTGGCCAGCCACGGCGGCGGCCGGGTGCTGCTGGTGACGTTCTCGCAGGGGCTCTGCGAGGACCTGTCGGGGCGGCTGGACGTGCTGGTCAAGGACGAGGTGATCCGCAAGCGGATCGAGGTGGACAACCCGGAGCGGCTGGCGGTGCGGATCGTGGCCGACGCCGAGGGCCGCCGGCCGGTGCTGGCGGGCGCGGGGGCCAGGACGCTGGCCGAGCTCACGGAGCGGGCGCTGTGGCTGCTCGGGAAGGCCACGGGAGATCTGCTCGACGACGTGGATCCTGGGCGCAAGCCGTACCGTCACATGATTGTGGACGAGGCGCAGGACGTCAGCCCGGCGCAGTGGCGGCTGCTGCGCGCGGTGGTGCCGCGCGCGCACGACGACCTCTTCATCGTCGGCGACCCGCACCAGCGGATCACCGACACGCGGGTGACGCTGGGGTCGGTGGGGATTCCCGCCGTCCAGCACGGGCTGCGGGTCTCCTACCGGCTGCCGCACGAGCTGCTCTCGTTCGGCGTCCGGCTGCGCGGCGGCGGGCCTACGGACGGGCTGGTCAAGGGACTGGCCGGCATGTACGGCCTGCGCGGCTCAGGACACGGCGAGCGCCCGATGGTCAGGGCCTACGACACGCCCGAGGCGGAACTGGCCGGTCTGGCCGCCACGGTGCGCTCGTGGCTGGACGAGGGCGTCTCGGCCCGCGCGATCGCGGTGGCGGCCCGGACGATGAAGCTCGTGCGGGCGGCCAAGCGGGCGCTGAGCGGGCTGGACGTCCCGGTCGCGATGTTCCACCACCTCAAAGGGCTGGAGTTCGAACGTGTGGCGCTCATCGGGGTGACGGAGGGTGTCGTACCGGAAACCCCGCCGGAGGATCCGGCGGAGCGCGCGCGGGCCCTGCAACGCGAGCGCAGCGTGCTTTACGTGGCCTGTACCCGGGCCCGCTCGATGCTCTATATATCCCATTCAGGGAGAGGAAGCCCATTTCTCTCCCTCTGATCACATAGTCTGAACTGCGGATACTTCCCTTTGCCGGTTGGACCCCAATGAATCTCAGCCTGAGCGACCTCGCGCCACCCCTGCGCTGGACCTCTCCCAGCCAGATCGCGCCGATCGCGGAAGAGCCACAGCTGCCCGAGGCCTGGTGGCACGCGATCCCGATCGACCGCGCCTGCGCGCTGGCGGGCACGCAGACCGTCGCGGGCGACCTCGCCGACCTCGCCGTGGCCTTCTGGGGGCACCTCCCCCTGGGCGACATCCTGCCCCTCCTGCGGTTCTCCGACCCCGTGGAGGCCGAGCGCACGCCCGAGTCGCTGGGCCGTGACGCGGTGCTGAAGATGTTCGTGCGCGTCTTCGAGCGGCTGCTGGAGCCGGTCGCCGAGCGCGCGTCCGAGGTGCGGGCCGACCGGCCGGTGCCCGAGCTCATCGACGCGGTGTTCGCCGCGCTCGACGAGCGCCAGCGCGCCATCGCCCGCGACCGCCTGTACGCGGCGCAGCGCGCCACGCTCGACGAGCTGGCCCAGCGTTTCTCGGTGACCCGCGAGCGGATCCGGCAGATCGAGCGTGACCTGCGCGACCACGTGGAGGCGTGGCTGGGAAGCCCGGAGGCGGCGCCGCTGGTCGCGCACGTGACGTGGCTGCGGGGGCGGCTCGGCTCCGCCGTACCGGCCGACGACCTGACTGCGGCGGTGCCGTGGCACCGCGGCGAGCTCGCCACGCTGAACATCCCGACCTGGCGCTTCATCCGCACGCTGCTGACCGGCTACGAGCAGTCCGACGACTGGCTGGTCGCGGGCGGCGGCGACGAGCTGCGGGAGAAGACCAGGCAGCTCTTCGCCGACGGGCCGCGGCCCATGGGCGAGGCGGTCTCCATGGTGACCCAGCTCGGCGTCCGCGAGGACGTGGCGGAGCGGTGGATCCTGGCCGTGCCGCAGCTCCGGGTGCTCGACGGGCACGTGGTGCCCTGGCCGCGCAGCATCAACGAGAAGGCCGAGGCCGTCCTGTCGGTCGCCGGGCGGCCGCTGTCGCCCGAGGAGATCCAGGAGCGCATCGGCGAGGACTACAGCCTCGTCGGCATCCGCAACCAGCTCACCGCCGACGAGCGCTTCCTGCGCGTGGACAGGAACAAGTACGGGCTGACGCGCTGGGGCGGCGACGAGTACCTGGGGATCAGGGAGATGATCGCCAGGGAGATCGAGCGGGCCGGCGGCGAGGCGTCGGTGAGCACGATCGTCACCAACCTCACCTCCAGGTACGACGTGAGCGAGAGCTCGGTGCGCGCCTACTCGGGCGGTCCCGGGTTCGAGCGCACGCAGCGCGGGTGGATCAGGGTCGCGGGTACGGCCCCGCCCGGCGAGGTGGCGGAGCCGTACCAGCCGCGCAAGGACGTCTCGGAGACGCGGCGCAGCTTCCGCAGCCGGGACGGGCGCTGGTGGCACCGGGTGGACGTGAACGCCGAGCACCTGCGCGGCTCGGGTTCGCCGCTGCCGACGGGCTTCGCGGCCTACCTGGGCATGGCGCCGGGCGGCCAGCTCACCGCCGCGACGCCCTCGGGGGACGTGGTGATCAGCTGGCACAACCAGCCGACGATGGGCTCGATCCGCAACGTGCTGGCCGACTTCAAGGCCGGCGAGGGCGACCACGTGTTCCTGACCGTCTCCGACGGCGGCGAGCTGCTCACCCGGTTCCTGCCCGCGGCCAACCCGGCGCTGACGCCGCTCGGCCGCGCGCTGCACCTGATCGGCTACACCGCTCCGGTGAACACCGAGATGGAGGGGCTGCAGCTCATCGGGGCGCGGATCGGTCTGCCCGAGACGGCGACGCGGGACGAGGTGATCGGCCGGCTGCGCGAACGAGGCGACCGCGACATCCTGGGTTTCCTGGGAGTGTGACCTAAGCTCGGGGCATGTTGCGGATCTATGACACGCGGACCAGGAAGGCCGAACCCGTCACCACCACGTCCGGCGTCGTCCGGATGTACTCCTGCGGGCCCACCGTGTACCGGTACGCACATGTCGGCAACCTGCGCACGTACCTGCTGCCGGACCTGATCCGCAGGGTGCTGGAAGCCCGCCGGGTGCGCGTGCGCACCTGCCAGAACATCACCGACGTGGGCCATCTCGTGGACGACGCGGAGATCGGCGAGGACAAGATCCTCATGCAGGCCCGCGCCGAGGGGAAGTCCACGCTGGACGTGGCGCGCTTCTACGAGGACGCCTACCGCGCCGACTGCGCCGCCCTGAACATCCGGCCCGCGGACCTGTCCCCCAGGGCCACCGAGACCGTCGACCTGATGATCGAGCTGATCGTCAAGCTGATGGAGAAGGGCCACGCCTACGCGGTGCCGGACGGATCGGTGTTCTTCGCCGCCGAGACCTTCCCCACGTACGGCGAGCTGTCCGGCAACCGGCTGGACTCCCTCAAGCCCGGCCACCGCGTCGACGGCGTGGACCCGCGCAAGCGCTTCCACGCCGACTGGGCGCTGTGGAAGCACGCCGAGCGGGAGCTGACCTGGGAGACTCCGTGGGGCGGCGTCGGTTTCCCCGGCTGGCACATCGAGTGCTCGGCCATGTCGCTGCGTTATCTCGGCGACCACATCGACGTCCACACCGGCGGCATCGACCTGCGCTTCCCCCACCACGAGGACGAGCGCGCCCAGTCGAACTCCGCCGCCGGGCGTGAGGTCGTCCAGCGCTGGGTCCACGGCGAGCACCTGCTGTTCGACGGCCGCAAGATGGCCAAGTCCACGGGCAACGTGGTGCTGCTGAGCGACGTGGCCGAGCAGGGCGTGGACCCGCTGGCGCTGCGGCTGGCGTTCATGGAGCACCGCTACCGCCAGCAGCTCAACCTGAGCTGGGACACCCTGCGCGCGGCCGAGCGCACCCTGCGCAGGTGGCGGCAGCGGGTGGCCGAGTGGGCCGAGCGCCCCAGCGCGCCCATCGCCGCCGCCTACGCCGAGCGCGCCCTGGACGCCTTCGACGACGACCTCGACACCCCGGCCGCGCTGCGCGTCCTGCGCGAGCTGGAGCGGGACGACGCGGTGGCGCCGGGGAGCAAGTTCGAGACGTTCCTGCACCTCGACCACGTGCTCGCCCTCGACCTGTCCAGCGAGATCGGCAGGGCGCCCGTGCTGCCGCCGGGCGCCGCCGAACTGCTCGACCAGCGGGCCCGCGCCCGCGCGGCCGAGGACTGGGCCGCCGCCGACCGGCTCAGGGACGAACTGGCCCAGAAGGGCGTGAAGGTCGCCGACACCCCGGACGGCCAGACCTGGTCATGACCCGCGCGGGGCGTGAGGGGCTTAAGGGGGCGGACGGCATGGCAGGGGCCGTCCGCCCGGTGGCGCGCCGCACCAGGGCGGGGGCAGCGCCTCGGGCAGCCTAGGAATGGCGAGGTTGCACATACGTTGCCGATAATGGTGGATATCGATGCGGAACGAGCACGGCGGCTGTTCGGCGGGGAGCGCGTGGCGCGCCTCGCCACGACCGGCGCGGACGGCGAGCCGCACCTGGTCCCGGTGACCTTCGCCCTGGAGGACGACCAGGTCGTGATCGCGATCGACCACAAGCCGAAGCGGACGCGCGAGCTACGGCGCGTCCGCAACATCCGTGAGAACCCCCGCGTGGCGCTGCTGGCCGACCGCTACGACGACGACTGGACCCGGCTGTGGTGGGTGCGCGCCGACGGGCTCGCGCGGGTGACGGCCGAGTGCCCGGCCGCCGTTGGGCTGGCGGCCAAGTACGAGCAGTATCGGCGGGTGCCGCCGGGCGGGCCGTACCTCGTGGTGGAGGTACGGCGCTGGACCGGCTGGGCCTACACCGGCGGCTAGCTCAGCCGATCATGCTCCCGGCGGCGCAGGCCGACTTCTTCACCCACTGGTGGGAGGAGATGGTGTACGCCATCTTCGTGCGGGTGCCGTTGGGGTTCGGGGTGTAGGTGTGGCCGACCAGGTCGGTGACCCAGTCGCCACGGTCCAGGCACCGGTAGCCCCACTGCCAGGAGTAGGCGGTGTAGTCGTAGAGGGCGACGACGTTGTAGCCGTTGGGATCCACCTGGCCGTTGTTGACCACGGAACGGGCCCGGTCGGTGGCGGAGTCGGTGAACCCGCCGCCGGGCTGGCCCCAGTCGGAGTCGTTGCCCTGCGACCTGCCGAGCCGGTTGCCCTGGCAGTTCTGGTTGGGGAAGGCGTAGACGTACCCGTCTCCCGTGGAGGTCTGGATCTCGCTGCAGGTGGGGAACGGCCAGGGGTCGGCCGACGCGGTGCCGGTCATGGACGCCGTGGCGCCCGCCAGGACGACGGCTGCCAGCGAATAACGGATCTTGTTCACGGTGCGATCTCCTCAGGTGGTCTTCTGGCCCTGTCCAGGGCCGCGCGCAGCATCCGGCCGTGCTCGGCCAGCTCTTCCGCGTACGGCCGCGCGGCCTTGGCCAGGTAGTGGGGTTGGAGCGCGCGAGCCGTACCGGGCAGGCCGGAGGATCGCGCGCAGGTGGCCTCCGTGACGGCGAGCCGCACCTCGGCGGCGTGCGCGTCGTCGGGTTTCAGGCCCGCGGTGAGGCCGGGCAGGGCGGCCCGGATCTCGGGCGGGGAGGCGTAGGCGTGGCCGCCGCGGCGCATGCAGGCCGACCAGGCCGTGAGCGCCGTGACGAACCGCGGGTCCTTGGTGAGTTCCGGCAGGTAGAGCGGTTGCAGGTTGGAGGCGATCTTGTCGAGGCGGAACCAGGTGGCGCGGTCGCCGTAGAGCCGGTCCTTGGCGGTGCCGCGGCAGCCGCCGAGGGCGTTGTTGATCGTTCCGCCGCCGGGCAGGCGGGCCGACAGGACCTTGGTGTCCCGGCCGCCGCCCAGCGCGAGGTCGTAGCGTTCGCGCCGGGCGGGGTCCAGGCTGTCCCGGTAGAGGCGGTTGGGGTCGTGCGGGCGGGCCGCGAGGACCTTCTGCTGGATCCGGCCGCCGTAGCCGTTCCTTCTGGCCCAGGCGATGTCGTCCAGGACCAGGAGGCTCAGGTGCCGGGCGTCGTCGCCGGCGGGGGCGGCGGGCGGGTGGTAGCGGAAGCCCGCGGCGGCCATGCAGCGCCGCACGAGCAGGTGCTCGGCCCGTTCGAGCTCGGCGTGCTCGGCCGCGGTGAGTTCGCGGGCGGGCTCCTGCGCGCAGGAGGTCAGGCTCGCGCACAGCACCGCCCACGCCGCCCACGCCGCCCGCCGTCTCAGCGGCAAGGGAGGCTGGAGCCCTGCTGGACGCGGATCGTGGCCCCGTCGCGGAAGACCGCGGGGATCGTGCCGCGTCCCACGCACAGGACGTGCGCGGCCGTCCCCTTCCGCAGCGAGACCGCGCAGCCGGGCGCGGGGGCGTTGTCGAAGGTGGCCAGGCCGTTCATGCCGGCGACGTTGGACGGCTGCGCGCACCCGGGGTAGGTGAACAGGCGCGAGAGCCCGGTGTCGGTCGTGAGAACGAGCCGGCCGGGGGCCGCGGCGGCGGCGGGCGTGGAGCCGAGAGCCACGGCCGCGGCGAACCCGGCCAGCAGCAGCGCGACGGACTTCTTCATGATCATCCTCTTTCTTCGTGGTGATCGGACAGAACGTGACGCCGGCACGACAGCACCAGCGCCGTGCCTCCCACGGCCGCGACGAGGCGGGCGGCCAGGAACGGCCACGCGGGCAGCGGAAGCCGGGTGAAGGAAGGCTCTTCGAAGGTGATCGCCCACGCCGCGCTCATCCGGGCGACGTCGCCGGTCCCCGACAGGGACAGGACCGCGGGCAGCACGTTGGCGAGGTCCAGGCTGCCCATGACGACGGCCAGCCCGATCGCCGGCGCCGGACCCCACCGGCTGTTGATCGCGTAGCAGCAGGCCAGGAGGACGTAACCGCCCAGGAGCGGGCCCACTGCGGTCACGACGAGCAAGGAGGGCAGCCAGTCGCCGGCGCCGTACAGCCGCCTGCCGACGAACAGCGCGCACACTACGACCGCGGCCGCGTAGACGAGGAAGCCGGCCAGGAACACGCGGAAGCGGTCCTTGCCCACCGCCCACGGCGAGGCCGCGGCCAGCCGCCAGCCCGCGCGCAGCCGCCGTTCCTGCCACAGCGGGCCCAGCAGGGGCACGACGGCGACGGCGAGGAGCGCGGTGACGACCGCCCAGTAGCGGGCCAGCCCCCACGGGCCGAACGCGTCGCCGACCTCGGTGCCGCCCGGACGGAATCCCACCCAGGTGAGCCATCCGGCGGGCAGCAGCGCCAGAAGGTACCGGGCGCCGACGGCACGGCGCAGATGGTGGCCGATCATCGCGCGCCCTGCGCGCACAGCGCGAGGTAGGCGTCGTCGAGTGTCGGCTCGACCTCGGCGCCGTCGTGCGGCCCCGCCGTCGAGGGGATCCACCGTACGGCGTAGCCGTCCCCGTCGCCGCGGGCCAGGCGGGTCACCAGGCCCTGGGCCCGGATCCGCTGGAGGTCCGATCTGGTCGCGCAGGTCACGTCGAACACCGGCGGAGTGGCGGCGACGAGCTTGCCCGGCGAGCCGTCGTGGACGACGCGGCCCCGGTCGAGCACGACCAGGCGGGGCGCGATCCAGGAGACGTCCGAGATGATGTGGGTGGAGTAGACGACGAGCTTGGTCCTGCCGGCCTCGGTGAGGTGGTCGGCCAGCGCGAGCCGTTCCAGCGGGTCGAGTCCTTGGGTGGGTTCGTCCAGCAGCAGGATCGGGGTGTCGGCGGCGCAGGCGTAGGCCAGGCCGACCCGGCGGCGGGTGCCGCCGCTGAGCTCGCCCAGGGGGCGGCGGGCGACGCCGTCCAGCCCGAACCGCGCGAACATCTCGGGCACCAGATCGGCCGGCCGGCCGCGCAGGCCCAGCAGGTAGCGCACGAAGTCCTCGGCCGGCGCGCGCGGGTCGACGGACAGGTCCTGCGGCAGGAGCGTCGTGTGCGCCCGGAGCTCGTCGCGGCGGCGGCCGAGCGGCCGCGCGTCCAGGCTGACCCGCCCCGAGCTCTCGAACAGCAGCCCCGCCAGGATCGACAGCAACGTCGACTTGCCCGCCCCGTTGCGTCCGAGCAGGGCGACCAGTCCGGCGCCCAGTTCCAGGGTGACGTCGTCCAGCGCGGTGAGGTCCGCGTGGGTCTTCGTGACGCCGTCCAGCTCAATCATGATCCGTCGCTCCACTCACCGCGGCCGCGTCAAGAGGGAAGATTCGCCCGGCGACGACGGCCGCGACCGCCAGCGCCGGCCAGGCCAGGGCCGCCGCCGAGACCGGCGGGCCGAGACCCGGGTCGCCCGACATCCAGGCGTGCAGCGTGGCGTCCACCGCGAACGGCCGGGCACCGGGGCTCAGGCAGGGGCCGACCAGCACCGCCGCGGTGACCGTCGTGGTGATCCCGCAGGCCGTCGCCTGCCCCGCCCCGAACCTGGCCACGACGAGCTGCGCCGTGCAGACGGCCACGACCAGCCCGCTGACCGCCGGTACGGCCAGCCGCGCCACGGCCTCGCCCGAGGCGAGCGACTGCCCGGCCACGATCGCCGCCGACACGACGGCCACCGCCGCCAGCACGAGGCCGTGCTCACGCCACCAGCGGGTACGCGGGTCTCCGGGGGCCGACAGCACGATCCTGCGGTCGAGGACGCGGCCTGCCGTTCCGTAGGAGACGACGGCGCCCGCGCACAGCGGGATCAGCCACCCGCACACCCAGTGGGCGCCGAGCGCGAGCGCGGAGACGCCCGGCGGCGGGGTGCCGTAGTAGCCCGACGACCATGCCGCGAAGAGGGGCAGGGCGGCGACCAGGAGTGCCAGGGCACCCGCCGAGAAGGTCCTCGGCGAGTACCCGTGCACCGCGGCGTCACGCTTCATCAGGTGACGCGGCAGACGTTGCCGATCCAGGGGCCGCTGCCGACCCAGGCCGACCCTTCGACCTGCCACTTCTTGCCGCCGGTGACGCCGTATCTGCTGTCACGGACCGACATGAGGGTCCATCCGCCGGACTTCTTGTTGTAGTCCTTCTGGGCGCCCTGGTAGTACAGGCCCGCCGCGACCGTGTTGTCGACCTTGGCGACGTCGAAGGTGGCGGTCGAGCCCCACTCCAGGTAGCTGGTGCCGACCGGGCGCCAGCAGTCGGCGCTGACCGTGGTGGCCTTGGCCAGCGCGCCGGGGGCGAAGCCGACGACCGCTCCTATGGCGCCTGCGGCGGCCAGCATGGCCAGCGCGCGAACTTTCGGAGTCACGAACATCTCCCTGCGTCATGCCGGAGCGGCTCCTGGATGCGGACCGCTGGGAACCGGCGCCGGAAACGCTAGGGAACGAGGCTTTTGATTGGTTATTGGTGTTCAGCCTGCCTCCAGGCCGTGTCGAGTTCCTGGGCGAACACGGCGGTCGGCTGCGCCCCGGCGACCATGCGGTGGCCGGCGAAGACGAAGGCGGGCACGCCGCTCACGCCCGTGCGCCGCGCCTCGGCCTCGTCCGCGCGTACGGCCTCGCCGTAGGAGTCGCCCTTCAGGACCTCGGCGGCGAAGTCCCGGTCGAGGCCCGCCTCGGCGGCCAGGCGGACCAGGGTGGCGTGGTCGGCCACGTTGGCGCCCTCGCCGGTGTAGGCGCGCATCAGCCGTTCCCGCACCGCGTCGCCCACGCCCCGGTCGGCGGCGGCGCGCTGGATGCGGTGCGCGTCGAAGCTGTTGACCGGGTGCGTCAGGTCCAGCCGGTAGTCCAGGCCCACCTCGGCGGCCAGCGCGGCCACGCGGGCCATGCCCTCCCTGGCCTGCGGCGCGGGCAGGCCGAGGTCGCGTCGCATCCGCTCGGGCAGCGTGAGGGTCGGCTCCCTGGAGCCGTGCGGGTCGAGCTCGAAACTGCGATGGCGCACCTGTACGGCGTCGCGGTGCTCGAAGGCGGCCAGCGCGTGCTCGAAGCGCCGGTGCCCGATGTAGCACCAGGGGCAGACCAGGTCTGACCAGATGTCGACGGTGATGGCAGTCATGCGGCCACGATAGGAACCGGGCTAACTTTTCGTAAGGACGTACCTCAAGGTAAGCTCCGGCCATGGAGGTCGGAAACCTGGAGACACGCGAGCTGCCCGATCCGCTGAGTGACGCGTTCAACAGCGACTGCCCGGGACGCGAGGTCTTCACCCACGTCACCAGCCGCTGGGGCATGCTGATCATGGTGGCGCTGCGCGACGGCCCCCTGCGCTTCTACCTGCTGCGCGACCGCATCGGCGGCGTCAGCGAGAAGATGCTCTCCCAGAACCTGCGCGGCCTGGTCCGCGACGGGCTGGTCCGGCGCGAGGTCGAGCCGTCGGTCCCGCCCAAGGTCACCTACTCGCTGACCGGCCTCGGCACCAGCCTGACCGAGCCGCTGGGCTCGTTGCTCGGCTGGATCGCGAAACACACGCCCGAGGTCATGGCCGCCCAGCGACGGCACGACGCGGGCCTCTAGTCACACTTCTCCGCCGCGGTACGTCAACGAGACAGAACCGCACTACGGAGGAGAACGTCATGACCATCCTGATCACCGGTGGCACCGGAACCCTGGGCCGCCTCGTGCTGCCGCTGCTGCGCCGTACCGGCGAGGAGGTGCGGGTGCTGACCCGCGCGCCGCGCCCGCCCGCGGACGGCGTCGCCTACGTCAAGGGCGACCTGGTCGCCGGCGAGGGCCTGGACGCGGCCCTGGCCGGGGCGGAGGTCGTCCTGCACCTGGCGGGCGGGGCCAAGGGCGACGACGTGGCCGCCGCGAACCTCGTCGAGGCCGCGCGCGCGGCCGGGGTCCGCCACATCGTGTTCATCTCGGTCATCGGGGCCGACCGGGTGCCGCTCGGGTGGTTCAGGAACAAGCTCGCGGCCGAGCGGGCGGTGACCGGGTCGGGGATCCCGTGGACCATCCTGCGCGCCGCCCAGTTCCACGACCTCGCGCTCAGGACGGCCAGGGCGATGGCGAAGCTGCCGGTCGTGCCGGTGCCCGGCGGAATGCGCTTCCAGCCCGTGGACGCGCGGGACGTGGCCGAGCGGCTGGTGGAGCTGGTCCGGGGCGAGCCCGCCGGGCTGGTGGCCGACCTCGCGGGGCCCTCGGTCTACGGGATGGGCGACCTGGTCCGCGGATACCTGGCCACGACCGGCGGGAAGCGGCTCATGCTGCCGGTGCGGATGCCGGGCAAGGCCGGGCGGGCCTACCGGGCCGGGGAGAACCTCACGCTCTCGGGGGGCACGACGGGCGGGCGTACCTGGGAGGCGTTCCTGGGAGAGCGCGCCTGAGCCGAGCGAGGACCGTCGCACTGGTTCGCTGGTGTCACACTTGGTGCGAGCTGGTGAGATGGAGGTATTCGTGAGGGTTAGGCCCTATGCCGGGCTGCCGTGGCCGCTGCGGTGGACCGCGCGGATCGTGACCGTCGTCCTGGCGCTGATCCTGGTCCTGGCCGGAGTCGTCGTGGTGCTCGTACGGCAGTCGTTTCCCCAGGTCGAAGGGGAGATCAAGATGGCGGGCCTGACGGGGAGCGTCGAGGTGCGGCGCGACGCCCAGGGCGTCCCGCAGATCTACGCCGACACGGCCGAGGACCTGTTCACGGCCCAGGGCTTCGTGCACGCCCAGGACCGCTTCTGGGAGATGGACTTCCGGCGCCACCTCACCGCCGGACGCCTGTCGGAGATGTTCGGCGCGGCCACCCTCGACAACGACAAGGCCATCAGGACGATGGGCTGGCGCAGGGTCGCCGAGCAGGAGCTGCCGATGCTCAGCGAGCGCACCCGGCGCTACCTCGACGCCTACGCCAAGGGCGTCAACGCCTGGCTGGCCGCCAACCCCGACGCCTCGCAGCGCAGCCTCGAGTACTCCGTCCTGAAGCTCCAGAACTCCGGCTACAAGCCCGAGCCCTGGTCGGCGCTCGACTCGGTCGCCTGGCTCAAGGCCATGGCCTGGGACCTGCGCTCCAACATGGAGGACGAGATCGACCGGGCGCTGGCGGCCACCAGGCTGCCCCGCGAGCGGGTGGAGCAGCTCTACCCCGGCTACCCCTACGGCAAGCACCAGCCGATCGTCACCCAGGGCGCGATCTCCGAGGACCGCTTCGACGAGACCGCGCAGCCGCGTGACGAGGGCGCCGAGGCGCTGAGCAGGGCCGCCCAGGCGTTCGACGCCGTGCCCAGCTCGATGGGCACGGCCGAGCGCGAGGGCATCGGGTCGAACTCCTGGGTGGTCTCCGGCGAGCACACGAAGTCGGGCAAGCCGCTGCTGGCCAACGACCCGCACCTCTCTCCGGCGATGCCGTCGGTCTGGTACCAGGCCGGCCTCCATTGCCGGAAAAAATCCGAAAATTGCATGTATGACGTGACGGGGTTCACTTTCTCCGGCGTGCCGGGCGTCATCATCGGGCAGACCGACAAGATCGCCTGGGGTTTCACCAACCTGGGTCCCGACGTCGCCGACCTCTTCCTGGAGCAGGTCAAGGACGGCTCCTACCTGTTCAAGGGCGACTGGACCAAGCTGGAGACCCGCGAGGAACAGATCAAGGTGGCCGGCGCCGCCCCGGTGAAGATCACCGTGCGCTCGACCCGGCACGGGCCGCTGGTCGACGAGGTCATGGCCAGCGTGAAACCCTCCGGCGAGGCCACCGCCGTGGCCCTGCAGTGGACGGCGCTGACGCCGGGCCGTAGCGCGGACGCGATCTTCGACCTCAACCAGGCCGCGGACTGGCACGAGTTCCGCGCGGCCGCGGCGCTGTTCGAGGTGCCCGCCCAGAACCTCGTGTACGCCGACACCACCGGCAGGATCGGCTACCAGGCCCCCGGCCGGATCCCGGTCCGGGAGAAGGGCGACGGGACCTGGCCCGTGCCCGGCTGGACCGGCGAGTACGAGTGGAAGACCGCCCCCATCCCCTACGACCGGCTCCCGAGCGTCGCCGACCCCACCGAGGGCTACATCGTCACGGCCAACAACGCCGTCATCGACCCCGCCCGCTACCAGCCCCTCCTCACCAAGGACTGGGCGTACGGCTACCGCTCCCAGCGCATCCTCGACCTGCTGAAGGCCGAGATCGGCAAGGGCAAGCTGGACGCGGCGGCCATGTCCAGGATCCAGCAGGACACCCGCAACGGCTTCGCCGAGACGCTGGTCCCCGCCCTCATGCAAGTGGGCCTGGCCGGACCCGCCACCGAGGCGCGCGGGCTGCTGAAGGACTGGGACGGCGCCCAGACCCTCGACTCGGCCCCCGCCGCCTACTTCAACGCCGTCTGGCGCCACCTGCTGAAGGGCCTGTTCGACGACGACCTGCCCGAGCAGGCCCGCCCGGCGGGCGGCGACCGGTGGTTCGAGGTCGTGGGCAACCTGTTGCAGGCGCCCGACGACCCGTTCTGGGACGTGACCACCACCGCGGGCCGTACGGAGACCCGCGACGACGTGCTGCGCCAGGCGATGGCCGACGCCTACCAGGAGCTGTCCGGCCGGCTGGGCGACCAGGTGCGGCAGTGGCGCTGGGGCGACCTGCACACGCTCACGCTCACCAACGCCACGTTCGGCACCTCGGGCATCGCCCCGATCGAGATGCTGTTCAACCGCGGCCCGATCAGCGTCGCCGGCGGCAAGGACGCGGTCGACGCGACCGGCTGGAACGTGCAGAACGGCTACGAGATCAACGCCGTCCCCTCGATGCGCATGGTCATCGACCTCGGCGACCTGGCGAAATCGCAGTGGATCAACCTGACCGGCGCCTCGGGGCACGCCTTCCACGCCAACTACTGGGACCAGTCCGAGCTGTGGGCCCAGGGCAGGCTGCTGCCGATGCTGGGCGCCACCGTCCACACCCTGCGCCTGCGCCCTTAGGACGGTCAGGCCGTGAAGGTGCGCGACTCGCCCACGGCCAGGTCCCAGAGGCTCTCCCTGGGCAGCCCCAGGGAGGCCCAGGCGGTGCGGGTGCCGGTGATGGGGGCCAGGAGTTCCTCTCCGGACAGCAGGAACGTGCCCCAGTGCATGGTCGCCATCCGGCGCGCCCCGACGTCCAGAAACCCCTGGACGGCCTCGGCCGGGTTGACGTGGGAGACCTTCATGAACCAGTTGGGCTCGTACGCGCCGACCGGCATGAGCGCCAGGTCCAGCCCCGGGAAACGCTCGCCGATCTGCGTCAGCCGTTCACCGTAGGCGGTGTCGCCGGCGAAGTACACCGAGCCGCCGATCACCCAGCCGCCCCACAGCGTCTTGCAGGTGTCCCAGATGGTCCGCCGGCTCCAGTGGTGGGCGGGCACGAAGTCGAAGCGCACGTCGCCGATCTTCGTGGAGTCCCACCAGTCCAGCTCGTACACCTGCCTGAACCCGCGGCGGGTGAACCAGGGCCCGAGCCTCGCGGGGACCAGCATGGGCGTGTGGCGGGGCAGCCGGCGGATGGTCGGGGCGTCGAGGTGGTCGTAGTGGTTGTGGCTGATCACGACGGCGTCGATCCTGGGCAGGTCGCTCCAGGCCACGCCTGGGGGCGTGAGCCGCTGCCGGGTGCCGGGGATGCGGCGCGACCACACCGGGTCGGTCAGGACCGTCAGGCCGCCGACCTGCACCACGAAAGTGGAGTGGCCGACCCAGGTCACCACGGTCTGGCCAGTCTCGGCGCGTGGCAGACCGCCGCCGCGCAGTACGGGGATCTGGTCGGCGTCCCCGATGTCGGGACGGAAGCCGCCGTGCCAGGCGGCGCTCAGCAACTCGCGGAAGTCGGGCAGGGGCGCGGTGAGTCGATCACGGAAGTCCTCCGGCCATTGCGGCGCGTGAACGGTCTGCGTCATGAACGGTCCCCTGCCCTGAGTAACTGAGCGATCACCCTAAATGATCCCCATGTGGGCGTCTTCTCCACCAGGGGGCTTTCCTGGGGTAGCCGCCGTCATCCAGGTTGGCCAGCCGTTCGAACACGTTGTAGGAGGCCTGGTGTCCGCAGATGAGCAGGGAAGTGAACATGGCGAGCAGATAGAGCGGGAGCATGGGGAGCCCGGCGCAGCAGGCCCACTGGGTGGCGTGGCGGGCCTCGTGCCGGATGAGGCGCTCGTCGAGGCTGTGGTGCCTGGTCAGGACGACGTTACCCACGGTGAAGGCGCCCGCGATCGGAAATCGGTAGCGGTAGCCGTACGCGAGAATCAGCCCGTCGGGACCGGGTTGCCGGGTCGCGCCGCCCACGACGGAGATGAGCAGGCCGAGGGGCGTCGCCAGGTTCACGAGGTTTACCGCCCGGCGGATTCGGTAGAGGGTTTCCGGTCGAGTCACCCTTGACCAATCTTGACAAGTCGGAATAATGATCCACGTCCTGAAATCTCCCACAAGAGCAGGATCATGCGATTCACCATCTTGACCGCGGTTGTCGGAACGATGGCACTCGCCACAGTAGGCGGCGTCGCGGTCACCCAGACGTCAGCATCGGACCCCCTACGAGACGCGAGCCACCCCGTCGGCGCCCAGGTCGCCTTAGCGACACCGACCACGAGCCCCACTCCCACCTCTGCGGAGTACACCGCCAGGACGAAGGTCGTCAAGAAGAAGGGCGTCTCCTACCTGGACGTCGCCGTCAAGTACGGCGGAGCCGCCCGGTTCACCGTCAAGCAGAAGGTGTGCAAGGCCAAGCGCTGCAAGACGGCGACCGCCGAGCTCCCCGTGACGACCGGAGCGGGCAAGACCACCAAGAAGATCGGCAAGGGCTTCTTCAAGAAGAAGGGCAAGCCCTCGGTCAGCATGACGCCGCTGCCATGGCCGACGATCACCGTCACCGCGACGCCGACCGACGGCCCGACCACGACGGTCACCGTCACGGCCCCCGCCGAGACGGTCACGGCGACGGTCACCGAGACCGCCCCCGCGCCGCCGCCCGAGACGGTGACGGTGACGTTCACCTGCCAGCCGGCGCCGCCGGAGCCCACGGTCACGCCCACGCCGACCGATCCGGGCACCCCGACCCCGACCGGCACGCCGACTCCGACCGGTACGCCGACCCCGACGGACACGCCTTCACCGCTGGCCGGAACCGAGACACCGACCCCCACCGTGACGCCGACCGCCACGGATCCGGGCACGCCCACGCCGACAGGCACAGGGACTCCGACGCCCACCGACCCGGGAACCCCGACACCGACCGACCCCGGCGTGCCGATCTGCCCGGCGCCCACGGACCCGGGAACCCCCACGCCGACGGACACCGAGCCTCCTGAGGAGACCGAGCCGCCGGCCGACACCCCCGACCCGACGACACCCATCCAGTAGGACTTCATCCAGCAAAACACGGATGACCGCGAGGGGGCAGCCGCCCGCAGACCGGCTGCCCCCTCGTTCCGCGTCCTCAGCCCGGGTTGCCGGGCTCCTGGCCGTAGAGGAGCCACGATCGCGACGCAGGCGCCGACGGGGCCAGCAGGAAGGCCACGACCACGGCCACGGCACCGCCGTACAGGTAGATGTAGCCCGCGACGTCGCCGGCGATCACGAGGTCGCCCGCCGACCACTTCAGCGAGAACGCCATCGACACCAGCAGCCAGCCGACGGCGACCAGCCCCGCGCCGAGCTTGGAGCGCATCATCAGCCCCGCGCCCCAGCAGGTGCCGAACAGCAGCAACACCCACACCACCGCCGCGACCGGGATCTGCCCGAGATGCCAGGCATGGGTGAACCCGCCGACCAGGCCCATCGCGAGGCCCAGCACCAGCAACATGCCGTAGGCCGCGCCGCCCAGCGCCGACTGCTCCATGGCGAACGAGGTTAGTGGATGCCGGAGAACAGGTCGTTCTCGCGGGTGTACGGCTCGCCGATCCCGCCCGCCTCGACCGGGGCCCCGGGGATCGCCTTGCCCATGGCCCCACGGAACAGGATGAAGTGCTCCACCCCCGCCGCGCGCTGGCCGATGTTGTTGGACAGCGCGAAGAACGGCGCCTTCACGGTGATCTGGGTGGCGTGGGCACGCATGGCGTCCAGCTTGTTGACCAGCCACGGCCGCGCGTCGACCTCGGTGGTGATCTCGTCGTCCGCGCTGCCGAAGGGCAGGTCGTCGGGGTTCTCGACGAGGAAGCCGGTGCCGGACTCGGCCAGCGCCTCGGCGTCCCTGCGCATCACCGACCTGGCGGTGGCGGTGAAGTAGAACTTGGCGACCTGCCACGGCTCGCCGTCCTCGGGGCGGAAAGCGGGGTCGGCGGCCAGGTCGAAGGCGCGCACCGAGACGCGGTGGGCCTGGATGTGGTCGGGGTGGCCGTAGTAGCCGTTGCCGTCGTAGGTGACCAGCACCTGCGGGCGCACCTCGCGGATCACCTTGACCAGCCTGGCCGCGGCCTCGTCCACGTCGGCGCCCCAGAAGGCGGCCGCGTCGTCGTTGGAGGCGGCGCCCATCATGCCGGAGTCGCGGTAGCCCAGGTAGCGGTGGTCGTCCACGCCCAGCGCCCGCAGCGCCTCGACCAGTTCCTTGGCCCGGTACGCACCCAGCTCGGGATCGCCCTCCAGATGGGCCAGCTCAGGCGGGATCACCTCGCCCTCCTCGCCCAGCGTGCAGGTCACGAGCGTGACGTGCGCGCCCTCCGCCACGTAACGCGCCATCGTGGCCCCGGTGTTGATCGTCTCGTCGTCCGGGTGCGCGTGCACGAGCAGCAGCCGCCGATCAGTCATGTCCCCGAGCCTAACCAAAGGCGCCATGCTGGCAGGATTGAGGCCATGAGTGAGAGTTACCCGCGCATGTCCGCACGGACCCGACGCTTCACCCTCGGAGTGCCGAGGGGCTTCACGATCTCCCCCGACGGCGGGCGGGTGCTCTTCCTGCGCACCCAGTCGGGTGTGGACCCGGTCACGTGCCTGTGGGAGCTCGACACGGAGACCCACGTCGAACGCCTGGTCGTCGACCCGCGCAAGCTCGCCGACGCCGGCGAGGAGAACCTGCCGCCGGAGGAGAAGGCCCGGCGCGAGCGCAGCCGCGAGCAGGCCGGCGGCGTGGTCTCCTACTCCGCCGACGCCGAGGCCGCGCTGGTCGTCTTCGCGCTGTCCGGCGGCCTCTACCTGACCGAGGTGGCCGCCGGGCGCACCCGCAGGATCGAGACCGCGGGCGCGGTGATCGACCCGCGTCTGGCCCCCGACGGCCGCAGCGTCGCCTACGTCACCGGCGGCGCCCTGCACGTGCACGACCTGGCCTCGGGCCGCGACCGCGTGCTGGCCGCCCCCGAGTCGCCGACCGTCACCTACGGCCTGGCCGAGTTCATCGCCGCCGAGGAGATGGACAGGATGCGCGGCTACTGGTGGGCTCCCACCGGTGACAAGCTGCTGGTCGAGCGGGCGGACGAGGCTCCGGTCCAGGAGTGGTTCATCGCCGATCCGGCCAATCCGGAACGGCCGGCCGTACCTCAGCGCTATCCGTCGGCGGGCACGCCCAACGCCCGGGTCGAGCTGTTCGTGCTGGGCCTGGACGGCTCGCGGGTGGCGGTGCCGTTCGCGGAGGAGTACCTGGCCGCCGCCGCCTGGGACGCCCACGCGCTGTCGATCGTGACCATGCCGCGCGACCAGAAGGCGCTGCGGCTGTTCTCCGTCGACCCGCTGAGCGGCGCCACGACGCTCGTGCGCGAGGACACCGACCCGGCCTGGGTGGACGTCTTCGGCGGCGTCCCCGCCCACCTCGACGACGGCTCGCTGGTCTGGGTCGCCGCGCTGGAGGGCGGCAACCGGCTGTTCGTCGGCGAGCGCGCCGTCACCCCGCCCACGCTGCAGGTGCGCGAGGTCCTCGACGTCGACCACGACAGCGTGCTGTTCCGCGCCAGCGGCGGCGACCCCAGCGAGATCCAGCTCTGGACCTGGGACGGCAACTCCCTGCTGCCCGTCTCCACCCGCTCCGGCGTCTTCAGCGGCCGCATGTCCGGCGGCGTGGGCGTGCTGAGCGAGCAGACCCTCGACAGCGAGGGCGTCTCCACCACCGTCGTCAGGCGGGACGGCATGGCGATCCCGATCGCCTCGCTGGCCGAGCGCCCCGGCCTCGACCTGCGCGTCTCGCTCGGCCGTTCCGGCCGGCGGGAACTGTCCACCGCGGTGGTGCTGCCCTCGTGGTACGAGCGGGGTTCCGGCAAGCTGCCCGTCCTCATGGACCCGTACGGCGGGCCGCACGCCCAGCGGGTGCTGTCCAGCCACAACGCCTACCTGGGCAGCCAGTGGTTCGCCGAGCAGGGCTTCGCGGTGGTCGTGGCCGACGGCCGCGGCACCCCGGGCCGCGGCCCGGCGTTCGAGCGGGCCGTGCTCGACGACCTGGCCGGGCCGGTGCTGGAGGACCAGATCGACGCCCTGCACGGGGTGGCCGAGCAGTACTCGGGCGACCTCGACCTGACCAAGGTGGCGATCAGGGGCTGGTCGTTCGGCGGCTACCTGGCGGCGCTGGCGGTGCTGCGCCGTCCCGACGTCTTCCACGCCGCGATCGCCGGGGCCCCGGTGACCGACTGGCGGCTCTACGACACCTGCTACACCGAGCGCTACCTCGGCCATCCCGACGAGCGGCCCCAGGTCTACGACCGGTCCTCGCTGTTCGGCGACGCCGCCAAGCTGGAGCGCCCGCTGCTGCTGATCCACGGCCTGGCCGACGACAACGTGGTCGCGGCGCACACGCTCAGGCTCTCGTCCGCGCTGCTGGCCGCGGGCCGCCAGCACAGCGTGCTGCCGCTGTCGGGGGTCACGCACATGACGCCGCAGGAGGTCGTGGCCGAGAACCTGCTGCTGCTCCAGGTCGACTTCCTCAAGCGGGCGCTGGAGGTCTGAACCTGTCGGTGCCGGTGGCTAAGCTGCGCCGGTGCAGGAAAACATCACGATTGTCGGGGCCAGGGAGCACAACCTCAAGGACGTCTCCCTGGAGATCCCCAAGAACAAGATCACCGTGTTCACCGGTGTCTCGGGCTCCGGGAAGTCGTCGATCGTCTTCGACACCGTCGCGGTCGAGGCGCAGCGTCAGCTCTACGGGACCTTCAGCTGGTTCATCCGCAACCAGTTGCCCAAGTACGAGCGGCCGCACGCCGACGCCATCAGCGGGCTGACGACGCCGGTCATCGTCGACCAGAAGCCGGTCAGCGGCAACGCCCGCTCCACCGTCGGCACCATGACCGACATCATGCCGATGATCCGCGGCCTGTTCTCGCGCGAGAGCGGGCTGCCGGTCAACCTCTTCTCCTTCAACGACCCCAAGGGCATGTGCCCTGAGTGCGATGGCATCGGCAGGTCCGTGCAGCCGATCCTGGAGCGGATGGTCGACCGCGACAAGTCGCTCAACGAGGGCGCCATCCTGCTGCCCGGCTACAAGGTGGGCAGCGCCGCCTGGCAGGTCTACGCCAAGCACGAGCCGCTCGATCCGGACAAGCCGGTCAAGGACTACTCGCCCGAGGAGGAGCACGCGTTCCTGCACGGGTCGGGCAAGGTCTCGGTGGGCGGCATGTTCAACATGACCTACGAGGGGCTGCTCGACAACTTCGTGCGTACCAAGCTCAAGAGGGAGACGAGCGAGAAGACGCGCGAGCAGATCAAGCCGTTCATCACCGAGGGCGTCTGCACGCTCTGCCACGGCGCCCGGCTCAGCCCCGAGGCGCTGGCGCCGCGCGTCAACGGCAGGAACATCGCCGACTACGCGGCCATGCAGATCACCGACCTGATCGAGGAGCTGGCCAAGCTGGGCACCCCGCTGGCCGACGGGGCGCGGGTGGCGCTGGAGCGGGTGGCCGGAATCGGCCTCGGCTACCTCAGCCTCGACCGGGCCACGGCCACGCTGTCGGGCGGCGAGGGCCAGCGGCTCAAGCTGGTCAAGCACCTCGGCAGCACGCTGATCGGCGTCACCTACATCTTCGACGAGCCGAGCACCGGCCTGCACCCGCGCGACGTGGGCAGGCTCAACACGCTGCTGGCCGCGCTGCGCGACCAGGGCAACACCGTGCTGGTCGTCGAGCACGACCCCGACGTGATCGCGGTGGCCGACCACGTGGTCGACGTCGGTCCCGGCGCGGGCGCCCACGGCGGCACGATCGTCTTCGAGGGCACGGTCGAGGAGCTGCGCCGGGCCGACACCCGCACCGGCGCGGGGCTACGCGCCTCCGGCACGCTCAGGACGGACGTCAGGACCCCCGACGGCAAGCTGCCGATCGAGGGCGCCGACCTGCACAACCTCAAGAACGTCTCGGTCAGCGTGCCGACCGGGGTGCTCACGGTGGTCACCGGCGTGGCGGGCTCGGGCAAGTCCAGCCTGATCGCCGACGTGTTCATGAACACCTACCCCGAGTCGGTCTTCGTCGACCAGTCGGCGATCGGGGCCTCCACCCGGTCCACACCCGCCACCTACATCGGCGTCATGGACACGATCCGCTCGCTGTTCGCCAAGGCCAACGGGGTGGCGCCGGGCCTGTTCAGCTTCAACTCCGACGGGGCCTGCGAGGGCTGCCAGGGCCGTGGCGTGATCATCACCGAGGTCGCCTACATGGACCCGGTCACCACCCACTGCGACTCCTGCGACGGGCGCAGGTTCAAGGAGTCGGTGCTGGCGCACGAGCTGCGCGGCAAGTCCATCGCCGACGTGCTGGAGATGCCCGCGGAGGAGGCGGTCGGCTTCTTCACCGAGAAGGCCGTGCGTCCGAAGCTGCAGGGGCTGATCGACGTCGGCCTGGAGTACCTGTCGCTGGGCCAGTCGCTGAGCAGCCTGTCCGGCGGCGAGCGGCAGCGCATCAAGCTGGCCACGCAGCTCCAGCGCACCGGTGGCGTGTACGTGCTCGACGAGCCGACCACCGGCCTGCACATGTCCGACGTCGGCACGCTGCTGGCGCTGATCAACCGCCTGGTCGACCAGGGCAACACGGTCGTGGTCATCGAGCACAACCTCGACGTGATCATGAACGCCGACTGGATCATCGATCTGGGGCCCGACGGGGGCAAGGACGGTGGCGAGATCGTGTTCGAGGGCACGCCTGCCGAGCTGGTGGGGTTCGCCGGGTCGCTGACCGGCGAGGCGCTGCGCCGTACCGTGGGCTGACATACCAGGGTCGGACCACGGCCTTCCATCATCAGACCGTGGTCCGACGCGCCACCCGCCCCTCCCCCACGATCCTGTACGCCATGTGGACCTCCCTCGCCCTGACCCTGACGCTGACGGCGACCCCGGCGCCTGCCCCCGACCCGCTGGCCTGGAGCCCCTGCCCCGGTGACAAGGTCGGCATGGAATGCGCCGACCTCAAGGTGCCCGTCGACTGGAGCAAACCCGCCGGGCGCACGATCACGCTGAAGCTCGGCCGTCTCAAGTCGACCGGCCACGCCAAGGGCTCGGCCCTCCTCGCGTACGGCGGGCCGGGCGGACCCGGCATCGCCATGACCCAGCAGACCGCCGCCACCTGGGCGGGCCTGCGCAAGCGCATGCACCTCGTCACCTGGGACACCCGCGGCTACGGCGAGCAGTTCGGCGGCCTGAGCACCGGCCTGCCCTGCACCTGGACCAGGATCCCGATCGCCGCCTTCCCGGGCGACGACGCCGAGTTCGGCCGCCTGCACGACACCAACCGGGGCTACGCCGAGCCGTGCCGGAGCAAGGACCCCGAGCTGTTCGCGAACATGAGCTCGGCCGACCACGCCCGCGACATGGAAGCCATCAGAAAGGCCCTGGGCGAACCCCGCCTGACCTACTACGGCGCCTCCTACGCGGGCTTCTACGGCCAGGACTACGCCCGCCTGTTCCCCGACAGGGTGCGAGCCATCGCCCTGGACGGCACCTGGAACCACAGCACCGCCGACTGGCCCGCCGAGCTGGACGCGATGGCCAGGACCAACGAGGAGTTCATGGCCCGCTACTTCGCCTGGAAGGGCGCGGGCTCCGCCCGCGAGTGGCGCGCCCTGGTGGCGTCGGCCAACCGCAAGCCGATCCCGGCCAAGAAGGCGCCCGGCGTCGCCTACAACGGCACCGACCTCCAGGACCTGATGCTCGGCCTGGTCCGCCGGGGCAACGACTTCCCGGCCGTCGCCGCCGCCGTCAAGAACGCCGTGGCCGGTGACGCCTCCGGTTTCGTCCCCGAACGCGGCCTGCGCTACCCCGACCAGTCCACCGGCGTCACCGAGTGCACCGACTGGCCCCGCTTCGCCGACCGCGCCGCGATGGAGGCGAGCCTGCGCCGCCTGCGCAAGCTCGCCCCCAACGTCGGCACCGCGGGCACCCTGGCCAGCGGCACCCTGGCCTGCGTGGGCTGGCCGGTCGGGGTGACCAACCCGCCCAAGCCGCTGCCCAAGGGCGTCCCCCCGCTTCTGGGCAGCGGCGCGTGGGGCGAGTCGGACGCGGTGCGGCGCGTGGTGAGCCAGGTGCCCGGCAGCGCCGTGGTCCGGCACGAGGGGCCCGGTCACACGCTGTACATCTTCAACACCTGCGCCCGCGCCCACATCGACCGCTACCTCACCGACACCGAACTCCCCGCCCCGGACACGAAATGCTGACGCTCAGGTGCGCAGCTTCGTCCGCTTACAGGTATGGAGCCCGCCGAGAAACTGCAGATAAACGTCGATGTTCTCCGGCAGATCCAGATCCCGGTACTTCTGGCCGGGGTCGATCTGCTCGATAATCGTCCCGTCCTTCTTGAGTAGCTGGAGATACTCGTATTTCTTGAGCCGGACGTCGGTTCTGAGCGTTTCACCGCGCGCCGTGAAACTGCCGACGACCTGGCGGCCGTCGGTGGGATGGGAACCGTAGGCGAAGAATATCTTGCCGGATATTCCACCGAGGTCGCCGTCGTCCTTGAGGCGTTGGGTGATGCAACTCTTGGCCGCGGCCGGGCCGGGGAAGACGAGAACGGGCGCGGCGGCTACGGCGGCCGCCAGGCTGATCGTGACGATGCGGCGCATCATGCACCACCCTTTCCATCGCTGTTTCCTGTGGCCCCCACTCTAAAATCGCGCAATTTATTTTCATTATCGATCCGATATATCCTTTGCGGCCCTCATTTCTTCGCCGGGCTTTACCTTCGGCTCTGACGGGACCTGCACTGCCCCTTTGGCGCTCGGGGGAAGGGGCTGACGAAAGTAAGGGTGGGTGGGTTACTTTCGGGTGATGGGCGGGGGGCGGGCGTCGGCCAGGGTTGTCAGACATGGCCACTCCACCACCTGACAGGTCTCCCGCTCGTTCCACCAGCTCTTCCACTCGCCCCACCGATTCCTCCGCCAGCTTCTCGGTCAGCCCCACCGGGTCCTCGGCTAGTCCCACAGGTTCCTCGGCCAGCCCCACCGGGTCTTCGGCTAGCTCCACAGGTTCCTCGGCTGGCTTCACCGGGTCCCGCGATCGCCCCAGCGGTTCCCTTGGGCGGCTGACCGCCTTTCCTGGGAGTTTTGTCGGCGGTTTGGCCCTGATCCTGGGGCCGGTCGTCTGGTTTGTGGGCTTTTTGCTGCGGTATCTGGCCACCGAGACGGCCCTCACACCGGCCCAGCAGGCGTGGGCCGAGCAGCAGGACTTCGCCGGACCGGGGCAGTTGATCGCCTACCACGCCGACCCCGGCCTGGTGACGGCCGCCTATGCGGTGTTCGCCCTGGGAGCGGTACTGATGTTCCCTGCCTGCATCACGCTGGGCCAGCTCATCGGCACCCGGCTGGCGTACTGGGGAGCCATGCTGATCGTCGTGGGCCTGTTCGCCCGCCTGTACTTCACCGGCGCCGACCAGACCGCCTTCCAACTGACCGAGACGCTCGGGGTGGGCGGAGCCACCCAGGCGGTCATGGCCGAGTACGTGGACATCTCGTACGGGCCGTGGCGGGTTCCGGTGTGGTGCTCGGTGGGCCAGTACGCGGGAACGATGTTGCTGGTGGTGGCCGCGTGGCGTACCGGCCTGTTCGGCACGGCCCGCGCCGTGATCGTGTTGCTACCCGGCCTGACCTGGATGGGCGTACTGAAGGCCGCCACCATCCCCGACCTGGTCACCACAGCCCTCCTGGCCGCAGTCCTCCTCCCCCTGGGCCTAATAACCCTCCGCCACCAACCCCCACCCACCATCCCACCCCACCCCCGCCGCCTCCTCACCTGGTAAGCACCCCCTCCACCCCCCAACCGCCCCCACCTAACGCCCCACCTCGACCGCTCTGCCTCACGCCCCACCCCAACCGCCCCACCCCACGCCGCACCCCAACTGGTCCACTCCACGCCGCACCCCGACTCCTCCACCCCACGCTCCACCCCGACCGCCCCACCTCGCCCCCAACCCCGATCGCTCTGGCTTGCGCTCCACCTTGACCGCTCCGCCGTGCGTCCGACTGCGGAACTGGTTCCGAACGGGGCCCCACACGGGAGTGAGTGATCCGAGGTCGAGGTCGGAGGCTGAGGCGGAGCCGGGGCAGGCGCCGGAGCCGAGGCGGGCACCGGGACCGGGACGGGAGCTGGGACCGGGGCTGGGGCTGGGGCTGGGGTGGGAGCCGGGGGGTGTTGCGGCGGTTAGGCGGTGGTGGCCGTTTGGCGGCGGGCCAGGGGCGCCAGCGTGCGTTGGATGATGAAGAACTCGGCCACCGCCAGGTTGACCAGGATGGACGCCCACACGCTGGCGTTGTAGATCTCCTCGAACGGCAGCCCGGGAAAGACCCCACTTTTCAACTGCAGGCCGACGAGCAGGTAGACCCGCAGGGTGACGGCGGCGAACGTCAGAGCGTAGTTGCGGATCAGCCAGATCCGGTGCAGTTGCACGTCGCCCCGGCGGATGCTCAGGTACGCCTTGGTCACCGTGTACAGCCAGCCAACGACCAGCAGGTAGAACGCGATCTGGACCGAGAAGCCGCCCAGCGAGAACGTCGCGGCGAACACCGCCGCCCCGGAGGCGACGAGGATGCAGATCATGTAGATCCGGCCCGTCACCCGGTGCAGCTTGGGCCTGCGGGCCCGTAGCCGGGACATGAACTGCAGGGGCCCGAGGATCAGCGCGAGCCCGCCGGGAACGGCGTGCACGGACAGCGACAGGTAGTGCAGCGCCACGTCCGGGTCGATCGGCACGCTGCTGTCGGCCTCGTTCCCCGTCAGGTACGGCGGCACGGCGTAGGCGGCGATACCGATCGCGCAGACGGCCATCAACCCCCACAACACCCACCACCAGCGGCGCCGGTTGGCCCTGGCGGACACGGCAGCGCCAGGTTCCAAGGCAGACATCCTCAGTTCTCCTTGACGAGCGCGGGGATGAAGGTCTCTTTGGCGGGCGCCGGAGTGTCGATCTCCCCGGCGGGCGCGGAGGTGAAGGTCTCCCTCGCGCGCGCGGGAGTAAGGGTCTCCTCGGCGGGCGCGAGGGTGAGGGTCTCCTCGGTGGTCGCGGGGGTCGAGGTCTCCTTGACGAGCGCGGGGATGAAGGTCTCCTTCGCGGGCGCCGGGGTGAAGAGCCGGGCGTAGTCGCGGGTGAAGTCGGTCAGGTCGCGGGCCGGATGGCCGGTGAGGGCGGGGAGGTCGGTGTGGATCTCTGCCGCCTCGCCCCTGGCATAGTGCGCGTAGTCCTCGACCAGGCCCTCGATCTGCCAGTCCGGCAGCATCCCGCGTAGCGCGGCCGCGAAGTCCTCGGGGCGTGTGTCGGCGAAGGCGATCCGGGTTCCGGTGGCGGCCGACAGCGCTTCGGCGATCTCGGTGTGGGTGACCGCGCGCGGTCCGGTCAGGGTGTAGGTGCGGCCGGCGTGGCCGGGCTCGGTGAGTACGGCCGCCGCCGCGTCGGCGATGTCGCGGGTGTCCACGGCACTCACGGCGGCCCCGCCGATCGGGGCGGCGAACATCCCCTGCGCCCGGATCAGCCCGGCGAAGGCGAGGACGCCCTGCATGAACAGGTTGGGACGCAGCACGGTCCACGACTCCAGGCCGAGGTCGCGGATGGACGTCTCCACCGCCGCGTGCCAGCGCAGGAACCGTACCGGAGAGTCGGCGCGGGCGGCGTACTGGGACAGCACGACCAGCCTGCGGACGCCGGCCCGGCGGGCGGACTGCGCGAAGCGGATCTGGAGGTCGGCGGCGTCGGGGGCGGACGGGCTGTTCAGGAACACCGTGTCCACGCCGTCCAGCGCGGCACCCGGTTCGCCCAGGTCGGCCACGACGGTCTCGGCCCCGTCGGGGAGGCCGACCGCGCGTTCTGCGCTGCGGGTCATCGCGCGCACGTGTACGCCCCGCGCGAGCAGCGCCGGAACCAGCAGCGAGCCGATTCCCCCGGTCGCACCGGTCACCAGGACGGTCGAAGTCTCCATCATGTCTCTCCTTCAGGATCTGCGGTGGGCGGCCGGGACGAGGGACAGGACGACGGCGATCAGCGTGAGCGCCGCGGTCCCGAGAAAGGCGCTCGTGTACGCCACGTCGTGCCCCGACCCTCCGGTGGACACGGCGACCAGGGCAGCGAGCCCAAGGGCGCCGCCGAGTTGCCTGGTCGCGTTGATCAGCCCGCTGAGCAGGCCCGTCTCCCCCACGGTGGCGCTGGACACGGCGAGCGTGATCGCGTAGACGAACCCAAGCCCGAGCCCGGCGCCGATCAGCAGGAACGGACCCAGCAGGCCGGTCGCGTACTCGCTGCCCACCCCGTTGCCCGCCAGCCAGACCAGCCCGGCGAGCAACGCCACCAGCGCCCCGGCCATCGCGGTCCTGAGCCCCGCCGCCTTGGCCACCCAGGGCGCGGCGAACCCGCCCAGCGTGATCATGACCGCGATCGGGAGCTGGCTCAGGCCGGTCGTGATCGGCGACATGCCGAGGACCTGCTGCTGGAACTGGGGCAGGAAGTAGAACAGACCCACCGACACCGCGCCCAGCAGGAGCATCACGGCGTTGGCGACGACCACGGGCGCCTGCCGGAAGACGCCGAGTGGAACGAGCGGCTGGCCGGAGCGCAGTTCGGCGACGACGAACGCGCCCAGCGCGACGACGCCGACCACCAGGCTCACGACGGTACGCGGCGAGCCCCACCCGACCTCCGGCGCGGAGATCAGCCCGAGGGCCAGTGCCGAGGCGCCCAAGGTGATCGTCGCCGCTCCGGGCAGGTCGAACCGGCCGGGCCTGGCCGGGGAGGACGGGACCGCGTACCAGACCATGGCGGCCGTGACGATCACCACGGGCACCGGCAGCCAGAAGATCACCGGCCAGCCCATCGCCTGGGTCACCACGCCGCCGAGCGCGACGCCGAGCAGGCTGCCCGCCCCGGCGACCCCGCCCCAGACGCCGAGCGCGCGACGCCGTTCCTCGGCCCCGGAGTAGAGGCCGAGCATGAGCGACAGGGCGGCGGGTGTCAGGATCGCCGCGCCCGCGCCCTGGACGATTCTGGCCGCGATCAGCGTGAGGCCGCTCACGGCGAGCGCGCACGCCACGGACGCGACCGCGTACACCACGACGCCCGCCATGAACACCCGCCGCCCGCCCAGCACGTCGGCGAGCCGGCCGCCGAGCAGCAGCAGCCCCGCGAACGCGATCAGATAGCCGTCCACCACCCACGACAGCTCGGTCGTGGACAGGTTCAGTGCGGCACGGATGGCGCGCGTGGCCAGGTTCACCATCGACGCGTCCAGGATCACGACACCGGCGGCGGTGGCCAGCCCGGCCATGGCCAGGCCGCGTGCGACGTTCCGTGACAGGGGTTGCGTGATGCCCACAGAAAAGATCTCCTCCAGGTACGGCCCCGCGCCACGCTGCTGCGGCGACAAGGGTGCTGCCGTGCGCCGGCGCCGGAAACGTCCTGGCCAGCGAGCACGGCCTCACGCTAGTGAGCGGGAGAAGAATTTGGCAGTGTTAGATTTACCTAACACCGCCAAGCATCACTGAGGGCGATCGCAGGAGGCGGTCGCACGACTCGCGCACCTCGGCCAGATCGACGCCGAGGACAACGTGGCGCCCGCCGCGCCCATGGCCCGGCAGGCGTCGGCGGTCAGGCCGGTGCAGTGGATGAACGTCACGGACGGGCCGACCAGCCCCTCGGCCCACCAGCGCAGAACGGCCTCGGAGGAGGCCGTGGCAGTCGCCGAAGTGCGGCCGCATGCATGCACGCCCCGGATGCCGGCGCCGATCAGGGCCTCGATGGCGCGGCCGGAATGGGCGGCGGTGCGGCAGTTGTGGCCGCCGGCTGGAAGAGGCGCGGCCGGACCCCCACCGACCACCTTCGCGAGAAACGTTCAGGCGATGCCGCCGTTGGCGTAGAGGATCTGGCCGTTCATCCAGCGGGCCGGTCCGGCCAGGAACGAGACCACCTCGGCGATGTCGCTCGGCGTGCCCAGGCGCTCCAGCGGCGGAGCCTTGGCGAGGTTGTCGATCGTGCCCTGGTCCTTGCCCTCCAGGAACAACGGCGTGGCCGTGGGACCGGGCGCCACGGCGTTGACGGTGATGTCCTTGCCGCGCATCTCCCTGGCCAGGACCAGCGTCATGGCCTCGACCGCGCCCTTGCTCGCCACGTACGCGCCGTAGGTGGGGAAGCCGAGGCGGGTGACGGAGGTGGAGAAGTTGACGATCGCGCCACCGGGCCGTACCCGCCGGGCCGCCTGCTGGGAGATCACGAAGGTGCCCCGGATGTTGGTGCGGTGCATGCGGTCGAGGTCGTCGAGGTCCAGGGTGGCGATCGGCGCCAGGAGCATGATCCCGGCGGTGTTGACGACCACGTCGATGCCCCCGAACTCCCGCTCGACGGCGTCGAACGCGGCGGCCATGGCCTGCTCGTCGGCGACGTCACCGCTCACCGCGATGGCCCTGCCGCCGGCCGCGGTCACCGCGGCGACCGTCTCGTCGGCCTTGTCCTTGCTGCCCGCGTAGTGCACGGCGACCGCGATGCCGTCGCGGCCGAGCCGCTCGGCGACCTCGCGTCCGATGCCGCCTGAGCCGCCGATGACGAGCGCGACGCGGGTGGTGGTGTCGTTCATGTCCTGTCCTTCCGTGTTTTATGGCATGCCGGTACGGCCCCGCGCCCGGGAATGGCGAAGGGTCAGCGGCGTTCCGCGATCTGGGTGAGCCAGTGCCCCAGCAGCCCGGCCTCCGCGGCGTTGAACGGCTCGGGGGTCAGCCCGTCGAGCGAGGCCACCAGGGTGGTGGCCGCCGCCCGCCGGGCGTCGCCCGCGGAGACAGCCGCGGCGGAGTCGAGCAGGATGGCCTGGTGGATCGCGTCGCGGACCAGCACCGACAGGCCCGCGTCCGGATACTGGGCGGGATGGGTGATGAGCGCGAGCGCCACCCCGGTGTTGGCCGACATGATCATCCGTGCGCCGACCTCGGGCGTCACCCGGAGCCGTCCCAGCACGGCGAGCCGCTCCAGCATCCCGCGCAGGATGCCCATGGCCTCCTCGGCCGCCTCGGACTTGGCCCGCAGCGCCGGGGAGAACATCAGCCGGTAGATGTTGGGATTGGCCAGCGCGAACGCGGTGTGGCTGTCCCAGCCCGCCCGCAGGTCCTCCAGCGGGTCGTCGGACTCCTTGGCCGCCCGCTTGACCTCCAGGTACTTGCCCCAGACATGGTCGACGGTCGCGGCCAGCAGCGTGTCCTTGTCGTTGAACAGCCGGTACAGCACGGGCTGCTGGACGCCGACCGCCTCGCACATCGCGCGGGTGGACACGTCACCGCTGGGCGAGCGGGCCAGGAGGTCCGCCACCGCCTCGATTATCGCCGCTTTCGTATCCATGTAATCAACGATAACACGTACCCGTATCACCGACAACTGAGAGACGTTGTCAGTGATACGCGAGCTGGTGAAGGGTGAAACCGCCCGAGGCCCGCTTGAAGAGATACTCCGACCGCTCGTACGACAGCCGCCCCCGGCCCGTCACCGGGCACAGGTCGGCCGGTTTCGGCATCCGGGCCGGCGCGGGCCTGCGGTCGGCCAGGAAGACCGGGCCCCTCGGCCGCCCGGCCAGCAGTTCCGGCAGGAGTTCGGCGGCGCCGTCCCCCCAGGTGATCCACGTCCGGCCCGCGCGGGCGCGGCGCGCCTCCAGGTCCAGGTCCTCGACGTCGAGGGAGAGCACGGTCCGCGCGCCGGCCCCCGACTCGTGGACGAGCCGCCACAGGGTCCGCTCGCGCAGGGACGGGTGGCGCCACAGGGCGCTCAGGCCGGGGCCGTCCACCGCGGGACGGCGTTCGCGGCTCTCCGCCCTGCGGTCGAGGTCGGCCGACAGGTCGGGCAGGCCGGCCCATGCCGAGAAGGAGCGTACGGCGGCGCGGTGCCGGTTCCAGGTCTTGGGCGCGGCCGTACCCCAGGCGAGGGCGAACACCCCGGCCACCCGCGCGGCGTCCACCGCGGCCAGCGGCGTGCGCGGCCCCAGGTCCAGCCGGAGCCTGCGCAACGTCTGCCCATAGGACCGCAGCGTCCCGGCCCCCAGGTCGGCCCGCGACAGGAACCCCTCCACCGCCTCCCCCAGCGCCCGTCCCGCGCCCTCGGCGACGAGGACGGCGGTGAGGGTGGCGGCGCGCCTGAGGAGGAAGGCACGTTCCGCGGCGTTCCTGGTGAGGGACGCGGCGCGTTCGAGCTGGGTGCGGGCCTCCTCCTCACGCCCCAGCCGGGCCAGCAGGTCGCCGTGCACCACCGACAGCGGGTGGTAGTCCTTCAGCGCCGGGTCCCTGGTCAGCTCGTCGACCAGGGCCAGCCCTGCCGCGGGTCCCTCGGCCATGCCCACGGCCACGGCCCGGTTGAGCTGGACGACCGGGGACGGCATCAGGCGGGCCAGCGCCGCGTACAGGGCGGCGATCTGGACCCAGTTGGTCTCCTGCGCGCTCGCGGCCTGGGCGTGGGAGACGGCGATCGCGGCCTGCAGCACGTAGGGGCCGAGGGGCCCGCCCGCCTGCCGGGCGCGCAGCATCGACGCGAAACCCCGGTTGATCAGCTCCTGGTCCCAGAGGGCGCGGTCCTGCTCGTGGAGCTGGACGGGCTCGCCGGAGGGCCCGGTGCGGGCGGCGGAGCGCGACTGCTGGATCTCCATCAGCGCGACGAGGCCGTGCACCTCCGCCTCGTCCGGGGCCAGGCCGGCCAGCAGGCGGCCCAGCCTGAGCGCCTCCATCGCGAGGGCCGGCCGGGTCAGGTCGTCGCCGGCCGTGGCGGAGTAGCCCTCGTTGAAGATCAGGTAGATGACCTCCAGAACCGAGGCCAGGCGGGTGGCCAGTTCCGGGCCCGGCGGGAGCTCGAAGGGGATCTGCTCCTCGGCCAGCGTGCGCTTGGCCTTGGCGACGCGCAGGGCGACGGTCTGCTCCGGCACGAGGAAGGCCCGCGCGATCTCCTCGGAGGTCAGCCCGCCGAGCAGGCGCAGGGTCAGCGCGGCCCGCTCCTCGGCGGGCAGGACGGGGTGGCTGGAGATGAACATCAGCCGCAGCACGTCGTCGTCGAGACCGACCGTCTCGGACGGCTCCTGCTCCAGCGTGCGGGCGATCTCGGCGTGCTTGCGCTCCTGCCGCTCGCCCCGCCGCAGGTGGTCGACGGCCCGCCGCTTGGCCGCCGTCATGAGCCAAGCACCCGGATTGTCCGGTACGCCCTGCGTGGGCCACTGCTCCAGGGCGGCGACCAGGGCGTCCTGGGCGAGTTCCTCAGCCAGGCCCACGTCGCGGACCATCCGCGTCAGACCGGCGACGATCCGCGCGGACTCGGCCTTCCAGACCGCGTCGACCGCGGCGGCCGTCATCCGTAGATCTGCTGCATCCTGCCCTCACCGTCCCCGATGATCGCGAAGAAGCGCCGGGAGAGCTCCAGCGCCTCCTCCCGGGAGCCGACCTCGATCAGCGCGAACCCGCCCGCCATCTCCTTGGCCTCGGCGAACGGGCCGTCCATGACCGTGATCTCGCCGCCCACCGACTTGATCAGGGTGCCGCCCAGCTCCATGCCGCCGGTGGCGATCAGCACGCCCGCCTCGGTCAGCTCCTTGATGAACTCGCCCATCTCCATCTGAAGGGCCTCATCGGCCCGCGGCCGGCCCACGCTCGTCAGCAGAAACTTCATGGCGCACACCCTAGCGTTCCCTGTCACATGCCTCCGACGACGCGTAGACAAAGACACCGAAAGGAACCACGGACATGACCACCACCACCGTCACCGTCGCCGGCCCCGCCACCACCCGCACGCTGCTCACCGCCGCCGCGCTCGCCGCGCCGGTCTGGGTGGTGGTCTCGCTGGCGCAGGCGTTCACCCGGGAGGGCTTCGACCTCACCCGCCACCCCCTCAGCCAGCTCGCGACCGGCGAGCTGGGCTGGATCCAGATCGCGACCTTCGCCACCGTCGGGGTGCTGTTCATCGCCGGGGCGAGCGGCCTGCGGCGCGCGCTGGCCGGGCAGCCGGGCGGCGTCTGGACGCCCCGCCTGATCCGCACGGTCGGCATCGGCATGATCGCCGCCGGCGCCTTCACCATGGACGCGGGCGACGGCTTCCCGGTCGGCACCCCGGCGGGCCCGCCGGCCGAGATGAGCTGGCACGCGGTCGCGCACATGGCGGCCGGATCGATCACGTTCTTCGCGCTGGCGGCGGCCGGGTTCGTCCTGGGCCGTCACTTCGCCCGCACCGGCGACCGCGCCTGCGCGATCGTCTCCCGGCTGGCCGGCGTCGCCGTCATCCTGGGCAACGGCTGGGCGATGAGCGGGGGCCGGATGGGCTCGCTCACGCTGGCGATCGGGGTGTCGCTGGCACTGGCCTGGGTCTCCACGGTCGCCTACCGCCTGCGCCACCACGCCTGACCCCCGTGCGGCACGGCCGCGCCTCAGGCGAGGCCAGGCCACGGGCGACACGGCCGTCCCTCAGGCGGTACGGCCCGCCGAGCCCCGCTCCGGAATCCGGAGCGGGGCCGTCCCTTTTCCCGGGCAGGCGGGAAGCGGGGTCAGCGGGAGGCCGGGGTGCCGTGCCAGCTCGACCACAACGCCGCGTAGGAGCCGCCCCGCTCCACCAGCTCGTCATGGCTGCCCAGCTCGCTGATCGTCCCGTCCTCCACCACCGCCACCCGGTCGGCGTCGTGGGCCGTGTAGAGCCGGTGGGCGATGGCGATGACCGTCCGTCCCTCCAGCACGGCGGCCAGCGACCGCTCCAGGTTCCTGGCGGCGCGCGGGTCGATGAGCGAGGTCGCCTCGTCGAGCACCAGCGTGTGCGGGTCGGCCAGCACGAGGCGGGCCAGCGCGAGCTGCTGGGCCTGCGCCGGCGAGACGGCCAGGCCGCCGGAGCCGACCTCCGTGTCGAGCCCGTCCTCCAGGGCCAGCGCCCAGTCGAGGGCGTCGACGGCCGCCAGCGCCTGCCGTACCCGGTCGTCGGTGGCGTCGGGACGGGCGATGAGCAGGTTGTCGCGCAGCGTGCCCTTGAAGACGTGGTGTTCCTGGGTGACGAGCGCGACGTGGCCGCGCAGGTCGTCCAGGGGAAGGTCGACCAGCGGGACGCCGCCGACGGTCACGGCGCCGGTGCGCGGGCCGTGGATGCCGGCCAGCAGCCTGCCGAGCGTGGACTTGCCCGCGCCGGACGGTCCGACCATGGCCAGCCGCTCGCCCGGCGCGACGGTCAGCGAGACGCCGTGCAGCACGTCCCTGCCCTCCCGGTAGGCGTAGCGGACCTCGTCGGCCTCCAGGTCCTCGCCCTCGGGCCGCTCGCCGGTGGCGGCGCGGTCCTCGGGCACGTTCGCCACGCCCAGCAGGCGGGACATGGCGGCGCCGCCCACCTGGAGCTCGTCGATCCACATGAGGAAGCGGTCGAGCGGGTCGATGAGCTGCTGGGCGTAGATGGTGGCGGCGGTGACCTGGGCGATGGTGACCCAGTCGTTGATGTAGAACAGGCCGCCGACCAGCAGGCTGATGACGACCGGCAGCACGTAGCCGAGCTCCACGGCGGGGAACCAGACCGTGCGCAGCCCGAGCGTGTAGCGCTCGGCCGCGTAGGAGGCGGTGATGTCGCGGTCGGTACGCGCGGCGCGCCGCCGCTGCAGGCCCAGCGCCTCCACGGCACGGGCGCCCTCGACGGTCTCGGCCAGGCCCTCGGTCATGTCGGCGTAGGCTGCGTTCTCCCGCAGGTAGCCGTCGCGGGCCCGGTTGAGGTACCAGCGGGTGGCGATCCACAGGATGGGCGCGGCGATCAGCATGGGCAGCATGAGCAGCGGGCTGACCAGCAGCAGCGCGCCGACGGTGATCGTGAAGGTGACCACCGCGATCAGCGTCTCCGGTACGGCGTGCCGCACCGTCCTGGACAAGGAGTCCACGTCCCGCGACGTACGCGTGATCAGGTCACCGGAGCCCGCCCGCTCGACGGTGGACAGCGGCAGCCCGAGCACCCGGTCGACGAACTCCTCGCGCAGCTCGGCCAGCACCCGCTCGCCCAGCCGGGAGGAGGCGAGCACGGCGAAGCGCACCAGCGCCGCCTGCACGAGCAGGAAGCCGCCGATGGCCAGGCCGACGAGCCACACGTTGACCCGCGCGCCGTCCTGGACGTCCTGGACCAGCTTGCCGAGCTGCCACGGCACGGCCAGGCCCGACACCGCGGCCAGTCCGTGCAGCGCGAGCGCGACGGAGAGCTGGCGCGGATACTTCAGCGTCAGCCTGCGCGCGTAGGCGCGTACTTGTTTCAGGTCGGCTACCGGCAGGATCTCCCTGCTCATCTGTGACTCACCCATCGGTTGTGTGCGCTCATGTCAGTCCTCGCCCCTCGTGACGGTCGCCGAGTAGGCGCTGGAGGTGGCGAGCAGCTCGCGGTGCGGGCCTTCCGCGAGGACGCGGCCGTCCTCCAGGTAGACCACGTGCTCGGTGCGGTCGAGCACGAGCGGGCTCGTGGTGCAGATCAGCGTGGTCTTGCCGGCGCGCGCCTTGGCCAGCCGCTCGGCGATGCGGGCCTCGCTGTGGGCGTCGACGGCGCTGGTGGGCTCGACGAGGATGAGCACCTCCGGGTCGGCCACCAGGGCGCGGGCCAGGCGCAGCCGCTGCTGCTGGCCGCCGGAGAACTCCCGGCCGCCCTCGGCGACCACGGTGTCGAGGCCGTCGGGCAGCGCGTCCACGATGTCCTCCGCGCAGGCGGCCCGCAGCGCGTCGCGTACCTCGTCGGGGGAGGCGTTGCCGCGCACGTCGAGCTCGTCGGCCAGGCGGCCGGAGAACAGCCGGGCGCCGTTGTCGGCGACCAGGATGCGCTCGCGGACCTCGGGGATCGGCAGCTCGGCCAGCTCGACGCCGCCGAAGGTGACGTCGCCGGGCGCGTAGCGGCCCAGGCGGTCGGCGACCTCGATCGCCTCCTCGGGGGTGGCGGCGGCCAGCGCGGTCAACGTGCCGGGCTGGAGGGTGACCCCGCTGTAGGAGTCGCGCAGCACGCCGCCCTCCGACGTGCCGTCGCCGCCCTCGACCTCGGGCTCCATCGACAGGATCCGCACCACGCGGCGCGCGGCCACGTGGCCCTTGGTCAGCTTGTCGGCGGCCTCGGTGAGCGTGCGCATGGGTCCGATGAGGAAGACCGCGTAGCCGTAGAAGGCGACGAGCTGGCCGGCGGTGATCTGGCCGCCGAGCGCGAAGGAGGCGCCGATGCCGGTGACGACGGCGATGAGCACGCCGGGCAGGAGGATCTGCGCGCCTTCGAGCAGCGACTCGATCCCGGCCACCCGGACGCCGGCGTGGCGTACGCGCTGCGACTCCTCCCGGTAGCGCCCGGAGAAGACCTGCTCGCCGCCGATGCCGCGCAGGACGCGCAGGCCGGAGACGATGTCGGCCGAGCGCGTGGACAGCTCGCCCTGGAGGTCGCGGTGCGCCTTCTGGCGCCGGTGCAGCGGCTTGAGCAGCGGGCCGACGGCGACGGCCATGAGCGGCACGCCGAACAGCACGAGCAGGCCGAGGGGCAGCGAGGCGGAGATGAGGTAGATCGTGACGGTGACGATGGCCACGACCGCGCCGGTGCCGCGCAGCAGGATGTCCAGCGAGTTGCCGATGTGCGCGATGTCGGAGTTGCCGACGCTGACGACCTCGCCGGTCGACAGCCGCTTGGGCAGCGTGGCGCCGAGGTGGGCGGCGTGGCGGGTGGTGAGCTGCACGGTGCGGTACGCCGCGGCCAGCCAGTTGTAGACGGCGAAGCGGTGGCGCATGATGCCGGCGAACGCCTGCAGCAGGCCCAGCCCGAGCATGATCGCCGACCAGGTCACCAGCGCCCGGGTGTCCTTGGCCGTGACGGCGTCGATGCCCTTGCCGAGGACGGCGGGAACGAGCGCCTGCCCGAGCCACCAGAGGGTGGCGAACCCGATGCCGATGGCGAGCGCGGTCTTCTGCCGCCGCGCGTTCCACAGCAGGTAGCGGAAGGGCGTGCGGATGTCAGGGGTGCCGGGATCGGCTTCAGGCAGGGAGCGCATAGCCTGACCAGGCTGCCAAAGCCGCCCTGACCAGGCAAATCATTTTCTGAACGCGCGCAGGGTGTAAAGCAGTGCCACCAGGGCGGTCAGCGCGAGCAGCAGATAGCCGATCGTGTACGCGCCGGTCGCCGTGTAGACGGCCCCCATGACCAGCGGCGGGAAGTATCCGCCGAGCCCGCCCGCGGCCCCGACGAGGCCGGTGACGGTGCCGACCCGCGAGCCCTCGACGAGCTGGGCGACGAGCGCGAAGACGCCGCCGGTGCCGAGGCCGAGGAAGAAGGCCATGAGCACGAAGCTGACCCCGGCGGGGATCTCCAGCGGCGGGTTGAAGGACAGGACGACGGCCATGGCGACGGCTCCGGCGAAGGAGATCGTCAGCACCCGGACGGGGCCGATGCGGTCGGAGGAGATGCCGCCGAGCGGGCGGGCGATGACGGCGGCGATGGAGAATCCGGCGGTGCGCAGGCCGGCCTCGGTCTGGGCGAACTCGTAGACGTTCTGCAGGAGCGTCGGCAGGTAGGTGGAGAAGGCGACGAAACCGCCGAACGCGACCGCGTACAGGAAGGCGCACTGCCAGGTGGCCTTGATCTTCATCGCGTCCTTCATGCGGGGCAGCGCGGGTTCGGTGGAGGGTTTCCAGGCGGGCGAGTTGCGGCTGGCCAGCAGCATGATCACGCCCATGACGGCGAGCGCCGCCGCCATGATCACGTGTGTGGTGGAACGGCCCAGCGATTCGACCAGCCGTGGCGTGAAAAATGCGGACAAGGCGGTGCCGCCCATTCCGGCCCCGAACACGCCGGTGGCGAACCCGCGCCGCGCCGGCTCGTACCAGGCGTTGACGAACGGGATGCCGATCGCGAACGAGGTGCCCGGGATGCCCAGCATGAATCCCCAGAACAGCAGCCATCCGTAGGAGTTCGACCAGCCCAGGAACAGCACCGGCACGATCGAGACGAAGCACACGACCGCGAACATCAGCCGCCCGCCGAACTTGTCGGCCAGCATTCCCGCCGGGATCCGGCCCAGCGACCCGACCAGCACGGGAATCGCGACCAGCATGGAAGTCTCGGTCGCCGACAGGTTCAGCGCCTTGCTGTAGCTGCCGGACAGCGGACCGATGAGGTTCCACGCCCAGAAGGTGACGGCGAAGGCCACGGTCGCCAGCACCAGATTTCGCGCACGCATGCACCCTGTGTAACAGATCACTACAGAGTGTGATGCACTGGGGGTATGAGCGAGGCGGAGGACATCCTTCTGAAGACCGGCCGGTTCTTCCGCAGATCGGTCACGGGCCGGGACCTGCGGACCGTCTACCTGTCCGGCGGCCGCGAGGGCGACGCCTACTACCGCGACCGGTGGAGCCACGACAAGGTGGTCCGCTCGACGCACGGCGTGAATTGCACCGGCTCGTGTTCGTGGAAGGTCTACGTCAAGGACGGCATCATCACCTGGGAGACGCAGCAGACCGACTACCCGAGCGTCGGCCCCGACCGTCCCGAGTACGAGCCGCGCGGCTGCCCGCGCGGCGCCGCCTTCTCCTGGTACACCTACTCGCCGACGCGCATCCGCTACCCGTACGCGCGCGGCGTCCTGGTCAGCATGTACGGCGAAGCCCGCGCCGACGGCCTCGACCCGGTAGCCGCCTGGGCCGAAATCACGACAAATCCGCAAAAGCGGGAGATCTACCAGAGCGCCCGCGGCCAAGGCGGCCTCGTCCGCATCACCTGGGACCTGGCCACCGAGATGATCGCCGCCGCCCACGTCCACACCATCGAGACCTACGGCCCCGACCGCGTGGCCGGCTTCTCCCCCATCCCCGCGATGTCCATGGTCAGCCACGCGATCGGCGCCCGGTTCGTCTCGCTGATCGGCGGCACCATGCTCAGCTTCTACGACTGGTACGCCGACCTGCCGGTCGCCTCCCCGCAGGTCTTCGGCGACCAGACCGACGTGCCCGAGTCGGCCGACTGGTGGGACGCGGCGTACCTGATGCTGTGGGGCGCCAACGTCCCGGTCACCCGCACGCCCGACGCCCACTGGATGGCCGAGGCCCGCTACCGGGGCCAGAAGGTGGTCGTGGTCGCGCCCGACTACAACGACGCGGCCAAGTTCGCCGACGAGTTCCTGGCGGTCAACCCGGGCTCCGACGGCGCGCTGGCCATGGCGATGGGCCACGTGCTGCTGAAGGAGTGCTTCGTCGAGCGGCAGGTGCCGTACTTCACCGAGTACGTCAGCCGGTTCACCGACCTGCCCTTCCTCGTCCGGCTGACCGAGCGCGACGGCCGCCACGTGCCGGACAAGTTCCTGACCGCGGCCGACCTGGGCTCGCAGGAGGAGTCGGCGGAGTGGAAGACCGTCTTCCTCGGCGCCGACGGCGAGCCGGTCGTGCCCAACGGGTCGGTCGGCTTCCGCTGGGGCGAGCGGGGCAAGGGCCGCTGGAACCTCCGGCTCGACACCGAGCCTCTGCTCACCCTGCTCGGCGGGGAGTCGGTGGAGATCGCGCTGCCCCGCTTCGACGGCGGCGGCCCGCTGACCCGCGGCGTCCCGGTCAGGCGGGTCGGCGGGCACCTGGTCACGACCGTCTTCGACCTCATGCTGGCCCAGTACGGCGTGCACCGCCGCGGGCTGCCGGGCCGCTGGCCCCACGGGTACGGCGACGCGTCCGAGCCGTACACACCGGCCTGGCAGGAGCCGATCACACGGGTCCCGGCGGCGCGCGCCATCAAGATCGTCAGAGAGTTCGCCGCGACGGCCGAGCAGACCCGCGGCCGCTGCATGATCATCCTGGGCGCCGGAACCACCCAGTGGTTCCACGGCGACACGATCTACCGCTCCTTCCTGACGCTGCTCATGCTGACCGGCTGCCAGGGACGCAACGGCGGCGGCTGGGCGCACTACGTGGGCCAGGAGAAGTGCCGCCCGCAGACCGGCTGGGCGCAGCTCGCCGGCGGCCTGGACTGGTCGCGCCCGGCCCGGCAGACGCCCGGCACGCCGTTCTGGTACCTGCACACCGACCAGTGGCGCTACGACCGCTTCGACGCCGGCGAGCTGAGCTCCCCGCTCGGCCCCGGGCTCTTCCACGGCAGGCACACCGCCGACCTGGTCACCGAGGCGGTCAGGAACGGCTGGATGCCAATGGCGCCCGCCTTCGACCGCAACCCGCTGGACCTGGGCGACGCGGCCGACCCGGTGGCCGACGCCCAGGAGGAACTGGCCAACGGCACCCTGCGCTACGCCGCCGAGGACCCCGACGACCCGCGCAACTGGCCGCGCGTGCTGACGCTGTGGCGCTCCAACCTGCTGGGGTCCAGCGCCAAGGGCAACGAGTACTTCCTGCACCACCTGCTCGGCGCGCGCTCCAACCTGCCGCGGCCCGACGAGCAGGCGCCGCGCGGCAAGCTGGACCTGCTGCTGACGCTCGACTTCAGGATGACGTCCTCGACGCTGTTCTCCGACATCGTGCTGCCCGCCGCGACCTGGTACGAGAAGCACGACCTGTCCTCGACGGACATGCACCCGTTCGTGCACGCGTTCAACCCGGCCATCACGCCGCCCTGGGAGACCAAGAGCGACTTCCACGCCTTCCACGCGATCGCCAGGGCGTTCAGCGCCATGGCCAAGGATCGGCTCGGGATCAGGAAGGACGTGGTGGCGCTGCCGTACCAGCACGACACGCCGGGCGAGATCGCCCAGCCGGGCGGGCGCGCGCCCGCCCGGGTGAGGCCCAACCTCGTGGTGGTCGAGCGCGACTACGGCGCGGTCGCCGAGAAGATGGCGGCGCTCGGCCCGCTGGCCGAGGGCAAGGGGCTGCCGGTCAAGGGCGTGGTGTTCACGCCCGACGAGGAGATCGTCTGGCTCGGCGAGCGGTGCGGGCTGGTGCCGCGCGGGATCGGCAAGGGACGGCCGATGCTCGACACCGAGGCCAAGGCGTGCGAGGCGATCCTGGCGCTGTCGGGGGTCAGCAACGGGCGACTGGCCGCGCAGGGGTTCGCCCAACTGGCCGAGCGGACCGGCACCGACTTCGGCGACCTCGTCCACGGCGACCACCGCATCGTCTTCGCCGACACCCAGGCCAGGCCCACGCACGTGGCCTCCAGCCCGGAGTGGTCCGGCAAGGAGTCGCACGACCGGCGCTACTCGCCCTTCACCATCAACGTCGAGCACGACAAGCCGTGGCACACGCTCACCGGCCGGATGCACTTCTTCCTCGACCACGACTGGATGCACGAGTACGGCGAGGCCCTGCCGATCTACCGGCCGCCGCTGGACATCGCCGCCCTGTTCGGCGACGAGGGCGGCGAGGGCGCGCTGGTGGTGCGGTACCTGACGCCGCACTCGAAGTGGTCCATCCACTCCGAGTACCAGGACAACCTGCTCATGCTCTCGCTCTCGCGCGGCGGCCCGGTGATCTGGATGTCGGTCGAGGACGCGGCGAAGATCGGCGTGGCCGACAACGACTGGGTCGAGGCCGTCAACCGCAACGGCGTGGTCGTGGCCAGGGCGATCGTCTCCCACCGGATGCCCGAGGGCACCGTCTACATGCACCACGCCCAGGACCGGGTGATCGACGTGCCTAAGTCGGAAGCCACCGGGCGGCGGGGCGGCATCCACAACGCGCTCACCCGTGTGCTGATCAAACCCACCCACATGATCGGCGGCTACGCCCAGCTCTCCTACGCCTTCAACTACCTCGGCCCCACCGGCAACCAGCGCGACGAGATCACGGTGATCAGGAAGCGCTCGCAGGAGGTGATCTACTAGTGCGGATCATGGCGCAACTTGCCATGGTGATGAACCTGGACAAGTGCATCGGCTGTCATACCTGCTCGGTGACCTGCAAGCAGACGTGGACGAACCGGGCGGGGGTCGAGTACGCCTGGTTCAACAACGTCGAGACCCGCCCAGGCCAGGGCTACCCGCGTGGCTACGAGGACCAGGACCGGTGGCGCGGCGGCTGGGAGGTCGACGCCAAGGGACGGCTGCGCCTGCGGGCGGGCGGCAGGCTCCGCAAGCTCCTCGGCATCTTCGCCAACCCGCTCATGCCGAACATCCAGGACTACTACGAGCCCTGGACCTACGACTACGAGAATCTCACCCGCGCCCCGCTCGGCGACGACATCCCGGTCGCCCCGCCCCGCTCGCTCATCAGCGGCGAACCCATGGCCATCCGCTGGAGCGCCAACTGGGACGACAACCTCGGCGGCGACCCGTCGGCCGACCCCGTGCTGCGCAAGGTCGGCGAGCAGGTGAGGCTGGAGTTCGAGCAGGCGTTCATGTTCTACCTGCCGCGCATCTGCGAGCACTGCCTGAACCCGTCCTGCGTCGCCTCCTGCCCGTCCGGCGCCCTCTACAAGCGTGAGGAGGACGGCATCGTCCTGGTGGACCAGGACCGCTGCCGCGGCTGGCGGATGTGCGTGACCGGCTGCCCGTACAAGAAGATCTACTTCAACCACCGCACCGGCAAGGCCGAGAAGTGCACGTTCTGCTACCCGCGGGTGGAGGTCGGGCTGCCGACCGTGTGCTCGGAGACGTGCGTCGGGCGCCTGCGCTACCTGGGCGTCATGCTCTACGACGCCGACCGCGTGGGCGAGGTGGCGAGCATCGCCGACGACAAGGAGCTGTACGAGGCGCAGCTCTCGCTCTTCGTCGACCCCGACGACCCGGCCGTGGCCGACTCCGGGCTGCCGGACGACTGGATCGAGGCGGCCCGCCGCTCACCCGTGCACGACCTGATCACGCGCTACCGGGTCGCGCTGCCGCTGCACCCGGAGTACCGCACGCTGCCGATGGTCTGGTACGTGCCGCCGCTGTCGCCCGTCGTGGACGCGCTGGCCAACGGCGGGTACGACGGCGAGGACGCGGGCAACCTGTTCGCCGCCGTCGAGGCGCTGCGCATCCCGGTGGAGTACCTGGCCGAGCTGTTCACCGCCGGCGACCCGGTGCCCGTGACGGCGGCGCTGCGGCGGCTGGCGGCCATGCGCTCGTACATGCGCTCGGTCAACCTGGGCGAGGAGCCCGAGCTGCCGCTCTCCGGGCTGTCGGCGGAGGACATCCAGGGCATGTACCGGCTGCTGGCCCTGGCCCGCTACGACGAGCGCTACGTCATTCCCACCGCCTACGGCATGACGCCCGGGGCCGTGGAGGAGATCGGCTGCAGCCTCGACTACGACGGCGGACCGGGGATGGCGGGGCCGTTCGGGGAGGGCTCCGGCCAGCCGGTGCCGGTCTCGATCGAGAGCTTCCACGGGCTGAAGCAGCGCCAGACCGGCGAGGAGACCACGCGCGAGCGGGTCAACCTCCTCAACTGGGACGGCAGGGGCAAACCCGCCGGCCTGTTCCCGCCGAAGAAGGGCGAGCCGTCATGAACAAGGCCGTGACCTGGCAGGCCGCCGCGCACCTGCTCGCCTACCCCGACGAGCGCTTCTGGGGACGGCTGCCGCTGATCGAGCAGGCCGCCGCGCCGTGCTTCCCCGGCTTCGCCGCCGCCATCCGCGCCATGGGACCGGGCGAACTGGCCGCGCACTACGTGGACCTGTTCGACCTCAAGCGGCGCTGCTGCCTCTACCTCACCTACTACGCCGACGGCGACACGCGGCGGCGCGGCGAGTCGCTGGCCGCGCTCAAGGGCCGCTACCGGGCCGCCGGGTGGGAGCTGATGGACGACGAGCTGCCGGACTTCCTGCCGGTGATGCTGGAGTTCGCCGCGCTGGACGCCGCGGGCGAGGCGCTGCTGGCCGAGCACCGGGTGGGGATCGAGCTGCTGCGCTCGGCGCTGGACGGGTACGGCTCGCCGTACACGATCGTGCTGGACGGCGTGCGCCGCGCCCTGCCGGAGCCGACCGCGGCGCAGCGGGCGGCGGCGGCCCGGCTGGCGCAGGACGGCCCGCCCGCCGAGTCCGTGGGGGTGTACCGATGAACTTCGGCGAGACCTTCTTCTGGGTGATCGCGCCCTACGTGACGCTGGTGGTGCTGATCGGCGGGCTGCTGTGGCGCTACCGCTACGACAAGTTCGGCTGGACGACCCGCTCCTCCCAGCTCTACGAGTCGCGGCTGCTGCGGATCGCCTCGCCGCTGTTCCACTACGGGCTGCTGTTCGTGATCGCCGGGCACGTGATCGGGCTGTTCGTCCCGGTCTCGTGGACCGAGGCGATCGGCCTGTCCGACCACGCCTACCATCTGCTGGCCCGCGTGTTCGGCGGCCTGGCCGGGCTGGCGGTGCTGGTCGGCCTGGCCCTGCTCGTCTACCGGCGGCGGCACTCCGGGCCCGTCTTCCGCGCCACGACCGTCAACGACAAGGTCATGTACGTCGCGCTCGCGCTGGCCGTGGTGGCCGGGCTGGTGGCCACGCTGACCGGGGCGGAGTACCGCGACTCGGTCTCGCCGTGGTTCCGCAGCGTCTTCGTGCTGCGGCCGGACGCCGAGGCGATGGCCCACGCGACCGTCTTCTTCAAGCTGCACGTCATCGCCGGGATGGTGATGATCGGGCTGTTCCCGTTCACCCGGCTCGTGCACGCGCTCTCGGCGCCCGTCGGGTACTTGTTCCGCCCTTACATCGTCTACCGGAGCCGTCTGCGCCAGAATCAATCCCTGTGAGGCATGGCTACACCAACAGCACGTTCGGCGACGGCGCTCTGGTCGTGAAGTGTTACCTGGGTCCGGGCGCCGCGGAACGGCTGGAAACCGAGCGGAAGATGTTGCGCCGCATGCGCGGCAGGGTGCCCGTGCCCGCCGTGCAGTCGGTCAGCGACACCAGCCTGACCACCCGGTTCGTGCCGGGCGTCCACGGCCAGGATCTCCTCGACGAGGGCCTGGCCAAGGAGGTCATGACCGCCTGCGGGCGGACGCTGGCCGCCATCCACGCCATGCCCGCCGCCCGGGGCCGCGTCCTGGTCCACGGCGACTACGGCCCCAACAACCTGATCATCGATCCGATGACGCACGAGACCGCGGCGGTGCTCGACTGGGAGTGGGCCCACCGCGGCGAGCCGGTCGAGGATCTGGCGTGGTGCGAGTGGATCATCAGGACCCACCATCCCGAGCACGTGGACGCGCTGCCGTACTTCTTCGAGTCCTACGGCGGGGCGGTGCCCGAGTGGCAGGAGCGGCACGCGGCGATGCTGGAACGCTGCCACGCGCTGCTGGCCTTCGCCGCCGGCTGGGGCCCCGACGGCGAGGAGCTGTGGCGGGAGCGGATCGCGGCGACGGCGGCCTTCACCGGCTGAGCGCGAAGAGGCCGCGGTGTGCGGCCTGTTCGCGGCCGCTACCTGCTGGCCTTCAGGTAGTCGCTGTTCATCTGCGCGATGGTGTCCAGCGGGATGCCCTTCGGGCAGACCGCCGTGCACTCGCCGGTGTTGGTGCAGCCGCCGAAGCCCTCGGCGTCCATCTGGTCCACCATGGCCTTGGCGCGGCTCAGGCGCTCGGGCTGGCCCTGCGGGAGCAGCGACAGGTGGGTGATCTTCGCGGCGGTGAACAGCGACGCGGAGCCGTTCGGGCAGGCCGCCACGCAGGCGCCGCAGCCGATGCAGGTCGCGGCGTCGAAGGCGTCGTCGGCGTCCTCCTTGCGGACCGGGACCGCGTGCGCGTCCGGCGCGGAACCGGCCGGAACCGAGACGAACCCGCCCGCCTGGATGATGCGGTCGAAGGCGCTGCGGTCCACGACCAGGTCCTTGATGACCGGGAAGGGAGCGGCCCGCCACGGCTCGATGGTGATCTCGGCGCCGTCCTCGAAGTGGCGCATGTGGAGCTGGCACGTCGTGGTGGCGCGCTGCTCGCCGTGGGCCACGCCGTTGATGACCATGCCGCACATGCCGCAGATGCCCTCGCGGCAGTCGTGGTCGAAGGCGATCGGGTCGTCGCCGTCCAGGATGAGCTTCTCGTTGACGACGTCGAGCATCTCCAGGAAGGACATGTCCGGCGACACGTCCTTGGCCAGGTAGGTGACCATGCGCCCGGCGTCGTCGGGACCGCTCTGGCGCCAGACCTTGAGGGTGAGATCCATTACTTGTAGCTCCGCTGGGTCATCTTGACGTAGTCGTACTCGAGCGCTTCCTTGTGGAGCACCGGGCCGTCGGGGGTGCGCTCCCAGGCCGAGACGTGCGCGAAGTGCTCGTCGTCACGCAGCGCCTCACCGTCGGCGTCCTGCGACTCGGCGCGGAAGTGGCCGCCGCACGACTCGGTGCGCACCAGCGCGTCCAGGCACATCAGCTCGGCCAGGTCGAAGAAGTCGGCGACCCGCCCGGCCTTCTCCAGCACCTGGTTTAGCTCCTCCGGGGTGCCGCTGACCTTCACGTTGCGCCAGAACTCGTCCCGCAGACCGGGGATCAGCTCCAGGGCCTTGCGCAGCGACTCCTCGGTGCGCTCCATGCCGCAGTAGTCCCACATGATCTTGCCGAGCTCGCGGTGGAAGGAGTCCGGGGTGCGGGTGCCGTTGACGGCCATCAGCCGGTCGATCTTGGTGCGGACCTTGATCTCGGCCTCGGCCACGGCCTCCTCGTCGACCTCGCCGTACGGGCCGTTGGCCAGGTAGTCGCCCAGCGTCGTCGGAAGGACGAAGTAGCCGTCGGCCAGGCCCTGCATCAGCGCCGAGGCGCCCAGGCGGTTGGCGCCGTGGTCGGAGAAGTTGGCCTCGCCGATCACGAACAGGCCGGGGACCGTGGACTGCAGGTCGTAGTCCACCCACAGGCCGCCCATCGTGTAGTGCACGGCCGGGTAGATGCGCATGGGCTGGGTGTAGGGGTCCTCGCCGGTGATGCGCTCGTACATCTCGAAGAGGTTGCCGTACTTCTTCTCGACGGCGTCGCGGCCGAGGCGCGCGATCGCGTCGCGGAAGTCGAGGTAGACGCCCAGGCCGCCGGGGCCGACGCCGCGGCCCTCGTCGCAGACGTTCTTGGCCGCGCGCGAGGCGATGTCACGCGGGACCAGGTTGCCGAAGGCCGGGTAGATGCGCTCCAGGTAGTAGTCGCGCTCGTCCTCCGGGATGTCACCGGCGGCGCGGTCGTCGCCGGCGGCCACCGGCACCCACACCCGGCCGTCGTTGCGCAGCGACTCCGACATCAGCGTGAGCTTCGACTGGTACTCGCCGGAGACCGGGATGCAGGTCGGGTGGATCTGCGTGTAGCACGGGTTGGCGAAGTACGCGCCGCGCTCGTGCGCCCGCCAGATGGCCGTGGTGTTGCAGCCCTTGGCGTTGGTGGACAGGAAGAACACGTTGCCGTAGCCGCCGGTGGCCAGCACGACCGCGTCGGCGGTGTGCCGCTCGATCTCGCCGGTGACCATGTCGCGCACGATGATGCCGCGCGCCCGGCCGCCGGAGACGATCAGCTCCAGCATCTCGTGCCGGGTGAACATCTCGACGGTTCCGGCCTTCACCTGGCGCTCCAGCGCCTGGTAGGCGCCCAGCAGGAGTTGCTGGCCGGTCTGGCCGCGGGCGTAGAAGGTCCTGGAGACCTGGGCGCCGCCGAAGGAGCGGGTGTCGAGCAGGCCGCCGTACTCGCGGGCGAACGGCACGCCCTGGGCCACGGCCTGGTCGATGATGTTCACCGAGACCTCGGCCAGGCGGTAGACGTTCGACTCGCGGGCGCGGAAGTCGCCGCCCTTGACGGTGTCGTAGAAGAGCCGGTAGATCGAGTCGCCGTCGCCGCGGTAGTTCTTCGCGGCGTTGATGCCGCCCTGGGCGGCGATCGAGTGGGCCCGCCTGGGCGAGTCCTGGTAACAGAACGACTTGACGTTGTAGCCCAGCTCGCCCAGGGTCGCGGCGGCCGAGCCGCCGGCCAGGCCGGTGCCGACCACGATGACGTTGAGCTTGCGCTTGTTGGCGGGGTTGACGAGCTTGGCGGAGAACTTCCGCTTGGCCCACCGCTCCTCGATCGGGCCCTCGGGGGCCTTGGTGTCCCTGAGCGGCTCGCCCTCGGTGTACTCGATCACTTGATCACTCCGAACATGATGGCCAGCGGCGGCGCGAGGAACCCGAGCACGAGGACGGCGGAGAACGCCGCCGCGCCCAGCTTCACCGCCTGCCGGCGCTCTCCCTTGGCCCAGCCCAGCGTCTGGAAGGCGGACCACAGGCCGTGCCGCAGGTGCAGGCCGACCAGGACGACCGCGATCAGGTAGACGGCCGTGACCCACCAGCGCCCCGGCTGGAAGCCCTCGATCATGCGGTCGGCCGGCGCCGAGTCGAATCCGGCGGGGTTGACCACGCCGAAGGTCAGGTCGAGCAGGTGCCAGACGATGAAGAGCGCGATGGTGACGCCGCCCCAGCGCATGATGTGCGTGGCGTACCCGGTGGCCTGCGACTTCTTGGCCACGTACTTCACCGGCCTGGCCTTGCGGGCGCGCCGGGTCAGCGTGATGGCCGCCCACATGTGCAGGACCACGGCCAGGACGAGGCCGGCCTCCAGCAGGGTCAGCACCGTCCGGTAGGGGAAGAACGGCTCAAGCAGCGTCCGCAGCCAGTGCGCGTACTCGTTGAACGACTCCCGGCCGAAGAAGATCTTCAGGTTGCCCAGCATGTGCAGGGCCAGGAAGCCCACCATCACGGCGCCCGTGACGGCCATGACGACTTTCCTGCCGTTCGACGAGCTCAGGAACCCGCGGGACCTCTTGGGCGTTGTCGGAGGAACCGGAGCCTTGCCGGCTCCCGTCTTGGGGGGACTCACGGGTGCCGTAGCGGCCCCGCGCTCAATCGTGGCAGTCACAGACGAGACGCTAGGTATCCAGGGATGATCCGTCCAAGTCATCACGGATCTGGTTTCCATAGCCACGGGCTATGACCCTTGGTTTCGTACGGCTACCGCAAAATCCACGAAGCCCGCATGCGAGCAAAATCACAACCTGGCGATAGCCGTAAGCTATGGAGATCATGCAGTTGCAGCAGCTCGCCTATTTCGTCGCGGTGGCCGAGACCCGGCACTTCACCCAGGCCGCCGAGAGCATGCGCGTGGCCCAGCCGTCGCTGAGCAAGCAGATCAAGGCGCTGGAGGCCGAGCTGGGCGCGCCGCTGTTCTCCCGCGCCCGCGGCAACGTCACCCTCACCCCCGCGGGCGAGGCGCTCCTGCCGCTGGCCCGCCGCATGCTCGCCGACGCCGACACCGCCCGGCAGGAGGTGGCAGAGCTGGCCGGGCTGCGCCGCGGCCGCGTACGGCTGGGCGCCACCCCGTCCCTGTGCGCCGGGCTGCTGGCCGACGCGCTGGCCCGCTTCCACCGCGACTACCCGGGCATCCGGCTCCACGTCGAGGAGGGCGGCTCGCGCGACCTGGTCAGGGCGCTGGCCCGCGGGCAGATCGACCTATCGCTGATCATCACGCCGCTCCAGCACGACGATCCCTCGCTGGTCACCGAGGAGATCCTGCGGGAGAACCTGGTCGTCGTCTCCCCCAGCCACCGGCGCACCGGGCAGGGCGATGACGGGACGGCGATCCGCCGGCCGTACGTGCGGATCGAGGACCTGCGCGGACGGCCTATGGTGATGTTCCGGCGCGGCTACGACCTGCGTGAAGCCACGATCGCGGCCTGCCGGCACGCGGGCTTCGAGCCGCGCTTCGCGGTCGAGGGCGGGGAGATGGACGCGGTGCTGCGGTTCGTGGAGGCGGGTCTGGGTGTGGCGGTGGTGCCGTCCATGGTGCTTGACGGACGTCCTGGGCTGACCGGCACGCCGCTGGCCCCGCCGGGCCTCAGCCGCACGATCGCGCTGGCCAACCGCAAGGACGTGGAGCCGACCCGCGCCGCCCAGGCGTTCGGGACCACCCTGCGAACGTTTCTGGTCGAGGCCGCTCACGACGGGACGCTTCCGCAAGGGGTGGAGCTCATCGCAGAATGAACCAGCGATCGCTACGAGGGTAGGGAGAGGGCAGTGTGTGACGGCTTCACTATCTGAGACGCTCACGCTCGTCCTCATCGAGGACGACGACGGTGACGCCTTCCTGGTCGAGGAGCTGCTCAAGGAGGCCGACGCGCCCCCGCGCATCACCTGGGCGCGCAGCCTGGCCGAGGGCCTGCCCAAGCTCACCGCCGACGTGCAGTGCGTGCTCGTGGACCTGTCGCTGCCGGACGCCAGCGGGCTGGAGGCGCTGGAGCAGGTGCTGGCCGCCGCCCCGCACGCCGCGGTGCTGGTGCTGACCGGGATCAGCGAGGCGCACGTCGGCGTCGCCGCGGTGCAGGCCGGCGCCCAGGACTACCTGGTCAAGCAGGACATCACCGCCCGGCTGCTGGCCCGCTCGATCCGCTACTCCATGGAACGCAGGCGCGCCGACCACGCCCAGCGGATGCTGGTCAAGGCCGAGGCGACCGCCCAGGAGAACGCCAGGCTCGAACGCGGGCTGCTACCCGTACCGCTGCTGAGCGCGGAGACGATCGAGCACACGACCCGCTACCTGCCCGGCAGCCAGAGCGCCCTGCTCGCCGGCGACTTCTACGACACCGTGCAGACCCCCGACGGCTCGGTGCACATCGTCGTCGGCGACGTGTGCGGGCACGGGCCCGACGAGGCCGCGCTCGGCGTCGGGCTGCGCATCGCCTGGCGCACGCTGGTGCTGGCCGGGCAGACCGGTGACGTCATGCTGCGCGCGATGGACGCGCTGCTCAGGGTCGAGCGCAAGGCGCCGGAGATCTTCACCACGCTCTGCACGGCCACGCTCACCCCCGACCTCACCCACGCGGAGCTGCGCGTCGTCGGCCACCCGCCGCCGCTGCTGATCCGCGACGGCGTGGTCGAGGCCGTCGGCGAGGGCCCGTCGGGGCCGCCGCTGGGCATCTTCCACGACGCCGAGTGGCACGCCATCGACGTGAGCCTGGGTGAGGAGTGGTCCCTCATGCTCTACACCGACGGGCTCATCGAGGCCGCGGTGAAGCAGGACCGGCTCGGCGTGGACGGGCTGGTGGAACTGGTGCGCGAGCACGGCCACATCGATCTCGACCGGCTGATCCGGCACGTCGGAACCCTCACCGACGACCTGGCCGTGGTCCTCGTCCAGAGGAGAACACCGTGAACCTCCATCCGCTGCCGCCGGCCAAGGCGCCCACCGGCGTCGGCAGACTGCCCGTCGCCCGCTGGTTCATCGCCGCGGGCGTCGTCACGGCGCTGGCCTACGCCGCCGGGGTGGGCGCGACGCTGACGATGGTGGAACAGGTCCGCGCGATCCGGCCGCGCCCGGACGTGGTCGCCAGGCTCGACCAGCTCAACCTCATCCTCATCCTGGTCTTCACGATCATCCTCCTGGCCGGGGTCGCGCTGACGTTCGTGATCCGCTACGCCGTACTCAAGCCGATCGCCCAGCTCGCCGGGCAGGTGCGCGAGGTCGCGGCGGGCGACTTCAACCGCAGGCTGCGCGTCGACCGCCCCGCCGAGCTCGCCGAGCTGGCCTCCCACGTCGACTCGATGCGCGCGCGCATCCTGGACGGCTGGCGCACCGCCGAGGAGCAGGCCGACGAGCTGCGGCGCTCCAACGGCGAGCTGGAGCAGTTCGCCTACGTGGCCAGCCACGACCTCCAGGAGCCGCTGCGCAAGGTGGCCAGCTTCACGCAGATGCTGGAGCAGAGGTACGGCCCGCAGCTCGACGACCGCGCCAAGCAGTACATCGGCTACGCCGTGGACGGTGCCAAGCGCATGCAGGTCCTCATCAACGACCTGCTCGACTTCTCCCGCGTGGGCCGGGTCCACGGCGAACGCGTGGTCACCGACACCGGCGAGGCGCTGCAGTCGGCGCTGGACAACCTGTCGGCGGCCATCGAGGACACCGGGACGGTGGTGACCTCCGACCGGCTGCCGAAGGTGGTGGGCAACAGGTCGCAGCTCGTCCGGTTGTTCCAGAACCTGGTGGAGAACTCCATCAGGTTCCGCTCCGAGCTGCCCCCGCGCATCCACATCGGGGCCCAACGGGCGGACAACGGCATGTGGGAGTTGAGCTGCTCCGACAACGGCATCGGCGTCGAGGCCAAGTACGCCGAGCGCATCTTCCTGATCTTCCAGCGCCTCCATCCGCGCGACGTCTACCCGGGCACGGGCATCGGACTGGCGCTGTGCAGGAAGATCGTGGAGTACCACGGCGGAATGCTCTGGCTGGACTCGGAGCGCTCGAAGAACTCGGAGGGCGCGGAGGCTCACGGCGCGACGTTCCGCTGGACCCTGCCCGACGCGGAAGAGGACGCATGATCCCGATCGAGGTGCTGCTGGTCGAGGACGACCAGGGCGACATCCTGCTCACGCGGGAGGCCTTCGAGCTGAACAAGGTCCAGAACCGGCTGCACGTGGTCAACGACGGCGAGCAGGCGCTGGCCTTCCTGCGGCGCGAGGAGGGCTACGAGAACGTGCCCCGCCCCGATCTGGTCCTGCTCGACCTCAACCTGCCCCGTATGGACGGCATGGAGGTGTTGCAGGAGGTGAAGGCGGACGCCGCGTTGCGCTCGATCCCGGTGGTGATCCTGACGACCTCCGAGGCGGAGGAGGACATCGTCCGCAGCTACCAGCTCCACGCAAACGCATATGTCACCAAACCGGTAGATTTTGACCAATTTATCCGGGTTGTCCGGCAGATTGACAATTTTTTCGTCACGGTAGTGAAGCTGCCGAACCACGGACACCGGTCCTGACGTGCGGACGTGACAGGAATCACACGGAGCCATCGAAAAAGTGAGTGACCCTTCTCACAAAACGTGATGCCGTCGTCGTAACGTATCCCCCACCAAATGCGCGCCCGAGCGGAGACGCCGCGCGCTCAGTGACTCGAACCCGGACCCCAGGCGAGCAGGGTCCGCGGGAGGTGGAGAGGTCCGCGATGACCCAGACGACGCCTGAAAGCCCGGTAAGGAGACAGCGCGCGCAGATCAAAGTGCGCACGCTTCGCACCGACAACTGGTGGCTGGCCCCGCTGCTGACGTTCCTCGGGCTCAGCTCATTCCTTGTCTACGGCGTATGGGCGATCTTCGACGGCAGCTACTACTACGCGCCGAGCGAGTACATAGCCCCGTTCTCGTCGCCGTGCCTGGCGACATCCTGTCCGGAGGGCGCCCGCTTCCTCGGGCTGGCCCCCTTCGGCGACTGGTACACCCTGCCGCCCGGCCTGCTGATCCTGGGCCTGCCCGGCGGGTTCCGGCTCACCTGTTACTACTACCGCAAGTCCTACTATCGCTCGTTCTGGCTCTCGCCTCCGGCGTGCTCGGTGCAGGAGCCGCACGGCAAGTACACCGGCGAGACCCGGTTCCCGCTGATCGTCCAGAACGTCCACCGCTACTTCTTCTACGCGGCGATCCTCATCGGCCTGGTCCTGGCCTACGACGCGGTCCTCGCGCTGGTCCACACGCCGACCGGGCTCGGCACCTGGATCCTCATCCTCAACGCGGTGCTGATCAACCTGTACACGCTGTCCTGCCACTCCTGCCGGCACATCACCGCCGGCCGCCTGAACCACTTCTCCCGGCACCCGGTGCGCTACAAGGCCTGGACATTCGTCTCGAAGCTCAACGCCAAGCACCAGCCCCTCGCGTGGGCCTCGATGTTCTCGGTGATGGGCGCCGACCTCTACGTCAGGCTCGTGGCCAAGGGCATCGTCAACTTCCCGTTCGCATAAGGAAAACCTGTGGAAATCGAGCGTCACGAATACGACGTCGTCGTCATCGGAGCGGGCGGCGCCGGGCTGCGGGCCGCGATCGAGGCCAGGCAGCAGGGCAAGCGCACGGCGATCGTCTGCAAGTCCCTGTTCGGCAAGGCCCACACGGTCATGGCCGAGGGCGGCGCGGCCGCCGCGATGGGCAACGTCAACTCCGACGACAACTGGATGGTGCACTTCCGCGACACCATGCGCGGCGGCAAGTTCCTCAACAACTGGCGCATGGCCGAGCTCCACGCCAAGGAGGCCGCCGACCGCGTCTGGGAGCTGGAGGCCTGGGGCGCGCTCTTCGACCGCACCAAGGACGGCAAGATCAGCCAGCGCAACTTCGGCGGCCACGAGTACCCGCGCCTGGCCCACGTCGGCGACCGCACCGGCCTGGAGCTGATCCGCACCCTGCAGCAGCGCGTCGTCGCCCTCCAGCAGGAGGACCAGGAGACCCACGGCGACTACGAGGCCTACATCAAGGTCTTCCAGGAGTGCACCGTCACCCGCCTGCTCAAGGACGGCGACGCCATCTCCGGCGCCTTCGGCTACTGGCGCGAGACCGGCAACTTCATCCTGTTCGACGCCCCCGCGGTCGTCCTGGCCACCGGCGGCATCGGCAAGTCCTACGTCGTCACCTCCAACTCCTGGGAGTACACCGGTGACGGCCACGCCCTGGCCCTGCTGGCCGGCGCCAACCTCATCAACATGGAGTTCATCCAGTTCCACCCGACCGGCATGGTCTGGCCGCCGTCGGTGCGCGGCATCCTGGTCACCGAGTCGGTCCGCGGAGACGGCGGCGTGCTGCGCAACTCCGAGGGCAAGCGCTTCATGTTCGACTACATCCCCGAGGTCTTCAAGGACAAGTACGCCACCACCGAGGAAGAGGGCGACCGCTGGTACACCGACCAGGCCAACAACCGGCGCCCCCCGGAACTGCTGCCCCGTGACGAGGTCGCCCGCGCCATCAACGCCGAGGTGAAGGCGGGCCGCGGATCACCCCAGGGCGGCGTCTTCCTGGACGTCTCCACCCGCCTGCCCGCCGAGGAGATCAAGCGGCGGCTGCCGTCGATGCACCACCAGTTCAAGGAGCTGGCCGACGTCGACATCACCGCCGAACCCATGCAGGTCGGCCCCACCTGCCACTACATCATGGGCGGGGTCGAGGTTGACGCGGACACCGGGGCGGCGGCCGTACCCGGGCTGTTCGCGGCGGGAGAGGTGTCGGGCGGCATGCACGGCTCCAACCGCCTCGGCGGCAACTCCCTGTCCGACCTGCTGGTCTTCGGCCGCAGGGCCGGGCTCGGCGCGGCCGAGTACGTCAACTCGCTCCCGGCCCGCCCCAAGGTCGCGCAGGAGTCCGTCGAGGCCGCCAGGGCCGAGGCGCTCGCCCCGCTGGAGCGCGGCGGCGAGAACCCCTACGAGGTCCACCACGAGCTCCAGCGGACGATGAACGACCTGGTCGGCATCATCCGCAAGGCCGAGGAGGTCGCCGAGGCGCTGGAGGTCGTGGAGAAGCTCAAGGAGCGCGTGCAGCTCGTCGGCGCCGCCGGATCGCGCATCTACAACCCCGGCTGGCACCTCGCGCTCGACCTGCGCAACATGCTGCTGGTCTCGGAGTGCGTGGCCCGCGCCGCGCTGCTGCGCGAGGAGAGCCGCGGCGGCCACACCCGCGACGACTTCCCGGGCATGAACCCCGAGTGGCGCCGCAAGCTCCTCGTCTGCTCCACCCCGGACGGCGGCGGATCCGTCGCCGTCGAGGAGAAGGTCCAGCCGGCCATGCGCAGGGACCTGTTCGACCTGTTCGACCTGGGCGAGCTGAAGAAGTACCTCACCGAAGAAGAGCTGGGGAACCCACAATGAGTTACAAGGCGAAGTTCAAGGTCTGGCGCGGTGAGGGCGGCGAGGGCAAGCTCGAGGACTTCACCGTCGAGGTGAACGAGGGCGAGGTCGTCCTCGACATCATCCACCGCCTCCAGGCCACCCAGGCGCCCGACCTCGCGGTCCGCTGGAACTGCAAGGCGGGCAAGTGCGGCTCGTGCTCCATGGAGATCAACGGCAAGCCGCGCCTGGGCTGCATGACCCGGATGTCCACCTTCGAGGAGGACGAGACCATCACCGTCACCCCGATGCGGACCTTCCCCGTCATCAAGGACCTCGTGACGGACGTGTCGTTCAACTACCAGAAGGCCCGCGAGATCCCCAGCTTCACCCCGCCCGCCGACGTCCGGCCGGGCGAGTACCGCATGAAGCAGGTGGACGTCGAGCGCTCGCAGGAGTTCCGCAAGTGCATCGAGTGCTTCATGTGCAACAACGTCTGCCACGTGATCCGCGACCACGAGGAGAACAAGCCCGCCTTCGCCGGGCCGCGCTTCCTGATGCGAATCGCGGAGCTGGACATGCACCCGTATGACGTGGCGGACCGCAAGGACTCGGCACAGGAGCAGCACGGGCTGGGCTACTGCAACATCACCAAGTGCTGCACCGAGGTCTGCCCGGAACACATCAAGATCACGGACAACGCCCTGATCCCCATGAAGGAACGCGTCGTCGACCGCAAGTACGACCCGCTGGTGTGGCTGGGCAACAAGATCCTCCGCCGCAAGTAACCCGCGCCGCCCCGCCCGCCGTCACACCCGTGACGGCGGGCGCGCCCGCCTCTTCGCCCCCAAACCCCCACGATCCTTTACGGCAAGCCACCCCACCGCCACCCGCCGCCGTGCGCTCACGTGTCGGGGGGATCGCTGCTCAGGCCGGACGAACGCACCACCGCAACGGCCCACGTCACCCAACCAAGTGGCCCCTCTGACCCAGCGCCCTGCCGACCTCGCCTGACCCGGTCGAGGGGCGGGAAGAAGCTATTTGCTTCTGAAGAGGTCGTCGTCGCCGGGCTCGGCGGAGGAGCCGGGTGAGAGGGGCATCTCGCGGGTCGCGTCGTACGGGCCGGAGCCACCCGAGGGGATGTCGGCGGGCGGGGCCTCCGGCGGGACCAAAGGCTCGAACGCGCCCCGCACCTTCTCCTCCTCCGGCTGAACGTCGTAGGGGATGTCCGGCTCGTGGCTGTAGGAGTCGAACTCGTCCGGGTGCAGCACCACGGGCTCGGCGGCGGGCGCCTCGGGCATGGTGGGCTGCTGCGGGTAGTTGTTGGCGTAGGGCTCCGGGTAGGCGGGCTGGCCGGTCGGATACGTCTGCACCGGCACGAAGCTGATGATCGGCGCATACGCCGTGCCGCCCGGGTAACCGGGATGCTGCGGGTGCGGGTAGCCGCCGGGGTGGGCCGTGTAGGCGGGCCCCGCGGGGTAGCCCTGGTGGGGGTCGGGAGTGGCCGGACCGGCCTTGCGTACGGCGGCGGCGTGCGCCATGCGGCGGAGCCGGCCCTCGAAGATCAGTACCGCGAACAGGGTCAGCAGCACCAGGACCAGCGCCGGGATGCTGAGCTTCTGCGTCAGCGTCCGCTGGTCGAACTCCGGGGCCGCGTTCCGCAGTTCGAGCGCCTGCGACTCCTCCGTGGGCTCCTCCGACGCCAGCGGCGTCATCGGGGTCGTCGACGGCGGCTGCGAGCCCGCGACGGTCGGGAGCTGCACCGGGGCCTCGGTCGTCGGCGGATCCGAGGAAGGCGTCGGGACCGGGATGTTCGAACTGGGCACGACCGGCTGCGGCTGGATCGGGGCGCTGGACGTCTTGGGCGGCGTGTTCTTCGGCTTGGGGGTGCTCGTGGTGGGCTTGGCGCTCGGAGTCTTGGTGATCGTCTTGGTGATCGTCGTCTCCGGCTGCTCCGGCTCCGGCGCCTCGGTCACGGTCTGCGTGATGGTGACCTCCGGGTCACACACCTCGCCCGCTTCACAGCCCTCGACGGGCGGGGGGTCGAGGACGTACGAGGATGCGCTGGCCGCCTGGATCACGAACGGCGAGACCGCCACCCCGGTGAGCCCGACGGCGAGGATCAGCGCGGACACGGCCGTCGCTCGTGTGCGTGCCACCGGTGCCCTCCGCGCCATCCCGGAACCATGGTCAAGGGAATACTAGTCAGGTCAAAGTAACAGTAAAGCCCCGTTCTCCGATGTTGTCACGCTGTGACCTGGGCTGGAACGGTTCAATCCTGATTTCCGGCGATTCTGCGCCGCTGGGCACGGGCCACGAACCACAGCGCCACCAGCAGAAGCGCGATCCCACCCGCCGCCACGGACAGGCCGCGATACCCGGTCAGCATGTTCATCGGCTTAGCCGCCGTCCCAAACGTCCGGCCCGCCACCGCGACGTGCCGCGGCCAAGGCGCCCCAACCCCCTCCTGAACACCGGCGGCCAGGGGAGCGACATGAGGCAGCCGAACATTCGGGTCATCCCACACCCCCTGCCCACTCCCCGGCTGCCGGGCATCGGCACTCACACCACTCGAAACAGCGCCACCGCGAGGCGCAGCGTCACCGGGCAGGGCACCGTAGTTGAGCGGAGCGGCGTTGTTGCGCGGGGCTGCGTTGTCGCGCGGACGTGGCCCGGTGGTGCCTGCGCGCGTTCCGGCGTCCGTGTCCCGCGTGCCGGCGTCAGTGCCCTGCGGGCCGCGGGCGCTGCGAGGGCCGACGTTGGTGAGGGCTCCACGCGGTCCGGTGTACGAGCTGTCGCCACTCGGCCTGGTCAACTTGCCCGGCTGCTGGATCTGGACAGGCTTGCCCGGCTCCTGGGCCGGGGCGGGTGCGGTCGCGGGGGTGGGCAGCGGGAGCACCACGGTCTCGCCTGGCCTGGGCATCGGGCCTGACCCCACGGGCGTGCGGGCGGTTCTGCTGAGCGTGGACACCCCGGTGTTGCCCCACACCTGCGCGACCGCGGCCAGGACGACCTCGTTCACCCCCTGCGGAACCGTCAGCCGCACGTCCACGGCCCGCTCCCCCGACACCTTGCCCAGCCGGCACACCTCGGCCCCCCGCGCCGCCACGCCCACCCCGGGCGTCGGCACGGCACCGGGCAACAACGTCCCGTCCACCTGGGGCACCCCCAACGCCCCCGCCGCCCGGCCATCAGCCGAGCCGGGACCGTCCGCCGAACCGCCGTCCGTCCGGGCGCTCCCCGCGGCGTCCGTCAGAGCGCTCTCCGCGGCGCCTGGCGGGGTGCTCGGGGTTGGGATGGGGAGTGGCGCACCGGCTGCCACCGGCACCCCGGCAGCAAGGCTCTGAGGCGTGCAGGTGACCGTGGACAGAGCCTCGCCGGGACTCGTGGCCACCGCGAGGCGGGCGTCCTGGGCCTCGCCGGCCAGCCGTACACGGAAACGCAGGACGTCCCCCGTCCGCACCCAGGCCCCGATGTCGTCGGGATCGCCCACGCGGTCGAAGACCAGAGCCATCTCACCCGCCACCGACGCCGACGCCACCGTCAGGGTCCCCAGGATCAGGGCACCGGTTCCCACCACGACCCCAAGGGCCCGCTTCCGCTCGAACATTGCCGTTTTCCCCCGAATGCGGACACACCTAGTAGTGGTTATGTCACAGAACGGAGTCGGCTAACCCTGTCGGAGCAGATCGGCCACAGCCTCCATGACCGGCAGGTCGGCGCCCAGCCAGTCGACGGAGAAGTACGCCTCCGGTCCCAGCCACCGCAACGCGAGATGCTCCTTGGCCACCGGCGTCCCCGCCTCCAGCGTGGCCAGCCACACCCGCATGACGTACCCGGGCGAAAGCGGCCAGTCTCCGCCCACCCGGCGGCCGACGGAGATCTCGACCCCGAGCTCCTCCCGGCACTCGCGGACCAGCGCCTCCTCCTCGCCCTCCCCCGGGTCCACCTTCCCGCCGGGGAACTCCCAGCCTCCGGCCAGCGCCGGGGGTTCGGCGCGCTGGGCGGCGAGCACCCGCCCGTCGGACACGATGACGGCGGCCACCACGATGATGCTCATAGGGCCGCATTCTCCAGTTTCTTCAACTGCTCCAGGACGGCGGGGTTCTGCAGCGGCCGGGTGAAGCCCATCAGCGTGTCGCGCGTCTGGTAGCCGGTCACCTTGATCGGCCCGCACAGCCGGCAGCGGGCCTCGATCATCTTCCCCTTGGAGACGACCATGCCGACGTGGCCGGGGTTGTTCGGGCCGGTGCCGGGGCCGGCGTTGAAGAAGACCAGGTCCCCGGGCTGCTCCTCACCCTGCGGGATCTTGATCCCGAACGGCCACTGCCCGAACGTGGTGCGCGGGATCGACAGCCCGACGCTGCGGTAGGCCATGAAGATGATCCCCGAGCAGTCGTAGGCGTCGGGTCCCGTCCCGCCCCAGAGGTACGGCTTGCCGCGCTGGGCCAGCGCGTAGGAGAGGATCTTGGCCACCACGTCGGTGGGCGCCGCCTCCACCAGCGGCTCGTCGCACTGGGGGTCGGCCTGCGGGGGCAGCTTCACCTCGCCGGACTTGGCGTACCTCTTGGCGATGACCTCGACCTGGTCCACGTACCACCAGGCCCGGTTGTAGACGAACAGCGCCCGCCGTACGTTCTCCGGAGCCCCGTTGCGCTTCAGCATCCGCGCCGCGCCCAGAATGGCGTCGGCGGGGTTGTAGACGTCGGCGATGCCGTCGTCGTCGCCGTCGGAGGCGTAGCCGTTGAACTTCGACGGGATCGGGATCCTGGCCTTGCCGCCCCAGGTGCTGATGAGGAACTGCATCGGCCCGGCGGCGCCGGCGTAGTTGGTGCCGCTCTTGACGCCGGGCAGGTCGGAGCGGCCGTGGTCGGTCTCCCGCTTGCCGACGGCGGCCAGCACGTTCCACTGGACGCCGATCTTCTTGCCGTGCTTCTTGTAGAGCTCCAGCAGGTTGGGCGGGATGTCGGAGGCGCCGGAGTCGGAGACGTCCTCGGTCTGGACGTCGTCCTCGCAGTCGGTGGTCGTGGTGTTGCCGATGAAGGACGGCATGCCCGGCATCATCAGCATCGGCGAGACGATGATGACGCCGAGAAGCAGCAGGCCCGCCAGGCCGACGGCCAGGCCGATGCGGGCGCGGGAGGAGATGTTCACCCTTCCGGGTCCCCGTCTTGGCCGTCCCCGGCCGGCTGCACGTCGAAGACGCGCCAGTCGTTGCCCACGGGGGTGAGCGTGACGGCGAGGTCCTCGGCGCGCTCGCTGGTGCCGGACCTGCCGCTGAGCTTCTGCGTGCTGGTGACCACGAAGACGATCGAGGTGGCGCCGACCTGCCTGATCTCCTTCATCTTGGCCGTGGCGGTGGCGACCGTCTGCTCGGTCTTGTTCTGCTCGATGGTGCCGGGGGAGGTGAGCGCCTTGGTGAGGAATCCGGCCAGCTCGCCGGTGGTGAACGCCCTGACCCGGTCGGCGTAGGCGGCCGGGTCCTCGTCGTAGCGGAAGGAGCCGTACGTGGCGGTGAACCGCTCGGCCAGGTCGGCCGCGGCGGCCAGTTGCTGCCTGGACATCGGCAGGTAGTCGTAGATGTCGAACGGCGCGTCGCTGGCGGTGGCCAGCGGCTTGCTGGAGACGGGGGCGCTCGGCGCCGCGCTGCCGGTCGCGCCGGTCACGGGCGCCGGCTCGGGGTCGCTCGGCCACATGGTCACGTAGAGGCCTACCGCGGCCACCACGGCCACGATCGCGGCGAAGACCACCCCACGCTTGTCACCTGACTGCGCCATCTCAATCCTTGTCGGGACTATTGGGCTTCAACCAGAACGGCACCGGCGGCTCGTCACCGCCCCGGCCGCTGCCACTCTGCCGCGTCGGCAGCCAGAGCGGGGGCGGCTCGGAGCCGCGCGCCTTGGGCACGTCGGCCGAGTTCCGGCCGGACGAGCCGCCGCCGAAGATGCCGCCGCCCGACGAACCGCCGGACCGCCCGGAACCGCCGAAGATGCCGCCACCGCCCGACGAGCGGCGCTCGCCGCCGGACGAGCCGCGCCTGGCGCCCGAGGAGCCGCCGCCGAAAAGGCCGCCACCGCCGCCCGAGGACGTACGCGAGCCGCCCGACCGGGTGCCCGAGCCGCCGGAGCGCGAGCCGCCGCGCGGCGCCCATCCGCCACCTGACCGTCCGCCGAACCAGCCGCCGCCACCACCGCCGGACGCCGGCCCTCCCGAGCCGCCCGAACCGCTCACGCCGCCCTGGCCACCGCCGCCACCGCCGCCACCGCCACCGCCGCGTCCGCCGGGACGCGGGGTGCGGGTGGGCGTGCCGCCCAGGTTGAGCGGGGGCGCCGAGCCGGTCCTGGCGGCGGGAGCCGTACGGGCTCCGCCCTTGGTGCCGGGCTGGTCGGGGTTGAGCGGGGCCGGGGTCGCGGGCATCCGGTTGCCCGACGCCGTGCCTCCAGTGCCGTCGCCGCCCGCGGCCGCCCGTGCCGCCACCCCGGCCGCCGCGCCCGCGGATCCCGCCGTCGCCGCCGCCTGGAGCACCGGCTCGGCCTTGCGGACGCCCCAGTTCTTGACCTTGTTGGCCGCGACCGGAGGCAGCACGTTGGCCGCCTGGTTCAGGACCGGGGCGGTCGTGGCGTCGCCGAGCATGCGGGTGGTCAGCGTGTGCCCGTTCATGGAGGCGAACAGGTGCTGGAACGGCCGGCGGTAGAAGTAGACCGCGAGCGTCAGCAGCGCCATGAACAGGATCTGCATGCCCCAGGGCAGGGCCGAGGACATGATGAGGGCGTAGCCGTACACGAGGACGCCGAGCACGAGCGCCAGTACGGCCTGCCGCAGCAGCGTGCCGATCAGCATCTCCACCCAGCGCATGGCGATGATGCGCCCGCTGCCCGGGTGCACGCCGATCAGCAGGAAGATCGGCCCGAGGATGAGCAGGAGCAGGAAGCTGACCTTGAGCACCAGCAGCGAGACCGCCACCAGGAAGATCAGCAGACCGGCCACCAGGGCCGCGATGAGCGCGCCGATGGCCACGCCGACCCGGCTGGTCCACTCCTTGCCCTGGAAGACGAAGTAGCGGGGGTCGCCCTTGAGCTTGTCCGCGTACTCGGCGTACTTGGCCTGGTGGGCGCCGTTGTCACGGCTGCCGCTGGCCATCTCGGCCGCGTCGATCGTCTGGATCTCCAGCATCGCCCGGCCGTAGTCGCGCACGATCGGCTGGTTGGGGTCGGCGGTGCCGAACATGCCCATCAGCCACGGCTTGCAGACCAGCGTCGACCACAGGGCGTCGGCGTTCTGGTCGACCGTGGGCGTGCCGGTGTGGGCGTAGCCGCCGGCCTTGACCTGCGGGCTTGTCTGGCCGGGTCCGGGCAGGCAGGAGGTGCCGCCGGAGCCCGGCAGGCCGGAGAACGCGGAGTTGACCACCTCGCCGGTCTTGTCGGTGACCACCTTGCCCAGGCCGGTGAAGTCCTGCGGGCGGCTGAAGAACCAGGTCGCCACGGTGACGGCCAGGACCATCCAGATGATGCCCTCGGTGGTCGTGGTGGCCCGCTTGCGGATCAGCCCGTACCACGCCAGCCAGATCGCGCCGAGGATGACGATCGGCCGGAGGTAGGGCCAGTACATGGCTTCTGAGAGGTTCGTGACGATGTCGTCGACGACGTCCTTGATCGCCTCCAGCGGCCCCTCGGTCGCGGCCGCCTGGTACGTGGTGATCGTCAGCCGGTCGATCGCCTTGGCCCACAGGAACACCTGGTTGGCCCACGAGTTGCCGATGAAGGAGCCGAAGTCGCAGCCGATGTCGTAGGTGTGCCAGAACTGGCCGCTGGTGCCGAACTGCTGGTAGTTGGTGGCCGGCGCGGCGGGCGCCGTACCGGTGGGCGCGGGCGGCATGAGCAGCCCGTCCACGCCGCCGCCGACCAGCTCGGGTGCGAGCGTGCCGGAAAGGTCACACGGAGCCGCGGCCGCCGGTGACGCGGCGCCCGCGATCGCGGGCAGCACGATGATGCCCGCGAGCAGCGCCAATGCAACCGCCAGCCGCCTGGCTAGCCGGACCTTCATGACCGCACCTCCTGCGCCCTGCTGCCCACTCCCCCTTGAAGATCATTCCCGCTGTCGCCGGGTTTGTCATGCGTCGGATTCGTGTCGAGCCAGCGCAGCAGCTCTTCGGAGATCAGGTCTACTGCAATGCGCCCCGCCCTGCCATCCAGATCGCGGAATACGCATTCGCCGTTGCCCAGGGAGCGCAGCACGGCTTTGTGCTCCTCCGAGGGGTCCACGCCGAGCAGTGCCATCACGTGGTCGACCTCCACCCGTTCTGTGGACCGGAAGGCGAAGACCGACGAGAGGCAGTTGGTCACCTGCTCGTTCAGGAGGTCGCCGGCGTTCTGCGAGACCAGGACCAGCGCCGTGTTGCGGGAGCGGCCCATACGGCTGACCTCGGGCACCAGCTTGGCCCCCTCGGGCGTGGAGGTGATGGCCCACGCCTCGTCCAGGAAGATCGCCTTGGGCGCCCTCCGGTCGAGGCCGTTCATGAGCCTGCGGGCGAACTGCGAGACCAGGTAGAGCAGGGCCACCGACAGCCGCTGCTCGTAGGAGTAGTCGTCGCGGCCGGTGGCCACGTCGGGCAGCGTCAGCCCGCCCAGCGTGAACACCGTCGTCCAGCCCTCGGTGTCGATCTGCTCGCCACCGGACGGGTCGAAACAGAGCCTCGCGAGATGCATCTCCGACATCGAGCGCAGCACCGCGCCCAGGTTCTTGGACGCGGCGTCGTCGGACTGCTCCAGGTAGTCCACGACCTTGCCCAGGGACGGGTCGGGCGCGTTCGAGACCGCGGCGACCGCCTGGATCATCGCCGACTCCCGCTCCTCCGACATGCGCGGCAGCAGCAGCCGCAGCGTCTCGGTCGCCATCGTCTTCTTGGCCGCGATGTCGTCGCCGAACGAGAACGGGTCGAGCAGGCCCGGCGCCGCCGAGCCCAGCGGGATCACCCGGGCCTTGCGCCCGCGCTTCTGCAGCAGCTGCACCAGCGAGTCGGCGTCGCCCTTGGGGTCGATCACCGCGACCGTGACGCCGCGCAGGGCCATCTGGTAGATCATCAGCAGCGCCAGCGTGGTCTTGCCGCCGCCGGGCTCGCCGGTGATCGCGATCGCCGTGGGGCGGTTGCGCATCGCCGCCACGAGCGGGTCGAAGTGCACGATGCTGCGCGCCCTTCCGACCGTCTCCCCGATGTACGGCCCCAGCCAGCCGCTGGCCGGATCCTCCATCCGGTCACCCAGGTCGACCGTGGCCGTGGCCATGCCGCCGGCGATCGTGCGCAGGGGCTGGCGCTGGGCGTACGCGTTGACCCTGACCTTCTCCCCCGGCAGCGTCTCGCAGAACAGCGAGAACTGGTCGCCGGTGGAGTTGACCACGTCGATGCCCATGTCGCGGTAGTGCTCGACGACCGCCTCGACCCGCTGCACGCAGATCTCCTCGGTGGGGGCGCTGACGATCAGGCGGTGCCAGCCGTACACGAAGGGCAGGCGCTCCTTGGTGATGCCGTGTTCCAGCATGCGGGCGGCGTCGATCTGCTCGGCCAGCGCGATCGGCGCCTCCGCGCCCGCCTCGCGGATGTGGATGTCCATGTCGCGGGCGTGCGCGAGCTTGCGCGCCACGTCCTTCGAGGCCTTGACCGGCGGGATCAGCCGCATCCTGCTGGAGATCTCGACGGGGAAGGGCAACTGGTCGGAGAAGTGCATCCACGGCTCGCCGTCGGGGAACGGCATCAGGTCGGGGAAGCGGGCGAACGACAGGTAGGCCACATAAGAGTCACCCTGCGGCTGCACCATGCGCAGCAACGACCTGCCGTTGCGGATCTCGCCCTCGACCAGCGACTCGATCTCGCCCCGGCCCCACCGGCGGCGCGGGCTGGCCGACGGCGGCGGGTCGCCCAGGGAGCCGGAGGCGGCGTGCTGGAACAACCACGCCACCTCGGTCGAGGTGGCGTGCCGGGCGTAGAGTGCGCTGGATGCGAGTGCTCTGCCCAGGCGTTCGGCCTGTTCGGTCCATCTGCTGATCTCGCCGTCCGGCACGTGGTCGTCGTCGAGGCCAAGCACCTTCTCGGTGCGCTGGTAGAAGCCGAACAACTGGGCCAGGACTCCCTGCCCCAACTGGCGGCCGCGCGAGCCCAGCCGTACGCCGATGTAGACCTCTTTCGACCAGAAGTCCTTCGCCCAGACGTGCCGGTACATCTCCTCCAGATAGTCGCGCCAGCCCGCCCCCTCGTCGGAGGTGCCGTTGAGGGCCATCGCCCACTCGGCCGCGGGGTAGGCGCGGTGCGTGACGCGCAGGTGCACCTCCGCGTCGGGCATCCTGATCGCCGCCAGCGCGATCGTGATGTTGGTCGCCAGAGCCTCGCGCTCCTCGGGGGTGACGAACTCGTAGCTGACCGTCGGAAGCCGGAAATAGGCCCATGCGCAGGTGTCGGTGAGCAGGATGCGGTCGTCGAAGTAGCGGACCGCAAGACGCTGGTGCGCTCGCGACGCCCTGCTCATGCCGCCCCCTCGGCGCATGAACGGGCCTGACCTGCACGCATGTTCACTTAACGCTCACCGATTCTCGTGCCCGGGGGGTCACTCGCCAACTCCTCTTCGCTCGCTCGGACCATCTGTGCCGCGAAGCCCGCCACCACGACCCCCGCGAGGGCCAGATAGGCCCGCCGCCCGGCCGCGCGCAACTGCCCCGGATCGACGGCGTCGACGCCGTCCGGCGCCAGCTCGTCCTCCCAGGGCACCCTGACGATCGCCCGGCACCTGCCACGGGCCACCGCCTCCGCCTGCTCGACATCCGCCATCGAACGCCTGCTCACGCCGTTGACCACGATCACCGCGCGCCTGCGCAGGTCGGCGCAGCCGTGGCCGTCGAGCCACTCGAACGTCATCGCCACCGCCTCCGACGCCTCCTCGCTCGCGGGGACGACGAGGACAAGCTGGTCGGCGTACGGCAGGACGCGGGCGGCCAGCGCCGCCGCCGGGTCGATTACGGCGAGCTTGTAGTGGCGGTCCAGCAGGTGGACCACCTGTCCGAGCCGGTGGTCGGAGAACAACGTCCGGTCCGACAGCCGCTGCTCGGCGCCCGCGTCGGTGTCGGCCCCGATCACCTCCAGCCCCGACGAGGTACGGCTGGTGTAGCCGCGCATCGTCAGGTATCCGCTGACCCGGTCGAGCCCCGACAACAGGCTGGCCAGCGTCTCCGGGGACTCCGCCTTGATGCGGCTGGTCAGGGTGTTGGCGCCGGTGTTGGCGTCGACGGCCACCACCCGGTCGTCGCGGATCTTGGCGAGCGTGTGGCCGAGCATCAGGGCGGTCGTGCTCTGCCCAGCGCCACCCGTACACCCGAGCACCACGATCCTCCGGCTGCCGCCGAACACCGCCCTGGCCCGTGCCTCGTCGATCTCCGACCCGTCGGTCCTGGGCCCGCCGCCGCCGACCACGACCTGCGCGATCCGCCGCCAGCCGCCCGAGTCCCTGCCGACGACCGACTCGACCCGGCGCACCCTTCCTTCACCGGCCCGGGGCCCCGGCACCCGCTCGTCCTGCCCGTCCCCCGGCCGCACCACCTCGGCCCGCCTACCCCCAGGCCCAGCCCCGCCGACCGGCGTGGCCCCGGGGTTCACGACCGGCATGGCACCGGGCTCCACGCCCGGCCTGGTACGCGGCTCCGCGACCGGCTTGGCCCCTGGGCCGGCGGCAGGCTTGGCGCCGGGCTCTGTGACCGGCTTGGGCATGTGGCTCGCGGCAGGCTTGGCGACGGGGTGCACGACCGGCCTGGCGCCAGGGTCCGCGACCGGCTTGGCACGCGGCTGCGCGACGGGCTTGGCGGACTCGGTGACCGGCTTGGCGACGGGGTTCGTGACCGGCTTCCTGGGCTCCACGGCAGAGGGCCAGGTGGGCTGGCCTCCCGGCAGGGGCGCCGGAGCGCCCGTTTTGGGCGGCTGTCCCTTGCGGTGCTGCGACCGCGCCTCGTCCGGCACCCGGGCCGCGGCCTCCTGGCCCCCCGGCGCCTCGGACGGCCCCTGAACCGCGGGGCCCTCGGTCCTGGCGGCTCCGGGATCCGCGGTGGCCGCGAGCCGCCTGAGCCTGCGCAACGCCTCGGCATCGATCGGCTTGCCCGCCGAGACACCCTTCTCCGACCGGCCCCCCTCAGAACGCGCCGCCTCCGCCCGCGCATCCTCCGAACGCCCCGCTTCTGAACGCCCCGCGGGTGGCCGCGCCACTTCCGGACGCATCACCTCAGGACGCACCAGCTCTGGCCGCGTCACTTCTGGGCGCACGGTCTCGGAACGCGCCATTTCGGCACCAGCCGCCTCCGGCCGCGCGGTTTCGGGGCGATGCGTCACGTCCGTGCCCGCCACCTCCAGGCGCACCGGCTCCGGACGCTCACGCGCCACGCGTTCACGCTCCCGACGGGCCGGTTCCGGGCGAGCCGGATCCAGGCGAGTCGGGTCCAGGCGAGTCGGGTCGAGGTGCGCGGGGTCGAGGTGGGTGGCTTCGGGGTGGTCGGTGGGTGACGGGTCGGCTGGCCGTACCGGAAGGTCGTGGTCTGGGGGTGGGGCGAGTTGGGCGGCGGCGGTGGCCAGGGACGGGGCGGTGCCGCGGCGGCCCGGGGCGGCGGCGCCCCAGCGGGTCGGCGGGGTGGCGACCGGGGCGGAGGTCGCGGCGGCGGCCGCCGCGGCGACGGCGGGGCGGACGGCGCGGGCCGAAGGCGCGGCGGCCGTGGCGGGCTTGCGCATCGCGTGGCGCGCCTTCTTGGGCGCCTTGGCGCGCACGGGCAGCACCCGCCACACCCGCCCGGAGAACGTCACCGCCTCGGGCTCGGTCGCGGGCGCCATGCGGGTCCACGCGCGCGGTTCGCCCATGTAGCGCAGTTGCGACTGCATGACCTCGGTCAGGCGCTTGTTCTCGATGACGGGGCGGGTGGACAGCCAGGTGACGACGCCGGGCGGCACGAGGTAGACGACGTGCCACGGCGTCTCGAACGGCAGGCCGACGATGTAGAGCAGGAACGACCACGGGGCCAGTACACCGGCGAAGATCCCGATCCAGACGATGGGGAGCGGCGTCGGCAACCGTAGGTCGTACAGCTTGTAGAGCCGCTTCTCAATTCGCCAGATATTGGTATACGTGGGCAGGTCCACGCGGTCCTCCTCTCCACCCGCTCGCTCGTTCAATGACCGCCAGGGCGCGGCTTCAACCCTTACTTGATACCCAGAGCCCCAGCGATCGCCTTGGCCGTGACTTCGATGATGTTGGGAACGTAGAAGATCACGCCGATCGCCACGGCCAAGATCAGGAATTGCACGAATCTCGTGATCTCGCGGGTGAAGAGGAAGAAGAGCGCGACCACGGACACGACGACGAGGAAGAGCGGGGCGAAGAAGCCGCGCAGGAAGTTGGCGAGCCCCGAGGTGTCGGGACCCGTGGGTGCGGGCGAGGGCGTGAGCGCCGACGCCAGGTCGATCAGGTTGAGCATTACGGTCTTCACGATCACTTCTTGTCCTCCCGGGGGGTGCCGATCAGCAACGCGGGTGTGTGCGTCTATCCAACGGCCCGACCGGCGCCACGGATGTCCTGCACGTACCACTTGTCGCCCTGCTTCACGACAGTGAGGCGATAGGCCTGCTCGAGACGGCCGCCGACCGCGTTGGGGTCGGCGGTCGGGTCGGCCGACGGCGTCGCGCCGGTCGGCACGACCCACACCACCTCGGCCTTGATCTCTCTGGTGGCACCCCCCACAGGCACCACGACGCTCTTGAGCTCGCCGAAGGTCAGCGCCCCGCCCAGGTCGGGAAGGGTCTCACCGGCGACGAAATAGCGCCTGAGCGACTGGGTGTCGCCCTGCGCATAGGCCTTGAAGAAGGCTTCGAGCTGCGGCTTGAGCTCCGTCTGCGCCGCCTCGTCGCTCTCGGGGCCGGCCACCTGGGGCAGGTCGGCGGCGCCGGGAGCGGGCAGCAGCGCGGGTCTGCCGGACACGACGAACCTGCGTCCGCCGTCGTCGCCCGAGTAGTAGATCGGCACGGACAGCATCAGCCTGCGGCTGCCCGTCTGGAAGACCACCGAGACCACCGCGTTCTTCGCGTCGGTGACCTCGATGTCGTATGGCTGGATGCCGACCACGCCGAGGCGGCCGTAGCTGTCCCAGCCGAACTGCGGGTCGGCGCCGTCGGGCAGGAAGGGCGCGAGCTTGCCCGCCCTGCTCGCGGCCTCGGCCGCGGTGAAATTCAGGTAAACGCCGGCGAACTGCGCGGCGAACGCGGCGGCCTGGTCACTGGGGAATCCCTGCGCGACCTGGGAGCTCTCATTCACGGCCGGCGTATTCGACTGGGTGGCCCGCTCGAATAGGGCACGAACCCCATTCACCACGATAACCACGATAAGCGCCCAGAGAATGGCCCGGCCGGCCCAGACCAGCCAGCGTCCGCCGCCGCCCGACCAGCGGCCACGCCGCGGCCTGGTGGCCGGCGCGGCGAAGTCAGCCGTTTCAGGGCGCGCGGAAAGGTCAGGGTCGCCAGAGGTCCGAGGACCGTGCTGGACGGTTGACCTACGAGCCATCACGCCTCCGCTCGCGCCCGTCCCCCCGGCTGGCGCGGTGTCGTCCGTTGCCGATCCCCATCATCCGTGGTGAAGGTGTCACCTTATCCGGTCCCGCCAATTGTTCCAGGAAAGCCACGCCCATGCTGCAGGCATCGCCGCTCGGGGGCAAACCGAGTCCGCATGACAGGACGGAGTGCCACCTCCTGTCCCATTCCTGTGGAATTGGCATTCGACCAGGCCCGATGCCCTCCGCCCATTACCCGATGGCCAGAGATTGCTGTCCAAATGGCGCGGGGACTGTCCCGATCTGCTCATTTGGTATAAGAAGCGACAAACCGCACCCCCGAGCGGGAGCGCGGTCTGACGATCTTCGTGCTGGTCAGGCGGGTTCCGGATCCTCCGACTGGCGGCGGCCGTGCAACTCCACGACGTTACGTCCACGAAGATCGATCACGTTGCGCCGCGAGGCCCGGTCGATGGGCGTGTGCCGGGGCAGCGAGCGCTCAAGCGAGTCGCGCAGGCCGGCCAGGATGTCCGCGGCGTCGGCGCCGTGCAAACGGGCGGCCGCCTCGGCCCGCTCGTCGACCTTCCTGCGCAGATAGGCCTCGCGGTTCACCCGCAGGCCGTACATGAGCTCGACCCTGAGCAGGGCGAGCTCCTCCTCCGTGCTGATGCCGGTCAGCGACGGGGTGGAACGTCGTTTGCGAAGTATGCGACGGATCATCAGGCCCTCCCGAGTCAGCGTGAACGCCGTGACGATTCGACGCATGAGCGCCGGGAGGGGTTGACGTAGATGGTCAAACGTTGAAGCGAAACTCGACGACGTCACCATCGCGCATGACGTAGTCCTTACCTTCGATCCGGGCCTTCCCCACCGACCGGGCATTGGCGATGGAACCGGTATCGACCAGGTCGTCGAAGGAGACGATCTCGGCCTTGATGAAGCCGCGCTGGAAGTCGGTGTGGATCACTCCGGCCGCCTCGGGCGCGGTGGCGCCCTTCTTGATCGTCCAGGCCCGCGTCTCCTTGGGACCGGCCGTCAGGTACGTCTGCAGACCCAGCGTCTCGAAGCCCACCCGGGCAAGCTGCGACAGACCGGACTCCTCCTGGCCCACCGACTGGAGCAGCTCCAGCGCCTCCTCGTCGTCCAGCTCGACCAGCTCGGACTCGATCTTGGCGTCGAGGAAGACCGCCTCGGCCGGCGCCACCAGCGCGGACAACTGCTCGCGCAGAGCCGGGTCGACCAGCTCGTCGGCGTCGAGGTTGAACACGTACAGGAACGGCTTGGCCGTCAGCAGGTGCAGCTCGCGCAGCCCCTCCAGGTCCAGGCCGCTCTCGAAGACCGTCTTGCCGGTCTCCAGCACCTTGGCGGCGGCCTCGGCGGCCTCCAGCGCGCCCTTCTTGTCCTTGTTGGTGCGCGCCTCCTTCTGCAGGCGCGGGATCGCCTTCTCCACCGTCTGCAGGTCGGCGTAGATCAGCTCGGTGTTGATCGTCTCGATGTCGCGCTTGGGAGAGATCTCCCCGTCCACGTGGGTGACGTCCGGGTCGGCGAAGACGCGGATGACCTGGCAGATCGCGTCGGTGTCGCGGATGTTGGCCAGGAACTGGTTACCCCTGCCCTGCCCCTCTGACGCGCCCCGCACCAGGCCCGCGATGTCGACGAACTCGACCTTCGCCGGCAGGATCTTGGCCGATCCGAAGATCTCGGCCAGCTTGGGCAGCCGGTCGTCGGGCACGCCCACGATGCCCACGTTGGGCTCGATGGTGGCGAACGGGTAGTTGGCCGCCAGCGCGTTGCCGGTCTTGGTCAGCGCGTTGAAGAGCGTGGACTTGCCGACGTTGGGCAACCCGACGATGCCGATGGAGAGACTCACGCGACCGACTCCGTCGTTCGCGCGAGTCTTTGACTGCTGTGTCTGATGGTTCGCTCGCTGCGCTCACTCACGTCGGCCGAGTTTACTTGCTCACAAGGTGCAAGCAGGTCACGGGACGAAAGGCGCCGCGAGCGCGCAGATAGCGGTCGGAGCCCCGGGGACAGCCCCGGGCCGAGGTCTCTAACGAGGTGACCCTGGCCCAGGCGCGCGCCGACGAGCACGGCACGCCCGCGATCGCCGACCGCATCACCACTCCCCTGCCCGGCCTGGCCACGCACATCCCCTCTGCCAGGACGCCGCCGCCCCTGCCGAGGCAGACCACGCCGTCCCTGAGCGTCAGGGCGTCGAGGGTGCCCGCCGGGCAGCCGCCGGACACGCCGGTGATCGCGACGGCCCTGCCGTACCAGCCGGGGCTCGAACAGGGACGCTCGCGGCCGTCCAGGGCCACGCAGTCGCCCGCGCGCAGCACCCCGCCGCCCGCGCCCGCGCGGCCCCGGTGCGGCTCCAGGAAGGCGCGCACACACGCGGTACGGCCCCGCCCCACCCGCACCACCTCGTCGGTGTCGTCGGGACACTGACCGCGGCCGGGCGGGTCGGCGGCCAGCGTGAGCACCTCGGCCTCGCCCCGGACGCACGGCGCCAGCGCGAACCGGGCGCCGTCCCGGCTCACGCAGGCGCCCGGCGACCACATCAGCGTCTGGCGTGGCGCCTGCGCAGGCGTCGGTGGCGGCTCTGAACGGCCCGCGATGACTGTGCCCGCCGCGGCGACCACCACGGCTGCCACCCCGACGGTGGCGGCGAGCGAGACGATCAACCGCGATCCCGTAGCCATACAAGTACTCTGAGTTACGCGAGATGTGCCGCACAAGCGGAATGCACAAGCGTGTCGGGAAGATCCACTGACCCAAGTCATGCGACCATGCGTGGAGTGGATGTCGTCTCGCTTCTCATCGGACTGGCCGTGGGTGTCGCCATCGGTTTCCTGCTGGCGCGGACCAGGATGGCGGTCCGGGTGGCCGAGGCGGACGCCAGGGCGAAGTCGGCCGGCGACAAGCTCGCCTACGTGGAGGGGCAGCTCGCCGAGCGTTTCCAGGCCCTGTCCACCCGCGCGCTCGACGTCAACAACATCCGCTTCCTCGAACTCGCCGAGACCCGCCTCGCCGCCACCCGCGCCGAGGCCAGCGGCGAGCTCGAACAGCGCAAGCAGGCCGTCGAGCACCTGGTGGAGCCGCTGAAGGACCTGCTGGCCAGGGTCGAGACGCAGCTACGCGACAGCGAGTCCGGCGCGCGCGCCGCCCGCGCCGAGCTGTCCAAGCAGATGGAGTTCGTACGGCAGAGCAACGAGCAACTCCGCTCCCAGACCACCTCGCTCGTACGCGCCCTGCAACGGCCGGAGGCGCGCGGACGCTGGGGCGAGCTCCAACTGCGCCGCGTGGCCGAGATCGCCGGCATGCAGCGCCACTGCGACTTCGACGAGCAGGTCACCGAGGGCGCCCACCGGCCCGACATGGTCGTACGGCTGGCCGGCGGCAAGAACATCGTCGTCGACTCCAAGGTCTCCCTGGCGGCCTACCTGGAGGCCGCCGAAGCCGCCGACGAGTCCCTGGCCTCGGTACGCCTCGACGCCCACGCCAAGCACGTGCGCCAGCACATCGACCAGTTGGCCGGGAAGGCGTACTGGCAGGGGTTCAACCCGTCGCCCGAGTTCGTGGTGCTGTTCATCCCGGGCGAGGCGTTCCTGGCGCCGGCGTTGGAACGTGACCCGGGGCTGCTGGAGTACGCGATGGTCAGGCGGGTGCACATCGCCACCCCGACCACGCTGATCACGATGCTGCGCACCGCGCACTACGCGTGGCAGCAGGCGGCGCTGAGCGAGAACGCGCGGGCGGTCTTCGAGCTGGGCAAGGAACTGTACGAGCGGCTGTCGTCGCTGGGGCGTAACGTTGACTCGCTGGGCAGGTCTCTGACGCGGGCGGTGGAGGCGTACAACAAGACGGTCGGTTCGCTCGAAAGCCGTGTTCTGGTCACGGCGCGCAAGCTTCACGATCTCGGCGTCGTCGACGGCGACCTCGACGCGCCCGAGATGCTTGAGGGGCTGCCGCGGCCCCTCGCCTCCCCCGAACTACTGGAAACCTCGTCTCTGATTTCGCAGGCGAACGGTAAGTTGGCCAACGGGTCGCAGTAAGGGGGGCGGGACCGGTGAGTGGGAAAGGCAGGCGTTCGGCTGTGAAGCTGACCGCCAGAGGCGCGGTCGCGCTCGCCTTCGTGGCCACCGTGACGGGATATGTCCTGGCATCGGTGTTCGGCCTGGGGTTCCTGATGGGCGTGGTCTTCATCGCGGGGAACCTGTTCGGCGCGATGCTGGTCAACCGGCGTGAGCTGCTGTCGCTGGTCGTGACGCCGCCGCTGGTGTTCTTCTGCGCCACGTTCCTGGTCGAACTGCTGCGCGCCTTCAGCTCCGCGTCCGTGCTCGGCTCGCTCGCGCTCGGCCTCTACACCTCGATGTCGGCGGGCGCGCCGTGGCTGTTCGCGGGCTCGGCGATCGTGCTGGCCGTCGCCTGGCGGCGCGGCCTGCGCGACAACGTGCGCGACCTACGCGAGGAGCTGCGGTCGGTGGCCGACGTGCCGCGCCCGCGCAGGGAGCAGGCCTTCGCGCCCGAGCCCGAGGGCTACTTCGAGCCTCGCGTGTACGGCACCGCCCGCCGCGACGAGCCCTGACCGGAGCCCGCCCCGTCCGGGGCGAGCTTTGATCATCGGCCCGCAGGCTCGGGACCCTCAGGCTTGCGACCCACAGGCTCACGAACCGCAGGCTCACGAACCGCAGGCTCAGGAGGCGCGCAGGTCCTTACGCAGCTCGTGCGGCAGGGCGAAGCGCATGCGCTCGTCGACCGGCTGGACCTCGCGCACGTCGTCGAAGCCGTGCTTGGCCAGGCGGACCAGCACCTCCTCGACCAGTTCCTCGGGGACCGAGGCGCCGCTGGTCACGCCGACCGTCTCGACGCCCTCCAGCCACTCGTCGCGGATGTCGCTGGCGTAGTCGACCAGGTAGGAGGCATCGGCGCCGTAGTCCTTGGCCACCTCGACCAGGCGCTTGGAGTTGGAGGAGTTCTCCGAGCCGACCACGATGACCAGTTGCGACTCCGCGGCGATCTCCTTCACCGCGACCTGGCGGTTCTGGGTGGCGTAGCAGATGTCGTCGCTGGGCGGGTCGAGCAGCGTCGGGAAGCGCTCCTTCAGGCGGGCGACGGTCTCGACGGTCTCGTCCACCGACAGCGTCGTCTGGGAGAGCCAGACCAGGCGGCTCGGGTCCTTCACCTGGATCTGGTCGACCGAGTCGAGGCCGTCGACGAGCTGGATGTGGTCGGGCGCCTCGCCCGCGGTGCCTTCCACCTCCTCGTGGCCCTCGTGGCCGATGAGCAGGATGTCGTAGTCCTGGCCGGCGAAGCGCTTGGCCTCGTTGTGAACCTTCGTCACCAGCGGGCAGGTCGCGTCGATCGTGCGCAACTGCCGGTTTTTGGCCTCTTCGTGGACCGCCGGGCTCACGCCGTGGGCGGAGAACACCACGATCTCGCCCTCGGGGACCTCCTCGGTCTCCTCCACGAAAATGGCGCCCCTGGCCTCAAGCGTCTTGACCACGTGGGTGTTGTGGACGATCTGCTTGCGCACGTAGATGGGCGCGCCGTACTGCTCCAAAGCCTTCTCGACCGCGACCACGGCTCGATCGACTCCGGCGCAGTAACCGCGGGGCTTGGCCACGAGGACGCGTCGGCTGGTGGGGGTCTTCGGCTCCATGCTCCCTATGCTACGTGGAGCGGCGAACCGGCAGGCGCGTGCGTGCCCGTTACGCGTTTGCCAGACTAGCCGTCCAATACGGGCCCCCCGCCCCGCGTAAACCAGGGAGTCCTCATGTCCCTCAGCGACGTGATACGCAACATCGCCAAGACCATCACCGACAAGGAAAAGGCCAAGGAGCTGCCACTCGTCGTCATCCAGTCCACGTTGAGCGCCGCCGGGCAGGCGTTGCTGCTCGTGGACCGGGTCAAGAACTCGATCAAGGGGCTGGCCTCGAAGGAAGAGGTGGAAGAGACCTCGCGTCCCGCCGCCGAGCAACTGGCCGAGGGCGCGCAGGAGAAGCCCGCGCGCAGGGAGCCGGTCATCTTCGCGCCCCGGCCCAGCGCGACGGGCGCCGCCGAGCCGAACGGCACCGCCCCGAAGGCCAAGGTCGAACCGGTCATCTTCACCCCGGCCACCAAGCCCGACCCCACGCCCGAGCCGCCCACCCCGGCGGCCACCGAGACCGCGCCGGCTGGCCCGGCGGCACCCGAGGCCGCGTCGGCCGGCCCGGCGACCGCGGAAGCCAAGCCCGCGGCCACCACCGCTTCCGAGGTTGCGGCGGCCCCCGAGTCCGTCGAGGTCAAGCCGGTTGTCGTGGAGGAGCCGGCTGCCGAGACGCCCGCTGCCAAGAAGGCTCCGGCCAAGGAGGCTGTCGCCAAGGAGGCGGTCATCGAGGCGGCCGTCGTCGAGTCGGCGGAGCCGGTGGCGCCCGTGGCGGAGCCCGCCGAGCCCGTGGCGGCCAAGGCGAAGCCCGCTGCCAAGCGCGCGACGGCCAAGCCGAAGACCGCGACCCCGGCCCCTGCAGCCGACACCGCCGCTGCGGAGGCCCCCGTCAAGAAGCCCGCTCGGAAGGCGCCTGCGAGGACGACTACCGCCAAGCCTGCCGCTGCCAAGGCTGCTGGGGAGGCGGGAGCCGTACTGGCTGAGCCTTTGGTGGGGTATGGGGAGCTGACGGTTGCTTCGCTCCGGGCGCGGATGCGTGGGAAGAGCGCGGCGCAGATCGGTGAGCTGCTCGACTACGAGCGGGCCACGCAGGGGCGTCCCGAGGTCGTGAAGATGTACGAGAACCGCCTGGCCAAGCTCGAAGCCGGAGAATAGTCGGCCGGGCACCGTAGTCTGCCGCCATGAGCTCGAAGACCTCTCCCGAGTCGCCCTTGCCGATCCGCACGGTCCTGCAGATGGTCGGCGGCTGGATCGGCAAGCTCGGCACGGTCTGGGTCGAGGGCCAGATCACCGACCTGAGCGCCCGCGGCGGCACGGTCTTCCTGACCCTGCGTGACCCGGTGGCCAACGTCAGCGCCCGGGTCACCGCGCCTCGCGGCGTCTACGAGGCGAGCGTGCCGAGGCCGTCCGACGGCGCCAGGGTGGTCGTCCACGTCAAACCGGACTTCTGGGTCAACAGGGGCTCGTTCGCGTTCACCGCCCTGGAGATCCGGCCGGTCGGTGTGGGCGAGCTGCTGGCCAGGCTGGAGCGGTTGCGGCAGTTGCTGGCCGCCGAAGGGCTGTTCAACGCCGACCGCAAGCGCAGGCTGCCGTTCCTGCCGGGCACGATCGGGCTGATCTGCGGCCGGGACTCCGCGGCCGAGCGCGACGTGCTGGAGAACTCGCGGCGCCGCTGGCCGGCGGTGCGGTTCAAGGTCGAGGAGGTCGCCGTCCAGGGCCCCTACGCCGTGGGCGAGGTCACCGAGGCGCTGGGCAAGCTCGACGCCGACCGCGAGGTGGACGTGATCGTGGTCGCGCGGGGCGGCGGTTCGCTGGAGGACCTGCTGCCGTTCTCCGACGAGAGCCTGGTCAGGGCGGTGGCGGCCTGCCGTACCCCGGTGGTGAGCGCGATCGGCCACGAGCAGGACAGCCCGCTGCTCGACCTGGTGGCCGACGTGCGCGCCTCCACGCCGACGGACGCGGCCAAGAAGGTCGTGCCGGACGTCGGCGAGCAACTGACGTTGGTCCGGCAGCTCCGCGACCGCGGCCGCAGGGTGGTCAACGGCTGGCTCGACCGCGAGATGTCGTGGCTGACGTCGGTGCGCTCGCGCCCGTCGCTGGCCGATCCGGTACGCGAGATCGAACGCAGGGCCGAGCAGGTCGACGCGTTGCGGGAGCGGACGCGGCGGAGCCTGACGGGTTCGCTGGACCGGGCCTCCGACTCGCTGTCACACCTGCGGGCCCGGCTCGTGGCGCTGTCTCCCGCGGCGACGTTGGAGCGGGGGTATGCGATCGTGCAGCGTCCCGACGGCGACGTGGTACGGCTGGCCAAGGACGTCTCGCCGGGCGACCAGTTGACGATCCGGCTGAGTGACGACCGGCTGGCCGTACGTGCCGAGGGGGCTGCCCAGAAGCCCGCGCGGAAGTCCGCGCGGAAACCCGCGCAGGAGTCCGCGCCCGAGCAGGAGCCCGCCCAGAAACCGGCCAGGAAGCCGCGTAAGAAGGCGACGGCCGACCAGCCCGTGCTCGACGAGCCCTAGGCGAACCAGGTCAGCGCCGGGTAGGGCTGCGTGAAGCCCATCGAGCGGTAGAGCGGCTCGCCGTCGGAGGTGGCGTGGAGGTCGACGCGGGTGACGCCGTTGTCGCGGTACCAGAGCATGAGGGCGTCCATGATGGCGCGGCCGTGGCCCCGCCTGCGGTGGCGCGGGTCGGTGGCCATGCCGAGGATGTAGCCGAAGCGGCCGTCCCAGCGGCCCGGGCCGGGGAAGCGCTGGAAGACGAAGCCGATTCCACAGGCGGCCAGCTCGCCGTCCCGGTCGCCGTCGATGACCAGCACGGCCACGTCGGGGTCGCCGAGGCGTTCGTGCAGGCTTTTCGCGTACGGCTCCTGCCAGGCGTCGTCGGCCGGATGACCGGCGTCATCGGCCATCCGGTCGGCCAGGACCTCCCGCAGGCGGACCAGTTCGGGGATGTCGTCCCGCGTGGCAGGCCGTACCTTCACCTCGCCTGTCGTCACATCGGCTCCTTCGTCGGCGGGCCAGGGCGCGATTGTCGGTGTCTGACTCTAGGGTGGGTCGCGTGGCAGACGAGAACGCACCCGGGGCCTCCGCGGACAGGACGCCGTCGTACGAGCAGGCTCGGGAGGAGCTGACCGAGGTGGTGCGCCGCCTGGAGACCGGGGGGCTGACCTTGGAGCAGTCGATCGAGCTGTGGGAGCGGGGGGAGAAGCTGGCCGCGGTGTGTGAGGAGTGGCTGCAGGGGGCGCGGGTCAAGCTCGCCGCCGCCATGGCCCGCCGCACCGAGCCCTCGGAGGACACGCCGTTCTGACCTCTGCGGGTGGTCGGCCTGATTCTGCGCTTGGTCGGCGTGGTACCGCGCCTGGTCATGGTGTCGGGCCGCTGCCTTGAGGGCCGGTCAGTGGGGTGACCACTTGGGTGGTCTGCGGGCGGGCGTTGCGGCGGCCCGCCACGCACGCTGGACGGCCGTGCCCCTGGACGGGGCCCAGCCATGTGCGGCGGGTGGGGCTCGCTTGGCTGGGCCGTAGGGGATGGGCGGGGGTTTGAGACCGCGAAGCGGGCGCGACGAGCGCGATGCGGGTCAGGCGCGGTGGAGGGCGAGGACGGGGATGCGGCGGGTGGTTTTGGCCTCGTACTCGGCGAAGCCCGGGGCGATGGCCACCATGCGGGCATACAGCGCGTCGCGTTCGGCGTCGTCCACCTGCTGCGCCTTGGCGGCGAAGGTCTCGGTGCCGATCTCGGCGGTGAGCTCCGGGTGGGCGAGCAGGTTGTGGTACCAGGCGGGGTGGTGGTCGGCGCCGCCGTTCGAGGCGATGATCACGTAGCGGTCGCCGTCCGGGAAGAACATCACCGGGGACGTCGTCTGCTTGCCGCTCTTGGCGCCCTTTGTGGTGAGAAGGACGAGGTCGTGGCCCTCGAAGTAGCCGCCGACCTTTCCGGCGTTGGCCCGGAACTCGTCGATCACCTGCTGGTTCATGTCGTTCGGCATGGTCACTCCCGGAAACTCAAACGGAGAACTCTCCGGATCAGAATATCCGGAGAGTTCTCCGTTTTCCAAGTGGCTATGCTCAAGCTGTGCGCGAACGCCAGCAACTCCCTGTTCTCGGGCAGCCCTCGTCCGAACGCGCCGATGCCGCACGCAACCGGCAGAAGATCGTCGACTGCGCCGCCCGCATGATCGCCGAACGCGGCGCCGAGCAGCTCTCGCTCGACGAGGTCGCCCGCGAGGCGTGCGTGGGAGTCGGGACCGTCTACCGGCGCTTCGGCGACCGCGCCGGGCTGATCTACGCGCTCATCGACGAGCGGGAGCGGGCCTTCCAGGCCGCGTTCCTGAGCGGACCCGCACCGCTGGGCCCCGGAGCGGCCCCGGACGAGCGGATCACCGCGTTCCTGCGCGCGCTCGTCGACCACCTGTTCGGGCAGGAGGAACTCTTCCTCCTGCTGGAGAAAAGCTCACCGAAGGCGCGCTTCACCGGCCCGTACCACGTCTACCACACACACGTGACGGCCCTGCTCGCCCAGCTCAGGCCGGGCGCCGACCAGCGGTTCCTCGCCGACGTCCTGCTCGCGCCGGTGAACGCGGGCCTGCTCAGCTTCCAGCGCACCGAGCGGCGGTTCACGATCGAGCAGATCAAGGACGGGCTGGACGAACTGGTCAGGATGGTCACGCGCTAGCTCAGGACGGCTTGGGAAGCTCCTGCAGCGAGGCGGCCAACTGGGCCAGTTCCGGCCAGTCGGCGGTGCCGGTGACCACGAGGGTGACGCCGGGCAGCGTCCTGATCAGGGTCCGCTGCTTCTTGTCCGCGCGGAACCGCTTGTCCCAGGGCTGGCCGTTGACCTGCTCGGTTCCGACGGACTTGTCGCTGTTGGCCATGCGGTTGCCGAACCCGGCACTGGGCTGCTCACCCGACTGGGCGAACATGGCATGCTCGCGCTTCGCGGTGGCGTACCCCAGATAGAGGACCTTCGCGCCGTTCGCGCCGTTGGCGATGCGGTTGCTGTTGGGTACCCAGCCGCCGGGGTCCTTGGCGGGCCCCCACACCTGGTACGGCACGGCCCGGTTGAAGTTGGCCAACGTGATCGAGTAGTCCCGCTTGGGGATGCGCTCGGTCCTGCTCTGGGGCGTCATCAGCAGGAACAGGCCCACCGCCGCCAGGCAGACGAGCAGGGCCACCGCGTAGGAGTAGAAAGTTCGGGTCAACCGCACAACTGATGAGGCTACCCTGCCGGGGCGACGGGTCGGAGTTGGCCGATGATGGCGAGGACGTCGTCGGCCAGCTTGCGGTCGCCCGACAGCGTCACCTCGTTGACCGCCGCGGCCAGCGCGCCGGTGATCGCCACCACCAGGGCGGGCTGGCCCTCGAAGAGCGCGGCGTTGCGCGAGGCCCACGTACGCAGCCGGTCGCGCATGACCACCTCGAAGCCGGGCGGCCCGTCACCGCGCAGGAACAGCGCCGCCAGCTCGCGTTCCTCCAGGCAGCCGTCCAGGTAGGCGCGGGCGGCGCGCAGGAAGACGCGCATCGGGTCCTGTTCGCCGCTCTCGCGCGCCTCGCGGGCGGCCCGTTTGGTCCGCTGCGTCTGTCTGCCCTGGAAGTCCTCGAACAGCGTGAGGTAGAGGTCGGCCTTGCCGGAGAAGTGGTGGTAGAGGCTGCCGACGCTGGCGTTGGCACGCGCCACCACATCGGTCACGCCCGCCTCGGCGAAGCCCTTCGAGACGAAGACCTCCTTGGCCGCCGTGAGGAGGCCGACACGGGTGGCCGCGCCCCGGCCCGTCACCGCCCGTTCCACATCGCTGCTCATGAGAGGCACATTATCCTCCGCTGACCGGGGATAGAGGGGCAACTACGATCGAGTCAGTTGTCCACGAGGAGGCCCCACCATCATGTCCGATCAGACGTCTGTACCCGCAGCGCTGGCCACGGGCGAGCACGCCCCTGATCGAAACCTCGCCATGGAGCTCGTCCGCGTCACCGAAGCCGCCGCGATGGCCGCGGCGCGGTGGGTGGGCAGAGGCGACAAGAACGGCGCGGACGGCGCCGCGGTCAACGCGATGCGCCAGCTCATCAACACCGTGTCGATGAACGGCGTCGTCGTGATCGGCGAGGGCGAGAAGGACCACGCGCCCATGTTGTTCAACGGCGAGCAGGTCGGTGACGGCAGCGGTCCCGAGTGCGACGTGGCCGTCGACCCGATCGACGGCACCCGGCTGACCGCGCTCGGCATGCCGGACGCGGTCTCGGTGATCGCGGTGAGCGAACGGGGCTCGATGTTCGACCCGTCGGCCGTCTTCTACATGGAAAAGCTCGTCACCGGCCCGGAAGCGGCCGACGTGGTGGACATCGAGGCGCCCGTCTCGGCCAACATCCAGGCCGTGGCACGCGCCAAGGGCTCCTCCCCCGCCGACGTCACCGTGGTCATCCTCGACCGGCCGCGCCACGACCAGATCGTCAAGGAGATCAGGGAGACGGGCGCGCGGATCAAGTTCATCCCGGACGGCGACGTGGCGGGCGCCATCATGGCAGCGCGCGCGGGAACCGGCATCGACCTCATGCTCGGCATCGGCGGCACGCCCGAGGGCATCGTGGCGGCCTGCGCGCTGAAGTGCCTGGGCGGCGTCATCCAGGGCAAGCTGTGGCCGCGCGACGAGGCCGAGCGCCGCAAGGCCCTCGACGCCGGGCTGAACCTCGGCGAGGTCCTGACCACCAACGACCTCGTCCGCTCCGACGACGTCTTCTTCGCCGCGACCGGGATCACGCAGGGCGAGCTCATGCAGGGTGTGCGCTTCCGCGGCGGCGTGGCGGTCACGCACTCACTGGTCATGCGCGGCCGGTCGGGAACGATCAGGAAGATCGAGAGCGAGCACCAGCTCTGGAAGCTGCGGGCCTACTCCGCGATCAACTTCGACACCGCGGGCTGAGCGCCGCTCCTCCTCTTCCGGTACGGCCTGCCGCTTCCGTTCTTCCGGTACGGCTCGCCGTTCCCCTGCTTCCGGTACGGCCTGCCGTACCGGAAGTCAGCGGCGGCGCTTGCGGCGGGGCGGCTCCTTGACCTTGACCTCGCCCATGAAGTTGGTGGTGCGGACCTCGACCACCGGCGCGTCCGGCTCGGTGGGCTGCTTGGTGAGCTTCACCGTCTTGTCCTTGGCCACGCGGATCACCTCGAGCCCCTCGGGCACCTGGATCTCCAGCCCGCCGAGCACCAGCGTCGCGTTGATGATGACGCGCCGGTTCTGCAGGATCGCGTCGCGCAGGTCGAGCTTGGTCATCCCGAACATGGCGGTCACGGCCAGTTCGGCGGGAACCACCCAGCGGCCGCCGCGCTCCTCCTTCTTGAAGATCGCCGCGACCGGTCGCCCGTCCAGGAGAAGCGGTTGCTCGTCGGCGGGCAGCAGGTCCACGGTGAGACCGGCCAGGTCGCCGAGGGTGCGGGCGGAGTAGAGGACGCCGAGGCGTTCCTCCAGCTCGTCGAGGGTGATGCGGCCGTCGGCGTGGGCGTCCTGGAGGACCTGGGCGACGCGCTCGCGGTCGGCGTCGGAGGCACGGAGTTCGTGCGGCTGGGGCAGGTCGCTGGCGCGTTGCTGGCCGCGGGCCGACTGCCACTCCTCGGCCAGCCGTTCGCCCACCTCGGCCAGTTTCGGCAGCCAGGATCCGGGACGTTCATTCACACTTCGACGATATCCGGCGCACGACGGAAACTGTCGGTGCCGACGCCTATCGTTTCGTCTCAATGAAGGGTCGGACCGCTCACGTCCAGCGTCGTGAGCACCTGCCCGTCATCGCCGAGCGCCTCCACCTCAGGCGCCCGGCCGCCGGACCAGACCACGATCAGGAAGCCGTGGAAGGGGACATCGATGAGGCGTCCGCGCACCCGCACCCGCCGTACCTCGGCAGAGGCGGTCAGCTCGGCGTGCCGTAGGTACCAGCCGGTCCAGGGCAGGCGGTGCTCCGGGTTCATCAGCACCCCGCCGTTACCCGGGCACCGCAGGTAGTCCTCAGGGTTCTTGGCCGGTGCCCGGTCGGCGAGCGGATACCCGATCGTCCCGCCTCCTCCGCCGCCCCGGTGCTCCCAGTCGCCGCCCCGCTTCTTGAACAGGTGGACCATGATCATGGGCCCGCCGTTCCGCTCGGACAGCACCGCCACCGCCCCGCCCTCACCCGACCGGTCGAGGGCCAGCGGCAGGTACCTCCGGTCGGCGTCGAACGTGGTGCGGACTTCTTGCGGCATGCCGTGATCCAGCAGGTGACGGCATTCGGCAAGCATCCCCTTGTCCATCTTCAGAACGTAACGCGCCGTCGCCCGTGTGAGCAGCCCTTCCCGCTTTCCTCTCCCCCGAGATCTGCCCTTACGGCACCGCCTGCCACCGCTATTGCCCGACCTCATGGCGCTATGCGCTACCCGGACGCCTCGACGATGGGCCCGGGGGCGCCTCACTTTGGAGAGCCGCGACATCGCCAACACCTTCACCGAACGCGACCCGAAGCCGCCGACTGCGGTCCAGGCGGCTTTGGGCAGGCTGCCACGGATCTGGGCGGGGTCACACCGCGGTCCAACCGCCACCGGCCGCCGCACCACGGATCGAGGCCGCCGCACCACGGATCGAGGCCGCCGCACCACGGATCGAGGCCGTCGCGCCACGGATCGAGGCCGTCGCGCCGCGGGATCGAGGGCGTCGGCTGCGGCCCAGGCCGCCGGGGAGCGGGCGTCCTGGGACCCGGGTGGGTCACCTTCCTGGGACCCCAGGCGGGTCGCACCATGGTTCAGGCGCCACCGGGCGGCCAAGGTAGCCCGGGGTTTCCATGGGCCGCTGGGCGAGCCGGGGTCGTTGGCTGTGGGTGTTGGAGGTGTGCGAAGACCTGTGGGTGTTGGAGATGTGGGAAGGAATCGGGGGTGGATGGTGGCCGTTGTCCTGTTCATGGAGACAGCGGCGCGGGTGGGGCTCGGGGCGGTCGTGGCCGGGGTGGCGGTGATCATCGGGCTGGACCTCGCCTACCTGGGTGAGATCAACCCGTTCCGCCGGACGATCAGCGAGCATGGGCTCGGCGACCAGGGCTGGATCTTCGGACTCGGCGTCGGCACGCTCGCCCTCGGCTCGGCGGCGATCGGGCTGTCGCTGGCCAAGCGGCGCATCGCCGGCTGGTTCGGCACCGTCGCGCTCCTGGCCTGGAGTGTGGGGCTGCTGATCACCGCGTCGTTCCCCAAGCACGACTGGGCGGTCGGACCGAGCCTGAGCGGCAGCATCCACCGGGTCGGCAGCTTCGTCGCCTTCCTGAGCCTGCCGATCGCGGCACTGGTCATCGCCCGGCCGTGGCGGCACCGGCACGGGGTGTCGTGGCTGGCGTTCCTGCTCGGGCTGGGGTCGGTGCTGTGGGTGGCGGGCATCGGCGCGGTCATCATGCTGGCCACCCGCAACGGCCTCGCCTGGTGGCAGGTCATGCCGCTCGGCCTGGTCGAACGCGGCATGGCCGCCACGGAGGTGGCCGCCGTCATCGCTTTGGGCGCCTGGGCCTGCCTCAGAGGCCCCACCCGCTCCACCACCGCGGCTCCGGCCTCCGGCTGAGCACGCCCCGGCCGGAGGAGGTCAGGCGGGGCGGAGGGTGGTGGCGAGGTCGGTCACGTAGCTGCGGAAGATCTCGGGCATGTTCACCCTGTCCGGGTCGAGGAGCCACTGGGTTTGCAGGCCGTCCATCATCGCGATGAGGCGGTCGGCGTGGGCCTCGGCGTCGAGGTCGGCGCGGAACTGGCCGTTCTCCGCGCTCCGGCGTAGAGCGCCGGCGACGCCCTCGCGCAGGCGGTGGTAGCGGTTCCTGGCCCACTCGTGACCCGGGTGGTCGGCGGTCACCGCCTCGCCGCTGATCACGGAGAACAACTGCACCAGGCCGGGCACTCGGGAGTTGTAGTCCACCACGTCCACCAGCGCCTTCAGCATCTCCTGGCCGTCGCAGGCATCGAACCCGTAGCGCCGCGTGTCCACCTCGTCCCGGTAGTCGAGGACGGCCAGGAGCAGGCGTTCCTTGCTCTTGAAGTGGTGGAGGAGGCCGGCCTGGGTGAGTTCCGCGCGTTCGGCGATGCGGGCCAGCGACGCGCCGCGATAGCCGTTCTCGGCGAACTCGAGCAGGGCGATGGCGAGGATGCGCTCGCGCCGTGCCTCCCCAGTGGCATATCCCCGGCGTTTCACCCCGGCACTTTACCAGGTCACATAATGGCAACAAACCTACCAAGCGGTCATCCGGCCAGGCGCAGATATCCACCCCGCGGCGCGGGATGTCGCACGGTAGGTGCTGCGCGAGTGGCCGAGGGCTGGGGGTTGGGCCACTGGCGTCACGACGGCCCTGGTTCGGCCGTGCAGGGACCTGGTCAGGAGAGAGGGCGAGGCACTAACCTGACGCCACCTCACGTTTAACCGCAGGAGGCAAGCGGTGAACACCCCCCGAAACCGCCTGGCCCGCACCGGCACGTTCGTCGTGTTCGCGGTGCAAGGACTGTCCTTCGCCACCCTGCTCACGCAGGTCGCCGCCATCCAGGTGCGGCACGGGCTCGACGAGGGCGAACTGACCCTCCTGCTGCTGATCGTCCCGGTATTGGCCGGGGTCGGCAGCGTCGGCGCGGGCTCGCTGGCCGCGCGCCTGGGCAGCAAGTGGCTGCTGCGGCTGGCTCAGCCGCTGGTCGCCGCCGCCGTCGTGCTCACCGGCCTGGCGCCCAGCGTGCCCGTCCTGCTCGTGGCCCTCCTCGCGTTCGGGCTGGGCGTCGGTGCGGTCGACGCGGGCATGAACATGCAGGGCGTCGCGGTCGAGCGCCGGTACGGCCGGCCGCTCCTCAACGGCTTCCACTGCGTGTGGAGCGTCGCCAGCCTCCTCGGCGCGCTGTGGGCGTCGGCCACGGCCACGGTCCTCGAACTGTGGCTCACGATGGCGCTGCCCATGGTGCTGGCCGTCGCAGGTTCGCTGATCGCCGGCCCGCTGCTTTGCACGATCGAGGAGGAGAAGCCCGAGCAGACCACGACGGCCGCCGCCCGCTTCCCGTGGAAGCCGATCATCCCGCTCTGCCTCGCCATGGCCTTCCTGTACGTCGGTGACGCCGCCATCTCCAACTTCTCCACCGTCTACATGAAGGACGTCCTGGCCGCCGGCGCCACGGTCATCCCGCTGGCCTACGCCGCGTACCAGGCGACCACCCTCCTCGTCCGCCTCGGCGGCGACTTCGCCGTCAGAAGGTACGGCCCCGCGGCCATCGTCCGGATCGGTGGCGCGATCGCCGCCCTGGGCTTCCTGGGCATCGTCCTGGCCCCGAACCAGCCGGTCGCCATCATCGCCTTCGGCCTCACCGGAGTGGGACTCTCGGTGGTGGCCCCCCAGTCCTTCTCCGCCGCCGGCCGCCTGGACCCGGCGGGCACCGGGGTGGCGATCGCCCGCGTGAACCTCTTCAACTACGTGGGCTTCATCGTGGGCGCCGCACTGGTGGGCGGGCTGGCGGACGCGGCGGGCATGCAGGTGGCATTCGCGGCACCCCTCGTCCTGGCGGCGGCCATCATCGCCCTGGCCCCCGGCTTCCACCCCAAACTCCCCGCCCAAACCTCCTAACCCCCTCCCCTGACCCCGGCTCCGCCAAGACCGCGCATGCATGCGACGGGGTCGCCGATGCGCACCGGCGGCAGCCCATGGAAGGCCAGGCGGAGATGTGGGGTAGCGGCGCCGGGAGTGGGTGGACCCGGGGGTGGGGGCCGGGTGGAGACGTGGGTGTGGCGTGCCGGGAGTAGGTGGACTCGGGCGTGGGCGGGCCGGGGTGTGGACAGCCCGGGGCGTGGGCGGGCCGGGGTGGGGTTGCACGTTGTTGCAGGGGTGGGGTGCAGCAACATGAAGGGTGCTGGGCTGGCGTTTCAGGTGGGGGTGCGTCAGGGTGGCGTTCGCCTGCCGTACCGCACCTCGGAGAACAGCTTGAAAGCACTCAGCACGCTCGCCCTGCTCCTGTCCACGCTCAGCGCCGGTCTCATGGCCGGGTTGTTCGCGGCGTTCGCCTACTCGGTGATGCCGGGGCTCAGGCAGAGCAGTAACAGGACGTTGGTCGAAGCCATGCAGCGGATCAACGTCGCCATCATCAACCCGGTGTTCATGAGCGCCTTCATGGGCGGCCTGCTGTTCATGCTGGCCGCGGTGGTGCTGCACTGGCGGGGGGATCTGCGGCCGGTGCTGCCCTGGGTGATCGCGGGGTTCGTGCTCTATCTGGTGATGTTCTTCGTGACCGCGGGCGTCAACGTTCCGCTGAACGACCAGCTCGCCAAGGCGGGCGACCCGGACAAGATCCCCGATCTGGGGGCGGTGCGGGCGGCCTTCGAGGGGAGCTGGGTGACGTGGAATGTCGTGCGCGCCCTGGCCGCTACGGGGTCGTTCGGCTGCTTTATGTGGGCCCTCGTGATTCATGGCGCAAAATCTCAGTAAAACGCGAAATATCCGGACACCGCCCTCCCGCCTCCCGACGTTTCACCATGTAAGGAGGAGGGAGGCCGCCATGGAAGTCGGATACATCGTCGTCATGGCCATCGGCCTGCTCGTCGTGGGCGGCATCGGTGTCGCCACCGTGTTCATCGTGCTGAGCGGCATCAAGAGCGGACAGTGGCCGACTCTGAAACGGTAGCGGTGAGCCCGGCCACGATGCCGGCGATCACCAGTCCGGCGCCCAGCAGGTCATAGACGGAGGGCGTGGCCACACCGAGCAGCACCCCGGTCACGATCGCACCGACCGGGATCATCCCGGCGAACAGTCCCGCCCGCCCCGCCCCGAGCCTGGGCAACGCCGAGTACCACAGGAAGAACGCCACCACAGTCACCACGACGGCCAGATAGAGAAACCCGAGCGCCTCCGGCAACGTGGGCGCCCGGAACATCGACGTGCCCTCGACCGTCACCCCGACCACCGCCAGCAAAGGTACGGCCAGCGCCGTCGAATAGGCCGACACCCGGATCGCCCCCAGCCTCGGCAGCAACGGAATGGCCAGGAGCGAGAAGCTCACCTCCCCCACCAGCGCCCCGAGCGCCCACAGCAGCCCGGAGGCGCTCCCCGTCCCGAGCCCGGTGGCCAGCGTCGCCCCCGCCACCACGACGACGGCCCCGGCCAGCAACCGGGGTGCCGGCCGCCCGCTGACCAGCGCGAGCACCAGCGGCACGGTCCCGAGCACGGTCCCGACCAGCGCCGGTCCCGAGTCGCGGGTGGACTCGATCACGCAGACGTTGAAGACCACCAGTCCCAGTACGGCCAGCCCCGCCAGGCAGCAGAACTCCCGGAGCGTCAACCGGACGAACCGCAGCCCGAGCACCCTGGTCACCCCCAGCAGGATCGCCGCCGCCAGGAGGTAGCGGACGAACTGCCCGCCGTACACGGGATAGTCCTTGATCAGGCCGGACACGGCGGCCAGCGTTCCCACCAGGAACATCGCCGTGGCCGCGCCCAGCGCTCCGTTTCTCATGCGCAGCATGCTAGAAAGGCAATGGCTTGCCGAAACAGTCCAATATCCGGCGCTAAACGGGGACCAATGTGACCGACCTTCATGTTCCGCTCGATCGGCAGCAGGGCGGACTGGCCGCGCAGCTCGCCGCCGAGTTGCGGGGTTCGATCCGCGACGGCCGCCTCGCGCCCGGCACCCGCCTGCCCGCCAGCCGCGACCTCGCCGCCGACCTGGCCGTCTCGCGCGGGGTGGTGGTCGAAGCGTATGAGCAGTTGGTCGCCGAGGGGTTCCTGGTCTCGCGGGTGGGCAAGGGGACCCACGTGGCCGCCGCCGTCTCCGCCCCGCGCCAGGCCCCGCCGCCACCGCGCGAGGACACCGTCTGTGCCCCCTTCTACGGCCATCGCCCCACCTCGCCCGATCTCAGTGGATTCCCGCGCGAGCGCTGGCTGGCCTCGGTCAGGCACGTGCTGTCCACGCTGCCCTCCGACGCGTTCGACTACGGCGACCCCGGCGGCGTTCCTGAGCTCAGGCAGGAGCTGGCCGGATACCTCAAGCGGGTCAGGGCCGCCAGCGTGCGTCCCGAGAACCTGATCATCGTCGGCGGCGTCGCGCAGGGACTCAGCCTGAGCCTGCACGTCCTGGGCGTCGAACGGCTGGCGATCGAGGACCCCAGCAGCTCACGCCAGTTCCCGCTGCTGCGGCGGGCGGGCGCGACGCCGGTCCCGGTGCCCTGCGACGACGAGGGGCTGGACGTGAAGGCGCTGGCCGCCAGCGGTGCCGAGGCGGTGCTGCTCACCCCGGCCCACCACTACCCGACCGGCGTGGTGCTCTCCCCCGGCCGCCGCGCCGAGCTGATCGAGTGGGGCGGGATCGTCCTGGAGGACGACTACGACGCCGAGTTCCGCTTCGACCGCGACCCCGTCGGCTGCCTTCAGGGCCTCGCGCCCGACCGCGTGATCCTCTCCGGCAGCGTGAGCAAGTCGCTGGCGCCCGGACTGCGGCTGGGCTGGGTGGCCGCGCCGGAAGACCTCGCCTCCGCGGTACGGCAGGCGCGCGGCGAGCTCGACCTGGGTTCCCCGGTGATCGAGCAGTACGCGCTGGCCCACTTCCTGCGCACCGGCGGCTACGACCGGCACCTGCGGCGCACCCGCCGGGAGTACAGGAGGCGCAGGGACGCCCTGGTCACCGCCCTGAACGAGCAGTTGCCCGAGATCCGGGTGCGCGGCATCGAGGCCGGTCTGCACGTGTACCTGGAACTGCCCGGCGATGGGGACGAGGCGGCCGCGGCCGCCGCCGCGCAGGCGCTCGGGCTGGCCGCGGAGCCGGTGGGGCCGATGCGGTTCCGCCCGGGGCCGCCGGCGATCGTCGTCGGGTTCGCCCGGCTGCCGGCCCATCGGGCGGCGGGAGCCGTACGGGAGCTAAAGGTCAGAATGTCAGGACAAAGGATTGACTGAGACAGAGGCGTCGCCTAGAAAAGGAAGCCGACACCCTTGGAGGCGCGATGCGCGTCGGACTGCTCGGCCTGGGCAGGATCGGAGCCTTCCACGCGGCCACGCTGGCCGCCCACCCGCTCGTCGAGGAGCTGATCGTCGCCGACCCGGTGCGCACGTCGCCGTACGGCCGGCCGGGTGACCCGTTCGAGGCCGACGCGGTGGTCATCGCCACCCCGACGGGAACCCACGCCGAGCTGCTGAGGACGGCCGTCGAGCGCGGGCTGCCGGCGTTCTGCGAGAAGCCGGTGGCCGCGACCGTCGGGGAGACCCGCGCGCTGGCCGAACTCGCCGCCAGGACGGGCGCGCAGGTGCAGATCGGCTTCCAGCGCCGCTTCGACCCCGGCTTCGCCGCCGCCGCGCGGGCGTTGCGCGCGGGCGAACTGGGCGAGCTGCACCGGCTGCACCTCATCACCGCCGACCCTGCGCCGCCGCCCGCCGAGTACGTCGCCACCTCGGGCGGGATCTTCCGCGACTGCCACATCCACGACTTCGACCTGCTGCGCTGGATCACCGGGCGCGAGGTCGCCACCGTCTACGCGACCGGCTCGAACCTGGGCCACGCGGACTTCTTCGCCGCGGCCGGGGACGTGGACACCAGCGCCGCGCTGGTCACCATGGACGACGGCACGCTGGCCACCGTGCAGGGCTCGCGCTACAACGGCGCGGGCTACGACGTGCGGATGGAGCTGGCGGGCAGCAAGGGCACACACGCGGTCGGGCTCGGGCCGCGCGCCCCGATCGCCGGGTTCGAGGGGCCGCCGTGGCCGGACTTCGTCAGCCGGTTCGCCGAGGCGTACGCGAACGAGATCGACGCCTTCCTGCGCGGGGCGAGCGGCCGGTGCACGATCGAGGACGCCCTGGCCGCCCTGTACGTGGCCGAGGCCGCGGAGCTGTCGCGGCGCGAGCGGCGGCCGGTGGAGATCGCGGAGGTGTCGTGATGGACGGGGCGGGCATTGGCTGACTACCGCGAGATCCGGCAGATCAGGGCTCTGTTCCCAGAGCGCATCGCGGACGCGGCGGCCTCGCGGCGGCGCCGTCCGCCGACCGGCTCGCGCGGCCAGCTCATGATCATCGCGGCCGACCATCCGGCCCGCGGCGCGCTCGGCGCGGGCCCGCGCCCGCTGGCCATGGGCAGCCGGATCGAGCTGCTCGACCGCCTGGTGATCGCACTGGCCAGGCCAGGCGTGGACGGGCTGCTGGCCACTCCCGACGTGGTCGAGGACCTGTTGCTGCTCGGCGCCCTGCACGGCAAGATCGTGATCGGGTCCATGAACCGGGGCGGCATCCAGGGCTCGGCCTTCGAGTTCGACGACCGCTTCACCGCCTACGACGTGCAGACGATCGCCCGCATGCGGCTGGACGGCGGCAAGATGCTCTGCCGCATCGCCCTCGACGAGCCGGCCACCGCCGCCACGCTGGAGTCCTGCGGCAGGGCGGTGACCGAACTCGCGGCCGGCGGCCTGATCGCCATGGTCGAGCCCTTCTGGTCGGCGCGGGCCGGCCACGACCTGTCGCCCGAGGGCGTGATCAAGGCCGTCAACGTCGCCCAGGGACTCGGCGCGACCTCGGCCAGGACCTGGCTGAAGCTCCCGGTCGTGGCGGACATGGAGCGGGTCATGTCCGCCACGACCCTGCCCACGCTCCTGCTGGGCGGCGACCCCGGCGAGGCGCCCGACCTGGCGTACGCGGCGTGGAGCAGGGCGCTGAAGTTGCCCGGCGTGCGCGGCCTGGTCGTGGGCCGCGCACTGTTGTATCCGCAGGACGACGACGTGGCGGGCGCCGTGGACACCGCCGTCGCCATGCTCACGCCGTGACCTCGGGCGCGGGCACCGCCTTCTCCGCCGCCCGGCTGACCTCCTCCCAGGCGGCCCACGTCTCCATACGCTGCCGGGAGATGCCGAACGCCAGGTCGTAGACCATGCTGCCGAGCAGGAGCCGCAACGGCGGATTGGGACTGTCCACGAGCTTGAGCAGCGCCTCCGCGGCCAGCCTCGGCTCGCTGTCCACGGAACCCTCCGCCCACTGCCTGGCCAGTTCCTCCCGCAGCTCCGCGTACTCCGGCAGCGGCTCGGAGGCGGACATGCTCGTGTACAGATCCGTCCAGTAGCCGCCCGGCTGGACCATCGTGACCTTCACCCCGAACTGGGCGGCCTCCATCGCGAGCGCCTCACTTATGCCCTCCAGCGCGAACTTGCTCGCGCTGTACAGGCCCGTCGTGGGGAAGCCGCCGAGCGCCGCGATGCTGGAGATCTGCACGATGTGCCCCGACCTCTGCTCTCTCAGGTACGGCATGGCCGCCTGCGTCACCCACAACGCCCCGAAGAAGTTGACCTCGAACTGCGCCCGGGCCTCCTCCTCCGTGAACTCCTCGATCATGCCGGACGACATGGTCCCGGCGTTGTTGACCACGACGTCCAGGCGGCCGAAGTGCTCGTGCGCCGCCTTCACGGTCGCGAACACCGCCTCCCGATCCGTCACGTCGAGCTCCCGCACCAGCAGCCGGTCCTGATGCTTGTCCGCCAGGTCACGCAATGTCCCGACGTTCCTGGCCACGGCGGCCACCCTGTCGCCACGCTCCAGCGCCGCCTCCGTGAACGCGCGGCCGAGGCCGCGGCTTGCACCGGTGATGAACCACGTGCGCATAAGTGTTCTCCTCAGTCAGTGAACCGAGACGGTCCGTCTCGCATGAGTAGAAGTATGCAGCGGCCTCCCGCCTCTGTCAATACGAACCGTCTCGTCTCGTTCAGAACGCGGCAATGCTCCCCGGCGCCCGCTCGGCCCGCGACAGCGCGCGCAACACCCCGACCTGCCCATGACGCCGTACGGCCAGCCGCGCCAGCAGATCGAGCACCGTCTCCATGACCTCGTCGGGCAGCACCGGCGTCGGCACCCCCACGCTCACGGCCAGGTCGTCGCTGTGCACCGCCAGCTCCATCATCCGCGTGACCAGGAAGTCGGACAGCGACAACGACCACGGGCCCCACAGCGGGATGCGCACCGCCCGCTCGGGCAACGTGGCCAGCGTCCCGGCCAGCTCGGCGACCGCCGCGTCGAGCGCCGCCACCAGAGCCTGCGGCCCGTCCGCCGCGACCTGCTCGCCGCCGTCCCTGATCCGCACGTTCACCGGGTCCTCGTGGGCCGAGCCGATCCACTCCACGCGCTCGTAGTGGCCGAGCAGGGTGACCGTCTCCTCCTCCGGAACCGGGGCGGCCAGCGCCTGCCGTACACCCAGGACCTGATAGGCGAGATGCCCGGCGAGGCCGGACACGCTGAAGCCGGCCAGCGCGCTCGGACCCGGCCACGCGGCGGCCACCTCCGGCGCGCGCAACAGACCGGCCGCCGAGCGGGCGGCGGCGAGGAAGTCATCCCTGACCATGGCGAACCACCTCTTTCCGTGCGGGAGACTTCGAGCATGACCGATCACAAGGCACTGCTCCACCGCTACTTGCGCGACGCCCGCGACTCCATCGTGTGGAAGCTCGAAGGGCTTCCCGAGTACGAGATCCGCCGGCCGATGACGCCGACCGGGACCAACCTGCTCGGACTCATCAAGCACCTGGCGGGTGTCGAGGTCGGGTACTTCGGCGACGTGTTCGGGCGGCCCTTCCCCGAGCCGGTGCCGTGGATCAGCGACGACGCCGAGCTCAACTCCGACATGTGGGCGACACCGGAGCAGTCGCGCGAAGAGCTCCTCGACCTTTACGAGCGGGCGCGCGCCCACGCCGACGAGACCATCGAGACCCTGGACCTGGACGCCACCGGCACCGTGCCCTGGTGGCCCGAGGAGCGGCGGCACCCTGACCTCCACTGGTTGCTCGTCCACATGACCGCCGAGACGAACCGGCACGCGGGGCACGCCGACATCGTCAGGGAGATGCTCGACGGGGCGGCCGGGCTGCGCCGTACCCGCGACAACCTCGCCTCGAACGACCCCGGCTGGTGGAAGGAACAGCACGCCCGCATCGAGGCCGCCGCACGGCAGGCGGGCGGGCGGGCGATGACCTCCGGTGGGCGTACCCTCTAGGGGGACCGAAAGGATCGAGAGAATGCCCGAGTTCGACTATACCGACCTGCTTCCGCTTGGCGCCGACGAGACCGAGTACCGGCTCATCACCACGGAGGGGGTGCGGAAGGTCGAGGCGGCCGGGCGGACGTTCCTCGAGGTCGACCCCGAGGTGCTGCGGTCGCTGACCGAGACCGCGATCCACGACATCTCCCACTACCTGCGCGCCGGCCACCTTGCCCAGCTCCGGAAGATCGTCGACGACCCCGAGTCCAGTGGAAACGACCGCTTCGTCGCGCTCGACCTGCTCAAGAACGCCTCGATCTCGGCCGGCGGTGTCCTGCCCATGTGCCAGGACACCGGCACCGCGATCGTCATGGGCAAGCGCGGCCGCCACGTGCTCACCGACGGGCGCGACGCCGAGCACATCTCCCGCGGCGTCTACGACGCCTACACCAAGCTCAACCTCCGCTACTCGCAGATGGCGCCGCTGACGATGTGGGAGGAGAAGAACACCGGCAGCAACCTGCCCGCCCAGATCGAGCTGTACGCCGAGGGCGACGACAGCTACAAGCTGCTCTTCATGGCCAAGGGCGGCGGGTCGGCCAACAAGTCGTTCCTGTACCAGGAGACCAAGGCGGTGCTCAACGAGAAGCGCATGCTGGCGTTCCTGGAGGAGAAGATCCGCTCGCTCGGTACGGCGGCGTGCCCGCCGTACCACCTGGCGGTCGTCGTGGGCGGCACCAGCGCCGAGTACGCCCTGAAGACCGCCAAGTACGCCAGCGCCCGCTACCTGGACGCGCTGCCCACGGAGGGTTCGGCGGCCGGGCACGGGTTCCGTGACGTGGAGCTGGAGCGGAAGGTGTTCGAACTGACCCAGAAGCTCGGCATCGGGGCGCAGTTCGGCGGCAAGTACTTCTGCCACGACGTGCGGGTGATCAGGCTGCCGCGGCACGGGGCGTCCTGCCCGGTCGCGATCGCGGTCTCGTGCTCGGCGGACCGGCAGGCGCTGGCGAAGATCACGCCGGAGGGCGTCTTCCTGGAGAAGCTGGAGACCGACCCGGCCCGCTTCCTGCCCGACACCACGGACGAGCACTTGTCCGACGACGTCGTCCAGATCAACCTCAACCGGCCCATGCACGAGATCCTTGCCGAACTCACCAAGTATCCCGTCAAGACGCGGTTGTCGCTGTCCGGGCCGCTTGTCGTCGCGCGCGACATCGCGCATGCGAAGATCGGCGAACTGCTGGACGGCGGTGGCGCCATGCCGCAGTACCTCAAAGATCACGCGGTCTACTACGCCGGGCCTGCAAAGACGCCCGAGGGTTATGCGTCCGGGTCCTTCGGGCCCACCACCGCTGGGCGGATGGACTCCTATGTCGAGCGGTTCCAGGCTGCCGGCGGGTCCATGGTGATGCTGGCCAAGGGCAACCGCTCGAAGCAGGTTACCGAGGCTTGCCGGCAGTATGGCGGGTTCTACCTCGGGTCCATTGGTGGGCCGGCGGCTCGGTTGGCTCAGGACTGCATCAAGAAGGTTGAGGTGCTGGAATATCCGGAGTTGGGGATGGAGGCGGTCTGGAGGATCGAGGTGGAGGACTTTCCCGCGTTCATCGTGGTGGACGACAAGGGCGACGACTTCTTCACCGACCGCACCGGCCCCGCCTTGACCATCACCCGCGCCCCACGCTGAGCCCCGGCCCCGCCTGCGCCTCGGACGGCCGACATCCGGGGCTTGTGGTCTTGCACACCAGGGTGCTGACGCGCGCGCCAGCGGTTCACCCCCACGTGGGGTTGATCCGGTTTCTGAGCTGCGCGGCGAGCACGTGTTCAGCTCGTCCCCATGCCCGTGGGGTTGATCTGCTGGCGCTGATCCTAGGCCTGGCTGGCGTGGGGCTCCTCGTCCCCACGCCCGTGGGGGTGATCCGATCGGAGACGCGGATGCTGCCCGCCGACGTGACTCGTCCCCATGCCAGTGGAGGTGATCCGTCCAAGCAGCAGCGCCTGCAGGACCGGGCCCACTCGTCCCCACGCCCGTGGGGATCACCCGTGTGGTCGCGGTAACTCCGGTGCCGACTTGCCCTCGTCGCGACGCCCGTGGGGGTGACCCGGAGAGCTTGCCGGGACTGGTGAGGTCGTAGCCGGTTCCTCACGCCCATGGAGGTGCGCCAATGAAGGCTTGATTTCCCAGTGCCAGGCGGAAATCGGGAGCACCCCTAAAGTTGCTCATGCGACGAAGACCCTTCACCCATCATGGCGAGAAGGTGTTCGCTGCTTGAAACATGACTGCTCAGCGCTAGGTAATGCCCCGCGCTCGCAACCACTCCTGAACGCAGGCGCGGAGCTCTGTCGGGTCGCGGAAACATGCCGGGTAGAGCAAACTCCCGGAGCGGCGTCGTCGGATACGGCAGGGCCGGGTTCGGCCAGGACAGGCACCTCAACGAGGATCAACCACTCGTCCTGGCCACACTGCTCTAGGACAGTGCCCGGTAGCCACAGCCATAAAGCTGCGACCGTCGGTCTGTTCGACGTGCCGCCGTCTGAGAGCTTCCACACTCGTGAGGAAGCCAAGGCCCGAGCTGACCAAAGGCCGCTACGTGACTGCCACAACCAAACCTCTCCCCGTTCGGTCTCCACAGGGCGTTTGTCAATGTCCGGGGCTTTGGTCATGGTCAGATGTGCACTGAGCGCCAAGGGTTGACTGTATGCGTATTTTCATTCACGCTCAGTCATATGCATGAAGAACCGCAAGCCCCGATTGCGGAAGCGGTCATAGCGATCCGAACGCCCGCCCGGCTGTATTCAGGGATGAGGACACAGAGACCTCTTCTTTCACACCGAAGAGGTCACAGGTTCGATCCCGCTATCGTCCACCACGCTTCATGGCAGACCAGGTCCGATCTGGCCACAGGAGACAAAGCCCCAGTTCACGCTAGGTAGCGAGCCTGGGGCTCCACTCCAGTTCGAGCTCACATGTGCGCCACAGACAGTCACATCTCAACACCGGAGAAACCCATGCGGCTACGCTTTCTGGTGATCGACCCCGAGACCGACGGCGACCACTGCCCCGCCCTGCATATGGACGAGGAGACCGGCGATCTGGTGTTCGTTGGCGAAACAGTCACCGACCCCGGCGACCTGAGGCACATGAACGAAACGTCTGGGCTAGCGTCTCACGAGTCGGCGGTACGGGTGCCAGCCCGTATGAAGGCACTGATCCTGGAGGCGCTTCGTGACTCAGACGGTCCCGCCGTTCGCTGAGCTCCTTGCTCAGACCACTCACGCAGCACTCCACCTCGAGATGCGAGACGCGTACACGCCGGACGATCCTTCATTCCTCGCCTTCCAAGGCGGACCGGCCTTCGACCGAACCGAGCGGGAACAGCGCTGGCATAGGCTAATCGACACCGCTCGTTCTCGTGGTGTCACAGTGCGACGCGCGAGAGTCGTATCACTACCCGCGAGCGACTACATCCGCTTTGAGCACGCGGTAACCGATTCCATGAACATTGCCGCCGGTGAAAGTGTCCGCTGGCTTCCCCGGCGGCAGACATCTGATCTTGCTTTGCCTGGCAATGACTTCTGGCTGTTCGACGATCGCGTGATCAGGTTTCACCATTTCGCCGGTGACGGCTCTATCGTCGAAGACGAACTCTGTGAGGACCCGGACATCATTCGTTCATGCCGGAGAGCGTTCGAGGCGGTATGGGCCCGTGCTACTGACCACGCAGAGTTCAAACTCTCGTAGTTTTAGCCAACCGGTACCACATGCCCACCTCGCCATCTTCTTCTGTCCAGGGAGCCAGGCGCGCCCTTGCTAACCGACTTCGGGACCTACGCCTAAACGCTGAGCTGAGCGCGATTGATCTAGCTCGGGCGGCGGGGTGGGAACGTACGAAGATCAGCAAGATTGAGCACGCGGCACGCGCGCCATCAGTGGCCGACATACGTACGTGGTGCCGGCTCTGTGGCGCTGATGAGCAGACGGATGACCTTGTCGCCGCACTCCTCACGGTCGAAAGCGCCTACGTTGAGTGGAAGCGCCAGCAGAGGACCGGCTTGCGCAAACTGCAAGAGGCACGCGTGCCGCTCTACGAGCGCACGGAGTTGATGCGGGCCTACCTCTCACAGGTACTCCCCGGCCTGCTCCAGACACGCGGTTATGCCGTCGCACTTCTTCGTGGCATCGCAGCGGGCCATCAACTCATCGATGATGTTGAAGCAGCCGCAGATGCACGTGTGGCGCGCGCCGCAGTGCTGATGAAGCCGGGGCACCGCTTCGCGTTCGTCGTTGAAGAAGCCGTACTTCGCTACCAGCTTGGCGGGCCTGACGTGATGGCCGCCCAGATGGAGCATCTACTCACAACGATGTCCTTCCCGTCCGTGTCCCTGGGCGTTGTCCCGACTGGGATCATCCGAAGCGCACATGTTCCTCACAACTTCACGGTCTTCGACGACACTCAGGTCAGCGTGGAACTGGTGACCGCGTCGATCACTGTCACCGCGCCTGGAGAGATCGCTCGCTATGTCCGTGAGTTCGGACGCCTCGCTGACATGGCTGTCTATGGAGCTAGAGCCCGCGAACTCATAGCCAAGGCTCTTACGGCCTACCAGCGACGATGAACTTGTGGGCCACACATTGCCACACTCATTGAGCCTGGCTCGCAGCCCCTCCTACCGTCGATGCATGGCCCTCGCACAGAGATCATGCAGACACCGGGCAAAGCCGTTGACCTGCCAGTCGGGTCCCGACATCGTGCATAGGCGCACGGCCTACGTGGGTGATCTTGCGCCTGAGGAGCTGGAGGCGTTGGGGCCGGATGCCGAGCCCGAGTTCTGGCCTCCTCCGAGGTGGACGTGGGAGGAGTACCTGGCGCTGATGGTCGCGCGTGGGGTGCAGGACGGCACATACGCCATCTCGGCCGGGTACAGCGGATACCTGGAGTTGGCCGAAGGGCACGGGCTGTTGGAGAAGCGTCCCAACACCGAGCCGTGGGACCTGCTGCTCGTGCAGCGGGAGGCGGATCAGTGAAGCTGGAGATCCGCTGGCAGCCGCACTTCACCGACACCGAGTACGGAATGGTCGGGGAGATCAAAGTCTTCTCGATCGTTGATCACTGCCAGGAGTTCACGCTCTGGCCCCGGCTGCCGAATCGGAAGGGCATGACCCCGATGTCGGAGAGCTTCCGCACTCGCGAGGAAGCCAAGGCCCGAGCTGACCACATGCTGACGGCGTTCCTGAAGGACTTTCTGCCCAAGGCGCCACCTGCAAAGCCTGCCGCCATCGGCACGACCAGGAAGACGTCGTGATCACGCTGTTCAAGCTGGCGTCTCCGGCGCCGCGGTAGCCGGCGCGCCTGGCACACGGCCTGCCCCAAGGAACACCACACCACCAGGGAAGGGCCGGCCATGAAGATGGCCCCCGCCCGAGAGACGGCGGGGCCGTCAACTCCATCCACCAATCTGCCAGGAGGTCTGTTCAGCATGGCTGTGGACTTGTACGCGAACGATCTCGGCCCGCTGGCCTTCCGCCGCATGTGCGGCGGAAGCAACAACGAGGACGGCGAGGGCGAGTCCTGTGTGGAGATCGCCCCGCTCGCGGGCGTAGCCGACGCGTTCGCCCTGCGTGACTCCAAGAACCCGGATGCCGGGACACTCCGCTTCACCGGTGACGAGCTTCGCGCGGCCGGACTGACGACTATCTGACGCGCCTCCACGAGGGCGGTCCCTGTCCGCCCGCAGCAGGTGTGGACCGCCCTCTTCTTTCGACTGCATGGGGACCTGTTGATGGCGCTGCACTGGCACGGCTACACCTGGAACGGCAACGGCCAAGATCTAGCACGTGAGGCGGAGCGGCGGCCTACATCACCGGACTTCATCAGCTCTGTACTGCCACCCATGCGCACGGGCGAGTGGCTGGCCAAACCCGCCTCACGCATCGCCGAGACGTTCGACGACGTGACCAAGGCGGCTGAGTGGATGCGGTCTCAGTACGCGCCGGCCGCAGCCCACGACCCGATCCCCATGCGCGACCGACTGGACCAGGCACACGACCTGTTGCCGCGTGGCGTCGATGTGCAGTGGGGTTCATGGCTGCCTGGGGGCCGGTTCCTCACAGTCGGCATGATCTGCTGCCCCAACCACCACGTGAACCATCCGTGCCCTGCCAGACAAGCACTGTAATGCCGCGCTGGCCCCGATAGGCGTGAGGCAGGACGGCGAGCATCGCCAACGGTCCTTCCCGCGGCTGGCCAACCGGATCGCCGGTCGCAAAAGTAGCCCTCCGGCCAAGACAGGGGCGCAAGCGCTTGGGAGGGCCGCCCGAGCGGAGCGAGGACCTCCAGGGGTCGAGCTTCAGCTCGACTGGAAAAACGCCCGGAACCCGCACGCGCGAAGCGCGCCAAAGTGAAGGACCATGCCTGTCGGCCGCGAGACGATCCGGCCAAGACAGGGGCGCAAGCGCTTGGAAGGGCCGCCCGAGCGGAGCGAGGACCTCCAGGGGTCGAGCTTCAGCTCGACTGGCCAAACGCCCGGAACCCCCACGCGCGAAGCGCGCCAAAGTGAAGGACCGTGCCCTGCGCGCCAAGGGTGGAAGACCGTGTCCTGTCAGGCGGCGATCGGCTGCCGGTGGGGGGCGACGATCGTGCCGTCCGGCAGCAGCAACCCGGTGTCCTCGAACAGCACCACTCCGTTGCACAGCAGGCTCCAGCCCTGGTCAGGGTGGGCCGAGATCACGTGCGACGCCTCACGGTCGGCGGAGTAGGCAGTGGGGCAGGTGGGCTGGTGACTGCACATGGTGCACCTCTCAGGTGACTCCTGGAAAAGCTTGTGGTGTTCAGAAGGGCAGCTTGCGCCCTGACGGAGTGCGGAGGTCCAGCGCGGTCCCTGCGGGCTTCCTCGGGCGGGGCCGGATCTGGGTCTGGCGCATCTTCATCACGTCCCTTAGGTCTGGGCGCTTGCCCTCATTCTGACGATCGGGACCGACAGTTTCGGGGGCTGCCTGCCTGCTTCATGGCTTCACTCTGCGCCGTACCTCTTACCGCGCGCCTACAACCCACTGACAGGACGCGACAAGGGTTTCGTAAGCGGGTTCAGGGGTTCCCCTACAACGGGAGTTGGGGGTGAAAACGGCAGTGCGGGCGAACGGTGACCGTTCGCCCGCACGACCAGGACCTAACTGACTCTTGCCATAATGTCCTAGTTGCAAGTAACTCGCAAGAAGAGGTGGACCTAGGTCGCAGGTCTGATGCACCTGCGAGCTAGTTGCAATAGTGTCGGAGGCCAGTGATCGAATTGGAGGACACATGGGGGAGTACACCCTTCCTGACATGCCCTACGACTACGCGGCGCTGGAGCCCGCCATCACCGGCGAGATCCTCGAACTGCACCACGCCAAGCACCACGCGGCGTACGTCAAGGGCGCCAACGACACCCTGGAGCGCCTCGCCGAGGCCCGCGACAAGGGCGAGTTCGGCGGGCTGGTCGGACTGGAGAAGACGTTCGCGTTCAACCTCTCCGGCCACGTGCTGCACTCGATCTTCTGGGAGAACCTCTCCCCCGACGGCGGCGACCGTCCCGACGGCGCGCTGCGGGCGGCCATCGACGAGCACTTCGGCACGTTCGAGGCCTTCCAGAAGCAGTTGACGACGGCCACCGCCGGAGTGCAGGGTTCCGGTTGGGGCATCCTGGCGTGGGAACCGCTCGGCAAGCGCCTGATCGTCGAGCAGGTCTACGACCACCACGGCAACGTCGGCATGAACAGCACGCCGCTCCTGGTCTTCGACGCCTGGGAGCACGCGTACTACCTGCAGTACCGCAACGTCCGACCGGACTACGTGGAGAAGCTGTGGAGCCTGATCAACTGGGATGACGTGGCACGTAGGTTCGCTGACGTCACAAGTCAAGCGGGTTGACCAAAGTTCGCAACTTTTTATCGGCCCGGCCTCTACTGGTCGGTTTACACAAATAGGTAAGCTGCCTGCCATGCGTGCGCCCGCCGGTTACCTCCTCGCCGCGCGCTACCGGTTGCTGGAGCCGGTCGGCCGCGGCGGTATGGGCACCGTTTGGCGAGCGCATGACGAACTGCTTGACCGGCACGTGGCGGTCAAGGAGGTGCGGCTGCCCGCCGTACTCGACGAAGAGCTGCGCGCGGAGTTGTGCGCCCGCACCGAGCGCGAGGGCCGGGCCACCGCGATGGTCGCCCACCCCTCGGTCATCACCGTGTTCGACGTGGTCACCGAGGACGACCGGCCGTGGATCGTGATGGAGCTGCTTCAGGCCAAGTCCCTGGAGCAGCTCATCCTCGAGGACGGACCGCTCCACCCGCGCAAGGCCGCCGAGATCGGCCGGCAGATCCTGGGCGCGCTGCGCGCCGTCCACGCCAAGGGCATCCTGCACCGCGACGTGAAGCCCAGCAACGTGCTGGTGACCGAGGACCGCGCGGTGCTCACCGACTTCGGCCTGGCCGCGCTGGAGGGTGACGTCTCGATCACCCAGGCGGGCATCGTGCTGGGGTCCGCGGGCTACATCGCGCCCGAGCGGGTGCTCGGCGCCAAGGCCAGCCCCGCCGCCGACCTGTGGTCGCTCGGCGCGACCCTCTACACCGCCGTCGAGGGCAGAGGTCTCCACGGCCGACGTACGGCTGCCGCCGCCCTGGCCGCCCTGACCAGCGGCGAACCGATCCCGATGGCCAAGGCAGGACCGCTGGCGCCGGTGCTCGACGCCCTTCTGCGCATCGACCCGGAGACCCGGCTCGACTCGGTGCGCGCCTCGCTGATGCTGGCCCGTGTCGCGGCCGGCGGCTCGGCCGAGGAACCGCTGCCGGTGAAAAGGGGCGCGCGGCCCACGCCGGTGATCACCACCCCGTCTTTCGCGCGCCGGCCCGCGCATCGCGGGCTGCATCGGGCGGAGGCCACGCAGGCGGCGCTGGCCGTACCTGGACCGAGAATGGAACGCAGGCAGGGCGAGGGCGTGCACCGCAAGCGCGTGGAACCCCGCCCCACTTTGTCGGCTTATGCCCGATTTAAAGCTGCGGTGATAAAGTTGTGCCTTCCTCGGCGGTTCTGGCCGCGGGAACTTCGCAAGCGAGGGTAAAGCACTTCCTAAGCGAGAATCGATATCTTCTATCCATGCCGGAACAGCACACACGCCTGCTCGCGGAGCGCTACGAGCTGATCGCCCCGCTTGGCCGGGGCACCATGGGCACCGTGTGGCGCGCCCGCGACCGCGCCCTCGGCCGGGAGGTGGCGGTCAAGGAGATCCGCCAGGACCCCGGGCTCAGCGAGGAGCAGCGAGCCGAGCTGCGCGAACGCATGGTCAGGGAGGGCAGGACGGCCTCCAGGATCAACCACCCCTCGGTCGCCTCGATCCACGACGTGCTCATCCAGGACAACAGCCCGTGGATCATCATGGAGCTGGTCGAGGCCCGCTCGCTGGAGCAGGTCATCGACGAGGAGGGGCCGCTGCCGCCGCGGCTCGTGGCCGAGATCGGCGTCGACCTGCTGGGCGCGCTGCGTGCCGCCCACGCCCAGGGCATCACCCACCGTGACGTCAAACCCGGCAACGTGCTCATCACCGCGAGCGGGCGGGTGGTGCTGACCGACTTCGGCATCGCCAAGCAGGAGGGCGACAGCAAGCTCACCAAGACCGGCATGGTGATCGGCTCGCCCGGCTACACGGCTCCGGAACGCGCCAGAGGCGAGTACACCGGCCCGGAATCGGACATCTGGTCGCTGGGCGCGACCCTTTACTTCGCGGTCGAGGGGCGTCCGGCGTACGAGCGGGCGTCGATCGCCGAGACGCTGGCGGCGCTGCTCAGCGAGAACGCCGACCTGCCCACGCAGGCGGGGCCGTTGCGTCCGGCGCTGACCGGGCTGCTGAACAAGGACTACAAGCAGCGGCTGAGCGCGGCGCAGGCCGAGACCATGCTGAGGATGGTCGCGGACACGCCGACCAGCGAGATCCCGATCATCAAGGACGAGCAGCCGAAGGCGCCGCCGCGGCCACCGCGGCCCGCCGAGGGCTATGACCCGGACCGGACGATCGCCGTGCGGGTCCCCAAACCACCCCAGTTGCCCACGTCCGCCCAGCCTCCCGCCGCCCAGCAACCGCCGCAGCCCGCCTACCCGGCCTCCGCCAACACCGCCGCACACCCCACCCCGGCGAACCCGCGCCACCCCGCCCCGCCACCCCACCCAGCGCCTACCGGCCCCCCGCCCCAGCCGGCCAGGCCGCACCCAACCTCCAGGCCGCAGCCGCACCGGCCGGTCGACGAGGGCGACGTCAACACCATGCGCGTCTACCCGCCCGGCCAGCAGGTCTACCCGCCGCCCCCGCACCTGCGCCCCCAGCAGCAGCCACCCCAGCACCCGCAACAGCAGCCGCCACCGCCGGTGTTCGAGGAGAAGGGCCTGGGCACCGACCTGTTCGCCATCGCCGGAACCGCCCAGGAACCCCCGCAGACCGGCAACAAGCGCGGCATGCTCATCCTCATGGCCGTCGCCGCGGCGACCGCGGTCATCATCGCGATCCTCATCGTGGCGCTCGTCAGCTAGCCGCACCCATGAGACAGACTGGGAGCCATGAGCGAGTTTCGGATTGAGCATGACTCCATGGGCGAGGTCCGGGTGCCCGCGGGCGCCCGGTGGCGGGCGCAGACCCAGCGCGCCGTGGAGAACTTCCCGGTCTCAGGACGTCCGCTGGAGCCCGCGCACATCGCCGCGCTCGGCCTGATCAAGGCCGTGGCCGCGGAGGTCAACGGCGAGCTCGGCGTGATCGACAAGGACCTGGCCGAGGCGATAGCGCAGGCGGCCGCGGACGTGGCCGACAACGAGTACGACGCGCACTTCCCCATCGACGTCTTCCAGACCGGCTCCGGCACCTCGTCCAACATGAACGCCAACGAGGTGATCGCCAGCCTGGCCGAGGAGCGGCTGGGCCGTCCGGTGCACCCGAACGACCACGTCAACGCCTCGCAGTCGTCCAACGACGTGTTCCCGACCTCGATCCACGTGGCCGCCGCGACCGAGGTCACCTTCCACTTGCTACCGTCCCTTGAGCACCTGGCGGCCGCGTTGCGCGTGAAGGCGGCGGAGTTCGCCGACCACGTGAAGTCCGGCCGCACGCACCTCATGGACGCGACGCCGGTCACGCTGGGCCAGGAGTTCGGCGGTTACGCGTCGCAGATCGAGCACGGGCTGGCGCGCGTCCGCTCGGCGCTGCCCCACGTGCTCGAACTCCCCCTGGGCGGCACCGCGGTCGGCACCGGCATCAACACCCCGCCGAGCTTCGCCGAGCAGGCGATCGCGAAGCTGCGCGAGGCAACCGGAATCGCCTTCCGCGAGGCCGACGACCACTTCGAGGCGCAGAGCGCGCAGGACTCGATCGTCGAGCTGTCCGGGCAGCTCAAGGTCGTGGCCGTCTCCCTCAACAAGATCGCCAACGACCTGCGCTGGATGGGCTCGGGTCCGCGCGCGGGGCTCGGCGAGATCAACCTGCCCGACCTGCAGCCCGGCTCGTCGATCATGCCGGGCAAGGTGAACCCGGTGATCCCCGAGGCCACGGCCATGGTCGCCGCGCAGGTCATCGGCAACGACGCGGCGATCACGTTCGCGGGGGCGTCGGGCACGTTCGAGCTGAACGTGCAGCTCCCGGTGATCGCGCGCAACATCCTCGAGTCGATCCGGCTGCTGGCGGCGATCTCACGGCTGCTCGCCGACCGGACGGTGTCGGGCATCACGGCGAACGTGGAGCGGCTGCGCGAGTACGCCGAGTCGTCGCCGTCGATCGTCACGCCGCTCAACCGGTATGTCGGATATGAGGAGGCGGCCAAGATCGCCAAGCAGGCGCTGGCCGAGCGCAAGACCATCCGCCAGGTGGTCATCGAACGTGGCCACATCGCCAACGGCGCCCTCACCGAGCCCCAGCTCGACGCGCTGCTGGACGTCCTCTCCATGACAAAACCCGCCACTTCGTGACAGACCCAACCCCTTCTCCATTACGGCAAAGCCACCCCCACGCCACCCGCCGACCTTGGCGGGCGCCGATCGTGGGGGTCGCTTCTCACGTCGGACAAACGCCCCACCGCAACGGCCACCCTTGACCCCCGGCACGGAAACCCCGCCGGTCACCCAATCCCAACAGGTCAAAGGCCGAACACCTCGCGGTCCTCGGCCGGCAGCCAGTGCCGGGCCGGGCTGAAGGCCCGGTACCCCTCCCTCACATGCCTGACGAACGCCCGCAGAACCCCCCGCCGATTCTGCCGATGCACGATCAGCGAGCAAGGGTAGGCAGGTGACGGCCCCACCAGCGGAATCCGGGTGGTGTCCGGATGCCAGGGCAGCCGGGTGCGCTCTCCGGCGAAGCTGACCCGCTCCCCCTCCGCCACCGTCTCCACGAAGTGCTCCCACCCGAAATCGGGCCCCGACGTGTCCACGGTGAACCCGAAGACCTCCGCCATCTCCGCATAGAAGGCAGCCCACTCGCTGCCCTCCTCGTTGCCCGGCATCCACACGGTCATCCCGGCCAGTTCCGCGGTCTCCATCCGCCTGCGCCCGGCCAGCGGATGTGTCCTGCCGACCAGAAGGTGGAGCGGCTCCAGGTAGGCGGGGACGACCTCCAGACCTTCCGGCAGCGCCCCGGCGGCGCGGGCGAAGACGGCGTCAACGTGCCCCAGGCCGAGGTTGTCGCGAGCGCTCCTGAGCCCGTTGGACGTGACGACGTCGATGTCGGCCTCGCCGCACGCCCGGTGGAAGGACCTGACCAGCTCGATCGAGGCCACCCGGGTGTCGAGCACGTCCACGCGCAGCGCGCGGTGCCGCCGCCTGGCCAGTTCGACGGCCTGGTCGGCCAGGCCGACAAGGGCGCGGGCGTGGGGCAGGAACGCGGCGCCGTCCCGGGTGAGGTCGGCGCCGCCGCGCGTCCGGTAGAACAACGTCAGCCCGAGCTCGGACTCCAGCTTCGCGATCCGCTTGGAGACGGCCTGCTGGCTGATGCCGAGGCGGGCGGCGGCCTCGCCGAAGAAACGTTCCTCCGCGATCACGGCGAACGCGCGTACCGCGCCGAGGTCAAGCTCTGAGCCTTCCATTGAGTACAACCGTTCGTTGTGGGCTATCGCGTGTCGTTTGTTGGACAACCCGGATCGGCCTCGGGTCGAATACTCGGGTTCCGACGCGAGCGTACAACCAGGAGGAGTGGCATGCGGTCCTTCGCCCACCTGCACGTCCACACGGAGTACAGCATGCTGGACGGCGCCGCCAAGGTCGCGCCGCTGATGGCGGAGGCGGTCCGGCTGGGGATGCCGGCCGTGGCCATGAGCGACCACGGCAACGTGCACGGCGCCTACGAGTTCCACCAGGCGGCGCGCAGGGCGGGGATCAAGCCGGTCATCGGGATCGAGGCGTACGTGGCGCCGGGCTCGCGGCGGGACCGGCGGCCGGTGTTCTGGAGCGAGGACCTGTCGTTGCGCCGCTCGGACGAGGAGAGCGGGGCGGGCGGCGACGTGTCGGGGCGCGGGTTGTACACCCACCTGACGATGTGGGCGGCGGACGCGGCGGGGCTGCGAAACCTGTTCCGGCTCCAGTCACGGGCCTGGCTGGAGGGTCATGTCCAGAAATATCCGCGCATGGATGATGAACTGCTGGCGGAGTATCACGAAGGGATCATCGCCACGACCGGCTGCCCCTCGGGAGAGGTCCAGACCCGGCTCCGCCTCGGCCAGTACGACCAGGCGCTCGCCGCCGCCGCCCGCCACCGCGACCTCTTCGGCCGGGAGAACTACTTCCTGGAGCTCATGGACCACGGCCTTGCCATCGAGCGCCGCGTCCGCGCGGACCTGCTGCGCATCGGCGCCGCGCTCGGCCTGCCGCCGCTGGCCACCAACGACTCCCACTACGTCACCGAGTCACAGGCCCAGGCCCACGACGCGCTGCTGTGCATCGGCACGGGCAGGCGGCTGGCCGACGCCGACCGGTTCAGGTTCGGCGGCAGCGGCTACTACCTGAAGCCCGCCGAGGAGATGCGCGCCCAGTGGGACGCCGAGGTGCCGGGCGCCTGCGACAACACCCTGCTCGTGGCCGAGCGCGTCGGCGACTACGCCGAGGTCTTCGCCCACCGCGACCTGACGCCGAGGTTCCCGGTGCCGGAGGGCGAGAGCGAGTCGAGCTGGCTGCGCGAGGAGTCGCTGCGCGGCGCCCGCCGCCGCTACGCCGGAGATCCGCCGCGGGAGGTCCTGGACCGCATCGACTACGAGCTGTCGGTCATCGACATGATGGGCTTCCCCGGCTACTTCCTGGTCGTCTCCGACATCTGCCGCCACGCCCGCGAGAACGGCATCGGCCTCGGGCCGGGAAGGGGCTCGGCCACGGGCTCCATGGTCGCGTACTGCACCGGCATCACCGAGCTCGACCCGATCGAGCACAAGCTGATCTTCGAGCGGTTCCTCAACCCCGAGCGGATCACCATGCCGGACGTCGACCTCGACTTCGACGACCGCCGCAGGGACGAGATGATCGACTACGTCACCCGCAAGTACGGCGACGACCGCGTCTGCCAGATCGTCACCTTCAACACGATCAAGGCCAAGGCCGCGGTGAAGGACGCCTGCCGGGTGCTCGGCCACCCGTACGCGCTCGGCGACCGGATCACCAAGTCCTTCCCCGCGGCCGTGGGCGGCAGGGAGATCCCGCTCCAGGCCATCCACGACGCGGACCACCCACGCCACGGCGAGGCCGCGGAACTCCGGCAGATGTACGCCGCCGACGCCGAGGTCCGCCAGGTGATCGACACCGCGACCGGCGTCGAGGGCCTGGTCAGGGGCACCGGCATCCACGCCGCCGGCGTCATCCTGTCCAGCGAGCCCCTGCTGGACGTGCTCCCCCTGGCCAAGCCCAAGGCCGACGGCCCGGTCGTGACCGCCTTCCCGTTCACCCAGGCCGAGGACATGGGCCTGCTGAAGATGGACTTCCTCGGCCTGCGCAACCTCACCGTCATCCAGGACGCGACAGCCGGCGTGAAGGCGAACAAGGGACTGGACGTCGACATCCTCGACGTGCCGCTCGACGACGCCAGAACCTACGAGCTGCTGGCCCGCGGCGACACGCTCGGCGTCTTCCAGCTCGACAGCGGGGGCATGCGGGTGCTGCTGCGGCTCATGCGGCCCACCACGTTCACCGACATCGCCGCGGTGAACGCCCTCTACCGCCCCGGCCCGATGGAGATGAACGCCCACACCAACTACGCCCTGCGCAAGACGGGCAGGCAGCCGGTCGAGCCGATCCATCCCGAGCTGGAGGCGGCCCTGGAGCCGATCCTGGGCGACACCTACCACCTGGTCGTCTTCCAGGAGCAGGTCATGGCGATCGCCCAGCAGCTCGCCGGCTACTCGCTCGGAGCCGCCGACATGCTGCGCAGGGCCATGGGCAAGAAGAAGAAAGAGGTCCTGGACGCCGAGTGGGACCGCTTCTGCGCGGGCATGCGCGCCAACGGCTTCTCCGACGCCGCGATCAAGGCCGTCTGGGACGTCCTGGTGCCCTTCAGCGGCTACGGCTTCAACAAGTCGCACACCGCCGGATACGGCCTGGTCTCCTACTGGACCGCCTACCTCAAGGCCAACCACCCCAGCGAGTACCTGGCCGCGCTGCTCACCTCGGTCGGCGACGACAAGGACAAGATGGCCGTCTACCTGGCCGACGCCCGCCGGGTGGGCCTGAAGGTGCTGCCGCCCGACGTCAACGCGAGCCGGCTGGACTTCGCCGCGGTCGGCGCCGACATCCGCTTCGGCCTCGGCGCGGTGCGCAACATCGGCGCCAACGTCGTCGAGGCGATCGTCGCCGCCCGCACCGAGAAGGGCGCCTACACCGGCTTCAACGACTTCCTCGCCAAGGTGCCGGCCGCGGTCTGCAACAAGCGGGTGATCGAGTCGCTGGCCAAGGCGGGGGCGTTCGACAGTCTTGGACACGGCCGCAAGGCGCTGGTCGCCGTGCACGAGCAGGCCGTGGACGCGGTCGTGGGCGTCAAGCGCAACGAGGGCCACGGCCAGGACGCGCTGTTCGACGGAAGCGCGCTGTCGGCGCCGATCACCGACGAGGAGTGGGACCAGCCGACGCTGCTGGCCTACGAGCGGGAGATGCTCGGCCTGTATGTCTCGGGCCACCCGCTGGACGGCGCGGAGGAACTCCTGCGCGCCCACCGCGACACCACGATCGCCGCCCTCCTGTCCTCGGGCCGCCAGGACGCCAGGACCCGGGTCAGCGGCATCGTCTCCGGCCTGCAGCGCAAGGTGACCAAGCAGGGGCATCCCTGGGCCGTCGTCACGCTGGAGGACCACGAGGCCGCGGTCGAGTGTCTGATCTTCCCCAAGGTTTATGCGCTGTGCGGGGAGTCGCTGGCGCAGGACGACGTGGTCTCGATCGGCGGGCGGGTCAACGTGCGCGACGAGACGCTGAGCGTCTACGGCGAGGAGGTCACGTTCCTGACGGTGCCCGACCCGCCGCTGGTCATCCGGCTGGACGAAGAGAGGCTGACGCTGCGGCTGGTGCGGGAGTTCCGGCGCGTCCTGGACACCCATCCCGGCCAGACCGCCGTCCACCTGCGGGTGCGCCGCGAGGCGGGCAAGGACGTCCTGCTGAGCCTGCCCGCCTACGCGGTCTCGCCCACGCCCGCCTTCCACGCCGACGTCAAGGCGCTGCTTGGTCCGCTCGCTCTCTCCTGAGGTACGCCGCCCGCGTGGCCGCCGCCCACCGGGTCAGCAGGTCGGCGGCGGCGCCCGCGTCCACGGCGTCGGCGGCCCGGCGCATCGCCTTGCCCAGCGCCTCGGTGAGGTCGGCGACCGGCGGCGTGCCATCGGCGGCGACCAGGGCCGCGGCGGCGTTGAGCAGCACGATGTCGCGCACCGGCCCCCGCTCCCCCGCCAGGAGCCGCCTGGCGACGCCGGCGTTGTGGGCCGGGTCGCCGCCGCGCAGGTCGGCCACGGTGGCGCGGGGGATGTCCAGGTCCGCGGGGTCGAAGGCGGTGGTGTGGACCGCGCCCCGCCGTACCACGTGGACGGTGGACGGGCCGGTGGTGGTCAGCTCGTCGAGCCCGTCGTCGCCGCGGAAGACCAGCGAGGAGCCGCCGCGCTCGGCGAGCACGCCCGCGATGACCTCGGCCATGCGCGGGTGGAAGACGCCGACGGCCTGCGCGGCGGGCAGGGCGGGGTTGGTGAGCGGGCCGAGGAAGTTGAAGACGGTCGGCACGCCGAGCTGGCCGCGGGCCTTGGAGGCGTGGCGCAGGAACGGGTGGAACCTCGGGGCGAACAAGAACGTGATGCCCACCTCCTCCGCCACCTCGGCCACCGCCGCCGGGTCCAGGGAGATGGCGACCCCGAGCTCCTCCAGCACGTCGGCCGCGCCCGAGGCGGAGCTGGCCGAGCGGGAGCCGTGCTTGACCACCTTGGCGCCCGCCGCGGCGGCCACGATCGCGGCCATGGTGGAGACGTTGACCGTGTTGGCCCGGTCGCCGCCGGTGCCGACCAGGTCGACGGGGTCGCCGGCGATGCGGATAGCGGCCGAGCGGGCCAGCATCCCGTCGGCGAGCCCGGCCACCTCCTCGACGCTCTCGCCCTTGGCGCGCAGGGCCACGGCGAAGCCGGCGATCTGGGCGTCGGTCGCGGCGCCCGACATGATCTGTTCCATCGCCCAGGCGCTGTCGCGGGCGGACAGCGAACCGCCGCCGAGCAGCATGGTGAGCAGTGCGGGCCAGGTGGTGTTCACGTGACGCCTCCGGTGTCGAGTCTGCTCGGCAAGGCGGAGGGAGAACACGTAAGGCCGCCTCGTCGAGGCGGCCGTTGAGATGAACGCTAGGGGGTCCGCCTAGGAGACGGACCACCAGGAGTACGAGAAAGCGTTCATGGGGCAAACCCTAGCACCACGTCCCGGCCACATAGATCATCACCCAGGTATGTCGGTGGCACCCATGCGTACGGAATCGGGGAGCGCCTATGGTCGGGAGCATGGGGAACGAGCTGAGCGGGCGGACCGCCCTGGTGACGGGGGCGGGTGCGGGGATCGGGCGCGCGTGCGCGCTCAAGCTGGCCGCGCGGGGGGCCAGGGTGCTGGTCGCCGACCGCGACAGTGAGTCGGCGGAGAAGGTGGCGGCCGAGACGCGGGGGGTGGCCGTGGTGGCCGACCTCACCCAGCCCGACTTCATCACGAAATTTCCTGAAGAAGCGGACATCGTGGTGAACAACGCGGGCTTCCAGCATGTCGCCCCGATCGAGGAGTTCCCGCCGGAGACGTTCGCGAGCATGCTCAGGGTGATGCTGGAGGCGCCGTTCCTGATCGCCAGGCACGTGCTGCCCGGCATGTACGCCAGGGGCTGGGGCCGCTTCGTCAACATCACCTCGGTGCACGGGCTGCGCGGCTCGCCGTTCAAGTCGGCGTACACGGCGGCCAAGCACGGGCTGGAGGGCCTGTCCAAGGTGATCGCCCTTGAGGGCGCGCCGCACGGCGTCACCTCGGCCTGCGTCTCGCCCGGCTACGTCAGGACCGAGCTGGTCGAACGCCAGATCGCCGACCAGGCCAGGGCCCACGGCATCCCGGAGAGCCAGGTGCTCACCGAGGTCATGCTCGCCCCCGAGGCGATCAAGCGCCTGATCGAGCCGGAGGAGGTGGCCGACCTGGCCGCGTACCTGTGCGGGCCCAGCGGGTCGTTCATCACCGGCGTCACGCTGACCGTCGACGGCGGCTGGACGGCCCGCTAGTGGTCACGCGCTTCCTCGAACTCCTCGCCAGAGAAGCCTCGGCGGTGGAGTTCGAGGGGCCGATCATCGAGGCGCGGGCGGCGGGCGCGGGACCGGCCGAGATCGAGCGGCTCGAACTGGCCAAGGTGGAGGCGCTGCGGGTCAGGCAGTTGCTGCGGCGCAGGGCCAGGCGCGAGGCGGAGCTGTCGGCGCTGTTCGACACCGCGGGAGACCTGGCCGCGCTGCGCGACCTCGACGCCGTGCTGGAGGCGATCGTCCACCGGGCCAGGCAGTTGCTCGGCACCGACACCGCCTACCTCACCCTGCACGACCCCGAGCGCGGCGACACCTACATGCGGGTCACCGACGGCTCCATCTCGGCCGCCTTCCAGGCGCTCAGGCTCGGGATGGGCGACGGGCTCGGCGGGCTGGTGGCGCAGACGGCGCGGCCGTACTCGACCGCGGACTATCCGGCGGACTCGCGTTTCCACCACACCGGGACGATCGACTTCGCGGTCAAGGAGGAGGGCCTGGTGGCCATCCTCGGGGTGCCGCTGAGGCTGGGGCGCCGGGTGATCGGCGTGCTGTTCGCGGCCAACCGCAGCGCGCGGCCGTTCCTGCAGGAAGAGGAGGCGCTGCTGGCGTCGCTGGCCGCGCACGCGGCGGTGGCCATCGACAACGCGCGGCTGCTCCAGGAGACGCGCAACGCCCTCGACGAGCTGTCGCAGGCCCACCGGACCGCGCGCGAGCACGCGGCGGCGGTCGAGCGGGCGGCGCTGGCGCACGACCGGATGACCTCGGTGGTGCTGCGCGGCGGCGGCATCGAGAACGTGGCCGCGGTGATCACGGAGGTGCTGGGCGGGAGGCTGTGGGTCCTGGACGACCTCGGCCGCCCGCTGGCCGGTGACGCCGACGCGGCCGGGCTCGACCCCGGCGTCTTCGAGGCCGCGCAGGACTCGCGCGCGCTCGGCAGGACCGTACGGCGCGGCGACCTGCTCATCGCCAGCGTCGACGTCGGCGGCGAGCCGCTGTGCACGCTGGTGCTGCGCGGCGACGACGCCGACGAGCGCATCCTCGAACGCGGGGCACAGGTGTGCGCGCTGCTGCTGCTGTTCCGGCGCAGCGTGGCCGAGGCCGAGGGCCGGGTGCGCGGCGAGCTGCTGGACGACCTGATCTCCAGGCCCGGCTCGCCCGGCCTGGCCGAGCGCGCCCGCAGGCTGGGCCTGGACCTGGACACCCCGCACGTGCTGGTCGTGGCCAGGCACGACGGGCAGCGCGAGCGCGCGGCGTTCTGGGCCTCCTCGCAGGCGGCGATCCGGCACGGGCTGGCGGCGGCGCGTGGCGAGGAGGTCGTGCTGTTGCTGCCGGGTGCCGACCCCGGCGCGATCGCGCGCAGGATCGCCGCCGAGCTGACCGCCTCGCTGGGGCATCCGGCGACGGCGGGCGCGGCCGTACCGAGGAGCGGGGAGGTCACGGCGGCCTACCGGGAGGCGCAGCGGTGCGCGCAGGCGCTGGTGGCGCTGGGCCGCGCGGGCGACGGGGCGGGCGCGGCCGAGCTGGGGTTCGTGGGCCTGCTCATCGGCGACGGCCAGGACGTGCCCGGCTACGTGGACTCCGTCCTCGGCCCGGTGACCGGCTACGACGCCAGGCGGGGCACCGCGCTCGGCGACACGCTGGCCGCCTACTTCGCCTCGGGCGGCTCACCCTCGCGTACGGCCGAGGCCATGCACATCCACGTCAACACCGTCACCCAGCGCCTGGACCGGATCGGCAAGCTCCTGGGCGACGGCTGGCAGGAGCCGGAGCGCGCCCTTGAGCTCCAGCTCGCGCTCCGGCTGCACCGGCTCGGCCACACAACCTCTCCCCAGAGTGTGGAGAACGGCCCCATATGAGTGACGCCGGTCACTCTTTAGCGTGACCGGCATGGCCACTTCCATCAAGAAGATCGTCGGCGCGAGCCTGATAGGCACCACCATCGAGTGGTACGACTTCTTCCTGTACGGCTCCGCCGCCGCACTCGTGTTCAACAAGCTCTTCTTCCCCGAGAGCGACCCGCTGACCGGCACGCTGCTCGCCTTCCTCACCTACGCCGTCGGCTTCGTCGCCCGCCCGCTCGGCGGCCTGGTCTTCGGCCACTTCGGCGACCGGGTGGGCAGGAAGACGCTCCTGGTCGTCAGCCTGCTGCTGATGGGCGCGGCGACGTTCCTCATCGGCTGCCTGCCCACGCACGCCGCGATCGGGGCGGCGGCGCCGCTGCTGCTGACGGTGCTGCGCCTGGTGCAGGGCTTCGCCCTCGGCGGCGAGTGGGGCGGCGCGGTGCTGATCGTCTCCGAGCACGGCGACTCCGCCCGGCGCGGCTTCTGGGCCTCGTGGCCGCAGGCGGGCGCCCCCGGCGGCAACCTGCTGGCGACGGGCGTGCTGGCCCTGCTGGCGGCGGTCCAGTCGGAGGCGGACTTCCTGTCGTGGGGCTGGCGGGTGCCGTTCCTGCTGTCGGGCGTGCTGGTGCTGATCGGCCTGTGGATCCGGCTGTCGATCACCGAGTCGCCCGTCTTCGAGCGGGCGCCGAAGGAGGAGACGCTCCCAATCGTGACCGTCCTGCGCCACCACCGGCGTGACGTGCTGATCGCGATCGGCGCCCGGCTCGCCGAGAACATCTCCTTCTACCTGCTGACGGTCTTCGTCATCACCTACGCCAAGGCCGAGAGGATCGACAACTCGACCGTGCTCAACGCGGTGCTCATCGCCTCGGCCATCCACTTCGCGACGATCCCGCTGTGGGGCGCGCTGTCGGACCGCGTCGGCCGCCGCCCGATCTACCTCGCCGGCGCCGCCGGCATCGGCGTGTGGATCTTCGCGTTCTTCCCGCTGGTCGGGACCGGCAACTTCCTCGCGATCACGCTGGCGGTCACGGTCGGCCTGCTGTTCCACGGCATGATGTACGGCCCGCAGGCCGCCTTCTTCGCCGAGCTGTTCGCCACCCGCTCCCGCTACACCGGCGTGTCCATCGGCGCCCAGTTGTCGGCCATCGTGGCCGGCGCGCTGGCCCCGGTGATCGCGGTCGCCCTGCTCAGGGACTACGGCAGCTCGCTGCCGATCTCCATCTACCTGGGCGTCGCCGCCCTGCTGACCCTGTTCGCCGTCTACAAGGCCAGGGAGACCCAGGGCCGCGACCTGGCTGAGAGGATCCACGCGTGAAGGTCACCACCCCGCGCCTGACCCAGCACGTCCTGAAATTTCGGGACAACGGCGCTGAGCCTGTCCTGTTCGTCCACGGCAACATCTCCTCCAGCGCCTTCTGGCGCGACACCCTGAAGGCTCTGCCCGAGCCCTACCTCCCGCTCGCGCCCGACCTGCGCGGCTTCGGCGAGACCGACCCCGCCCCCGTGGACGCCACCCGCGGCCTGCGCGACTTCTCCGACGACCTGACCGAGCTGATCGCGACGCTCGCCCTGCCCAAGGTCCACCTCGTGGGCTGGAGCATGGGCGGCGGCATCGTCCTGCAGCTCCTGCGCGACCACCCGGACCTGGTCAGGAGCATCACCCTGGTCAACCCCGTCTCCCCCTACGGCTACAGCGGCACCGAGGGCCCGGAAGGCCGGCTGACCCACGAGGACGGCACCGGATCGGGCGCCGGGGCGGTCAACCCCGACTTCGTGGCCCGCCTCCGGGCCGGCGACACCTCCGAGGAGTCCCCGGCCTCGCCCCGATCCGTCTTCCGCGGCTCGTACGTCGCCGCCCCGGTCCCCGACGAGGACTTCTACGTGACCGCGATGCTCACCACCAGGATCGGCGAGCACAACTACCCGGGCGAGGCCGTCACCTCCGACCGCTGGCCGGGCGTGGCGCCGGGCAAGAGCGGCGTCCTGAACGCCCTGGCGCCCACCCACTTCCGGCTCGACGACCTCCACGAGCTGCCGGACAAGCCGCCGATCCTGTGGATCAGGGGCACCGACGACGTGATCGTCGCCGACGCCTCGCCGTTCGACCTGGCGCACCTCGGCGCGATCGGCGTCGTGCCCGGCTCTCCCGGCACGCCCGCCCAGCCGATGATCGCCCAGACCAGGGCCGTGCTCGAACGCTACGGCCGCTACCACGAGGCCGTCCTGCCGGACTGCGGCCACAGCCCCCACCTGGAGCACCCGGAGGAGTTCCGCCGCCTGCTCCTCGACCACCTCGGACGGGCCTGATGCACGCCTTAGCCGCGCTCACGCTGCTCGGCGGCCTGCTCGTCGCCACCCCGCCGCACCTGACCGTGCCCGGCGCCGAGCACACGATCACCGCCGCCCTCGCCGACCTCACCACCGCGGGCACCGCCGCCACCGGCCACACCGACCCCGCCGACTGGGCCGGCCTGCACTCCGCGGCCACGGTCAACCCGACCGGCGTACCGGGAACCCAGATCGACGGCTACTTCCCCGACACCTCCACCGGCAACAGGACCCGCGGCTGGAACCACGACTCCCAGTTCGTCATCCGCCTGCCGGACCGCTGGAACGGCGGCCTGGTCGTCTCCGGCACCCCGGGCAACCGGGAGCAGTACGCCAACGACTTCACCATCTCCGACTGGGTCCTCGCCAAGGGCTACGCCTTCGCCGCCACCGACAAGGGCAACGTCGGCCTCGACTTCCACACCGACGGCCGGCGCCCCGGCGACGCCATCGCCGAGTGGAACCACCGCGTCACCCAGCTCACGCTGGCCGCCAGATCCGTCGTCAGACAGCGGTACGGCAGGCCGCCCGCCCGCACCCTCATGGCCGGCATCTCCAACGGCGGCTACCTGGTCAGGTGGCAACTGGAGAACCGCGGCCACCTCTACGACGGCGGCGTCGACTGGGAGGGCACGCTCTGGCGCCTCAAGGGCGACAACCTGCTCGACTTCCTGCCCACTGCGCTCAGGCACGGCCCGGCGCGGGCCGGATTCCCGGCGGAGTCGGAGTTCCTGTGGCCCTTCCACCGGCAGTACTACTGGGAACTCACCCAGCGGCTCTACCAGCAGGAACTGGACCCGTCCTACACCGGCGCCCCCGCCGACTACGTCTACGCCGAGCGCCGGCCGTACGCGGCGGTGGCGAAGATCGCGCTGACCGGCCGGATCACCAAGCCGCTCATCACCCTCCACGGCACCCTGGACGCCCTGTTGCCCATCGCGCGCTCCTCCGACGTCTACGCGAGGATGGTCGGCCCGCACCGGCCCTTCCGCTACCACCGCGTCGAGGCGGGCAACCACCTGGACGCCCTGGTCGACGCCTACCCGGACCGGCTCAGGCCGATCCTGCCCGAGTTCAGGAACGCCTTCGAGGAACTGGAGGACTGGGTCAGTCCCTGAGGTAGCGGTGCTTGCCCGCGCGGGCCAGGCGGACCAGGTGGCGGGCGCCGGGCACGCGCCGGCCCAGCCGGCGCAGCATCGTGTCGCGTCCCATCGGCGAGCGCCGCGCCGGGTCCACCTCGGTCGAGGCGCACACCTCCACCCTGCTGCCGCGCATCTCCAGCCCGAACCGCAGGCCCACCTCGTCGTCCTCCGCGCGCAGCGAGGACGACCAGGCCCCCGGCCCGAGCCGGTCACGGCCCGGCAGCAGGCGCTTGACCGGCACCTTGGCCACGAGCTGGCCCGCGATCCTGCCCGGCACGCCCGGCTCCACCAGGGCGGGCGCGGAGATCTCGCGCAGCCGCCCGGCCGTGTTGCGCAGCACCAGTTCCAGCGGCGGGCCACCGCTCGGCGGCACGTACGGCACGGGCACGACGACGTAGACGTGGTTGTGCTGCCTGCGGATGCTGGCTCCCGGCGAGACCAGCGCGATCGACTCGGAGAACGAGCGCGGCTCGATGGCCAGGCCGAGCTCGCCGGCGTCGGTCCAGCACGGGACGACCAGGCGGCGCCTTGGCCGCTGGGACAGGATGCCCAGGCAGTTGAGAGGGCCGTCGGGGCGGCGGATGCGGGTCCTGGCCTGGAGGGCGCCGCCGTACATGCGGACGTGGACCTCCCACTGGCCGGAGTCCAGCGGGCCGCCGAGCGCGGCCGTGGCCACGTCGAGCTGGGCCTCGCCGACGATGCGCAGCCGGACGTCCGCGCCCTCCGGCACGCGTTCCAGGTGGAAGGTGACCGGCAGGAAGTAGACGACGCCGGTGTCGGCCTGGCGTACGTAGACCTCGATGCGGGCGCGCGCCACGGCGTCGGTGACGTCCGTGACGCCGTCGGGCATGGCCCGGTCGTCCAGCGAGCCCGGCGGCAGCCAGCGCAGCCGTCCGTCCTGCTCGCGGTAGCGGGCGGGCTCGCCGTCGGCGGCCAGCACCTCGACGGCCAGGCCCAGGGCGAGCACGGGGCCGTCCCAGCGCACGTCGAGCAGGTCGGCGCGCAGGTCCGCGCGGCGGGTCACGTTGGCGTAGCTGACGAGCTGGTCGAGGCGGCCGGCCCGCAGGAGCGCGGCGACCGCGCGCAGGTGCACGGGCAGGTGCCGGTCGAGCCGCTCGGGGAAGCGCTCCAGCACGAGTTCACGGCTGGCGGTGAACATCTTCCCCCGGTCCACGGAGGATCCGGCGAAGCGGGCGCTGAGGAACGGGCGCAGGACCACCGAACGCAGCCAGTGGACGTACATGCGGTCGCGCCTGCGGCCCGGCTCGGTGTGCTCGTCGACGACGTCCAGCAGCGCCAGCAGTTCGCGGGCGAGCGTGCCCAGGTCCTCCTCCGCCTCCTCGCGCTCGCCGAGATGGCAGCAGACGTGGTCGGCCATCACCGCGACGACCTTGGCCAGCAGGTACGCGCGTACCACGAACGTCTGCTCCGCGATCCGCCCACCGGGTACGGCGAAGCCGAGCTTGTGCGTCTCCAGGAACTCCCGGCGGAAGAGCTTGTGCGGCGTGAGCAGGTTGAGCAGCCGGTCACGCAGGATGTCGGCGCGGGCGGTGCCGGTCTCGAAGGCGTTCATGGGCGGCCCGGAGTCGCGGACCAGGCGGCCGACGAGCACGTCGGCGTCGGTCTCGACGGCGCGCGCGTACAGGTGCTCCAGCGCGGTGCGCTCCAGGCGGTCGCGCTGGTCGAGGAGGTAGACGAACTCGCCCTTGGCGGCGGCGAGCCCGATGTTGCGCCCGCACATCGGCGAGCCGGTGTGCGGCAGGTGCAGGACCCGCACGTTCCTGCGGACCGCGGCCACGGTGTCGAGCCGCTCGGCGATGCCGTCCGTGGACCCGTCGTCCACGAAGATCACTTCATACGCCTCGGGTGGGAGCGTCTGCTCCAGCACGGATCGGATGCACGGATCGGCGCCGCCACCCGGATTATGGACACTGACGATCACGCTGACCTTCACAGCCATGCCGCCAGCGTGCGCCGTCCTACCCGATCAGGCGTGACGGCTTGCCGATCGAATAGCGGGTCAGTACCAGCCCTTGGCCTGGGAATGGCCCCAAGCGCCGCAAGGCGTGCCGTAGCGGCCCTTGATGTAGCCCAGGCCCCACTTGATCTGCGTGGCGGCGTTGGTCTGCCAGTCGGAGCCCGCGCTGGCCATCTTGCTGCCGGGCAGCGACTGCGGGATGCCGTAGGCGCCGGAGTAGCGGTTCATGGCCCGCTCGTTCCAGCCGCTCTCCTTGTGCCAGAGCTTCTCCAGGCAGCCCCACTGGTCCTCGCCGAAGCCGAACTCGCCGAGCATCCCCTTGGCGACGGCCTTGTTGCTGCCGGGCGAGGGATTGCTGCCGGGCGGGAAGTTGGCGGGCGGGAACCCGTCGCCGCCGGGGCCGCGCTTCTTGATGATGACCGGGTCGAGGCCCGCGACGCCCTTGCGTTCCTTCTTGAGCTTGTCCTTCTGGTACGCCGTGACCGCCGCGGCCTTGTAGGAGTCGGCCTTGGGATCCGGGGAGTAGAAGTCGCCCATGGCGATCCTGCTCCACTCCTCGGGGGAGATCGGGGTGTGGACGGCCTTGGAGTTCTGGATCGCGGTGTAGGCGGTGAAACCGCCGCCGCCGACCACCACCACGGCCGCCAGACCGAAGATCAGCACGCGCTTCGGGCTCATCGCCTTCTTCTTGCGGCGAGAGGTCGGCGCTTCGCGCTCCTTCAACTCCGGACCAGGGCTCACGACCTATGAGAATGCCCTGTCCCGGGGGGTGGTCCGCAACCAAAACGCGACATCCGGTTGGGGTTCCATTGACTGACCAGCAGGCCACACAGGTCTTTCTTTCACGACTGTGACTTTTGTCACACGTGTAAGGCCCGCCCCTCGCGCCCCGCTCACCGAAGGGAGAGCCCTCATTACAGACTTCCGCCCGTGGTTCCCGGGGATGTCACATTTTTATGACAGAACACGGATATTCGCGACGTGGAAGAATAATGTGCGCGTGGCTGGCATCCTCCTCGTCGAAGACGACCCCTCCGTCCGCACCGCTCTGGAGCTGGCGCTGACGCGGCAGGGGCACTCCGTGACGTCCTACGCCACGGGCGAGGAGGCGCTCGACCACATCAGGTCCCGCCGCCCGGAGATCGCCATCCTCGACGTGATGCTGCCGGGGATCGACGGCGTCGAGGTGTGCCGCCGCATCCGCCGCCTGGACCAGTTGCCGGTCATCCTGCTCACCGCCCGCGGCGACGACCTCGACGTGGTGGTCGGGCTGGAGGCCGGCGCCGACGACTACGTGGTCAAGCCGGTCGAGCCCCGGGTGCTGGACGCGCGGATCAGGGCCATCCTGCGCCGCGCCGAGTCGGCCTCCTCCGACCGCATCTCCTTCGGCGAGCTCATGATCGACCGGGGCGCGCTCAAGGTGACGCTGTCCAACAAGGAGATCCACCTGACCCCCACCGAGCTGCGGCTGCTGCTGGAGCTCGTGCGCCACCCCGGCCAGGTGCTCAACCGGCGCTACCTGCTGCGCGTCGTCTGGGACCACACCCACGTCGCCGACTCCCGCCTGGTCGACGCGTGCGTCCAGCGGGTGCGGGCGAAGATCGAGCCGCGTCCGGCCGAGCCGGTGTTCATCCACACCGTCCGCGGCTTCGGCTACCGGTTCAGCCCGCCGTGATGCGGGCGCCCACCGGCCTGCGCGCCCGCCTGATCATCACCTTCACCCTCGTCGCCGTGGCCGCCTCGGTCATGGTCGCCACGATCGGCTACGAGCTGGCCAAGGCCGCGCTCATCGGCCGGGCCGAGGACGGCGCCGTGGACCTGGTCACCAGGGAGCTGCGCCAGATCACCTTCCCCGTCGGCACCCTGCGCCAGGGCGAGGCCGCGCCCGACTACCGCGACCTGCAGCAACTGGCCGACGCCCTCAACGGCCCCGGCCGCAGCGTCGCGCTGGAGTACGGCCACCTCAGCTACTCGGAGGGCCCGCTGTCGATGGCCAACGTCCCGCACGAGCTGCAGGGCAGGGCGCGCGGCGGCGTGGTCAAGCAGCGCCAGGTGATCCGCGGCGGGATCGTGCTGATCGTCGGCGCCGAGGTCTACCGCAAGGACGGGCCCATCCCCGAGGCCAGCGGCCTGCGCGCGTTCGTCTTCTTCTCCATGCGCGAGGAGGAGAACCAGCTCACCACGCTCAAGGGCTCGCTCGTGCAGGGCGGCGCGGTCATCGTGCTGATCGCGCTCGGCGTCGCGCTGGTCTCCGCCAGGAGCGTGCTGCTGCCCGTGCGCCGTCTCAGCGCCGCCGCCCAGGCGCTCGGCGAGGGCCGGCTCGACACCCGGCTGCCCGTCCACGGCCAGGACGAGCTCGCCGCGCTGACCGCGCGGTTCAACGACGCCGCCGCCGCGCTGGAGCTCAGCGTCTCCGAGCTGCGCGCGCTGGAGGCGCTGTCGCGCCGCTTCGTCGCCGACGTCTCCCACGAGCTGCGCACGCCGCTGACCGCGATGACCGCCGTCGCCGACATGCTCATGGAGGAGGCCGAGCGGCTGCCCGCCGCGCCCGCCGAGGCCGTCAGGCTCGTGCTCTCGGAGATCGACCGGCTGCGCCACCTCGTCGAGCACCTCATCGAGGTCAGCCGCTTCGACGCCGGTACGGCCACGCTCAACGTGGAATCCGTCAACGTCCACGACGCGATCCATGACAGCCTGGAGACGCGCGGCTGGAACGAGACCGTGGAGGTGACCGTGGCCAAGGGACTGGCGGCCACCCTGGACCCCCGCCGCTTCGACGTGATCGTCGCCAACCTGGTGGGCAACGCGATCAAACACGGCGGCCCGCCGGTCCAGGTGTCGGCCAGGGGCACGGAGAACGGGCTGGAGATGAAGGTGCGCGACCATGGCGCCGGGATTCCCGAGGAGGCGCTGCCGTACGTCTTCGACCGGTTCTTCAAGGCGGGAGCGGGACGCTCGCGCAGCCACGGCAGCGGGCTGGGCCTGGCCATCACCAGGGCCAACGTGCACCTGCACAGCGGCACCATCTCGGTGCGCAGGCAGGGGCCGGGCACCCTGTTCACGGTCTGGCTGCCGAGCCGGTGAAGGGCGGGCGGGCGCTGGCGGCCGGGCTCCTGCTCGCGGCGGCGGGCTGCGGGATCACGCCCACGAACGTCGTGGACGTGGCGGGACCGCCCACGGTCAAGATCCCGCCGCCGTCCAAGACCATCTACCTGCTCAAGCCGACCGAGGCGCGGCAGGACAGCAGACGCGCGCGCTTCCGGCTGACCAGGGAGCCCGCCGACGTCGAGAACGACACCGTGGACAGCCTGCTCACCGCGCTGTTCCAGGCCAACGAGCGGCAACTGAACGGCCTGCACACCGCGCTGCGCGGCTTCACCTACGAGGGCATCCAGGACTCGCTCAGCCCGGTGACCCGCGACGAGACCCGGCTGCCCAGGACGTCCACGCTGACCGTGTACATCAAGGGCACCGGGACGCTGCCCCCGCTGGGCAAGGCGCAGATCGTCTGCACCGCCCAGCAGGAGACGACCTTCGTGAAGGTGAAGATCATCCGCCAGTTCCCCAGCAGGGCGCCCCAGGACGAGGGGCAGCACATCTGCGGGGAACTGGAGGCGGCTAAAGGTTGATGTCCTCCAGCATCTCCGTCACCAGCGCCGCGATCGGCGAGCGCTCGGACCTGGTCAGCGTCACGTGGGCGAACAGCGGATGCCCCTTGAGCTTCTCCACCACGGCCACGACGCCGTCGTGGCGGCCCACCCGCAGGTTGTCGCGCTGGGCGATGTCGTGGGTGAGCACCACGCGGGAGTTGGCGCCGATGCGGCTCAGCACCGTCAGCAGCACCCCGCGCTCCAGCGACTGCGCCTCGTCCACGATCACGAACGCGTCGTGCAGCGACCGGCCCCTGATGTGGGTGAGCGGCAGCACCTCCAGCATCCCGCGGTCGATGACCTCCTCGATCACCTCGGGCGTGGTCACCGCGCCCAGGGTGTCGTAGACGGCCTGGGCCCAGGGGCCCATCTTCTCGCCCTCGGTGCCGGGAAGGTAGCCGAGCTCCTGGCCGCCGACGGCGTACAGCGGGCGGAAGACCACGACCTTGCGGTGCTGGCGGCGCTCCAGGACGGCCTCCAGGCCCGCGCAGAGCGCCAGGGCCGACTTGCCCGTGCCCGCCCTGCCGCCCAGCGACACGATGCCGATCTCGGGGTCCATCAGGAGCTCCAGCGCGATGCGCTGCTCGGCCGAGCGGCCGTGCAGCCCGAACACCTCGCGGTCGCCCCGCACCAGCTTCACCGACTTGTCGGGCAGCACCCTGCCCAGCGCCGAGCCCTTGCTCGACAGCAGTCGCAACCCGGTGTGCGCGGGCAGGTCCCTGGCCTCCTCCACGTCCGCGGCGCCGTGCTCGAAGAGCGACTCCACGTCCTCGGTGGTCACCTGGATCTCGGCCATCCCCGTCCAGCCCGACTCCACGACCAGTTCGGCGCGGTACTCCTCCGCCGACAGGCCGATCGAGGCCGCCTTCACCCGCAGGGGCAGGTCCTTGGAGACCAGCACGACGTCGCGTCCCTCGGCGGCCAGCGAACGGGCCACGGTGAGGATGCGGGTGTCGTTGTCGCCCAGGCGGAAGCCCACGGGCAGGATGGACGGGTCGCTGTGGTTGAGTTCAACCCTTATGGTGCCGTCCCCGGTCGGCATGGGCTCGTCCAGCCTGCCGTACTGCACGCGCAGGTCGTCGAGGTAGCGCAACGCTTTGCGAGCGAAGTAGCCGAGTTCAGGATGGTTCCGCTTCCCCTCCAGCTCCGTGATCACGACGATCGGGAGGACGACCTCATGCTCGGCGAATCTGGTCATCGCCGCCGGGTCGGCTAGAAGGACCGACGTGTCCAGCACGTAGGTGCGCTTGCCGGGGTTGGTCGAAGGGTTGCTCGAGGACACTGCCACACGTTCTCCCCCGGGCGCCCATGGGGACGGGCGCCCTGCAGACGAGGTGGGAATCGGACCGGACCCGCACCCGCCGACGGGCGCCGGGGTCCGGCCCCCCTCAGCGAATAGCGCAGCAAAGGCGGGCCCCCTCCGAAGTGATCGGCCTTCGGCCGGTCACTTTCAACGTTACGTACCAGATACCCCCATGCGGGATCAGGAACCGTAACGCCGGTGTCTCGCGGCGTAGTCGCGCAGCGCCCGCAGGAAGTCGACCCTGCGGAAGTCGGGCCAGTAGGCCTCGCAGAAGTAGAACTCGGAATGAGCGCTCTGCCAGAGCATGAACCCGGAAAGCCGCTGCTCTCCCGAGGTCCGGATGAGAAGGTCCGGGTCGGGCTGGCCGCGAGTGTAGAGATGCTCGGCGATGTGCTCGACATCGAGAACCTCGACGAGGTCCTCGATGCTGGCTCCCTTGCTTGCTTGCTCCTGGAGGAGTGAGCGCACCGCATCGGCAATCTCACGTCTTCCTCCATACCCAACCGCAACGTTCACAATCAACCCTGGACGGTGTGATGTGACTTCCTTTGCGTTTTTCAGGACATTTGCCGTCCTATCCGGCAACAGATCGAGCGCACCGACCGGGCTGATCCGCCAGCCCTCCTCGACCAGCTCCTGTACCACGTCCTCGATGATGCGCAGGAGCAGCTCCAGCTCGTCCTTGGGGCGGTTGAGGTTGTCGCTGGACAGCATCCAGACGGTCACGACCTCCACCCCTGCCTCGCTGCACCAGGTGAGCAGCTCGGAGATCTTGTCGGCGCCCTTGCGGTGCCCTCTGCTGACGTCCTCCAGGCCCATCGAACGGGCCCAGCGACGGTTGCCGTCGATGATCACGCCTACGTGCCGGGGGCCATTGCCCTTCGACAGCTTGAGCTTGGCCTCCAGCCGGTGTTCGTACACCCGGTAGACCAGGTCGCGCAGGCCCACGGAGCCCTCCCAGCGGTGCTGTGCCTGTAAGAGGCAATTATCACCGCGTTTAGGCGTTGCCCGCCCCCTCAACGGGATTCCTCGCGAGATCCCGCCCGCCCAGGCACCCCTCCGCCTCCGTGACCAGCGCCCCCACGAACACCGCGAGTTCCGCGGACGTCAGCACCGCCCGCATGCCCACGCCGCCGGGACCCCACGCCTCGACGTAGGCCCTGCGCGTCAGCCGCCACTCGCCGCGATGGTCCTGGCCCGGCATCCAGACCGGGATCGTGCGGAGCTGGCAGCGCAGCTCGCCGCCGCCCATGGCGCCCGACCGCGTGCGGTACCGGAAGGAGAACAGCTCGCTGTCCGGCTCGTCCTCGGGAAACCTGTCGTCGGGATCCGGCCAGAGCCCGGCCTCGCCGCGCCCCTGGCGCGCCTCGGCCACCCCGCGCGCCAGCCGCGTGAGCAGCCAGCCGCACCGCTCCCCCACCATCCCGTACGGCGTGCCGTCCCGCCAAAGCTCCAGGGTGACCTCGTACGGCCGGCCCACACTGTCACGACAGGCCACAGGCGTCACGGTCAGGTAAGACCCATCAACACAACGTAGTCCCCCCACGCCTAGAGAGTTTCCCCCCGAAACTCAGCTAAACCCGTAAAAACGCCCAGCAGTGCCACCGAACACCTGATCTCTCCCGTCCTCCCCCACCAGGGCGAGAGCCGTCTCGAACACGGTCCGGTAGTCGGCGGCCAGCAGCGCCACCGGCCAGTCGCTGCCGAACATCAGCCGCTCGTACCCGAACGCCTCGACCGCGTGCGCCACGTACGGCCGCAGGTCCTCGACCGTCCATTCGGCGTGGTCGGCCTCGGTGACCAGACCGGAGACCTTGGCGAACACGTTGGGGAAGGCCGCCGCCGCCACCATCTGCTCCGCCCACGGCTGCCAGGCGCCGTACTTGATCCGCGGCTTCGACAGGTGGTCGACGACGATCTTGAGGGTGGGGTGCCTGGCGGCCAGCGCGGCCACGTGCTCCAGGTGGCGCGGCAGCAGCGAGACCACGTCGAAGGCGAGCCCGCTGTCGGCCAGCACGCCCAGCGACTCCAGCACGGACTCCCTGACCAGCCAGTCCGGGTCGGGCTCCTCGTGGATCAGGTGGCGGACGCCGACAAACTTCGGATGACTGCCGTAGCGCTCCAGGGCCTTCGCGGCCTCGTCGGCGTCGGTGAGCGGGATCCAGCCGACGACGCCGGCGATGAAGTCGTGCGCGTCGGCCAGGGCCAGCATCGACTCGGTCTCCGCGACGCTGTCGGCCGCCTGGACCAGCACCGTCGCCTGGACCCCGGTGACGGCCAGCTCGGGGGCAAGGTGCTCGGGCGCGTAGCTGCGGTACAGGACGCCCGCCTCCGGGGTGAGCCACGGGTAGTCGCCGGTCTCAAGGTTCCAGAAGTGCTGGTGCGCGTCGACTATCACCTCGCAAACCTAGGATGTCTCGCGCCGCCACGGCAAGAGGTCCTGCCACCCCCTGAACCACATGGCCAGCGCGCCCCGTTCCTCCACCCACCTGGACCCCTTGGGCAGCCTCCCCCGCTCCTCCAACCGCCCGGACCCCTTGCGCAGCCTCCCCCGCTCCTCCAACCGCCCGGACCCCTTCGGCAGCCTGCCCCGCTCCTCCAGCCAGGTGGCGAACGCGTCGGCGTCCTCCCGGTAGCCCTTCGGCGGGGTGGCGCGGGCGGCGGTGTAGGCGGCGAACTCGGCCCGCAGATCCGCACCCGCCGCGCGGGCGGCGTCAGGACGCAGCCTGGCCACCACACTGCGCCGCTTGGCCACCAGGCTCGCGGCCTGCACCCTGAACCGATCGGCATCGAACCCCTCGGGCACCGGCGCTCCCGCCACCAGCGCCGCCACGACCCGCTCCTGAGCCTCCTCCAGCCGCCGCCGGTCCTCCGCCCTCACCCACCCGCCCCCATCCCCGCCGACGCCCTCCTGCGCGACCGAGGCGCCCGTCCCCCGCAGACGGGATCTCACGGCGTCCGGGCCAAGGGGGTGGTCGGGGGTGCCGGCCGTACCGGGGAGGGGGTCAGGGGGCATGGTGGGCGGTTCCCTGCGACATCGCGGTTCTGACGCGGTCCAGTTCGCCCGCCAGGGCGGCGTCGCTGGGGTAGTCGTCGTCCCACTCCAGCAGCACCCCCGGCGGCGTCGTGCGCGCGCACAGCTCGGTCAGGATGTCGAGGACCTCCTGGGGCACGGCGGCGGTGTGCGTGTCGTGCCAGATGCCCCCGTGCTCGTGGCCCCCGGCGACATGTACGTAGGCCAGGTGGGACAGCGGCAGCGCGTCGAGGGCCGCCACCGCGGACAGTCCGAGGTTGACCTGGTTGGTGTAGAGGTTGGCCACGTCGATCAGCAGGTACACGCCGGTCCGCTCGACCAGTTCGGCCAGGAACTCGCCGTCGGTCATCTCGTCGTCCGGCCAGCCGAAGATCGCCGCCACGTTCTCCAGCGCCAGCGGCACCGGCAGCGCGTCCTGGGCGCGGCGGACGTTGTCGGCGATGACGCCGAGCGCCTCCCGTGTACGCGGCACCGGCAGCAGGTGCCCCGCCTCCACCCCGCCTGCCCGCACGAACGCCAGATGCTCGCTGACCAGCGGCGAGTCCAACGCCTGGGCGCACGCGGCCAGGTGCGCCAGCCGTTCGGGATCGGGTGGACGGGCGCCGCCGACGCCCAGCCCGACACCGTGCGGCACCACCGGCAGGCCGCGCCCGCGCAGCACCCGCAGCGACTCGGGCAGCCCGGCGGCGGGCTTGATGTTCTCCGCGATCACCTCGACGAAGTCCACCCCCGCCATCCGCTCGACGGTCAGGTCGATCTCGGAACGCCAGCCGATCCCCACACCCAGCTCGAAGTCCGCCACCACCGCCCCCTCTCACCCACCGCGAAGACCACACACCCGGGCCTCAGCCGCCGCCGCCACAGCCTCCGCCGCAGCCGCCGCCTCCTCCGCAGCTCGACCCGCCGCCGCCGTCCGAGCCGCCGCCGGAGCCGCCGCCGAAGTCGCCGCCGCCGAAGTCGTTGCTCCCGCCGCCGCAGCTACCGGCCGCGCAGGACCCGCCGCCGGCGCCGCCCGCCCCTTGACGCTGCGCCGCCAGCTCGGCCTCCAGCTCCGGGTCCCCCAGCTCGCCGAGACCGTAGAGCGCGACCGGCATGGCCACCGCCCCGGCCGCGGCGCCGGTGGCGAGGTAGGCGCCGGGCATGTGCTGGCGCTCGGCGTACTCGACCTGCTCGCGACCGGCGTGCGTGATGTCGTTGCCGAGCAGCCTGCGGTGGCGCCTGCGCACGACGATGCCGCCGATCCACGTACCGGCCGTGACCGCCAGCGCGACCACCCCGAGCAGCCCGCCCCCGCCGAACACCAGGTAGATCGCCAGCCCGATCGAGACGAGCAGCGCGCCGACCTCCAGCGCGGTCAGCCTCTTCACGTACGCCCGCACCGAAGCCAGCTCGCTGTCCGGCACCACCAGCCCGAGCGCCGACAGGTGGTGCTTGAGCGAGTCCATGGCCGGCCCGTTGCCCACCTCGTGCCTGACGACCGCGACCGAGACCCCGCCCGGCCGGGCGGCGACGGCGGCCAGCACCGCCTCCTCGATCGGGTCGCCGGCGATCGTGGAGACCGCGTGCAGCGAGCCGCCGCGCGAGACGCGCAGGTCGCCGGACTTGGCCAGCAGGCCGACGGCGGCGTTGACGACCCGGCGCGGCCCGCCCGCGAGGTAGGCGAGCTCGTAGTGGCCGAGGGCGCGCACGTTGCCGTTCACGGCGGTGGAGCGGACGCGGAGATGTTCGCGCTTGAGCGCGGAGACGGTGGCGCCGGCCGCCACCGCGAGGAAGACGGAAACGATCAACAGGATCAGGTCCATGCGCGGCCTCCTCTGGCTCGTACCCGATAGACGCACGCGCCGCGAGGAAAGTTTCCCGATCCGCCGGGCGAAACGAACGAGCGGCGCCGGCCGTCACGTGGACAGCCGGCGCCGGACGCGCTCCTGGTCGGGAAGTGACCCTACGAAAGCCGGTCGAGCAGGGCGTCGTACTCCTCCCACAGCTCCTTGGGCAGTTGCGCGCCGAACTTCGCGAAGTGCGGCGGGATCTGCTCGGCCTCCTCGCGCCAGATGTCCTTGTCGACGCTGAGCAGGGTCTGGAGGTCCTCCTCCGCGATCTCCAGGCCCTCGGTGTCGAGCTCCTTCGGCAGCAGTCCGATCGCCGACGGTACGGCCTGCGCCTCGCCGTTGAGCCGGTCCACGATCCACTTCAGCACGCGGCTGTTCTCACCGAAGCCCGGCCAGATGAACTTGCCGTCGGCGTTCTTGCGGAACCAGTTGACGTAGTAGATGCGCGGCAGCCTGGCGCCTTCCCTGCGGCCGATCTCCAGCCAGTGGCCGAAGTAGTCGCCCATGTTGTAGCCGCAGAACGGGAGCATCGCGAACGGGTCGTGACGCAGCTCGCCCACCTTGCCCTCGGCGGCGGCGGTCTTCTCGGAGGCGACGTTGGCTCCGAGAAAGACGCCGTGCTGCCAGCTCAGCGACTCGGTGACCAGCGGCACCGCGGTGGCGCGGCGGCCGCCGAACAGGATCGCCGAGATGGGCACGCCCTTGGGGTCCTGCCATTCCGGCGCGATCGTGGGCGCCTGGGAGGCAGGGGTGGTGAAGCGGGCGTTGGGGTGGGCCGCCGGCTCGGGGCTGTCGGGGGTCCAGTCGCGCCCCTTCCAGTCGGTCAGGTGCGCGGGCGGGATGTCGGTCAGGCCCTCCCACCACACGTCGCCGTCGTCGGTGAGCGCGACGTTGGTGAAGATGCTGTTGCCCCAGAGGGTCCTGATGGCGTTGGCGTTGGTGACCTCGCCGGTGCCGGGCGCCACGCCGAAGAAGCCGGCCTCGGGGTTGATCGCGTAGAGGCGGCCGTCGGCGCCGAAGCGCATCCAGGCGATGTCGTCGCCGACCGTCTCGACCTTCCAGCCGGGGATCGTCGGCTGGAGCATGGCGAGGTTGGTCTTGCCGCAGGCGCTCGGGAAGGCGGCGGCGATGTAGCGGGTCTCGCCGCTGGGCGGGGTGAGCTTGAGGATGAGCATGTGCTCGGCCAGCCAGCCCTCGTCGCGGGCCATGACGCTGGCGATGCGCAGCGCGTAGCACTTCTTGCCCAGCAGGGCGTTGCCGCCGTAGCCGGAGCCGTAGGACCAGATCTCGCGGGTCTCGGGGAAGTGGCTGATGTACTTGGTGCTGCTACACGGCCACGGCACGTCGTCCTGGCCGGGCTCCAGCGGCGCGCCGACGCTGTGGACGGCCCTGACGAACTCACTGTGCTCATGGTCGCGCTTGCTGCGGCCTCCGTTGGCTCGTTCCTCGCTCTCTCCGGCCTTTCGCGCCGCTCCGCGCTCCTCGATCAGGCGCAGAGCTCGTTCGCCCATCCTCGTCATGATCCGCATGGAGACGGCGACGTAGGGCGAGTCGGTGATCTCGACGCCGAGCTGAGAGATCTCACCGCCGAGCGGGCCCATGCAGAAGGGGACCACGTACATGGTCCTGCCGCGCATCGAGCCCTTGAACAGCTCGCCGAAGGTGGCGCGCATCTCGTCGGGCGCGATCCAGTTGTTGGTGGGGCCGGCGTCCTGCTCGCGCTCGGAGCAGATGTAGGTGCGGTCCTCGACGCGGGCGACGTCGCTGGGGTCGGACTTGGCGTAGAAGCTGTTGGGGCGCTTGGCCAGACGCGTGAACGTGCCCTGCTCGACGAGGAGGTTGGTCAGGCGCGTCCACTCCTCCTCGGAACCGTCGCACCACTCGATCCGATCAGGCTGGGTCAGGGCGGCGATCTCGTTCACCCAGGCGACCAATTCGGCATTGCTCGTCGGGGCGGGTACTTCTACAGAAACGGACACGGCAGCGACTCCTCCACTTCTCAGGGCCAAAACATCATTAACGACGACGACCGGTTTTCGCCAATTGGCATAGACCTGTTGTCGCAGGCAGAGGCCCTGGTGATTGGGGAAGCCTACCCACACGAACGCGTTCTAAAGAAAACTCCCGATTCAGTGGTTCAGTCCAATGTGAATGGTCTAAACCAATAGCGGCAGAGGTTTAGTCCTTTCGCCGGAGCGTTTCCGCTGCGCAGTACTAGGAATTGACGTCAGGCCCGGAGGAGCGGACGCGGTCGACGTGTTGCAGCGCGTCGCGCAGATCGGCGAGCCACGTGTCGGTGTGCTTGCCGACCAGCCGCACGCACCACGCCAGCGCGTCGCTGCGGCTGCGGGCCACGCCGGCCGCCACGAGCGTGTCGAGCACCTGCCGCTCGGACTGGCGGAGCCGGGTCATCACCGGGACCGACAGAGTGGTGAACATCACGGTCTCGCCGCCGCAGACCACGCCCCAGGACACCTTCTGGCGGAACCTGCGCTCGGCCTCCCTGGCGATCTCGATCCGCCGCTCGCGCGTCTCCTCGCGAAAGCGCCTGATCAGGCCGTCGACGAGCGCGGCCCGCTCGGCCTCGCCGCCTTCGGCCGGCGGGTCGGGCAGCGTGCCGAGGACGGCGATCTCCTCGCGGTCCAGCACGATCTCCGGCGGTCCGGAGAACCAGCCCTCCGGCATGCGGCCGGTGAACCAGCCGCGAATCTCGCTTTCCATGTAATCAACATTACACACTTGCAGGCTGTAGCCAAGGGTCCTGCTCAGACCGAAAAACGGGAAAGAAGAACGCCCTAGCGGACGCGGGCAGCGACCGAGGGCGCGATGCGGACCACGCCCGCGAAGTTGCGCATGCCCACCGGCGAGATCTTCACCACGTCACCGGTACGCGGCGCCTGGAGCATCTTGCCGTTGCCCAGGTAGATGGCCACGTGGGAGATGTATCCCGGGTTGGTCGGGTCGTGCCGCCAGAAGATGAGGTCGCCGGGCTGCGCCTGCGCGTACGGGATCTGGGGCCCCGCCACCCACTGCTGGTGCGTCACCCGCGGCACCCTGATGCCCGCCTGGGCGTAGGCCCACTGGACCAGCCCCGAGCAGTCGAAGGTCTCCGGCCCCTCGGCCCCCCACACGTACGGCCGGCCCAGCTTCGACAGCGCAGCCTTCAGCGCGACGGTGATCTGCTCGCCCGACATGAAGGAGTTGCCCTGGTAGGTCACGTTCTGGACAGGCGGTGGGCCAACCGGGTTGATCTCAGCGATCTGGGTGCCCTTGGGCAGGATGTCCAGCAGCTTGTCGCGCAGGTTCGCCGAGTTGGCCTTGGGGGCGCTGACGATGAGCGCGTTGTCCTGGGGCAGGCCCAGCGTCCGCGCGGTCTGCTTGGAGACCACCGCGTCCACCGCGCCGAAGCCGGTCGTCGCGTAGGCGCCCACCCGCAGCGGCCCGCCGGGACCGCTCACCTGCCGGTGGAGGGTCAGGCCGCCGTCGTTGCCGAGCACGAAGGAGACGGCCACGTCACCGCGGGCCACGTTGGTCCACAGGCCGTCGGAGGCGGCGGTGACCTTGGGGGTGTAGGCGCGGAAGGTGGAGGGGTCGACGCCGAGCGTCTGCACCCGCTTGCCGTCGATCATCACGGAGGCCGCGTCGGCCAGTTCCAGCGCCCTGATGCCGCGTACCTTGGCCACCTTGCCCAGCAGCGGGTTCGTGAACGGCTTCTTCGTGACCACGAACAGGTTCGGCTTGTGCAGGCGGCCCAGCGGCTTCACGCCCGGATCCTGGGGGCTGGTCTGGGCCACCAGGTTCTCCTTGGGCGGCGGGGCCGGCCGGCGGCGTACCGACTCGGCGGTCTTCACCTCGGGCTCCGGCGTGCTCTGCAGCTCGCCCAGCAGCAGCACGTCGGCGGTGAGCACCGCGACCAGCGTCACCACGATGAAGGGGATCAGCCGGCCTAAGTCGCGGCGCTTGCGCGAGGTCACCAGGAACGCCAGGTCCTGCCGGATTCCCGAGGCATGCCCGGGGTCCGCCGGGCCCACGGCCCGGCGGAGGTTGTCGTTCTGGGTCGTCAATTGCCGATGTACGGCACGGCCTCGAGGATCTCGACCGTGTTCTGACGGCCGTTGGGCAGCGAGTACGTGGCCCGCTCACCGATCTTCTTGCCGTTGATCGCGGCGCCCAGCGGGGACTTGGGCGAGTAGACGTCGATGGGGGCGCCGGTCTCCTCGCGGGAGGCCAGCAGGAAGGTCACCTCGTCGTCGTCGCCCTCGAAGCGGATCGTCACCGTCATGCCGGGGCCCACCACGCCCTCGGTCTTGGGCGCCTCGCCCACCCTGACGTTGTCGAGAAGCTGCCGCAGGTGGAAGATCCGGGCCTCTATCTTGCCCTGCTCGTCCTTCGCGGCGTGGTAGCCGCCGTTCTCCCGCAGGTCGCCCTCTTCACGAGCGGCCTCGATCTTCTTGGCGATGTCGACGCGACCCGGGCCCGAGAGGTAGTCGTACTCCTCCTTCAGGCGGTCGTACGCCTCCTGCGTCAGCCAGGTGACGTTCTCATCGCGAGAGTCGGCCACGGGATCTCCTTGCTTACTTAGGGGGCCCTGAGTTCACTTGGGGTTACGAATTGCGAAAGGCTAACAACTTACCTGCTCGAACGCTTCCCCAAATGTCTCACTATACGAGATTGCAGTACTGGATGTGGACGGAAGTGGCTTGGGCAGTGGTGTCCAGCCGCTCCTTGAGCTGCTTACTACCCTCACCTGGGGGAATTCTTACTTCCTTGCTGCCTACTTCTCCGTGGTTGACGTCGGTGGCCCGCAGGCGGCACACGGCCATCCGGTCGGCCGGCTTGCTCACCGTGAAGGTGATCTCGGCCTGGTCCGGGCGCTCGACGGAGAAGGTGATGACCTGAGGCTTGGCGCCGGTGGCGCTGCCGGTCATCGACCACATCACATAGCCCCATCCACCTGCGACGATGGCGACCAGCACGCCGATCACCAGGTGCACAACCATGCGGCCCCCGCGCCTCTGCGGATCGGGGAAGTCGTCGGGTGTGCCGAGAACGGGCCCGTTCTCGACATCTCTGGTGGCCATGGCGGAATCTCCCTGCACTCCCTAAGCGTTATCCGAGACAATTGTCGCCCGCGGGGGCCCCGCCCTCGCGACCGCCCAGCAGAAACTAACCTCTCTGGGCACCTGATCGGTCCAACTGAGGAGACATCGAGCCCGTGAGTGCACCGCTGAGGCTGATGGCCGTCCACGCCCATCCGGATGACGAGTCGAGCAAGGGCGCCGCCACGATGGCGCGCTACGTGCGCGAAGGCGTCGAGGTCCTGGTCTGTACCCTCACGGGCGGCGAGCGCGGCTCCGTGCTCAACCCGAAGATGGACCGTCCCGAGGTGGTCGCCAACATCGCCGAGATCCGCAGGGCGGAGATGGACCGCGCCCGCGAGATCCTGGGCGTCCAGCAGCGTTTCCTCGGTTTCATCGACTCGGGGCTGCCGGAGAGCGAGGAGGAGGAGCTGCCCGACGGCTGCTTCGCCCTTCAGCCGCTGGAGAAGGCGTCCGAGCCCCTGGTCGCCGCGGTGCGCGAGTTCCGCCCCCACGTGATCATCACCTATGACGACGACGGCGGCTACCCGCACCCCGACCACATCATGACCAACCGGGTCTCCGTGGAGGCCTTCGAGGCGGCCGGCGACCCCGACCGCTACCCGGGCACCGGCGACCCGTGGCAGCCGCTGAAGCTCTACTACCAGATGGGCTTCACCAAGGAACGCTTCGAGGCGCTGCACGAGGCGATGACCGAGCGCGGCATCGGCTCGCCGTACGCCGACTGGATCGCCCGCTGGGAGGACCGGCCCGCCAAGTGGCCGGTGACCACCCGGGTGCCGTGCGCCGAGTACTTCGACGTCCGCGACCAGGCCCTGATCGCCCACGCCACGCAGATCGACCCGGACGGCTGGTTCTTCAGCTGCCCGCGCGAGCTGCAGCAGGAGATCTGGCCGACCGAGGACTACCACCTGGCCCGCTCGCTGGTCGACACCGATCTGCCGGAGGACGACCTGTTCGCCGGCATCCACGCCGACGACCCCACTCCCGCCTGCCACTGAACGGCGGCGGGCGCCGGTCCGACCACCACACCCTGATGGCAGACTGGAAGGGTGACAGTTCTGGCAGCTGGCGAAGTCAGCCCCGGCCTGCTCGGCTTCCTCGTCGTGGCGGCCATCGGCGCGGCCCTCTACCTTCTGATCAAGTCCATGAACAAGCAGATGGGCAGGATCACGGTGCCGCGCGACGGTGACGTGCCCGACGAGAAGAAAGCCGAGTAGATGCCGATCGAGATAGTCGACAACTCGACCGAGAGCCGCTTCGAGATCCTCGTGGACGGCAGGGTGGCCGGGTTCGCCGACTACAAGCTGCTGCCCACGAAGATCGTCTTCACCCACACCGAGGTGCAGCCGGAGTTCGAGGGCCAGGGCCTGGCGGGCAAGCTGGTCAAGCACGCGCTCGACGCCAGCCGCGACACCGGGCTGAAGGTCTCGCCGGTGTGCCCGTACGTGAAGCGCTACATCGAGCGGCATCCGGAGTACCAGGACCTACTCGGCGGGTGACCAGGCGCGCTCCAGCGCCTTCGGCAGGCCCCACCAGCCGAGAGGCGTGAGCACCTCGTCCTGGTCCACGATGCCGAGGTAGCCCCACAGGAACACCACCGGCAGGAACAGCCCCTCGGTGGTGGCGAGGTCCTCCTCGTCGCCCTCGGGCCCCTCGACGTCGATGTCCTCGGACTCGGCGATGAGCCTGGCGATCCGCTCGGGCGAGGCGAGCACGCCGGGCCCGAGCCTGGCCAGGGCGGCGACGGCGGCCAGCCAGTCGGCGTGCTGGATCGCGCAGAGGTTGGCCAGCACCGTGTCCTCGTGGCCCAGCTCCGCGTCGAGGTCGCCGAACTCCTCGGGGTCCTCGACGTCGGCCAGGTCGGAGATCGGCCCGGCGATGCCGGCCGCGACCGCGGTCCACAGCTCCGCGTCGTCGTCGGGCAGCGGCCGCTCGTCCAGCCCCGCGCAGGCGCGCAGCACGTTGCCCGGATAGCCGGGCAGGCCGAGGATCTCCCGCAGCCGCTGCGCCGCCCGCTCCAGGTCGGTCTCGGGCAGTTCGGGCCGCTCGGGCAACTGCGCCACGATCCTGCGCAGCTCCGACAGCGCGAACGCCTCCTCCTCGTCCCAGGCGGCGAACAGTTCCTCGTCCTGCTCGTCACTGACCGCGTGCGCGGGCACCCGCCCGTCGGGCAGCGGCGAGTTGAGCCACAGCTCCTGAAGGTCCTCGTAGGCGCGGCGGGCGGCCGGCTCGTCGCGGGCCAGCGCGTCGGGGTCGATCTCCCCCGCCGCGATCCGCTCTTCGAGGAAGGCGACCATCAGGTCGTACATCTCCGCCGCGACCGGGCCGCGCTCGTCCTCCTCCGGCCAGACGAAGTAGCCGGGCGTGAGCAGGATCGGCTCGCTGCCCGTGGCCTCCAGCCACCGCTGCACCTCACCGACGGTGGCCGCGCCCGACTCGATCGAGCTGAGCATCGCCTTGGCGGACTCCCAGAAGGGCAGGGAGAGCGGGTTGGCCGCGCCCACGAGGGCGCGGCGCAGGTCGGGCATGGCCACGAGCGCCACTCCCGACGGTACGGCGAGCAGCGCGCGGGCCACGTCCCTGCGGGTGAGGGCGGCGGCGGGGCGGCCGGCGTGCCTGCTGACGAAATCCAGATCCACGCTCCGTAACCTACGCCCCACGGCGGCGGCCCGTCCTGAACCGCATGCTTCGTCCCGGTGACCTGGTTGGTCGGTTCTGACAGGATGGTCACATGAACCGGCTGGGTAGTGAGACCTCTCCCTACCTCCTCCAGCACGCCGCCAATCCCGTGGACTGGTGGCCTTGGGGAGAGGAGGCGATGCAAGAAGCGAGACGGCGGGACGTACCCCTACTGATCAGTGTGGGTTACTCATCCTGCCATTGGTTACCCGCTTCTTGACCGCCACTGATGCCATGTGATGGCGCATGAGAGCTTCGAGGACGAAGCCACCGCCCGGCTGATGAACGAGCACTTCGTCTGCGTCAAGGTGGACCGCGAGGAGCGGCCCGACGTCGACGCGGTGTACATGAGCGCGACCCAGGCCATGACCCACCAGGGCGGCTGGCCGATGACGGTGTTCGCCACGCCCGACGGCCATCCCTTCTACTGCGGCACCTACTTCCCCCGCGACACCTTCCGCCGCCTGCTGCTCGGCGTCCACCAGACGTGGGCGGCCGACCGCGAGCAGGTCCTGGCCCAGGGGTCGAAGGTGGTCCAGGCGCTCAACTCCCACACGTCGCTGCCCAACGGGCCGCTGCCGGAGGTGCGGACGCTGGAGCGGGCCGTGCTGAACCTGCGCGCGGGCTTCGACGACGAGCGGGGCGGGTTCGGGGACGCGCCGAAGTTCCCGCCGTCGATGGTGCTGGAGTTCCTGCTGCGCGCGGGCGAGCGCGAGATGTCGGAGCGCACGCTGGAGGCGATGGCGAGGGGCGGCATCTACGACCAGCTCGGCGGCGGCTTCGCCCGCTACAGCGTGGACGCCGGCTGGGTCGTGCCGCACTTCGAGAAGATGCTCTACGACAACGCCCTGCTGCTGCGCGTCTACACCCACTGGTGGCGGGTCTCGCGCGAGCCGCTGGCCCGCAGGATCGCGCTGGAGACCGCGCAGTGGCTGCTGCGCGAGATGCGCACGGCCGAGGGCGGCTTCGCCTCCGCGCTCGACGCCGACAGCGAGGGCGAGGAGGGCAGGTTCTACGTCTGGACGCCCGCCCAGCTCGCCGACGTGCTCGGCGCCGAGGACGGCGCGTGGGCGACGGAGCTGTTCGAGGTCACCGGCACGTTCGAGCACGGCACGTCGGTGCTGCAACTGCCCCACGACCCCGCCGACGGCGCGCGCTGGGAGCGGGTCCGCGAGCGACTGCTCGCCGCCCGCGAGCTGAGGGTACGGCCCGGCCGCGACGACAAGGTGGTCGCCGCCTGGAACGGCCTGGCCATCGCCGCGCTGGCCGAGACCGGGATGGTGTTCGAGCGCGACGACCTGCTGGAGGCGGCGCGGGCGGCGGCCGTACTGCTGGAGGAGGTGCACGTCACCGGCGACCGGCTGACCCGCACCTCCCGCGACGGCGGGGCGGGCGCGAACGCCGGGGTGCTGGAGGACTACGCGGACGTGGCGGAGGGCCTGCTCGCCCTCTATTCGGCCGGCGGCGAGACCCGCTGGTTCACGCTGGCGGGCAGGCTGCTGGAGACCGTGCTGGAGCGGTTCGCCGACGGTTCGGGCGGGTTCTACGACACCGCCGACGACGCCGAGCGGCTGTTCCAGCGCCCGCAGGACCCGACGGACAACGCGGTGCCCTCCGGGCAGTTCGCGGCGGCCGGGGCGCTGCTGTCGTACGCGGCGCTGACCGGCTCCGCACGCCATCGCGAGGCGGCCTACGACGCGCTCGGGACCGTCTCCGTGCTCGCGGTGGGCCATGCCAGGTTCGCCGGCTGGGGGCTGGCGGTCGCCGCCGCCGCGCTGGCGGGGCCGGTGGAGGTGGCGGTCGTCGGCGACCCGGGCGACCCTCGGACGCGGGCGCTGCACCGGGAGGCCATGCTGTCGGGCTCGCCGGGGCTGGTGATCGCGCTCGGGCCGGGCGAGGAGGTGCCGCTGCTGGCGGGCCGGACGGAGGTCGACGGCGCGCCCGCGGCCTACGTGTGCAGGAACTTCGCCTGCCGGCTGCCGGTGACCACCCCTGATGACCTGCGGGCGGAGCTTTCGCCATAAAGTACCGGGATGGCTAACCTACGGGAGCAGATTCTCTCCGAACTTGGGGTCAAGTCCGCCATTGTCCCCAAAGTCGAAATCCGGCGACGGATCGACTTCCTCAAGGACTACCTGCGCTCGACCCCGGCCAAGGGCTTCGTCCTCGGGGTCAGCGGCGGCCAGGACAGCACGCTGACCGGCCGGTTGTGCCAGCTCGCCGCCGTGGAACTGCGCGCCGGGGGCCACGCGGCCACGTTCGTAGCGATGCGCCTGCCGTACGGCGTGCAGGCCGACGAGCACGACGCCCAGATCGCCCTCGACTTCATCAGGCCGGACCACTCGATCGCGGTGAACGTCAAGCCGGGCGCGGATGCCACCGTGGCGCAGATCGCGCTCGGCGTGCGGGACCTGCTGGACGGCGCGGACACGCTGCGCGACTTCGTGCGCGGCAACACCAAGGCGCGCGAGCGCATGGTGATCCAGTTCGCGCTGGCCGGGCAGCTCGGCATGCTCGTCGTGGGCACCGACCACGCGGCCGAGGCCGTGACCGGCTTCTTCACCAAGTACGGCGACGGCGGCGCCGACCTCACGCCGCTGACCGGCCTGACCAAGCGCCAGGGCGCCGCCATGCTGCAGGAGCTGGGCGCGCCGCCGAGCGTCTGGGAGAAGGTGCCCACCGCCGACCTGGAGGACGAGCGGCCCGCGCTGCCCGACGAGGTGGCGCTCGGCCTGACCTACGCCCAGATCGACGACTACCTCGAAGGCGCCGAGGTGACGCCCGAGGTGGCGGCGAAGGTGGAGGCCGCCTACCTCGCCACCCGGCACAAGCGGGCGCTGCCCGTCACGCCGCTCGACGACTGGTGGCGCGCCGACGGCTAGCCAGCGGACGGCTGGCGCGCGGACGGCTGGCCAGCGGACGGCTTGCGCGCGGACGGCTAGCCAGCGGACGGCTGGCGCGCGGACGGCTAGCCAGCGGACGGCTGGCTAGCGGCCGTTGGCGGGGCGGCCGGCGTTGTCGCGGCCCTCGCCCGGTCCCGTGGTGGGCAGGCCGGAGCCGTCGTCGCCGGTGGGCGGGCCGCTCTCCGGCTCCTCTGGGACCGTGGGCTCGTCGCTCGGGGTGTCCGTGGGCTCCGGCTCGGTGGGCGGCGACAGGGTCGGGTCGGGCGAGGGGGTCTCGTCCTCGTAGGACCAGTCGTCGGGGTCGCGGGTGCTGTCGTCGCGCAGGCCGCGGTCCTCGTCGGGCTCGGAGTCGTAGACGCCGTAGCCGAAGTCCGTGGGCTCGGGGAACTGGACGACGGGTTTGCCGGCCATCGCCTCGGTCATGAAGGCCCGCCAGATCTGGGCCGGGAGCTGGCCGCCGAACTGCACGCCGTACCCGGGGATCTGGACGGTCTTGTTGTCGTCGCGGAACATGTTCACGGCGGTGGCCATCTGGGCGGTGAAGCCGTTGAACCAGACCGCGCCCGAGTCGTCGGTGGTGCCGGTCTTGCCGGCGACCGGACGGTCGTAGAGGCGGGCGGCGGTGCCGGTGCCGTACTTGACGACCTGCTGCATCGCGTACGTGGCGTCGCCGGCGGCCTCCTTGCTGATGGCCTGGGCGGAGGCGGGCTTGATGGTCGTCTTCTTGCCGCGGGCGTCGGTGACCGACTTGATGACGTGCGCCTCCACGTGGACGCCGCCGTTGGCGAAGGTGGAGAAGCCCGAGGCGTTCTGCACCGCGCTGAGCGAGGCCACGCCGAGCGGGAAGGAGGCGGCGCCCTGGTGCTGCTTGAGCTGGGCGGCGGGGATGCCCATCGCCTCGGCGGTGGCGGCGACCTTGTCGAGGCCGACCTTCTGGCCGAGGTCGACGAAGGCGGTGTTGACGGAGTTCTGGGTGGCGCGGATCAGGTTGATGTGGCCGTAGGAGCGCCCGCTGTCGTTGGGGATGGGGTGCGAGGGGTCGGAGGCCACGCGCATGGGCGAGTTGCCGTCGACCCGCGTGGACAGGCCCATGCCGTCGTTGAGCGCGGCGGCCAGCGTGTACGGCTTGAAGGTCGAGCCCGCCTGCACCTGGGAGGAGAAGGCGTTGTCGTACTTGTACTGCGAGGCCTTGCCGCCGTAGAAGGCGATGACCTCGCCGGTGGACGGCTCGACCGCGGCCAGGCCGACGCGGATCTTCTTCGGGGTGCCGGCCGGGATGACCTGCTTGACCGCGCGGGCGGCGGCGTCCATGAGCTTCTTGTCGAAGGTGGTGACGATCTTCAGTCCGCCGCCGTTGATGGCCTCGTCGGTGTAGCCGCGCCGGTTGAGCTCGGCGCGTACCTGGTCGACCATGTACTGGCTCTGGCCCTTGAACTCGAAGGGCTTCTTGGGCGCCTTGAGCGTGGGGAACTTCTCGGCCGCCGCCTGCTCCGGGGTGAGCGCGCCGATCTCGCGCATGCCGTTGACGACCGAGGTCCAGCGGGACCTGGCCGCGTCGAGGTCGCCGCCCTGCGGGTCGGCGAAGCGGCTGGGCTGCTGGATGACGGAGGCCAGGTAGGCGCCCTCGGAGACGGTGAGCTTGCCGACGTCCTTGCCGAAGTACGCCTGCGCGGCGGCCTGCACGCCGTTGGCGCCGCGGCCGAAGTAGATCGTGTTGAGGTACTGCTCCAGCACCCATTCCTTGGACTTGGACTGATCGACCTTCATCGCGATCAGGATCTCTTTGAACTTGCGGGTGACCGAGCGCTCCTGGCTGAGCCCGCTGTAGTAGTTGCGGACGAGCTGCTGGGTGATCGTGGAGCCGCCCTGCAACTGCTGGCCGGTGACCGTGGACCAGACCGAGCGGGCGGTGCCCTTCACGGACACGCCGCTGTCGGTGTAGAAGGAGCGGTTCTCGATGGCGATGACCGCGTCGCGCACGTGCTTGGGCACGGTCGACAGTGGAACGTTCTTACGGTCGACGCCCTGCCGGGCGATCTCGGTCTTGCCGTCGCGGTAGTAGATGACCGAGCCCTGGGCGGTGGCCTGCTTCTGGGTGCTGTCGGGAATCGGAGTCATCGCCCACGCGATGCCGAAGAGCCCGATCATCACGACGATTCCCACACCACCGGCGATTAGGAAATAGCGGAGAATCCGCCGCTTTCGCATGCCCTTCTCCCCATCACTCCGCACGCGCAACCCCCCGATCGCCCTCTGCTCCGCCCTCGCGACCTGGGCGAATGTCAAGGGTAAACGATCGATAACGGTGCCTCGACCCTGAACCCGATGGTACGTCTACCTCGCCACACGACGCGGGACATCCGCGACCAAGGGCAGCACACGGTATGGGACAGGGGTGTCGAGTGCGATTACGGAGGATGTTCTGAGCACTCCCTGGACTTCCACGATCTGGTCGATAACCCTTTGGAGGTCGGCGTTCGTGCGCGCGACGACCCGGCAGATGAGATCGCTCCCGCCGGTGATCGTGTGGACCTCCAGCACCTCCGGAATGTGCGCCAGCCGGTCGGCCACGGGGTCGTGCCCGGCCACCTGCCGGATCTCCATTGTGACGAACGCCATGACGTCGTAGCCGAGCGCGGCGGGCGACACGTCGGGCCCGAAGCCGGTGATCACGCCCCGGGCGATCATGCGGTCGAGCCTCGCCTGGACGGTCCCGCGCGCCACGCCGAGCCGGCGCGAGCACTCCAGGACGCCGAGCCGCGGCTCCGCGGTTAGCAGACTGAGCAGTTTGGCGTCCAGTTCGTCGATGGCCATAGACAGATTGTCCACTAAAACAAGTCACTGTTGCGCAGCAAGCCCACCAAATTCAACAGTTACCGGTATGAGCGACGTATTTCCGGTGAACGGCATGCACGCTGTGGTCTTCGCGGTGGGCAACGCCAAGCAGACCGCCCACTACTACTCGACCGCCTTCGGCATGCGGCTGGTGGCCTACCGGGGCCCGGAGACCGGCAGCAGGGACGAGGTGGCCTACGTGCTCAAGTCCGGCGGCGCCGTCTTCGAGTTCAGGGCCGCGGTACGGCCCGGCCACGACCTGGCCCGCCACGTGGCGGAACACGGTGACGGCGTGATCGACCTGGCCATCGAGGTGCCCGACGTCGAGGCGGGATACGCCTACGCCGTCGCCCATGGGGCGCGCGGGCTGGCGGAGCCGTACACGATGGAGGACGAGCACGGGAAGGTGATCGTCGCCGCGATCGCCACCTACGGCGAGACCCGCCACACGCTGGTCGACCGCTCCAACTACAACGGTCCCTACCTGCCCGGATACGCCGCCCGCGAGCCGATCACGGCGCCTCCGGCGAAGCGGTTCTTCCAGGCGGTCGACCACTGCGTCGGCAACGTCGAGCTGGGCAAGATGGACGAGTGGGTGGAGTTCTACCGCGAGGTGATGGGCTTCACGAACATGGCGGAGTTCGTGGGCGACGACATCGCCACCGAGTACTCCGCGCTGATGTCCAAGGTCGTCGCCGACGGCACGAGGAAGGTCAAGTTCCCGCTGAACGAGCCCGCGATCAGCAGGAAGAAGTCGCAGATCGACGAGTACCTCGAGTTCTACGGGGGCCCCGGGGTCCAGCACATCGCGCTGGCCACCAACGACATCCTGGCCACGGTGGACAGCATGCGCGCGGCCGGCGTGCAGTTCCTCGACACGCCCGACTCCTACTACGACGATCCCGAGCTGCGCGCGCGCATCGGCGAGGTCAGGGCGCCGATCGAGGAGCTGAAGAAGCGCAAGATCCTCGTGGACCGCGACGAGGACGGCTACCTGCTGCAGATCTTCACCAAGCCCGTGCAGGACCGTCCGACGGTGTTCTTCGAGCTCATCGAGCGCCACGGCTCGCTCGGCTTCGGCAAGGGCAACTTCAAGGCGCTGTTCGAGGCCATCGAGCGCGAGCAGGAACTCAGGGGCAACCTTTAGTTTGTCCTGACCCGGTGGTGGTGATCTTGCCTGCATGACACCACCACTGGCGGGACGCTGGCGGCGACTGTTCTCGGGCATCCTGGACGAGATCATCATCGCGATCGTCTCGATACCGTTCAGCTGGACCAGTTGGAGCTACGTCTGGGACTCCAGCCGCGGGATCTGGGAGCGCATCCCGACGCAGCACGTCTTCCTGCAGTCGGTGATCGCCTTCCTGTACTTCTGGCTGCTGCACTCCTACTGGAACGGCCAGACGGTCGGCAAGAAGCTCTTCGGCATGCGGGTCGTGCAGGAGAGCGGCGGGAAGGCCACGGTCGGCCAGCTCGCCATCCGCGAGGCGGTGCGCACCGTGCTGAGCTGGCTGTGCTGCATCGGCGCCCTTCTGGACCTCGGGTGGATCCTCTTCGACAGCCGTAAGCAGGCGCTGCACGACAAGGCGGGCAAGACCCTCGTCGTAGATGCCTGAACAGGGCCTCACCTATCGTAGGCTTCTGGTCACGCTTCGAAGGGAGACGTGGCCATGGGGTCCACCCGGCGCATCGCGGTGTCGCTCACCGCGCTTCTCGCCGTGATCGCCTGCTCGCCGTCCGATGGCGCGGCCGCGCCGACCCCGGCCAAGCCGGTGGCGGAGGACGCGGGCGCGCCCGGGATCGGCGACGCCGACTTCCCGCTCGACGGAAACGGCGGCTACGACGTCGCCCACTACGGCCTGCGCCTCGACTACGACCCCGGCAAGCGGCATCTCAACGCCGCCGCCGCCATCCAGGCGAAGGCCACGCAGCGGCTCAGCAGGTTCAACCTCGACCTGGCCGGGTTCGACATCGGGGGCGTGTCGGTCGACGCGCGCGAGGCGACGTACTCGCGCAGCGGCGACGAGCTGACCGTCATCCCGGCGCAGCCGCTGGCCAAGGGCGCGAAGTTCACCGTGAAGATCACGTACTCGGGCAGCCCGCAGCCGATCAAGGACGCCACCAACCTCGGCACCTACGGCTGGATCACCACCTCCGACGGCGCCTTCGTCGTCTGCGAGCCCAACGGCGCCAAGACCTGGTTCCCCGCCAACGACCACCCGGCCGACAAGGCCCGCTTCGACTTCGAGATCACCGTCCCGCAGGGCCTGACCGCGCTGGCCAACGGCGAGATGACCGCCAAGCCGGAGACCTCGGGCGGCAAGACCACCTTCACCTGGCGCGAGAAGCACCCGATGGTGACCTACCTGGCCACGGCCACGCTGGGCCGCTTCGAGCTGCGCGAGGGCAGGACCACGAGCGGCATCGCGAACCTCGTCGCCGTCGACCCCGAGTTCCGCTCCTCGCTGGACCGCCTCTACACCGTCTCCGGCCAGGTCACCGACTACTGGAGCACGGTCTTCGGCCCCTACCCGTTCTCCTCGACCGGCGGCGTGGTCGACAACTTCCCCGCCGGATACGCGCTGGAGAACCAGACCAAGCCCATGTACGGCGGCTTCGACCCCGACGAGGGCATCATCGCCCACGAACTGGCCCACCAGTGGTTCGGCAACAGCCTGAGCGTCCGGCGCTGGCGCGACCTGTGGCTCAACGAGGGCTTCGCCACCTACGCCGAGTGGCTGTGGCACGAGCACCGCGGCAAGTCCCGCGCCCAGCAGGTCTTCGACAACTTCTACGCGCGCCCGGCCACCGATCCCCTGTGGGGCTACCCGCCCGGCAGGGCCAAGCCGAAGGACCTGTTCAACGAGTCGGTCTACACGCGGGGCGCGATGACACTGCACGCGCTGCGCACCGAGATCGGCGACGGCGCGTTCTTCCGCCTGATCAGGCAGTGGAACGCCGATCACCGCTACGGCCACGTGACCACCGCGCAGTTCGTCGCGCTGGCCGAGAAGGTGTCGGGCAAGCAGCTTGACCGGCTCTTCGACGCGTGGCTCTTCCAGCCCAGGCGTCCCGCGGCCTAGTCCTGCCCGTAGAAGAACCGGTCCAGGGCGAGCGCCGCGGCCCCCGCCACCCCCGGGTCGGGGCCCAGACCACAACGACCGAGAGGTACGGGCTCGCGCGTCCGCTCGCCCAGGGCGGCGCGGACGCGGTCGAGCAGGTCCTCCGGCGCGCGGGCCAGCATGCCGCCGAGCGTGATCCGCTCCGGGCGGAGCAGGGCGACGGCGGCGGCCAGGGCGGTGGCCAGCCACCCGGCGACCTCGGCGCCGAGCACGGGATCGGCCGCGACGGCAGCCATCAGGTCCCGGTCAGGAACGACCCTGCCCGCCGGCACGTCCTGGTCAGGGGCGGCTCTGACCGGCGGCACGTCCTGGCCAGGAGCGGCCCTGACCGGCGGCACGTCCTGGCCAGGAGCGGCCCTGACCGGCAGGCGGGCGGACAGGGCGGGTTCCGAGAGCACGGCCGCCAGGCAGCCCGTGCCGCCGCAACAGCACCGCGGGCCGTCTTCGGTCACGCGGAGGTGGCCCAGGTCCGCGGGCCGAAAAGGGCGGCCGTCGAGCACCGCCCCCGCGCTCACGTCGCCGTCCACGTGCACGTGGACCAGGTCGCGGGCGCGGCAGCCGTACCTCGCCTCGGCCAGGGCCATGGCGCAGGCGTCGTGGCCGGTCACGGCGCCCGGCCCGAGCGGGACCGCGAGCCGCTCGGCCACCCGCCCGTCGGGGGCGGTCACGCCGACGCCGAGCACCCGCGCGGGGTCCACCCCGGACGCGGCCACGAGCTTGGGGATCTCCTCCGCCAAAGGCCCGCAAGCCGGTACGGCGCCGCCCCGCGAGCGGCCCAGCAGGTCGCGCAACCCCAGCCGGACCCCTCCGGCCCCGGAGTGCGCCCCGACCACCCAGAACGCCTCCGGCAGCAAGGCCACGTCGGTGGCGGGCCGCCCGACCCGGGGCGTGGCCGTCGGCCCCTCGGCCAGGCAGCCGTCCGCGATGAGCTGGGCGACGACCTTGGTCATCGTGGTGGCCGACAGCCCGGTTCTGCGGGCGAGTTCCGCCCTCGGCATCGGTCCGGCGTCACGCAGGAGACGCAGCACGAGGCCGCGGGCTGTATTGGTCATGGTGAGAACGAAACTAATCTCCCCATCACCGGACACAAGACCCAAAAAGGGCACTAGCTGCTCGCGGGCGGCTGCCCTTCGGGACCGCCCAGGTCGTCCCAGGCCGGGTCGTCGACCACCGCGCACGGCTTGACCGGCCCCTCGATCAGCAACCCGGTGAACGACCAGAGCGCACGCGGCCTGTCCGGCCCCGAGGTCTGGTCGGCGTTCTCGGTGTACTGCATCAGGACGGTCTGGCCGGCGCCCACGAACTCGGGCCTGATCAGGACGCCCGCGCCGTCGGGACGGACGGCCCGCCGCGAAGCGTTACAAGCGTTGCAGACACTCCGTTGAACGGAATACGGTCTTCCCCATGCCCAGAGGAACCTCCGAAGTCAGTGAGCCGATGTTCTTCGTGCTCACCGCGTTGCTCAACGGACCGCTCCACGGACACGCGATCAGCAAGCTGATCCAGGAGCTGTCCAACGGCCGGGTCAAGCCGTCGGTCGGCACGCTGTACGGCATCCTGGAGCGCCTGCACGAGCGTGGCGTGATCGCCGTCGACCGGGAGGAGACGGTCAACGGGCGCAACCGGCGCTACTTCCGCATCACCGACGACGGCCAGGCCCTCGTCGAGGCCGAGGCCAGGCGGATGCAGGAAGCGGCGGCGCTGGTCCTGCGACTGTCTCCGGGCCAGGCCCAAGCCTGGGGCCTCGCCACCCCCGGCCTGAGCGGATCCGGGCTGGGCGGAACCGGTCTGGGTGGGTCCGGCGCGAGTGGGGCCGGACCGGATGGATCTGGCCTGGGTGGGGCCGGGCTCGGTGGGGCCGGGCTCGGTGGGTTCGGGCTGGGGGGTCGTGGGCTCGGGGGTCGTGGGCTCGGGGGTCGGGGGCTCGGGGGGCCTGGGGTGCTGGGGATCGCGGGCGGATGACGGCCACGCTGGAGAGCCCGGTCACGGGCGTGCTCGAACGGCGCTACCGCAGACTGCTGCTCGCCTACCCCCGCCGCTACCGGCAGGCGCACGGTGACGAACTGCTCGACGTGCTGCTGGAGTCCACGGACGCGGCGCGGACCGTCCCGCCGCCCCGCGAGGCCGCCGGGCTGGTGTCGGGCGGCCTCCGCATGCGGGTCGCCCACCTGGCGGGCGGCAGCGTCTGGCGGGGCGGGCTGCATTTGGGCGTCACCGCGGTGGCCGTCGCCAATTTCGCGGCGCTGGTGCCGTACGCGGGCGCGATCCCGCTGTGGACGGCGCTGTCGGCCCTGTCGGTGCTGGCCGTCCTGCGGGGATGGGTCTGGGCGGCCATCCCGCTCACCGGGGCGGTCGGCGTCAAGGCGGTGGCCGTCGCGGGCGGCTGGCAGGTGGCGGAGCTGACCCTTCTGCCGGTCTATCCCGGGCTGCTGACGACCCGGCCGCTGTTCTCCGACAGCTCGCCGGTCAACGTGGCCGTCGCCTACGGGCTGGTGACGGTCGGCCTGCTCGCGCTGGGCCCGCACGCGAGGTCGCTGCGGGCGCGCTCGTGGTGGTGGTGGGCGGCGATCCCGTTCCTGGCATGGGACGGCCCCGCCTGGATGATCGAGGAGAACGACCTGCCCATCAGCCTGAGCAGGATGGGGCTGGAGCTGGCCCTGATGACCGGCGCGGCCGCGGCCGGCCACCTGACCCGCGACCTGCGCTGGGCGCTCGGCTGCGCGCTCTACCTCACGGTCACCACGGTGGGGCTGGGCGCGCTGAGCCTGCCGGAGGGCGGCGTGACCCTGTCGTCCCAGCATCTGGCGTACTGGGCGCTGCTGGGGCTGCTGACGGCGACCACGGCCCTGCTGCCCCTGCGGCACCGGAGGCACGCCCTGGATTGACGATACTCCGTTGAACGGACTATGGTCTCCCGCATGCCCAGGAGATCAACTCTTGTCGCGGGCCCCAAGGCCGCGAGCACCACGAAGACCGCCGACCGCACCCGACCGGTCAGTGACGGGAGGCGCCGGTCATGATCAAGCAGATGAGCCTGACCGTGGCGGCGCTGGCCGTGCTGGCCGGTTGCGGGGGCGCCGAGGCGGGGAGTGAGCCGAAAGCGGGGGCTTCGGCTGCGTCCACCACGGCGAGCGCGGACAAGAAGCTCCGCATGGAGTCGGTCCAGGCGGACTGCATGAAGCAGAAGGGCTTCAAGTACGTCGCCTACGTCAAGCCAGAGGAGAAGAAGACCGCCGCCGAGGTCAACCGCGACAACGGCGACTACCAAGAAATGCGGAAACATCGCGAAAAATACGGCTTCGAGGTGTTCGCCGAGTTCGTCTACCCGGGCGAGGTCGGCATCAGCAAGGCGATCGACGAGCGGAAAAACGACCCGAACGCGAAGATCACCGAGGACCTCTCCACGGCCCAGCTCGATTCCTACAACAAGGCGTTCGACGCCTGCTTCTCCCGCGCGGCCAAGGAGGTCCTCGGCAAGACCATCTCGAAGCGGATGGACTACTACAACCAGTTCATGAAGGCCAAGAAGCTGATGGTCGCCAGAGAGGTGGACGGCGACCAGCGGATCGTCGCGCTCGCCTCGGCGATGGCCGACTGCCTGCGCGGCAAGGGCCACAAGGTCACCAAGACCACCCCGCGCGACATCTCCAGGAGCACCATGGACAGCATCGAGGCCATGGCGACCAAGATCGGCGCGGAACAGCAGGGCATCAAGATCGAGCCCGGCTCGAAGCAGATCGTCATGCCGGAGCTCACCGCCGGCCAGGCCAAGCCCTATCTCCAGAAGGAGATCAAGGCCGCCCTCGACGACCTGGAGTGCGGCAAGGACTTCTACGCCGCCTACAACCCCATGAACGAGAAGATCAACAACACTCTGTTCGCCGAGTTCCCGATGCGGTGAGGGGAACCTTGACCATGCTTCGCGCCTCGAAGTATCTTCTCTGGCATGTCTAGGGGATCGTCGGTGAGTGAGCAGACGTATTTCGTACTCGCCGCCCTCCTGGACGGTCCGCTCCACGGGCACGCGATACTCAAGCGCGTCGTCGAGCTCTCCCAGGACCGCGTCAAGCTCGCCGTCGGCACCCTGTACGGCGCGCTCGACCGCCTCACCGCCAACGGCGTGATCATGGTCGAGAAGGAAGAGATCGTCAACGGCCGCAAGCGCCGCTACTTCCGCATCACCGACGACGGACGCCGCCTGGTGGAGGAGGAGGCGCTGCGCATGCAGCAGGCCGCCGCGGTGGTCACCAGACGCACGCTCGGGACGACCTTCTCATGAGCCGCCTGGAGCGCCGCTACCGATTACTGCTGCGCGCCTACCCCGACGGCTACCGCGCCGACTACGGCGACGAACTGCTCGACGTCCTGCTGACCACGGCCGAGCCCGACCGCGCGCTGCCCCCGCTGCGCGAGGCCGCCGCGCTGGTCAGGGGCGGCATCAGGGCCCGCATCCTGCAGTCGGCGCACGGCCCCGCCTGGGCCGACGGGCTGCACCTCGCGGTGACGGCGCTGAGCCTGCTCAACCTGGCGGTGCTCATCCCGTACGCGGGCAGCCTCCCGCTGTGGACGGGCGTGGCCGCGGCGGCGTTCCTGGCCACCCTGCTCGGCCGGGTACGCCTGGCGATCCCCCTGACCGCCCTGCTCGCCGTCAAGACGCTGGCGATCACGCTGGCCAAGCCGTGGCTCGACCACACGCTGCTGCCGGTCTTCCCCGACCAGCCGTGGCAGCCGATGCCCGCGCTCTACGCCAGCGGCGGCCCGATCGCCCCCGCCGTCGCCAACGGCCTCCTGATCCTCGGCCTCGTGGCATTGGCCATTCGCGGCGAAACCCTCCACCGCCGTTCGTGGTGGTGGCTGGCCGCGGTGCCCGTGGTCGCGGGCGCTGATCCAGCCTGGCGCGACATCGTCGAAGCGACCCCTTCCGCGATGCTCCGCGTCGGGCTGGAGACCGCGCTCCTGCTGGCGGCGTGCTACGCCGGCCACGTGACGGCCGACCACCGCTGGTCGGTCGCCGCGGCGGTCTACGCCCTGCACAGCTCGGTGGTGCTCGCCGAGAGTCTCACGCTCGTCGCCGTCGCCAGGCAGGAGAGCGCGCACTGGGCGCTGGTCCTCCTGCTCACCCTGCTCGCGGCGCTGCTGCCGGTCCGCGCCAGGCGCAACGCCCTGCTCTGACCTCGCCGGCGCCACCGGCTCTCTTCAGCATGCCCTTTTGGAGTTCCCATGAAGTCGCCGCGGAAGCTTCTCGCCGCCGTCCTGGCGGGCGTCCTGGCCGTCGCGGGCGCCGGCTGGTTCCTGAGCACCCGCCTGCGCTCGCCGGCCGACGAGGCGGCCCGCCGTACGCCGCCCAAGGCCAGTCTCGTCACGGCGGCGGTCGAGCGCCGCACGCTCGTCAGCACCGTCGCCGTCAGCGGCACCCTCATGTACGGCTCGCCGTTCCCGATCACCCTCGCCGGGGTGGTCGGCGGCGCGGCGGAGCTGCAGCGGGCCACGCGCGCCCCGCGCCAGGGCAGGCTGCGCGAGGGCGGCGTGCTGATGGAGGTCAACGGGCGGCCGGTGTTCGCGCTGCGCGGCAAGGTGCCGATGCATCGCACGATCGCGCCCGGCACCAAGGGCGAGGACGTCGAGCAGGTGCAGCGGGCGTTGCGCAGGCTGGGGTTCGGGGCGCCGGTGACGGGCGTGTTCGACCGGGCCACGGTCGCGGCGGTCACCCGGTTCTACGCGAAGCGCGGCTACGAGGCCCAGCGGCCCGCGTTGGCCGACCGGCAGGCGCATGACACGTTGCGCAGGGCCGTACAGACGGCGAAGGAGACGCTCGCGCTCGAACAACGCGCGCTCGACCAGGGACGCGACGTGCTCCCGTTGAAGATCAAGCTCGGCAACGCCGAGGAGGAGCTGCGCGCGGCCGAGAGCGCGCTGGAGGAGGCGGAGGACGGGCGGCTGACGCCCGAGGAGCAGACCAGGGCGGACGCGGCCGACTCGGCCGTGCGCGCGGCCGGGGAGAAGCTGCTCGAAGCCGAGCAGGCGCTGGCCGAGGCGAGCCGGCCCGCGCCCACGCCGTCGCCCTCTCCCGGCGCCGACACCCGGCTGCTGGAGCTCAGGGTCGCCAACGCCAGGGCGGAGCTGGACGCGGCCAGGCGGGCCCGCGAGCGGCTCACCGACGAGGGCGCGCAGGCCCGCGTGAAGCGCCTGCGGGAGCTGCGCGCGGCCGTGCGCACCGCGCAGGAGGGTCTGGTCACCGCCGAGCAGGCCCTGCGCCACGCGCGGCAGGTCTCCCCCGCCAAGCTCAAGGTCGCCAACGCGAAGAAGGACGTGGCCGCGGCGGCGTCGCTGCTGGCCGAGTTTCTGCGCACCTACGGAACGTCGATCCCGCCCGGGGAGCTGGTGTTCCTGCCCGCGCTGCCCGCGCGGGTGCACAAGACGGAGGTGAAGGCGGGCCAGATGGTGGAGGACGAGGTGGCCACCGTGACCAGCTCGTCGTTCACGGTGTCGGGCTCGGTGGAGCCGGCCGAGGCCGACCTGCTGCGCGAGGGGCTCAAGGCCGGCATCGAGCTCGACTCCGGCCGGACCTATCCGGCCACGCTGACCGCGGTCGGCGAGAAGGCCAAGCTCCCCGGCCAGGAGGACCCGCCGCCCGGCACCCTGCCGGTGCTGATCACCCCCGGCTCGATGAAGGGGCTCAAGGGCCTGTCGGGCACCGTCGTCTCCGCCAAGGTGACCGTGGGCGCGACCGACGAGCCGGTGCTGGTGGTGCCGGTCGCCGCGGTCGTCACCGCCGCCGACGGCAGGGCGCGGGTGCGGGTCGAGACCGCGCCCGACCGGACCGAAGAGGTCGAGGTACGCACGGGGCTGACCGCCGACGGCCAGGTCGAGGTCACCGGCGACCTCAAGGAGGGCGACCGGGTGGTGATCGGCGGTGCCTGAGCCGGTGATCGAGCCGGTGATCGAGCTGGCGGCGGTGTCCAGGCGGTTCCGCGCCGACCCGCCGGTCCGCGCCCTCGACGAGGTCAGCCTCCGGGTGGCGCGGGGCGACTACGTGGCCGTCGCCGGCCCGTCGGGCTCCGGCAAGTCGACCCTCCTCAACGTGCTCGGCCTGCTGGACCGTCCGACCTCGGGAAGCTACCGCCTGGACGGCACGGAGACCACCGCCCTGCGCGACGGCGCGCGGACGAGGCTGCGCGGCGAGCGCATCGGCTTCGTCTTCCAGTCCTTCCACCTGCTCGCGCACCGCAGCGTGGTGGAGAACGTGATGCTCGCCGAGGTCTACGGCGCGCACCCGCGCAAGGGCCGACGGGAACGCGCGCTCGAAGCCCTGGACCGCGTCGGACTGTCCCACAGGACCGGCTTCCCGCCCGGACGGCTGTCCGGCGGCGAACGCCAGCGCGCCGCCATCGCCAGGGCGCTCATGGGCGGCCCGTCGCTGCTGCTGTGCGACGAGCCGACCGGCAACCTCGACAGCCGGAACACCGGCTCGGTGCTCGCCCTGTTCGACGAGCTGCGGGCGCAGGGTCTGACGATCGTCGTCATCACCCACGAGGACGAGGTCAGCCGGCGCGCGGGGCGCCGGGTCAGGATCACCGACGGGGTGCTCAGTGAAGACGCGTGACCTGTGGACGGAGTCGCTCGCCGGCCTGCTGGCCAGGCCGGTCCGCGCCGCGCTGACCACGCTGGGCACCGTGCTCGGCATCACCACGCTCGTCGTCACGCTGGGCGTGGCGGCCACGGCGGGCAACCAGATCGTCGGCCGCTTCGACGAACTGGTCGCCACCGCCGTCACGGTCGAGGTGCCCGAGCGGAAGCAGGCGCCGCTGGTGAGCTGGGACGCCGTCGCCCGGGTGACCAGGCTGCGCGGCGTCACCTCGGCCGCCGCCGTGTCCGAGAGCAAGGACGGCGCCAACGTGCCCGTCCGCTCCAACGACCTGGTGGACCCCACCCGGGTGACCTCGCAGTCGCTGAGCGTCCTGGCCGCGACCACCGGCCTGCCGGAGGCCGCGCGGGGCCGCATGGTGTCGGGCCGGTTCTTCGACGCCGGGCACGTGCGGCGCGAGGACCGGGTGGCGGTGATCGGCGACCAGGCCGCCGAACTGCTGGGCATCGGCAGCCTGGAACGCGCGCCGGCCGTCTTCATCGGCGGGCACGCGTACACGGTCATCGGGGTGCTCGGCGAGCTGCGCCGCGAGCGGAGCCTGTCGATGGCGGTGATCGTCCCGCCGACCGTGGGCCGCCGGTTCGGGCTGCGCGACGTGACCCGGGTCCTGGTCAACACCAGCCTCGGGGCCGCCGACCTCATCGCCCGCCAGGCCCCGACGGCGCTCAGCCCGGGGAACGGCGACCTGCTCCAGGTCATGGCCCCGCCCAGCCCGACCAGGGCCCGCGACAAGGCGCAGGACGACGTCAACGCCCTGTTCCTCATCCTCGGCCTGGTCTCGCTCGTGGTCGGCGCGGTCGGCATCGCCAACGTGACGCTGGTGACGGTGATGGAACGGGTCGCCGAGATCGGCCTGCGCCGCTCGCTCGGCGCCGCCCGCCGGCACATCGCCGCGCAGTTCCTGCTGGAGTCCACGCTGACCGGCCTGACCGGAGGGGTGATCGGCGCCTCGCTCGGGGTGGTGACGATCGTCGCCGTCTCCGCGGCCAAGCAGTGGACACCCCTCCTGGACGTACGGCTGGCGCTGGCCGCCCCTCTGGCGGGCGCCGTGGTCGGCCTGCTGGCCGGGCTCTACCCGGCGCTGCGGGCGGCCAGGATGGAACCTGTGGACGCGCTGAGATAGTGTCCGCCGAGATGGGATTCCAGCGACTGGCCACCGTGCTGACCATCCTGCTGGTCGGCGGCTCAGGCACGCTCCCCGTCGCGCCACCGGCCGCCTCCGCCCCGCCGTCCTCGCCCAAGCAGCTCATCGAGAGCCTGATGGCCACCTGCATGGAGCGGCACGGCTTCCGCTACGTCCAGGGCCGCGAACCGGTGCCGCCCACGGAGGCGGAGCGGGCGCTGGCCGACGGCGAGTACGCGCCGCTGCTGGCCGAACGGTCGAAGAACGGCTTCCGGCTGTTCGCCCGTTTCGTGTTCCCGGCCGAGACCGGCCCGGGAGGCGTCGCCGCCTACAGCGAGCATCCCAACAACGCGACCATCAGGGCCCTGTCCCGAACCCAGGCGCAGGCGTACTTCGAGGCTCAGGCGTCCTGCCACGCCTGGTCCGCGCAGACGGCGCTCGGCAAAAAGGTGACCGGCCTGGAGGATCTGGACCGGCAGCGGGAGGCCGCCGTGCGCGCGGCCCAGGAGCACACGTTCGACGACGACCCCTGGCTGGTCGCGAAGGCGCGGGACTACGCCGCCTGTCTGAGGGCAAAGGGCCGCCCCGTCACCGACCAGCGCCCCAGCCAGATCACCGGACAGGCGCGCAAGCCCTTCTCCGAGCAACTCTGGGAGCTGGGCCGCCGCCAGTGGCCCCGGATAGTGGGCAACGTGATGCCCGACCTGACGCGCGCCGAGGCGGCGCCGTACTTCGCGGAGGAGCGGCGGGCGGCGCTCGACGACCTGGAGTGCGGCAAGGACTTCAACCCCGTCTACCTGCCGCGGGCCAACGCCGTCGAGGCCCGTGTCAACCGCGAGTGGGGGTACGAGTAGTGCGTGGGTCGCTCGTGTTCGCCCTGGCAACGGTGATGGTCGCGGGCCCGGCCGCCCCCGTGCCCGCACCCAGGACGACGCCCGCGGCCAAGAGCCGCGAGACCCTCATGGCCGCCTGCATGAAGGACCAGGGGTTCAGGTACATCCCGTTCCGGCGCCCCGATCGGCAGGACCGGCCACAGAGCCCCCAGCAGGAGCGGGAGAGCCGGGCCAGGTACGGCTTCAAGGTCTTCTCCATGTACGTCCACCCCTACGACCCGGCGGCGGACGGGCTCGCGGTGCCCACCGGCGACCCCAACGACCGGCTGACCGCGGCGCTGTCCCTCACCCAGTGGCGCGCCTACAGCCGCGCCTACGACCTCTGCCTCTCGGCGGCGGTGCGGCGGCTCACCGGCAGGGTGGTCACCGGGCGCTTCGACCTCGACCGCCAGCGGGACAAGGCGCTGCGCGACGCCCTGGTGCGGGAGTTCGACGGCCATCCGCCGGCCCGGATGTCGGCCCGCAAGTACGCCGCCTGCCTGGAGGACCACGGCATCACGGTCCGCTCGGCGCTGCCCAGCCGGATCACCGGGCAGGTCAGGGAGGCGTTCGTCGCCGAACGCACCCGGCTGGCCAGGGCGGAGTACCTGGACACCGACATGGAGGAGGGCGTGGAGTACCTGCCGACGCTCTCCGCCGCGCAGGCCGGGCCGTACCTGGAGAGGGAGACCGAGGCGGCGCTGGCCGACCTGACGTGCGCGGTCCGCACCTTCAGGAAGACCCGCCAGCTGCAGGAGGAGGTGCGCCGGCGCGTCGCCGCGGAGTGGGCCCTGGACTAGGCCGTCCAGTACCTGTCGCCGCCCAGGAGCAGCGCCGCCGCGCCGACCAGGCCGGCCTCCTGGCCGAGCAGCGCGGGCACGACGGACAGGCGCCGGGAGAAGTCCATGCGCGCGTGCTCGCGCAGCGTCCGCTCCAGCGGCCCGAACAGCGTCTCGCCCGACTGCGAGATCCCGCCGCCGATCGTCACGACGTCCAGGTCGCACAGGTGCGTGGCGGAGGCGATCGCCAGGCCCAGCGCATGCCCGGCCCTGGCGAGGGCGGCACGGGCGATCGGGTCGCCGTGGCGGGCGTCGGCCGCCAGCATCTGTCCCGTCGCCTCCCGATCCTCCCGGTACGGCCCAGCCGCGCCCTCGGCCCCGGAAGGCGTCCAGCCCTTCTCCTGAGCCCATCGCACGAGCGCGGGCCCCCGCGCCACGGCCTCCAGGCAGCCGTGGCCGCCGCAGCCGCAGGGCGGCCCGCCGGGTTCGACGATGACGTGGCCGACGTGCCCGGCGTTGCCGGTGCCGCCGTTGACCAGCCGGTCGCCCAGGATGAGCCCGCCGCCGACGCCGGTGGAGACGACCATGCCCAGCATGTTGGCCCTGCCCCGGCCGTGGCCCTTCCAGTGTTCGGCGACGGCCAGGCAGATCGCGTCGTTGTGGACGCGCACGGGCTTGCCGGGGAAGCGGGCGGCGAGCCGTTCGCCGAGGGGGAAGCCGCGCCAGCCGGGGATGTTGAGCGGCGAGACCTCGCCGGAGGGCCAGGCCATGGGACCGCCGCAGCCCACGCCGACGCCGCCGAAGCCGTCGTCGTAGGGCTCGATCAGGGTGAGCAGGGTCGTCCACAGCGTCTCGGCGTCGGCTTCCTGCGGGGTGGCGAGGTGGCGGGCGCGCCGTACGGCGCCGTCGGGGGCGACCAGGGCGGCGGCCATCTTGGTGCCGCCGACGTCGATCGCGAGGATCACCGGCCGGCCGAGGAGAAGACGAGGACCGAGGCGGTGAAGCCGTGGACGTGGTTGTGCCCGGCGACCGGGCCCACCTCGCCGGCGGCGAAGAAGCCGGCCATCCCGATGTGGCCGAGGGTGTCGCGCAGGGCGACGGCGTCGTGGTCGGCGGTGCCGAACATGGCCGAGCCGCGGCCGTTGCAGGCGAACAGCAGCGCGCCGTCCACCTTGCCCAGTTCCTCGCGGTGGGCGTCGAGCAGGTCGTAGAGGTCCTCGTCGGCGGTGGCGGCGTCGCGTACCTGGAAGCGGACGGTCCTGCCGACCTCGACCACATCGCCGATGGCGACCGCCTCCCTGTCGGGGTCGATGCCGAGCACGCCCCTGATGAGGAAGTCGCCGCGCTCGTGGCGCTCGGCGTACTCGTCCATGGCCAGGCCGATCTGCAGGCCGGAGGCGACCAGGTCGCGGTCGTCCTCGTCGAGGTCGCTGACGATGTCCTCCAGGCGGGCGAGTGCGGGCTGGCCGGCCAGCTCCAGCAGCAGGTTCTCCTCGGCGCGGGTGACGACCATGGTCGGGCCGATCGGGCGGCAGCCCTGGCTGACCACGGTGCTGACGTTGACCTGGCCGCTGATCAGCACGCCGATGGCGCCCTCGGTGTAGACCTGGCCGTCGGCGAACAGGCGTACCGATCCCCTGCCGCTCATCCCGTTGGCGAGGCCGCCGATGATCGGCAGGTCGCCGAGCACGTCCACGGAGCGCTCGACGAAGGCGTCGGTCGGGAAGGTGTACGGGTCGGCCATCAGGACGGCCACGTGGTCGTCGGCGCCGCGTTCCGGCAGGCCGACGACGACGAATCGGTCCTCGGCGGTCAGCGTCTCCAGGGCGAAGGTGGTGAGCCTGGCGCCGTCGAGCGTGGCGGCCCAGGCACTGACGGACGGCGCGAGCTCGACCCCCTGTCCGTCGCCGATCACGCCGGTGGCGCTGCAGCCGATCACGTGCGCGTCCGGCGCGAGCGCCATGGCCCGGCGGCCGGCCTCCGCCACGTCGTCGGGGTCATCGCCGCAGATGAAGAAACAGACCAGGTCGGCCTTGCCGGCAAGCCTCGACAGGGCCTGCCCCACGGCGCGTTCGGCGGTCGCGCCCAGGTCGGATCCCACGGCGAGGCCATCAGCGAAGCGGCTCGTCATCAGGGCCACGCGTCTCGCCTCCCTTGCTGTCGCTCGTTCCCTAGGCCCGATTCTCCCCACTGGAACAACAAGCACTCGTACGAACCGTCACGCAATAGTCAAGATCCGAAATCTCACCACGATGCGAACGGCTCTCCGGCGACGTAGTCTCGTTCCCGTGCATCAGCCTCGAATTCTCCGCGAGCTGCGAGCGAGCGATCACGTTCATCGCAGTGTCAAAGCAGAGGTCCGCCATAATCTGCTGACCAAGCTGCGGGCAGGCGAGCCCCGTTTTCCCGGCATCGTGGGCTTCGACGACTCGGTCCTGCCCCACCTCGAACGCGCTCTGCTGGCCGGGCACGACCTGGTCCTGCTGGGCGAGCGCGGCCAGGGAAAGACCCGGCTCATCCGCACCGTCACCGGCCTGCTCGACGAGTGGACCCCGGTCGTGGAGGGCTGCGAGATCAACGACCACCCCTTCGCGCCGGTGTGCACCACCTGCCTGCGCAAGGCGCGGGAGATGGGCGACGAACTGCCCGTCGCCTGGAAGCACCGCGACGAGCGCTACGGCGAGAAGCTGGCCACCCCCGACACCTCGGTCGGCGACCTGATCGGCGACGTCGACCCGATCAAGATCGCCGAAGGCCGCACGCTGGGCGACCCCGAGACCGTCCACTACGGCCTGGTCCCGCGCACCAACCGCGGCGTCTTCTCGGTCAACGAGCTGCCCGACCTGGCCGAGCGCATCCAGGTGTCGCTGCTGAACGTCCTGGAGGAACGCGACATCCAGGTTCGCGGCTACAACCTGCGCCTGCCGCTGGACATCCTGCTCATCGCCAGCGCCAACCCCGAGGACTACACCAACCGCGGCCGGATCATCACGCCGCTGAAGGACCGCTTCGGCGCCGAGATCCGCACCCACTACCCGCAGACGGTCGAGGACGAGCTCACGCTCATCCGCCAGGAGTCGATGCCGGACATCGGCGCCGACATCCCCGAGCACCTGATCGAGGTGATCGCCCGCTTCACCCGTCTCGTGCGCGAGTCGACCGCGGTGGACGCCCGCTCGGGCGTCTCGGCCCGCTTCTCCATCGCCGCCGCCGAGACCGCCGCCGCCTCCGCGGTGCGCAGGGCCGCCATCACCGGCGAGGAGCACGCGGTGGCCCGCGTCTGCGACCTGCCGAGCATGGTGCCGACGCTGCGCGGCAAGGTCGAGTTCGAGGTCAGCGAGGAGGGCAGGGAGACCGAGATCCTGGCCCACCTGCTGCGCCGGGCGACGGCCGAGACGTTCAGAAACCGCCTGGGCGGCGCCGACCTCGCCCCGCTGACCGACAAGTTCGCCGAGGGCAGCCAGGTCGAGTCGGGCGAGATGGTGCCCGCCGCCGAGCTGCTGCGCAGGATCGGCCCGGTCAACGGCCTGGCGAAGATCATGGCGAAGCTGGGCATGGGCGCCGGCGACGAGTCGCCCGGCCACGCCGCGGCGGCCCTGGAGTTCGCGCTGGAGGGCCTCTACCTCATGCGCCGGCTGTCGAAGGACGACCTCGACGGGGTCAACGTCTACCGCACGTGAACATCGGGGCGGTCCCGCGCGTCCAACGAGGTAGTTCACGACACCGGGGGACCGCCCAATGCACTCTCTTCTCGTCGCCGCGCTCGTCGCCGCGGCTCCGCTGACTCCGTCCGCCACCTTCACCGCCACGTCCACCGTGTACGGCTACGCCTGGGCCGACGGAGCCGGCACCCTGCGCGTCACGCCGATCACCGCCACCCGTGACGGCAACAAGTACCGGCTGGCCGCCAAGAAGGGCGCCAAGCAGCTCAGGCTGAGCTACGGCGCCGCCGACTTCCGCCGCCTGACCGTCGCCTGCGGCCTGAAGGAGACCGAGGGCCGCCTGGCCCAGGACGCCCACGGCCTCGGCAGGACCCGCTGCACGCCCAAGCACCTCGCCTTCACCCTCCAGCTCGGCCCGAACCCCGTGAAGATCGTCTACTCGGGGTCGAAGGCGATCAGGGTCAGCGAGTTCCAGCCCGCCAAGTGGTACACCAAGACCGCCAAGGGCGTCATCAAGCGCGTGGACGCCGACACCGTCGCCTACGGCGGCCGCCACCTCACCTACACCTGGCGCCTGACCTTCAACCGGGTCACCGCCAAGTGCGGCGACGCCTGGCTGAGCGGCAGGCCCGTCAACGCCGACGACGACGGCCTGGGCACCAAGGGCTGCGCGAACAAGGACTTCTCCAAGGTCTTCAAGGGCGGCAACCTCGCCGTGGTCCACTACAACCCGTTCAGCGACGAGCTGCTCAGCGTCTGGGAGGTCTTCGGCGACGCCTGACCGGTGCCGCCTGACCGTGGTGCCTGACCGTGACGCCTGACCGTGACGGTGGGCGCCACGTCCGACGTGAGAAGCGACCCCCACGATCGGCGGGAACCAGCGTCGGCGGGTGGCGTGGGGGCGGCTTGCCGTAACAGAAGCTCAAAAGACGAGTTAGCGTGAGATCGTGGCATATCGCTATGGCGAGTATCAGGACGGCCCGGATCCGCTGGCTCCGCCGTATGACGTGCGCGCGGCTCTGGACGAGATGGGCGATGCGATCCTGTCCGGTTCCACGCCCGTGCACGCCCTGCGCGACCTGCTGAAGAAGGGCCTGCCCGGGGCGGGCGACCGCCGCGGCCTCGACGAGATGCTCAGAGAGGTACGGCGCCGCCGCCGCGAGCTGCGCGAGAGCGGCAGGCTCGACGGCACCCTGGAGCGGGCCCGCGCGCTGCTCGACAAGGCCATCGGCCAGGAGCGCGCGGAGCTGTTCCCCGACCCGTCCGACGCGGCCAGGATGCGCGAGGCCGAGCTCGACGGCCTGCCCGAGGACACCGCCAGCGCCATCCAGCAGCTCAGCTCCTACGAGTGGCGCTCCGAGGCGGCCAGGCGCACCTTCGAGGAGCTGCGCGACCTGCTGCGCAGGGAGGTGCTGGACACCCAGTTCCGCGGCCTGCGCGACGCGCTGGCCAACCCCGACCCCGCGGCCATGGAGCGTGTGCGCGAGATGGTCGCCGCGCTCAACGAGATGCTGGAGCGCGACTCGCGGGGCGAGCACACCCAGGCCGACTTCGACGCCTTCATGGCCGCCTATGGGGACATGTTCCCCGAGAAGCCGCGCGACCTCGACGAACTCGTCGACATCCTCGCCCGCCGTGCCGCCGCCACCCAGCGCATGCTGGCCTCGATGACCCCGCGCCAGCGCGAGGAGCTCGCCGGCCTCATCAACCAGACCCTCGACCAGGCCGGGATCGGCGACCAGATGCGCCGCCTCGGCGACGCCCTCACCGCCCGCCGCCCCGACCTGGCCTGGAACACCCCGGAACGCCTCACCGGCGACGAGCCGCTCGGCATGGGCGACGCCGTCACCGCCCTGGAGGAATTGGCCGACCTCACCCAGTTGGAGGCCGCGCTGCGCCAGGACTACCCCGGCGCCCGGCTCGACGACATCGACGAGGCCGCCGTGCGCCGCGCCCTCGGCCGCTCGGCCGTCGACGACCTGGAGGCGCTGCGGCGCATCGAACGCGAACTGGAGGAGCAGGGCTACCTCCTGCGCAGGCGCGGCAAGCTGGAGCTGACGCCTAAGGCGGTGCGCAGGCTCGGCGAGACCGCGCTGCGCCGCGTGTTCGCCTCACTGGACGCCGGGCGGCGCGGGGACCACGAGCAGCACGACGCGGGCTCGGCCGGCGAGCTGACCGGATCCTCGCGGCCGTGGCACTTCGGCGACGAGCAGCCCATCGACGTGGTGCGCACGCTGGTCAACGGGATACGCCACCGCAGCGGGCGTACCCCCTCGGGGGGGTTGCGGCTGTCGGTGGACGACTTCGAGGTGGCCGAGACCGAGCGCAGGACCGCGGCGGCCGTCTGCCTGCTGGTGGACCTGTCGTACTCGATGGCGCTGCGCGGCACGTGGGCGGCGGCCAAGCAGACCGCGCTGGCCCTCCAGGCGCTGGTGGCCTCGAAGTTCCCGCAGGACGCCGTACAGATCATCGGCTTCTCCAACTACGCCCGGGTGCTGCAGCCGGACGAGCTGGCCGGGCTCGACTGGGACATGGTCCAGGGCACCAACCTGCACCACGCGCTGCTGATCGCCGGTCGCCACCTGGACCGCCACCCCGACTTCGAGCCGGTCGTGCTCGTGGTCACCGACGGCGAGCCCACCGCGCACCTCATGCGCAACGGCCGCTCGGCCTTCGAGTGGCCGCCCTCGCACGAGACGCTGGAGCTGACGCTGGCCGAGGTCGACAAGATGACCAGGCGGCGGGCCACGATCAACGTGTTCATGCTGGCCGCCGACGACCGGCTGCGCGAGTTCGTCGACGAGGTGGCCCGCCGCAACGGCGGCCGGGTGTTCTCGCCCAGCGCGGAACGGCTGGGCGAGTACGTGGTCAGCGACTTCCTGCGCCTGCGCAGGGCCCGCTGACCCGATCGCCCGTTGGCCCGATCGCCCGCTAGCCCGTTGGCCCGCTAGCTCGATCGCCCGCTAGCTCGATGGCCCGCTGGCTCGCTGGACGAGCGCGTGGCGGGCCAGGCGCGCGTCGAAGCCGTCGTGCAGGTCGCGGAAGGAGCGGTAGACGACCTTGGTACGGCTGCCGCCCCGCGCCATCAGCGCGAGCACCTCGGCGGGCTCGGGCAGCACCCCGCCTCCGAGGTAGCGCACCTCGGCCAGGACCGTGCGCACCCCCTGCTCACCCGAGACGAACCGGCCGCGGCGCCACCCGCCCTCCTCGTCCCACACCAGGGCGTCGCCTCCGGCCAGCAGGATCGTGGCGTCCCGCGGGTCGAAGGGGTCGTCCCACCACATCACATGCTCCACCGCGGCCGCTACCGACGACACGTAACCCAGGGGCAACCTCAGCCATTCCTGGCTATAGGGAACCGGCATCCGTTCCTGCCTTTCGAAAATGGGGCGGAAGGAAATAGTCTCCCCGGCGGAGGGCGCTGTAAAGCCGGGACCTAGACCGCTCATACCAATAAGCGGACAATGAGAGCATGTCCGAGCCGCTCTACCGCAAGGTGGCCGACGACCTGCGGAAAAAGATAACCGCCGGGTCCCTTCAGCCAGGTCAGCGCCTGCCGTCCCAATCCGAGCTCGAACAGCTCTTCGGCGTCTCCACCAACACCGTCCGCCTGGCCATCGCTGTCCTGGCCAACGAGGGCCTGGTGGAGTCGCGGCAGGGGCTGGGCACGTACGTGAACACGCGGCTGACCTTCACCATGGTCATGTCCAACAGGGAGGGCCTGCGCACGGCGAGCGGCAAGGACGCCTTCACCTCCGTGGTGGAGGAGCAGGGCCGCCAGCCGGGCCAGGAGGGCTTCACCATGGAGTTCCGGGAAGCCAGCCCGAAAGTCGCCTCCTACCTGCAGATCCCCGAGGGCTCCGTGGTCGTCGTACGGCTGTCGCGGCGCCTGGTCGACGGCGAGAGCTGGTCGCTGCAGGACTCCTTCTACCCCCTCGACGTGGCCGAGGGAACCGGCCTGATGCTGCCCGTGGACCTGGAGCGCGGCACGATCAGGGAACTGGCCGACCACGGCCACGTGCAGGTGCGCCACCGCGACGTGGTGCTGACCAGGATGCCGACGCCGCAGGAGGTGCCGTTCTTCGGCCGCAGGGCCGGGGTGCCGGTGATCGAGGTGATCAGGACGGCGTACTCCACCGAGCGGCCGATCCGGCTCACGGTGGCGATCTACGCCGGCGATATGACCCACCTGGCCTACGAAATCAATTATGCAGGCTCGGCCCACTTATCCCAATAAGTGTAGTCAATTGTATTCCGCCAACCCAGATCACCAGGTGGTTTCTCTTCTGTGTCCATCTATTGATGGCGGGCCGGGCGGCACTGCCATAATTACTCATGGATTTGTATCTGATGATCCCGATCTTATTGATCGGGGGAGCCACCGGCACGTTCGTCATGATCGTGCTCAACGTCCTCAGGGAGGACTGGCGCGGATCACCGAAGCACCGCGCCCCCGGGCCCTTCTCCCGCTGCACCCGCGGGATCCTCGGCCTCCACGTGAACCACACCGACTGCACGGAGTGCGCCGCCCAGCAAGAACGCCACACCGTCACACCCGCCTGAGCTAGGCACGCACCAGCCCGGACCAGAAGTCCAGCGCGACATCGAACCCGTCCCGGCAGTTGCGGTGCGAGCGGTAGCAGGGCCGCCAGGCACTGCTCGCACCGACCCCGAGCCGCGCGTCCGACAGGGCCGCGGGAACCCGCTCGGGCCGGGGCAGCAGCCCGCCACCCAGATAGCGCACATCGGCCAGCTCGGTGTGCTCACCACGGGCCCCGGAGAGGAAGCGGCCAAGCCGCCAGCCGCTCTCTTCGTCCCACACCAGCGCCGAGCCGCCGGACAGCAGCACCGTCGCCGCACGCGGCTCGCCGGGCCCCTCCCACCACTCGGCCACTTCGGCGTCGAGCACTTCGACCACCTGTTTCACGTAGCAGCGCGGATGATGCTGCCACTCATCGGTGTACGGCTCGACGTGCCTGACGGCCACGACGGCACCCCCTCGTGCCTGATCGGTAAGAAAACGGCGGTACGCAACGATACCCGGGCTGAACTTATTCCGTTGCCAGGGCGTCTAGTCATTACGGAGGATATTCGGGGAAGGAGGGAGTGCTATGTTCGCGATGATCCTGCTGATCTTGACGATGGTCGTCACCGTGGCGGCCTTCGAGCTGTGCATGCGGTGCTCCCGTAAGAGCGAAGAGAGTGTCGAGCCACAGGCCGAGATCGCCGGGGACTAGTCTCTCCGGCATGTCCCTGCTTATCTGGCTGCACATCGCCTTCGCGATCTTCGCGGTCGGGCCGCTCACCGCGCTGACGCACGCCGCCCCCCGCGCAATCCGTAACAAGAACGCCTCACTGGTCAAGTTCATCCACGGCTCGACCCGGCTCTACGCGCTGCTCTCGCTCGGCGTGCTGATCTTCGGCATCGGGGCGGGGGTCATGGCCGGCAACGGCACCCTCGGCAAGTGGAACATGACCGCGTCCATGACGCTGTTCATCGTGGCCGCGGTGCTGATCGTGCTCGTCGAACGTGACCTGCGCACCGCCGTCCGGGTGCTCTCCAGCGAGACCCCGGACGACGACGCGAAGGTGCAGACAGGACGGATCGCCGCCATCGCCGGCGTGGTCACGCTGATCTGGCTGGCGATCCTGTTCCTGATGGTCGTCCCGTCCTAGCCGGGCATGGTCATGCCGTCCCAGCCGGGCATGGTCGGGGCGTCCTAGCCGAGCGCCTTGGTGAGGTCGGCGAGCAGGTCGTCGACCGTCTCGATGCCCACCGACAGCCGCACCAGGTCGGCCGGGACCTCCAGCGGCGAGCCCGCCGCCGACGCGTGGGTCATCCTGCCCGGGTGCTCGATCAGCGACTCGACCCCGCCGAGCGACTCCCCCAGCGTGAACAGCTCGGCGCGGTTGCACACCTCCACCGCCGCCTCCTCGCCCCCGGCCACGCGGAACGAGACCATGCCGCCGAAGCGCTTCATCTGCTTGGCCGCGACCTCGTGCCCGGGGTGCTCGCTCAGGCCCGGGTAGAGCACCTGGGTCACCTTCGGGTGCGCCAGCAGCAGGTCGACCACGCGCTCGGCGTTGTCGCAGTGGCGGTCCATGCGCACGCCCAGCGTCTTGAGCCCGCGCAGCGTCAGCCACGCGTCGAACGGCCCCGCCACCGCGCCCATCGCGTTCTGGTGGTAGGCCAGCTCGTCGGCCAGCTCCTTAGAGCGCGCGATCAGCGCGCCGCCGACCACGTCGGAGTGCCCGCCCACGTACTTGGTCGTCGAGTGGACGACGATGTCGGCCCCCAGCTCAAGCGGCCTCTGCAGGTACGGCGAGGCGAACGTGTTGTCCACGACCAGCAGCGCGCCGTTGTCGTGGGCCAGCTCGGCCAGCGCCGCGATGTCGGCGATGCCGAGCAGCGGGTTCGTCGGCGTCTCCACCCAGACGATCTTCGTCTTCTGCGTCATGGCCCCGGCCACGGCGTTCAGGTTGCCCAGCGGCACCGGGTCGTAGCGCAGCCCCCAGCGCTCGTTGACCTTCGCGAACAGGCGGTAGGTGCCGCCGTAGGCGTCGTTCGGGATGATGACGTGGTCGTTCGGCTTGCACACGGTGCGCAGCACGGTGTCCTCGGCGGCCAGGCCGGAGGCGAACGCCAGTCCCCGCACGCCGCCCTCGACCGCGGCCAGCGCCTCTTCCAGCGCGGTCCTGGTCGGGTTGGCCGAGCGGCTGTACTCATAACCCGAGCGCAGCCCGCCCACGCCGTCCTGCTTGTAGGTGGACGTGGCGTAGATCGGCGGGACGACCGCGCCGGTCTGCGGGTCGGGCTCCTGACCTGCGTGGATCGCCAGCGTTTCGAATCCGTTGCTCATACCCGCCACGGTAACGGAACCGGCCCGCGATTCCGTCCCCCAACGGTCTCGCGGGCCGATCCCTCCCCCAAGGCTCGCAGGCGCCATGCCCGCCGCCGCGAGCCCCGTCTCAGGCCGCCTTGGGGCGGCGCAGGTCGCCGGTGCGCTCCGGCAGCCGGACCACCTCGCCCTCGCGAGCCAGCGGCGGCGCCTGAATGTGGCGGCCGCTGCCGCCCTCTGCGGGCTCCCCGTTGATCCGGGAGAGCATCACGGGGTCGGCCAGCGCGAGCAGCACACCCACGACCAGTCCCACTCCCAGCAACACGAATCCGATGACGACCATTTCCCCGTCTCCCTTCCGACATGTTCAGCATCGGCGACAGACCCCCCATTCCGCCTCCGCTGAAGGTCTGGTCTGCGGCGTCCGCACTCGGCCGAACGGTTGATACGGGTGCTCCGACTTCCGGCTTAGGCTCGGTGCCGTGGGGGACAACAAGCGCTTCGTCTACTGGATCCGCAGGCTCAGCGAGATCGCCATGATCGGCTGGCTGGGCCTGATGCTCCTGATCGACGTGGTCGCCGCCGTCAGCGTCGGCGGCGCCCAGTGGCTCGTGCCCTTCTGCGGGATCGCCGGCATCGCCGCCGTCCTGACCAGGCGCGACTACCGGGTCCAGGGCTTCACGTTCCTGCTGGCCTTCAGCTTCGTCACCTCCACGCTCATCAGCGGCACCCACCTCGACGGGCTGCCCGGCATGACGGAGTCGGGGGCGTTGCTCCTGCTCACGATCGGCGTGCTGCGCAACGTCGAGCCGGTGCGCAAGGCCGCCGCCCTCGCGCTGCTCTCCCTCGTGGTCCTGCTGGCCGAAGCCTTCGGCCGCGACTACCAGAACGCCGGCCTGGTCTTCGCGTTCGTGCTGTTCGCCGGGTGGTCGCTGGCCGCCGGCGTGGGCGGCTACCTGCGCTTCCAGCAGGAACGCCGGTCCGAGGCCGTCTTCTCCGTACGCCGCGCGGAGCGCCTGGAGCTGGCCAGAGAGCTCCACGACCTGGTCGCCCACCACATCACCGGCATCGTCGTCCAGGCCCAGGCCGCCAAGACCGTCGCCGAGATGAAGCCGGAGGCCGTCGTGCCCGCCCTCGACGCGATCGCCGGCGCCGGGGCGGAGGCGCTGACGTCGATGCGCCGCCTGGTCAGCGTGCTGCGCGCGGAGGACGAGGCCGAGCGCAGGCCCGGCACCTCGCTGGCCGACCTGCGCCTGCTCACCGAGCGCTTCTCCGCCAGCGGGCCGAAGGTGGCCTTCGAGATCGGCCAGGGCGTCGGCGACGGCACGCTGCCGCCCGAGGTCGTCACCACCCTGCACCGCGTGCTGCAGGAGGCCCTGACGAACGTGCGCAAGCACGCCCCCGGCGCGGCCTGGATCGAGGCCGACCTGCGCGCGTTCCCCGGGCTGGTCCGGCTGCGGGTACGCAACTTCGGCTCGGCCGCCGACCCCAGGGTGGCCCGGCTGGGCGGCGGCTTCGGGCTGGTGGGGATGGCCGAACGGGTGGAGGCGCTGGGCGGCAGGCTGTTCGCCGGCCCCACCCCGGAGGGCTACTGGGAAGTGATCGCCGAGTTCCCGCTCGGCTGACCCGCGCTCCGGGACCGGTTTCTCTCTAGCTCACCGGCTTCTCGCCCAGGTGGTCGGGGAGTTCCCGTTCGCCCGCGCGGAAGGCGGCGGCGAAGGCGCTCGCGTCCAGGGTGGTCCTGATCCTGGCGGTGACCCGGTCGACGTCCAGCCGCTCCCCCTCCGGCAGTGGAGCGCCGACCGACTCGCGCATGGCGGCAGCCGTACCCAGGTGACGGGCGGCCTGCTCGGCGCGGCCGGCCAGGGAGAGCGCGCCCGCCAGCCCTTCGAGCGCCAGCGCCACCGCGCGCGGGTCACCGGTGGCGACGGCGGCCGCGTAGCCCTCCTTCTGCCTGGCCAGCGCGGTCTCTGCGGCACCGCGCTGCTCGGCGGCGAAACCCAGCTCGGCCAGCGCGAACGCGGTGCCCGCGGTGCCGCCGACCTGCCGTAGCCAGGCGAGCCAGGGCAGCAGGTGGTCCTCGGCGTCGGCGAAGCGGCCCTGGCGGCGCGCGCTGATCGCCAGCCCGGTCACCGCGTGCTCCTCCGCGGCCTTGACCGACTGCTCGACCGCCAGCGCGCGGGCCCGCTCGTGGTAGTCGTCGGCGCGCGCGTAGTCGCCCTCCAGCAGCGCCACCCTGCCCAGTCCCGACAGCTTGAACGGCGAGGCGATGCCCAGCTCGGCCGCCAGGCGCAGCTCCTCCTCGCGCAGCCGGGCGGCCCGCGCGTAGTCGCCGCGGATCTCGGCCGCCATGTCGAGCGCGTCCATGGCCTCGGCCTGGCCCCAGCGGTCGCCGAGCTCGCGGAAGATCTCCAGGCTGCGGGCGCCGTCACGCTCCATGGCCGCCAGGTCGCCGCGTCCGACCGCCAGCTTGGCCCGCAGCGCGAGCGCCGCGGCCACGCCCCAGCGCTCCCCCATCGCGCCGAACGCCGCCAGCGCCTTCTCCACCTGGTCGTCGTGGACGGCCAGGTCGCCATAGGCCCACGCCACGTGGCTGAGGAACCAGTCGTGCACCGCCCGCCCCAGCGGGTCCAGGTCCGCGTACGGCACCGCCTCCGGCCGTTCGCCGATCACCTTGGTGAACCCGGCCAGCCAGGTGGCCGCCATCGCGCTCTCCCCGGCCGGTCCGCCCCTGGTCAGGGCGTAGGCCAGCGACCTGCGCGCCTCGCCCAGCCGTCCGCGCAGGAACCAGTACCACGCCATCGCGTTGACCAGCCGCAGCGGCCGCGGCCCTTCGAGCGCCAGGCGCAGGTTGCCGCTCTCCTGGTCGAGCCGTTCCAGGCAGTCGCGCTGGCCGTGCCCGCGCAGGTCGGCGCGTTCGGCCAGCGCCGTGTAGTAGAGCGCGTGCCGTTCCCTGACCAGCTCGTACTCGCCCGCCTCCCGCAGCCGTTCCATCCCATAGGCCGCCACCGACTCCAGCAGCCGGAACCTCGGCCCAGGCGTGACCAGCGAGCGGTCCACCAGCCTGGCCAGCAGGTCGAGCACGTCGTGGCCGGGCTCCGCGCACACCTGCTCCGCCGCCTCCAGCGTGCACCCGTCCGCGTGTACGGCCAGCCGCCGCAGCACCAGCCGCTCCGGCTCGCTCAGCAGCTCCCAGCTCCAGTCGATCATCGCCCGGAGCGTCCGCTGCCGCGCGGGCGCGTCCCGCATGCCGGTGTTGAGCAGCCGGAACCGGTCGTCCAGCCGCCGGGCCAGCTCCTCCGCCCCGAGCGCCCGCACCCGGGTCGCGGCCAGCTCCAGGGCCAGCGGGATGCCGTCCAGCCTGCGGCAGATCGTGCGCACCGCCGGTCCGGGCTCGATGCCCGCCCGTGCCGCGAACAGGTGTGCCGCGTCGTCCTCCGCCAGCGGCGGCACCACGTGGACGCGCTCCCCCGTCACGCCGAGCGGTTCCTGGCTCGTGGCCAGCACGCGCAGTTCGGGCGCGGCCTTCAGCAGGGTGGCGGCGAGCTGGGCCACCTGGTCGACCAGGTGCTCGCAGTTGTCCAGCAGGAGCAGCGCCCGCCTGCCGCTCAGCGCCCGCGCGATCCTCGGCTCCAGGGGCTGCGAGGAGTCGTCCCGCACCCCGACCACGGCCGCCAGCACGTCGGCCGGGTGGGCGGTCCCGGCCAGCTCGGCCAGGTAGACCGGGTCGGGGTGGCGACGGGCCGCCTCCAAGGCGAGGCTGGTCTTGCCGACCCCACCTGGACCCGTCAACGTGACCAGCCGATCACGCCCCAGCAGCGCGGCGACCCGGGCAAGCTCCGCATCCCTGCCGACCAGCGGAACCAGCGCCGCAGGCAACCCCACCCCGACCTGCTCAGGCTCCTGACCTCCCGACCCCTGACGCCCTGCGCGCCCCTCGGAGCCCGCACGCCCCGCGCGCTCCCCCGGGTCCTGACGCCCTGCGCCCGCCTCCGGCTCCTGGCTCCTTGCGCGCCCCTCCGGAACCTCGCGCCCCGCGCGCGCCCCTTGGTCCTCGCGCGCCCCTTGGTCCTCGCGCGCCTCTGGGTCTTCGCGCCCTGCGCGCACCCCTGGGACCCCACGCCCCTCCGGATTCTCGCGTCTCGCGCGCACCCCCTGGTCCGCGCGCGCCTCCGGGTCCTCGCGCCCCGCGCGTGCCTCCGGGTTCTGGGGTTGTGCGTGTCCCAGGTCTCGGTGGGGCTCGGGGGGTGGGGTGGGGTGGAGGCCGGGGTCCTGGCGGAGGATCTTGGTGTGGAGGTCGGCCAGTTCGGGTGAGGGGTCGAGGCCCAGGTCGTCGGCCAGGCGGTCGCGGAGGTCGGCGTAGGTGGCCAGGGCCTCGCTCTGACGGCCCTGGCGGTACAGGGCGCGCATGTGCACCGCCCGCAGGCGTTCGCGCAGCGGGTGCTCGGCGACCAGGTCGCTCACCTCGACCGGCTCGCCGAGGGCCAGCCGTACCTCGGCCAGTTCTTCCACGGCGGCCAGGCGCAGCTCTTCGAGGCGCGCGCTCGCGGGCCTGGCGAAGGCGAGGTCGGCGACGTCGGCGTAGGCGGGCCCGCGCCACAAAGCCAGTGCCTCCCCCAGGAAGGCGGCCCGCTCGCGGGGCGGGACGGCACGGCGGTCGAGCAGTTCCTCGAAGCGGGCCGCGTCCACCCGCGCGGCCACGATCCGGTAGCCGCCGGGCCCGAGCACGACCAGGCCGGGATCGCCCAGCGCCCGCCTGAGCTGCGAGACGCGGGCCTGGAGGGTGCCGGTCGGGTTGCGCGAGGGCCGCTCGCCCCACAGGTCGTCGATCAGCCGGTCGGCCGAGACGGGGCGGCCCTGGTGGACGAGCAGGTCGGCCAGGAGCGCGCGTACCTTGGGCTCGGCCACGTGCAGCGGCTCACCGTCGTCGCCCCACACCGCCAGCGGGCCCAGCACCCCGAATCTCACCACGTACCGATTAAACCCGTAGCCGGTCCGTGGAGATTCCGTGGCGGGTCCTCGCAGGGTGGAGCCATGACGACTCAGGTGACAGTGGTCGGCCTCGGGCCGATGGGCGCCACGATGGCGCGTACCTTTCTCAAGGCCGGTTTCGACGTGACCGTGTGGAACAGGACGGCCGCCAAGGCCGACCCCCTGGTGGCGCTCGGCGCCAGGCGGGCCGAGCGGCCGACCGGCGACCTCATGGTGATCAGCCAGATCGACTACCAGGCGATGTACGACAGCCTCGACGGCGTGGACCTCGACGGCAAGGTGCTGGTCAACCTCAGCTCCGACACCCCGGAAAGGCTGCGCGCGGCCGCGGCGTGGGTGGCTGCGCGCGGCGGCGTGCTGATCACGGCGGGCATCATGGTGCCGCCGCCCGGCATCGGCGAGCCCGGCTCGTTCGCCTTCTACAGCGGGCCGCGCGAGGTGCTCGACCGGCACAGGGCGACGCTCGCGGCGCTGGGCGAGGTGGTCCACGTGGGCGCCGACGAGAGCCTGGCGATGATGTACTACCAGTCGCAGCTCTACGTGTTCTGGTCCACGCTGACCGCGTTCATGCACTCCGCCGCGCTCCTGGGCAGCGCGGGTGCGAAGGCGGCCGAGTTCCTGCCGTTCTTCCAGGGACTGATCGGTTCGATGGCGGGCGACGGCCCGATGGGCTACCTGAAGATCCTCAGCGAGGAGATCGACGCCGGCGTCTACCCGGGCGCGGAGAACAGCCTCCACATGCAGGCCGTCGGCATGGAGCACGCCCTGCACGCCTTCCGCGACGCCGGGCTGGAGACCTCCGTCCCGGCGGCGCTGAAGGAGCTGTTCGCGCGCACGGACAGGGAAGGGCACGGCGCCGAGGGCCTCGGCGCCGTGATCGAATCGATCAAGAAGCCCTAGTGGGCGGAGTTGGCCAGGAAGGCGAGCAGGTCCTGCCGGGTGAGGAGCCCGGCGGGCTTGCCGTCCTCCAGGACCACCGCGGCGTCGGCCTTCTCCAGCGCCTCGACCGCCCGCGCCACGGGCTCGCCGCCGCCGATCGTGGGCAGGGGCTGCGACATGTGCTCGGCGATCGGGTCCTCGGCCTTGAGGCGGCCCCGGTAGAGCGCCTCCAGCAGGTCGCGCTCCACGATCGAGCCGACCACCTCGGCCGCCATGACCGGCGGCTCCTCCTTCATGACCGGGAGCTGTGACACCGAGTACTCGCGCATGATCGCGATCGCCTCGCCGACGGACTCGTGCGGGTGCACGTGCACGAACTCCGGCAGCCCGGCGCCCTTGCGGGCCAGCACGTCGGCCACCAGCCCCTCGTCGGAGGAGGTGGTCAGGAAGCCGTAGTCGGCCATCCAGTCGTCGTTGAAGATCTTCGACAGGTAGCCGCGCCCGCCGTCGGGCAGCAGCACCGCCACCACGTCCTCGGGACCGGCCTTGGCCGCCACGCGCAGCGCCGCCACGACCGCCATCCCGCACGAACCGCCCACCAGCAGCCCTTCCTCGCGGGCCAGGCGGCGGGTCATGTTGAAGGACTCCTTGTCGGAGACCGCGATGATCTCGTCACAGATCGTGGTGTCGTAGGTGGCCGGCCAGATGTCCTCGCCCACCCCTTCCACCAGGTACGGCCGGCCCGACCCACCCGAGTAGACGGAGCCCTCCGGGTCGGCGCCGATGATCTTCACCCGGCCGCCGGAGACCTCCTTGAGGTAGCGGCCGGTGCCGCTGATCGTGCCGCCCGTGCCCACGCCCGCGACGAAGTGGGTGATCCGGCCCTCGGTCTGCTCCCACAGCTCCGGCCCGGTGGAGTGGTAGTGGGAGTCGGGGTTGTTCTGGTTGGAGTACTGGTCGGGCTTCCAGGCGTTGGGGATCTCCCTGGCCAGCCGGTCGGAGACCGAGTAGTAGGACTCGGGGTGGTCGGGCGAGACGGCCGTCGGGCAGACCACGACCTCGGCGCCGTAGGCACGCAGCACCGCGATCTTGTCCTGGGCGACCTTGTCAGGGACCACGAAGACGCACCGGTAGCCCTTCGTCTGGGCCACGATGGCCAGGCCGACGCCGGTGTTGCCCGAGGTCGGCTCGACGATGGTGCCGCCGGGCCGCAGCGCTCCCGAGCGCTCGGCGGCCTCGATCATGCGTACGGCGATGCGGTCCTTGACCGAGCCGCCGGGGTTGAAGTACTCGACCTTGGCGAGCACCTGGGCAGGCAGTCCCGCGGATACCTTGTGCAGCCGGACGAGCGGGGTGTTCCCCATGAGCTCGACCAGGGAATCGTAAACGCGCACCGAGGTGTTCACCTTCTTTACCGAAGCTTGGTCAGCTTGCCAGGCGCCGAGATCCCCAGGGGGTGGCGGGCGCTCGGCTAGTTTCAGACAAACGCTACCGCCAGTGGGCTCGAGGGGGGCACGCTACGTGATCTGGACACCGGGGGTGGCGCGGGCGGCGCGGAAGATCGCGGCCGCGGCCGCGCTCGGCGGCGGCGGGCTGACCGCGCTGGGAGCCACGGCCTACGGGCTGCTCATGGCGGAGAGCCTGGTCGCGCGCAGGATGATCGGCCGCCCGCACGGGATGGAGGGGCCGCCGTCCGACGGCGTGTACGGGGACTTCTCGGGCGAGCCGGTCCGGCTCGTCATGCTCGGCGACTCGACCTCCGTCGGGCTGGGCATGACCGACGCGGCCAAGACGCCGGGGGTGTTGCTCGCCCATGGCCTGGCCGCAGTGGCCGAGCGCCCGGTGCGGCTCGACGTCTTCGGCCGTTCCGGCGCGCCCTCCGCGGAGCTGGGCGAGCAGGTGGACCAGGCGCTGCGGGTCCGTCCCGAGATCGCGGTCGTCTTCGTGGGCGCCAACGACGTCACCACCCAGACGCCGCCGGCGGTGGCGGTGCGGCATCTGTCCAAGGCGGTGCGCCGGCTGCGCGAGGCGGGGGCCGAGGTGGTCGTGGGGACCTGCCCGGACCTGGGGACCGTACGCCCGCTGGCGCAGCCGTTGCGCTGGGTCACCCGGCGGTGGAGCCGCCAGCTCGCCGCGGCGCAGACGGTGGCGGTGGTGGAGGCGGGCGGCAGGACGGTCGCCTTCGCCGACATCCTCGGTCCCGAATTCGCAACAAATCCGGGCGAAATGTTCGGACCGGATCGTTTCCATCCATCTGACCGAGGTTACGCACAGGCCGCTTACGCGGTGCTACCTTCTGTATGCGCTGCGTTGGCGTTGTGGCCCGAGCCGCGACCCGTCCGTGGCGAAGAACTGCAACCGATCTACCTTGCGGCGGCCACGGCCGCGGAGGAACCCGGGACCGAGGTCACCGCGACCCGGGTCGCCGGGCGGGCGACCGGCCCCTACGGAAAGTGGGTGACGTTGTTCCGCCGGCGGCTGGGAGAGCTGCTCAACGACGCCTGACCCCGGTCACCCTCCGAGGCCGAGCCGCCACTCCCCGTCCCCGCTGGAGATGGATAGCCCGTGCTCCGACCTCTCACGAAACCGGCCCTCGCCCTCGCCGTGCTCGCCGCCGCAGGATGCTCCGGCAGCGACGCGGCCACCGCCGAATTCCCGACGTGGCACAACACCGACGTCAACGCGGTCAGCCGCATGGCCGCCGCCGCGGGCGTCGTCACGACCACCTCCATGAAGCCCGACGGCAGCCTTGAGACCGTCGCACTCGACCAGAAGACCGGCAAGAAGCTCTGGCAGTACCCGGCCACGATGGCCGGCCGCCTGCCCGGCATGGGCGTCTCCGCCCCCGCGATCGTGCCCGCCGCCGACGGCCGCCCGGTGGTGGTCGCGCTCGACCCGGCCAAGAAGTCCCGGTGGAACGCCACCCTCGTCGCCCGCGACGGGCGCACCGGCCAGCAGAAGTGGGCCCGGCCCGTGCACTCGACGTTCGGGGCCCAGCGCTGCGGGCCGTACGTCTGCGTGTCCGAGCACACCGCGCTGAGCGGCGCCCGCTTCGTCGTGCTCGACCCGAGCAGCGGCAAGACCATGTGGAAGCTGCCCGGCCTCGCCGAGGTCGAGTGGTCGGACGCCAGCCGGGTCCTGCTGCTCAGGCTCGCGGCCAACCCCATGATCGAGTCCTACGAGCTGAAGACCGGCAAGCTCCAGTGGCAGCAGCCCCTTGAGCAGGCGCTCGGCCCCGGCATCGACATGTCGGGCGGCTGGGCCTTCGGCGCCACCGGTGACAACCTGACGGGCTACGTCGCCCCCTACACCGACCCGCGCACGAAGAAGGTCTCCACGTTCGGGCTGTTCTCGATGCGGATCAGCGACGGCACCGTCAACTGGATGCGGCCCTCGGTCGTCCGCGTCTACCCGAGCGGCAACCCCGGCTACGCCCCGGTCGTGCGCCCGGTCGACCAGCAGGGCGCCTACGGCGGGTTCGCCCGCCTCGACTCCGCCAGCGGCCGCGTCGTCGGCCAGATCACCACCGCCCAGGTGCCGGGATCGGGCTGGTGGCTGGCCTTCCCCGACCGCATGGACAAGCTCGGCTTCCTCAAGCACAACACCAAGGGCACCACGTACGACCTGGCCTCGGGCAGGGCGCTGCCGGTCGAGGACGCGACCGGCTGGAGCTTCTGCGTCACCGACCCCAAGCCGCTGCCGCTGCGCGGGCAGGCGACGGGCTTCTACTCGGTGGCCGCGGTCTGCGAGTACGACCTGGCGGCGGGCAAGCGCGTGCCCGGCTCGTCGGCCCCGCCGTCCTGGTTCACCGGCAGCCAGGACGGGTGGCGCATGTGGCGTGACGAGAAGGGCGCCGCGCACGGCGTCAACGACGGCACCCCCGACGCCCCCGGCATGTACGGATAAATCCCCGGGCTGGCTCCTGTCGCCCGTTGGGTAGGGTCACACGCATGAGACGACTCACGGCCGTTCTCGCTGCGGTCGTCCTCTGCTCCGGGTGCAGCACGATCCAGGAGGCAGGAGCCATCCTCAGCGCCACGGAGGCGTGCGACGAGGCGGCCAAGGTCGCCGACGAGCTCCTGACGAAGATCCCGAGCCTGACGGGCGATCCGCCCGCGCTGGACAAGGCCCTCGACGCGGCGGCGGACCGGCTGAAGAACCTCGGCGTCGAGTCGGGCAACGCCACGCTCAACGACGCCCTGGGCTCGCTGGCCCGCTCCTACCAGGAGATCGAGGTCACGGACCCGGCGGCGGCCGTACAGAAGGTGCGCTCCGAGACCACCGCCTCGCTGCAGGTCGTCACCCGCGCCTGCGCCTTCTGACGACCCGACCCTACAAGCCCCTCCGACCGGGACTGAAATATAGTTCTAGGGAATGCCAACCGAGGAGGGGCTCCCATGCCTGAGGCTGTCATCGTCGCGACCGCACGCTCGCCGATCGGCCGTGCCTTCAAAGGGTCGTTGAAGGACATCCGTCCCGACGACCTGACCGTGCAGATGATCAAGGCGGCGCTGGCGAAGGTGCCGCAGCTCGACCCGGCCACGATCGACGACATCATGCTGGGCTGTGGCCTGCCCGGCGGCGAGCAGGGCTTCAACATGGGCCGCGTCGTGTCGGTGATGCTCGGCCTGGACAACGTGCCCGGCACGACCATCACGCGTTACTGCTCCTCCTCCCTCCAGACGACGCGGATGGCCTTCCACGCGATCAAGGCGGGCGAGGGCGACGTGTTCGTCTCGGCGGGCGTCGAGGCCGTCTCGCGCTTCGTCAACGGCAACTCCGACTCGGTGCCGTGGCCCCAGGACACCGAGCAGCCCCGGCCAAGGCTCGAGAACCCGATCTTCGACGAGGCGCGCGGCAGGACCGCGACGTTCGCCGCCGGAGGCCAGACCTGGGAGGACCCCCGCCACCACGGGACGATCCCCGACATCTACATCGCCATGGGCCAGACCGCCGAGAACCTCGCCCAGCTCAAGGGCATCAGCCGGCGCGAGCAGGACGAGTTCGGCGTCCGCTCCCAGAACCTCGCCGAGAAGGCGCTGGCCGACGGCTTCTGGCAGAAGGACATCACCCCGGTCACGCTCCCCGACGGCAGCGTGGTCGGCAAGGACGACGGCCCGCGCGCCGGGACCACCTACGAGGCGGTCGCCGCCCTCAAGCCCGTCTTCCGCCCCGACGGCACGGTGACCGCGGGCAACTGCTGCCCCCTCAACGACGGCGCCGCCGCGGTGATCGTCATGAGCGACACCAAGGCCGCGGAACTGGGCATCACGCCGCTGGCCCGCATCGTCTCCACCGGCGTCACGGGCCTGTCGCCCGAGATCATGGGACTGGGGCCGGTGGAGGCGTCCAAGATGGCGCTGTCGCGCGCCGGGATGGCCATCGAGGACGTGGACCTGGTCGAGATCAACGAGGCTTTCGCGGCCCAGGTGATCCCTTCGTACCAGGACCTGGGCATCGACCTGGACCGCCTCAACGTCAACGGCGGCGCGATCGCGGTCGGCCACCCGTTCGGCATGACGGGCGCCCGCATCACCTCCACCCTGATCAACAGCCTCCAGCACCACGACAAGTCCATCGGCCTCGAAACCATGTGCGTCGGCGGCGGCCAGGGCATGGCCATGCTCCTGGAGCGCCTCTCGTAGCGGATCTGCTGCGGCTCTCCACTCCTCGGATCCGTTGTGGTTCTCACAACCCGCAGATTCCGTTACGGCGAAGCCACCCCCACGCCACCCGCCGCCGTCGGCGGGCGCCGATCGTGGGGGTCGCTTCTCACGTCGGACGTGGTCCCCACCGCAACGGCCACGTGAGCCGACACCTACGGCCTTCTAACCCTGCGGCCACAATCCCCTAACCCCACAGCCACACCCCGCCTGCGGTGCCGAAGCCAGCCAGCCCCTCTCACCCGGACGGCCCGGTCAGCCCGTTTCAGCCGCGCGGCCCGTCTCACCCGGGCGGCTCGGCCAGCCCGCCGTGCCGGACAATCCGGTCAGCCCCTCTCAGCCGGACGGCCTGGTCGGCCTGTTTCGGCCTGGGCTGGCTGGTCAGCCGTGGGTGTCGGGGCCGGCTCGGTTCAGGGTGATGCGGGCTATCACGCGGCGGTCGCGGATCATGGCGGCGCGGTAGTCGTCCCAGTCGGGGTGTTCGCCGGAGATGTCGCGGTAGTAGGCGACCAGGGAGTCCATGGCCTCCGGGAGGGAGATGATCTCCGCTCGCCCCTCGATCTGCACCCAGTCGCCATAGAAGCGGTCGGTGAACACGCACAGCGCGACCTCCGGGTCGCGGCGCATGTTGCGGGTCTTGGCGGCGGTCTCGCGGGTGCTGACGACGGCATGGCCGTCCGCGTCCACGCCCACGGTCACCGGAGACATCTGCGGGCGCCCATCGCGATGCCGGGTCAGGAGTACGGCGTGGTGGTGGCTGCGGAGGAAGTCACGTGCCTGGTCCAGGTCCATGGATACATGATCGCGCCTGCACGGCCCCGTGTCCGCACGTTCGCGCGCCCGTACCGGAGGCACGGGCGCGAAGGTTGGGGTTCGGGCTCTCTAGATGAAGCCCATCCGGTTACGGCGGTGCCGCTCGTGCTCGAACACGATCGCGGCGGCGTAGCCGTGGGTCAGCCCGTGCTCGTCGGCAAGCCAGTTGGCCCGCTCGTCGCACCTGAGGAAAGCCGGGCCGTTGTCGATGGCTTGGAACCACTCTGGGAGTTCGCGTCCCGTTATCGTCGGGACCCTGGCGATGAGCTTTGTCTGCGTCTCCGGTGAGTGGTTCAAGGACATGGGCACCTCCACGGATTCGGGTCCTTTGCTTGACACTGCATGACGAGGTCGTGAAGTGCAACCCCCAAATCGGAAGCGTTTTGTGACTTTGTGGTTGCGCACAGAGAAGGCCCCGCCGGGTGGCGGGGCCTTCGGTGATCGGCTGTGAGCTGGCGGATCAGTCGTCGCCGCTGAAGTAGCTCACGAAGCGCAGCACCTCGAGGTAGATCCAGACGAGGCTCAGCGTGAGGCCGAAGACGCACTGCCAGGCGAACTTCTCCGGAGCGCCCTGCTTGACGCCCTGCTCGATGGAGTCGAAGTCGAGCAGGAGGAAGAAGCAGCCGAGCAGGATCATCGCGCCGCTGAAGATGATGCCGATCGGGCTGTCGGTGCGCAGGCCGAGGCCGCCCGGCTCGAAGAACCCGACGATGAAGTTGACCAGCATCAGGCCGAGCGCGCCGATCGCCGCGGCGATGACGAACTTGACCAGCTTGGGGGTCACCCGGACGATGCGCAGCGTGTAGACGGCCAGGACGCCCAGGAAGGCCATCATGGTGCCGACCACGGCGTTGAGCACGATGCCGGGGAAACGCGCCTCGAAGATGCTGCTGAGCGCGCCCAGGAACACACCCTCGAAGACCGCGTATCCGAGGATGAGCGCCGGGTTGGTGCTCTGCTTGAACGAGGCGACCAGGCCCAGCACCAGCGCGATGATCGCCGAGACCACCGCCACGGCGATGGGCACCTCGAGGATCCAGGCCGCGCCCGCGGACGCGACCAGCACACCGAGCGTGATGAAGCCACGGATGACGACGTCATCGAGGGTCATCGCCCGACTGGCCGGCGGCGCGTACGCCGGCTGGTTGTACATGTCCTGCAGGTGTTCAGGCGTCGGCGACGTGCCTGCCCACTGTCCCTGTGTATTTCGGGTCTTGCTGAAAACGGGGTTCTTGCTTTGCATCGCTGCCTCCACGCTGCGACCAGTGCGGTCAGCCTAAGGGACCGAGCGTCGCAGAGGTCAACTCCCGCTCGGATCTATGTGCTTTCGAGATTTCCTTAACGAGTGGAGGACGGGTGTAGTTCCCGGGTTCACTGGGACTCGTGACGGTTCCGCGTGACTATGACGTCAACCCGCGTAGGTACGCGCTCGGGTCCAGCGCGCCCGGCGCCCGCGGCCTCTACGTACGGCTGGCCGAGCGCCTGCGCCCGTTCGCCAGGGTGCTGGACGTCGGCTGCGGCGACGGGCGGCTGAGGGCAGAGTCTCCCCAGGTCGTCGGCCTGGACGGGTCGATGACCATGCTGCGCGCGCACCCGGCGCCCCGGGTCCTGGGTGAGGCGACGGCGCTGCCGTTCCGTGAGGGGAGCTTCGACGCGGTCACGGCGGTGAACATGCTCTACCACCTTCCCGAGCCGCTCCTCGCCGTCCGTGAGGCGCGGCGGGTGCTGCGGCCGGGCGGGCTGTTCGTGGCCGTGACCCGCAGCCGCGCCGACTCGCCCGAACTGGCGGCGGTCTGGCGGCCGTCGGCGACCACGTTCGACGCCGAGGAGGCGCCCGCCCTCGTGGCGGAGGTCTTCGGGCGGGTGGAGGTCGAGACGTGGGACGCCCCGCTGATCACGCTCCGGGATCGGGAGGCGGTCCGCGACTACCTCGTCGGCCGGTTCGTCGACCCGGCGGACGCCGAGGAGCGGGCCTCCCGGGTGCGCACGCCGGTGACCCTGACGAAGCGCGGCGCTTACGTATATGGGAGTTCTTAATTACACAGAGAATTCACCCGGCGTGTCTTTGCAGGTCAGAGGCTGGAAATGGGCGGTGCCCCCGGCGGGATTCGAACCCGCACTACAACCCTTTTAAGGGGTTTGCCTCTGCCATTGGGCTACGGGGGCGCCGCAATCATACGAAAGGGACCATGCCTCCGAGGAGCACAACTTTGTATCAGGCGTCACAACTGTGAGGTCTGCGGTGAAGTGATAGCACTCCGGGCACTCTGTCCAGGAACAGCAGACCGTCCAGATGGTCCAGTTGGTGCTGAATACACCGGGCTTCGAAGGCATCTGCCTCGATCGTGACGAAGTCCCCCGAACCCGGCAATATCCCCTCGACCACGATGCGGGTCGCGCGGGGAACGTCCCCGGTCAGGCCGCCGACGGAGGCGCAGCCCTCGCGTCCGTCCTCCCAGCGGGACGCCTCGGCGAGCCTCGGATTGACCAGGACGGTCTCGCCCGCGGCCGAACGGCTGCGCGGGTGGCGGCGGGCGTCGAAGGCGATGATGCGCCAGGAGAGGCCGATCTGCGGGGCGGCGAGGCCGGCGCCCGAGGGATTCTTGCGGAGCGTGGCCAGAAGGTCGCCCGCCGCGCTCAGCACCGCGGGGTCGGCGGGTTCGACGGGCTCCGCCGTACGCGACAGGGTGGGGTGCGGCGCCCGGAGGATCTCTCTGACCGCGCCCTCACCGGCGGTCACCACACACTCCGGCGGGGCGGAAACGCGGCACGGGTCGGCACTCTGGCCTCCTGCGGTAGTTGGGTGGTGTGGAAATCCCCCGTCTTCACAGCAGATCCGGTTCCATCGGGCGGAAGGTGATCTCCGAGTCGAGCCCGGAGCCCACCGCGGCCAGGCGGCGCATGAGCCCGGCCACGTCCACCTCGGCGGGCAGGTCGACGTCGGCGATGAGCACGTAGAGGCGCCCCGTGAGCCGCGTGCTCATGCCGGTGATGTTGCCGCCGACCGAGGCGAGCACGGCGCTGACGGCCGAGATGATGCCCGGCCGGTCGGGGCCGTGGACCGTCAGCACGTAGCCGAGGCCGGTGCCGGGGCAGCCGAAGTCGCGCCTGGCCTCGACCGCCGAGACCGTCACCACCAGCTCCGGCTGCGACAGGTGGCGGCTGAGCTCGTTCGTGTCGAGTTCCCCCGACACGAGCAGCATCATCGCCACGTGACCCCCCAGGAGGGTCATCGTGGAGTCCTGGATGTTCGCTCCGCACTCGGCGAGCGCCCCTGTCACCGCCGCGATCACGCCGGGCCTGTCGACGCCTAGCACGGTCACCGCTGAGAGCCCCAACCCAGGATCTCCTTCTTGATCACGCCTTAGCGGCGCATGGTCGCCACCGCGGCCCTGAACCCGTCCCGCGGGTGCTCCATCTCGCCCAGCGAGATCGTCTCGCGCTTGAAGAAGAGCGCGAGAGTCCAGTCGACGACGACGCGTACCTTGCGGTTCAGCGTGGGCACCCGGGACAGATGGTAAGTGCGGTGCATGAACCATGCAGGGAATCCGCGAAGCTTGACCCCGTAGACATTGGCGACACCCTGGTGAAGGCCGAGTCCGGCGACCGATCCGACATACTTGTGCCGGTATTCGACCAGTTCCTGGCCGCGCAGGCTGCGGACGACGTTGTCGGCCAGAACCTTGGCCTGGCGGACCGCGTGCTGGGCGTTGGGCGCGCAGTACTCGCCCGGCGTGGTCACGTCCGGCACGCCCGCGGCGTCACCGGCGGCGAACGCGTCGCGGACGCCCTCGACCGTGAGCTTCGTGGTGGTCCTGATCCGCCCGCGCTCGTCGATAGGCAGGCCGCCCCCGGCCACGATGGGGCTGGGCTTGACGCCGGCCGTCCACACGAGCGTCTCGGCGTCGAACTCGGTGCCGTCCGAGAGCACCACGTGGCCGTCCACGCACGACTCCAGGCGGGTCTCCAGCTTGACCTCGATGCCGCGCTCGCGGAGCTGCTCCAGCGTCCACTTGCCCATCTCGGGACCGACCTCGGGCAGCACCCTGGCGGTGGCCTCGACGAGCACCCAGCGGATGTCGGCGGCCTTGATGTTGCGGTAGTAGCGGGTCGAGTGCTTGGCCATGTCCTCCAGCTCGGCCAGGGCCTCCACCCCGGCGAAGCCGGCGCCGACCACCACGAAGGTGAGCGCGCGGCGGCGTACCTCGGGGTCCTCGCTCGACTCGGCCACGTCGAGCAGGTGCAGGACGCGGTTGCGCAGCGCGATCGCCTCGCCGACGGTCTTGAAGCCGATGCCGATGTCGGTCAGGCCGGGGATCGGGAGCGTGCGTGAGATCGAGCCCGCGGCCATGACGATGACGTCGTAGGCGATCTCGCGGGGCGCGCCCTCCGGAGGCTGGAAGGTGACGGTGCGCTCGTTGTGGTCGACCTTGGTGACCAGTCCGTTGAGGATGCGCGCCTTGGGCAGCACCCGGCGCAGCGGGGCGACCATGTGCCGGGGCGAGAGGTTGCCCGCGGCGGCCTCGGGGAGGAACGGCTGGTAGGTCATGTAGGAGTTGGGGTCGATGATCGTGACGCGCACACTGCCGTCGCGCAGCTCCCTGCGGAACTTGCGCTGCAGCCGAAGCGCGGTGTACAGGCCGACGTAACCGCCGCCGACAATCAAGATGTGCTTGTTCATCTTGAAGCCCCATCCTCGTGGAATGCTTGTGAAAGCATTCACAAGCTTACGCCGACGCCTCGGTAAAACTCCAATCCTGGGGGCATGGCGCGCGTCACATCGACAGCTCGCGGGCCCTCGCGAAGACGTCGTCCAGCATTTCCGCGGTGACCCGGCCGGTGAAGGTGTTCTGCTGGCTGGGGTGATATGTGCCGAGCAGCGTCACCGGCGTCTCGCCGTAGGAGACCTTCACCTCGACGCCGTGCCCGAACGCCGACCGGGGGCGCGGCAGCTCGTACCCCGCCTCGCGCAACGCCGGCCACATCGCCTGCCAGGCGAATCCCCCCAGCGCCACCACGACCCGCACGCTCGGCGCGCACAGCGCCATCTCGCGGGCCAGCCAGGGGAAGCAGGCGTCCCGCTCCTCGGTGGCCGGCTTGTTCTCCGGCGGGGCGCAGCGCACCGCCGCCATCATCCGCGCGCCGATCAGCTCCTGACCGTCGCCGGCGTGCGTGCTGGTCTCCTGTACGGCCAGCCCCACCCGATACAGCGAGGCGAACAGCCAGTCGCCGCTGCGGTCCCCGGTGAAGATGCGCCCCGTCCTGTTGCCCCCGTGGGCCGCGGGAGCCAGCCCCACCAGCAGCACGCGGGGCTCGGCGGCGCCCCACCCGGCGATCGGGCGGCCCCAGTAGGTCTCGGACGCGAACGCGCGCCGCCGCACCTCGGCGACTTGCTCCCGCCAGGCCACCAGACGGGGGCACGCGCGGCAGACAGACTGCCTGGCGGCGAGCTCCGTGAGGGTGCCGCTGGTGGCGGCGAGGCGGCGCACGTCCGCGCGATCGTGGGCGACCGGAGTCTCGGCCGTGGCCGGGTCGCCGGGCCAGCCGGTGCCGGGAGGTACGAAGCTCATGACACCGATGGTGCCCGATCGGGCGAGTGCCTCAGCGACCGCGGGCCGGGGTGGGCGTGCCCGTGGGCGACTCCGAGGGGCTGGGCTTGCCCTCGGGCGACCCCGACGGGCTCGGCCGCTCCCTGGACGGCTTCGCGGAAGGCTCGGGGGCGGCGGTCGCCGTGGGCGGTTCCGTGGCCGCGGCCGTCGCCGCGCACGGCTTCACCGTCGGCGGGGTCACGACCTCGTTGCCCTGCGCGTCGAACTGGACGTCCGGCTCCTCCGCGACCAGAGGCAGCGGGAAGCGGTTCAGGACCGGCTCGCCGCAACTGCGGTCCACGCGGAAGCCGAACCGGTCGGGGTCGGTGGTGATCGGCTGGCCGTCCTGGTCGTAGAGCATGACGTCCGACAGCGGGGTGCCGTCCTTGGCGTAGGGCTTGATGTTGTAGACGCTGGCGCCGAACGCGGCGGGCTCCACGTCCACCGAGTAGTCGATGGGGAGCTGGTCGCGGTAGCTCCACGAGGCCGCGGTGGCGGCGCCACCCATGATCAGGACGGCGACCAGGGCGTTGGCCGCGATGGTGACCCCGCGCAGGAACCGGCCCGAGGCGTGCCTGCCGTACCAGATGGAGCCGAGGACCGCCCCGATCACCAGCAGGAGGTCCACCGGGTTGCCCGGCACGAGCCGAGCGGGGCCGATGACCGAGACCGCGCCCATGGCGACCACGTAGCCGCGCAGGACCCACCACCCGGGACGGAGCTGCGGCATGAAGGCGGCGGCCTCCTGGTAGGCCGCCTGGCGGCGCAGCCAGGCCAGTGCGCGGGCGCCGAACCTCTCGCGCCCGCCGGAGCTCTGTGGGCGGCCCCCGTAGGCGGCCACGAGCTCCTCGGCGTAGGCGGCGGGCGGCCCGAGCCGCTCTTCGAGCGGCAGCTCCGACTCCTCCGCGATCTCCCCGAGGTGGTCGTCAAGGTCTTCGAGGAGCTCGTCCCGATCGGGGTGATCGGCCAGAGCCTCGCGTACGGCCTGCGCGTACTGGGCCGGGGTCATCGTGCGCTCCCCTCCGTGAGCAGGTTCGCCATGGTGGCGGAGAAGGTGGTCCAGGTCTTGGTCTGCGTCGCATACATCGCGCGGCCGACCTCGTTGAGCCCGTAGTACTTGCGGTGCGGGCCCTCGTCGGAGGCGACCACGTAGGAGTTGAGCGCGCCGGCCTTGAACAGGCGGCGCAGCGTTCCGTACACGGAGGCGTCGCCGACCTCGTCGAGCCCGGCGTCCCTGAGCCTGCGCACGACGTCGTAGCCGTAGCCGTCACGCTCTCTGAGCACGGCGAGCACGGCCAGGTCCAGCACGCCCTTGAGGAGCTGGCTGCTATCCACGCGATGCACACTACTGCGCAATGCGTAATAGTGGCAACAAGAAGGCCGGGCGGCGCACGATTGGCGCCGCCCGGCTTCAGATCACCCAGGCGTGCTTAACGCTCGATCTGGGGAATCGGGGTGTTGGTGGGCGTCGGCGCCGGAGCGGCCGAGCAGCCCACGTACCGGTCGGAGGAGGAGTCGCCGTTGTTCGGCCCGGAGACCGACAGCGTGACGACGCCACCGTCGCGAGCGGCGCCCGTCAGGGCGTGCTCAGGCAGCGAGACCCGCTCGGAACCGCCGTGGTAGCCGAAGTAGGCGGTGCCACGGTGAACGGTGCTGCCGTTGACCGACCACGAGTACTCGACGCGGGCACGGCCGTTGGAGCTGACGGTGCCGGACGCGCTGACCTTGCAGTCGGTCTGGTTGGTGACCGCGGAGACGTTCGAGGCGGAGACCTTCACCGCCGGAGCCTCGTCCTTGCACCACACCTTGTAGTAGGCGCGGTTGGAGGACGTGCGGTCCGGGCCGAGGATCTCCAGAACGGCGGCGCCACGGTGGCTGTACCTCGGCGTGAAGCCGAAGTACACCTTGCGGGCGTCCCAGACCTTGACCTTGCCGTAGTCGACGACGTGACCGTTGAGGACCCAGCGGTAACGGACCCACGTCGGGTCCGAGACCTTGATCAGGCCGACAAAGTCGATCTTGTCGCCGGGGGTGCAGGGACCGACGTAGCGGTCAGGGCTCGCCCAAGCGCGCGCCCACACCTGCGGGTCCTTGTCCGTGCGGACCGGGCCCTTGTGGCAGTTGACGTCGAAGTAGCCCTTGCGGGAGGTCACCTTGCGGGGGCTGAGGACCTGGACGGCCTCCCAGCCCTTGACATCCTCGTCGAAGTCGATGCTCGTCTTGACGTTGATGTACTTGGTGCCCTTGCCGACCTTGACCGTCTTCACGCCGCTCTTGGAGCCGTCGCCGTGCAGCCACCGGTACGAGACCTTGGTGGCCTTGGACGACGAGACCTTGATGCGGGACGTCACGTCGATCTGGACAGGACAGGCGCCCTCGTAGGAACGAGGGCTGGCCTTCGGCGTCGTGACCGACACCTTGGGCTTGGAGGTCACCTTGCCGGCGGCCGTGGTGGCCTTTCCGGCTGAGGCGGTCGAGGCCGCGGATGCCGGGGTGGCCATGAGACCCGACACCATCGCGGCCAGCACGGCGGTGGTGGCGCCGAGCGCCGCCACCCTCCGCGCCAACACAGTGGACTTCATCTGAGAGTGCTCCATTCCGTGAGGAACTAGATGCGCTCGGGAACGGTCGCCACGTCGCCACCATCCGTGCACGACAATATGGCAAAGCCCCCGTAAAGCTTCCTCACTTAAGCACAGATCAGATTGCGGTCACAATACGAATCAAGCCCGGTAACGTACCGATTTCGCGACCTTATCGGGCGAGCGACCACGCAATTCCATCAAGGATGTCGTGCTCGCTGACGATGACCTGGGAAAACGCGAAGCGGCGCAGGACACGATCGAGTATCAGCGCGCCGGCCCCGATGACGTCGGCCCTGCCGGGGTGCATCACCGGCACGGCAAGACGATCACCATGCGTCATCGAAAGAAGTCTGCGGGTCACTTCATGAACCTGCTCGGCGGAAATCCGGGAGTGGTGAATTTTATCCGAATCATATGTCGGCAGGTCGAGGGCCATACCGGCGAGCGTCGTCACCGAACCGGCCAGTCCGACCAAAGTCCGGGCCTTCTGAATCGGTACAGAATCCGCCACCCGATCCAGCGCCGCCTCGATATCGGCGACCACGGATTCGAGTTCGGACGGCGTCGGCGGATCGTTCCTGACGTGCCGCTCGGTCAGCCGCACGCTGCCGATGTCGACCGAGATCGCCCCCTCGACCTCGTCGCCGCCCACGACGAACTCCGTCGATCCGCCCCCGATGTCCAGCACCAGGTACGGCGGCCGCGGCCCCTCGGGCAGCCCGGTCTCCGGAGAGAGCCTGGCCAGGCCCCTGGTCGCGCCGGTGAAGGAGAGCACGGCCTCCTCGTCCCCGCTGACCACCTCGGGATCGACGCCGAAGATCTCGCGCACCCCGTCGGCGAACTCCTGCCGGTTGGCCGCGTCCCGCGTGGCGCTCGTGGCCACCACCCGCGTCACCTCGGCGGCGTGGTGGTCGATCAGCTCGCGGTAGCGGCGCATGGCGTCGAACGTGCGCCGCAGCGCCTGCGGCGCCAGCCGTCCGGTCCTGTCGACGTCCTCGCCCAGACGGACGATCTCCATCAGCCGTTCGAGGTCGCGCAGGGAGTCTCCGGCCACGTCGGCGACCAGCAGGCGGACCGAGTTGGTGCCGCAGTCGACCGCGGCCACACGCGTGCTCATACGCACGGGCCGTCCTTCCACCACTCGCCGAGCGCGTCGAGCGCCTGCCTGCCGAACGGGTTGGCGCCCGGCACCGCCAGCTCGTGCGCGACCAGCGCGTGCAGGCACTTGACCCGCAGCGGCATGCCGCCGGTGCTCTGCATGTCGCGCGGCAGCGGCTCCAGGCCGTCGTCCTGGGCCGCCTTGTCGCGCCTGGCGACGTAGTCCTCGTGGGCGGCCTGGTAGGCGGCGGCCAGTTCGGGGTCCTCGGCCAGCCGCGCCTGCATCTCGCGCATCAGGCCCGAGCCTTCGAGCGTGCCGATGGCGGAGGTCGCCTTGGGGCAGGTGAGGTAGTAGAGCGTGGGGAACGGCGTGCCGTCGGGCAGCCGCGGCGCCGTCTCCACCACGTCGGGGTTGCCGCACGGACAGCGGTGCGCCACCGAGCGCACCCCTCTCGGCGGGCGGCCGAGCTGCCGGGTGACCGCGTCGATGTCGCTACTTTCCACTCTGATCCTTCGTCGGGGCCTTCTGCCCCTTGCCGGTGTCGGCAGCCTCGATGGACTCCCACAACGTCTGGTACCACGGCGGCACGTCGGCCTGCTGCTGCGCCGCCACCTTCTGCGGGCGCGCGTCCGGCCGGGTCACCACGTAGCACTTCTCGCCGGGGCCGCAGAAGTGCAGCCGCTCCTTGGCGGTGCGCTTGGCCCAGTTGGGGTCGCTGATGCGCCTGGACTCCTCGGCCAGCGCCTGCCGCTCCGCCTCGACCCTGGCCTTCTGCGCCTCCAGCTCGGCGATGTGGCGCCGGTTCGCGATGTACTCGCGCACCGGGTAGGCCAGGCTCATCGCGATCGCGCACACCACCACCGCGAGGATGGCGGCCCGTCCGGTCAGTTGCGGTCTCTTCGCCAATGCGTCCCTCCCGGGCTGTCGGGCCGTGCCGGTAGGGCCGGCGCCCACCGTGGACGCCGGCCGTACCCGAAACTAGCGCTGGAAGCGCGGGAACGCCGCGCGACCCGCGTAACGGGCGGCGTCGTCGAGGAGCTCCTCGATGCGCAGCAACTGGTTGTACTTGGCGACCCGGTCGGAGCGGGCGGGGGCGCCGGTCTTGATCTGGCCGCAGTTCACCGCGACGGCCAGGTCGGCGATCGTGGTGTCCTCGGTCTCGCCGGAGCGGTGGCTCATCATGCACTTGTAGCCGTTGCGGTGGGCCAGGTCGACGGCGTCGAGGGTCTCCGACAGGGTGCCGATCTGGTTCACCTTGACCAGCAGCGCGTTGGCGGAGCCCTCGCGGATGCCGCGCTCCAGGCGCTCGGGGTTGGTGACGAACAGGTCGTCGCCGACGAGCTGCACCTTGTCGCCGAGGGCGGCGGTGATGGCCTTCCAGCCCTCCCAGTCCTCCTCGTCGAGGGGGTCCTCGATGGAGACCAGCGGGTAGTTGGCGACCAGGTCCTCGTAGAAGGCGATCAGCTCGGCGGCGGACAGGCCCTTGCCGTCGATGGTGTAGACGCCGTCCTTGTGGAACTCGGAGGCGGCCACGTCGAGCGCGAGCGCGATGTCCTCGCCGGGCGTGTAGCCGGCCTTCTCGACGGCGACCAGGATCAGGTCGAGCGCGTCGCGGTTGGAGGGCAGGTTGGGGGCGAAGCCGCCCTCGTCGCCCAGGCCGGTGGCGTAGCCCTTCTCCTTCAGCACGCCCTTGAGCGCGTGGTAGACCTCGGTGCCCATGCGCACGGCCTCTTTGAAGCTCGACGCGCCGATCGGCGCGATCATGAACTCCTGGATGTCCACGTTGGTGTCGGCGTGGGCGCCGCCGTTGAGGATGTTCATCATCGGGACGGGCAGCACGTGCGCGTTGGGCCCGCCCACGTAGCGGAAGAGCGGCAGCTCGGCGCTGTCGGCGGCGGCCTTGGCCACGGCCAGCGAGACGCCCAGGATGGCGTTGGCGCCCAGCTTGGACTTGTTGGGCGTGCCGTCCAGGTCGATCATGATCTGGTCGATGATCCGCTGGTCCTCGGCCTCGACCCCGTGCACCTCGTCGAAGATCTCGTCGGTGACCGCGAGCACGGCCTTCTCGACGCCCTTGCCGAGGTAGCGCTCGCCGCCGTCACGCAGCTCGACGGCCTCGAACTGGCCGGTGGACGCACCACTGGGCACGGCCGCGCGGCCGGTGCTGCCGTCGTCGAGGACCACCTCGACCTCAACGGTGGGGTTACCACGAGAGTCGAGGATCTCGCGGGCGTAGACGACCTCGATGGTAGCCACGTCAAAGCTCCTAGAGTCGAAGGGCAGTTCGCCCCAGAGCCTATCGAGGTCTACCAGCCGGTACGGCTACCGCCCCGCAAGCTCCCAAACCGCCATCTCCTCCTCGGCTTTGGCCACCACGACGGACTTCCTCCCGTTGAACTGACCGATCGCCAGGGCGGTGGCCCGCCCGCTCGTGCCGGGCAGATTCCTGACCCGCTTGCACGTGCGCGGGTTCCACACCGTCAGCCCGTCGATGCCGGTGACCAGCGCCCCCTTGGTCAGCGCGAAGTCGTCGGTGGGCGTGCGCGAGAGCGGCGCCTTGGAGGGGATCTTCACCGTACACAGCCGCCGCTGCCGCGCCTGGTCGTACATCGTCACCCCGGTCCCCTCGACACGGACCGCGACCAGCCCGTCGCTCGCCTCGACGCCGGAGGCGGGCGCCCCCGCCTCGACCACCGCCGCAGCCGACTTGACCCCGGCCGAGGCCCACGGGTCGACGCGCTCCAGGACTCCCTTGCTCATGATCGTGAACACGTTGGTGCCGCTGCCCGCCCAGGCCACGTCGCGGACCGCCTGGCCCAGCCGCCACAGGCCCGCCTGCTTGCCGCTGGCCAGGTCCCATGCCTGCATGCGGCCTTCGGCGCAGCTCACGTACGCGGAGGCGCCCTGCCGCCCGGGAACGACGGACAGGGCCACCGGGCCCTTGGTCCTGCACGCCCTGATCGTCCGGACGGAGTTGCCCAGCGCGGGCTGCCACACGCGGATCGCGCCGTCGCCCGCCGACCACACGATGGCCTGCCTGGTGCCGATCTTGGTGAAGGCCAGCGAGCCGACGTCCGCGGCGCCCATCGGGACGGAGTTCATGATCTCTCCGCTGCCGGGGTTCCAGAGCTCGATGCGCCTGCCGGTCTCGTTGGCCGCGGCCACCACGCCCAGGTTGCTCTGGGCGCCGAACGCGATCTTGGAGATCTTGTTCTCGAAGTCGCCGAACGCCGTCATGCGCGGGCCCTCCGCGGCGGGCTCTCCCTGCTCGCCCCCGGCGCTCACCCCGGCGCCGCGCATCGTCAGCCCGATCGCGCCGCCGAACATCACCACGATGGCCACGCCCGCCACCGCCAGCCGGCGCCTGCGCCGCCTGACCCGCCGGACCGCGGGCCTGGTCGCCTCGCTCCTGGTCAGGGCCCTGAGGACGGCCGCCGCGTCCGGCCGGTGCGCGGGGACCTTCGCCAGGCACGAGGTCAGCACCGCTCGCAGCGGCTCCTCGACGCCGGACAGGTCCGGGGAGGCGTTCAGGATGCGGTGCATGACCGCGGGGATCGAGTCGCCGCCGAACAACGACGTGCCGGTGGCGGCGTAGGCCATGGTCGAGGCCCAGGCGAACATGTCGGAGGCCGGCGTCACGCCCTCGCCGGAGATCTGCTCGGGCGCCATGTAGCCGGGCGTGCCGACGACCGAGCTGGTGGCCGTGGTCGCCGACTCCGGTGTGCGCGCGACGCCGAAGTCGATCACGCGCGGGCCGTCGGGGCCCATGAGCACGTTGTTCGGCTTGAAGTCGCGGTGGACGATCTCCGCCTCGTGGATGGCGGCCAGCGACCGCGCGGTGGCCGTGGCCAGCGTCATCAGCGCCGCGCCGCGCAGCGGGCCGTTCTGGGCCACGTACTGCTGGAGCGAGGGCCCGTCCACGAACTCGCTGATCAGGTACGGCCGGTCGTCCAGGACCCCGGCCTCGATGACCCGGGCGGTGCCGTGGCCGGCGACCTTCTCCGCGGTCTGCGCCTCGGCCAGGAAGCGGCGTACCGCCCGCCGGTCGTTGACCAGCCGGGCGTGCAGCACCTTGACCGCCACCTGGCCTCGCTCGGCGTCCTCCCCCAGGTACACCGAGCCCTGCCCGCCGTCGCCGAGCACGCCTGTCAGGCGGTATCCCGCCACTTCACGAGGTTCGCCCGATCTCAGGCGGCGCACCTCAGCCATTCGTCACTCCCCCCGTACACCCCGGACGATCCTGACATCTCCCGCTTTATCCCGCCACTTGGAAGGTCGTGGATCACTCCGGCGCTCAGGCGTCGCGTGCCTCCCAGTTGCGCACGCGCTCGCGGTAGTCACGCGCCGCCGCGCGCAGCTCCGCCTCCGGATCGAGGCCCGCGTCCTGGGCCCTGCGGACCAGGTCGAACAGCTCCCTGGCCACGCCCTGGCCCACCGCCTGCGCCAGCGCCTCGGGGGCGCCCGCCCGTTCCGCCCGCCGGACGAGCTGGGCGGCCAGCGACAGCGACGGCTGGCCCATCGGCACGCCGTCCAGGATCGACTCGGTGCCCTTCTCGGCCCGCTCGGCGGCCTTGATGGCCTCCCAGTTGTCGTTCACCTCGTCGGCGGTCTCCGCCGTGACGCTGCCGAACACGTGCGGGTGGCGCCTGACGAGCTTGTCGACGATGCCCTCCGCGACGTCGTCGATGTCGAACGACTCGGCCACCCGCGCGTGGAAGACCACCTGCAGCAGCAGGTCCCCCAGTTCCTCCCGCAGCGCCGGATAGTCGCCGTGCTCGATCGTCTCCAGGACCTCGTACGCCTCCTCCAGCAGGTACGGCACCAGCGTCTCGTGCGTCTGCTTACGGTCCCAGGGGCATTCCACGCGCAGCCGGTCCATCACGCCGACCAGGTCGAGCACGCGGGCGCCCGGCAGGTCGTAGGAGCCGGGCACGATCTCGATCACCGGCGGCTCGTCCAACGACAGCGCCGCGTGCCCGGCCGCGCGCAGGAAGTCCTCGTCGTCTCCCGCCAGCCAGACGATCGTGGTGGCGGCGGCCCGCCGTACCAGGTCGGCCGGGACCTGCGGGCCGGCCGTGACCTCCACGCCCGCCTCGGCGAGGTAGGGCAGGTGCGGGTGCTCGGCCGAGGCGGTCAGCACCTCGCCCGAGCGCAGCGCCTGCCACGCCTGGTGGCTGAGCAGGCCGGGGGCGACCCTGGGCGAGGTGGTGACGACGATGAGCGGCATGCTCAGCCCTGCGGCTGTTGCTGCTGCTGCGGCTGCTGGGTGGCGGTGAGCTTGCCGAAGCGGCCCGTGTCGACGAACATCGACGGGTTCTCCTGCGTCGGCTGCGTGTTGAGTTGGCCGTAGCGCGGACTGTAGGTGACCTTGACGGTGGTGAACTCCGCGCGGAGCTTCTCGATCGCCTGCTGGTTCTGGGCGCCGCCGAGCTGCTGGAGGATCTTCTGGATGGCCAGCTCGCCGCGCAGGTAGTCGCGGGCGTCGCCCGGGGGCACGCCCTTCGACAGCAGGTTCATCGCCGGGGTCTGCTGCTGGCCGGGGTCCTTCAGCGCCGCGTCGATCTCCGACTCGCTCACCTGGACCTTGTACCTCGACGCGAGCTGGCGGTAGACCGCCTCGTTCGTCATCCGGAACAGCACGAACTGGTTGAGCGGCACCTGGAGCGCGCTCGCGTCCAGCCGTGCCGCCGTCAGCGCCTTCTCATACTGCTGGACCTCGGAGTTGAGGTCCTTCGCCGCGATGCGCTCGCCACCGACGACCGCGGCGGCGCCCGCCTCGACCGGGCTGGAGCAGGCGGTCAGCGCGACGCCCACCGCGGCGGCGGCCACGGCCACTCGAATCGACTTCACGTGCATCCTTTCCGACGAAAACCGGCGCTAGCTTACCCGTGCGGGCTCCAGGAACATCGCCTCGACCAGATCCCCGCACCATTTGAGCAGGTCCAGGTCCCGCAGCGGCTGCCCGCCCACCGGCTTGGTCTTCGGCATCGGCACCAGGAGCGTCTCCGCCGCCTGCTTGTAGATCGCGCTCTTGTACAGCCGGTCCAGGCGGACCTGCTGCGACTCCTTCAGCACCACCGGGCCGAACTTGATGTTCTGCCCCTGCAGCGTCACGTCCGTCAGCCCCGCCTGCCTGGCCCTGAGCCTGAACCTGGCCACCGCCAGGAGGTTCTCGACCTGCACGGGCGGCTTGCCGTACCGGTCGGTGAGCTCGGCGCGCACCTCGTCGATGCCGAGGTCGGAGGCGATCGCGGCGATCCGCTTGTACGCCTCCAGCCGCAGCCGCTCCGAGGTGACGTAGTCGTGCGGGATGTGCGCGTTGATCGGCAGCTCGACCTTCACGTCCTGCTGCTCGGGCACGGCCTCCTGCCCCGACAGCTTCGCCTTCTGCTCCTGTACGGCTTCCGCCATCAGCCGGACGTAGAGATCGAAGCCCACCCCGGCGATGAACCCCGACTGCTCGGCGCCCAGGACGTTGCCCGCGCCGCGGATCTCCAGGTCCTTCATCGCGACATACATGCCCGCGCCCATCTCGGTGTGCTGGGCGATCGTGGCCAGGCGCTCGTGCGCGGTCTCGGTGAGCGGCTTCTCCGGCGGATACAGGAAGTAGGCGTAACCCCGCTCGCGGCCCCGGCCCACGCGGCCGCGGAGCTGGTGGAGCTGGGACAGGCCGTAGTTGTCCGCCCGGTCGACGATGAGCGTGTTGGCGTTGGGCACGTCGAGGCCGGATTCCACGATGGTCGTGGAGACCAGCACGTCATACTCGCGCTCCCAGAACCCGACCATGATCTTTTCGAGCTGGTGCTCGTTCATCTGGCCGTGGGCCACCGCGACGCGCGCCTCGGGCACCAGTTCCTTCAGCCGGGCGGCGACGCGGTTGATCGAGGCCACCCTGTTGTGCACGAAGAAGATCTGGCCGTCGCGCATCAGCTCGCGCCGGACGGCGGCGGCGATCTGCTTCTCGTCGTAGGGACCGACGAAGGTGAGGATCGGGTGCCGCTCCTCCGGCGGGGTCAGGATCGTGGACATCTCGCGGATGCCGGTCAGTCCCATCTCCAGCGTGCGCGGGATCGGCGTGGCCGACATCGCCAGCACGTCCACCTGCGTGCGCAGGTGCTTCATCGCCTCTTTGTGCTCGACGCCGAAGCGCTGCTCCTCGTCGATGATGATCAGGCCGAGGTCCTTGAAGCGCACCTCGGGGCTGAGCAGGCGGTGGGTGCCGATGACCAGGTCGACCGCGCCTGAGCGCAGCCCCTCCAGCGTGCCCTTGACCTCGCCGTCGGTCTGGAAGCGGGAGACCGGCTTCAGCGAGACGGGGAAGCTGGAGAACCGCTCGGTGAACGTCGACATGTGCTGCTGCACCAGCAGCGTCGTGGGCACCAGCACCGCGACCTGCTTGCCGTCCTGCACCGCCTTGAAGGCCGCGCGCACCGCGATCTCGGTCTTGCCGTAGCCGACGTCGCCGCAGATGAGGCGGTCCATGGGGACGCCGCGCTCCATGTCACGCTTGACCTCGTCGATGGCTTCAAGCTGGTCGCCGGTCTCCGCATACGGGAAGGCGTCCTCCATCTCGCGCTGCCACGGCGAGTCGGCGGCGAAGGCGTGGCCAGGACTGGCCATGCGGGCGCTGTAGAGCCTGATCAGCTCGCCCGCGATCTCCTTGACCGCCTTCTTGGCCTTCGCCTTGGCCTTGTTCCAGTCGGCGCCGCCCATGCGGTTGAGCGTCGGGGCCTCGCCGCCCACGTACCTGGTGACCTCGTCGAGCTGGTCGGTGGGCACGTAGAGGCGGTCGCCCTTGGCGTACTCGATGACCAGGTACTCCCTGGTCGCGCCCTGGATCGTGCGCTGGACCATCTCGATGTAGCGGCCGACGCCGTGCTGCTCGTGGACGACGTGGTCGCCCACCTTGAGCTGGAGCGGGTCGACCATGTTGCGCCTGCGGCTGGGCAGGCGGCGCATGTCCTTGGTGGAGGCCTTCTGCCCGACCAGGTCGAGGTGGGTGAGGACGGCGAGGTCCTTGGTGACGAAGCCGTGCTCGATGAGGCCGGTGGTGACGTGGACGACCTTGGGCTCCGGCGCCTTCTCCAGATATTTCTGCAGACGGGCGGGAACGTCCACGCCCTTGAGCAGCTCGACCATCCGCTCGGCCGAGCCCATGCCCTCGCTGAGCAGCACGACCGCCTTGTCCTCCGACAGCCAGCCCTTGATGTCGGCCAGCGCCCGCGCGGTGTCGCCCCGATACGCCTCGGAGTCCTGCGCGTCCAGCTCCACCCCGGAGCCGAACGGCGCCAGCGTCCACCACGGCTGCCCCAGCGCGTCGGCGTGCCCGCGCACCTCGTCCAGCGTCCGGAACGCCGCCGCCCCCAGGTCGATCGGCGCCTCGCCACCGGCCGCCGCGTTGATCCACGACGCCTCCAGGAACTCCTGCGAGGTCCGCACCAGCTCCTCGGCCCGCCCGCGGATCCGCTCCGGATCACACACGAACACCGCCGACCGCGCGGGAAGATGATCGACCAGCAGGTCCATCTCCCCCGCCAGCACCGGCGCGAACGCCTCCATCCCCTCCACCGGCGAACCCTCCGCCAGCTGGTCGAGCACCTCGGCCAGCGAAGGATGCTCCTCCCCCAGCGCCCTGGCCCGCTCCCGCACCTCCGGCGTCAGCAGCAGCTCCCGGCACGGCGGCGCGAACAGCCCGTCCTCGGCAGCCTCCAGCGAGCGCTGGTCGGCCACCTTGAACCAGCGGATCTCCTCGACCGTGTCGCCCCAGAACTCCAGCCGCAGCGGGTGCTCCTCCGTCGGCGGGAACACGTCCAGCAGCCCGCCCCGCACCGCCACCTCGCCACGGCGCTCGACCATGTCGACGCGGTGGTAGCCGTTCGTGACCAGCCGGTCGACGACGTCGTCGAGATCGGCGTCGTCCCCCGCTCGCAGCCGGATCGGCTCCAGGTCGCCGAGCCCCTTGACGATCGGCTGCAACAGGGCGCGCACCGGGGCCACGACCACGCTCAGCGGCCCGGCCGAGGCGTCGCCACCGACCGGGTGCGCCAGCCTGCGCAGGACCGCGAGCCGCTGGCCGACGGTGTCGCTGCGCGGCGAGAGCCGTTCGTGGGGCAGGGTCTCCCAGGCGGGGAACACGGCCACGGTGCTGGGCTCGATCAGGCTCGTGAGCGCCGACGCGAGATCCTCGGCCTCGCGGCCGGTCGCGGTGACGGCCAGCACGGTGCGCCGATCGTGGCCGGACAGCGCGGCCACGCCGAAGGGGCGCATGGCCGCGGGCGCGACCAGCGCGACATCGCCACCCTCCTCCAGAGCGGCGGTCAACTTGGGATCGGCGGCAACAAGGTCAAGCAGTCCGGAAAGACTCATCCACAGCCCCACGCAACATGATCGCCCCAGCCCGGGGCAACACGACTACCCCCGGCCTGCATCGGTCGCGGGGGTCACCCCCACCCTACTGTCCACCCCCTCTCCCCATTTCCGCCTCCCCCTCTCCCTTTCCGCTGCTGGCTTTCTCCGCCGCCGCTCCTTTTCCCGCTTTCTCGCTCCCTTCCGCCCCCATTCACGCCGTTTCTCCCCTTTCCACAGCCCTTGCGCGCTCCCGGCCCGGCCGCGCGCCTCCTCCCTCAGCCCTTGCGCGGGCTCCTCATCCGCCATCCCGCCGCACCTCCGCTCCCCCGCCCATCCGTTACGGCTCCGCCGCCCCCACGCCCCCCGCCGACCTGGGCGCGCGTCCGTGCGAGGTCGCCCAGCAGTCGGACAAACGCGCCACCGTAACGGCGCCCGTTTCACCACCCGCGCGGCCCTCGCAGACCAGACAAGCGTCGGCGCCCGGATGCCCAGAACCACGGATTGGCAGGAGGGTTGGGCTCGCCCGGGGCGTTGGCTGGGACGGCTGGCCGAGCGGGCGGCTGGTCGGGGGTTGGCCGGTCGGGGGGAGCGGTTGGGGGTTGGGATGGGTTAGTCGGGTGGGGGGAGGAGGGCTTCTGAGCCCATGGGGAGGAAGCCGGCGGCGAGGAAGGCGCGGATGCTGGCGGCGTTGCCCGGCGCCACCTGGGCCCAGACGGGTTCGGGGGCCAGGTGGCGGGCGGCGGTGGCAAGGGTGCGGCCCAGGCCCCTGCCCCGGTGTTCTGGGGCGATCTCCACGGCGGCCTCCCAGCGGCCCGCCACTCCCCTGCCCAGGACCAGGAGGCCGCCTTCGCAACCCCACGCGCGTACGCCGTCGCGGTGCCGGTGGGCGCGGGCGATCCTCGGGTGGGCCCGGCCGGTGACCTCGGTCAGGGCGGCCGACGGTGGGCCGGGGAGGGGCTGGGCGAGGAGGAGCATGTCCAGGCCGTCCACGCGGCGGCCGGTCTTGCGCTCCAGGGCACGCAGGAAGGGCGGGTTCAGCGGGGCGGACAGATCGCCCTCGGGGAGGCGGGCGAGCAGCCAGATGGGGTGGAGGTCGGCGAAGACCACGGTGTGGGCGGTGAAGGCGATGACGCCCAGGTCGCGGGTGGTGGGTTGGGGAAGGATCTCCACGGACCCGTCGGGAGCAGGCAGTCGTCCGGCCGCCACGCCGTCAAGGACGTCCTTCAGCGTCTCCACCCCGACATTTCACCAGAAATATCCCTGCTTGCCGCGTTACGAGTCGATCCCGATTCATGATTTGGGCGCGGGTGGTGAAACGGGCGCCGTTACGGTGGCGCGTTCGTCCGACTGCCGGGCGACCTCGCACGGACGCGCGCCCAGGTCGGCGGGGGGCGTGGGGGTGGCGGAGCCGTAACGGATGGGTGCGAAGTGAGGAGCACACCCCCACAGGACCGTCACCCCAACGGACAGGCGCGCAGAACACACCCCCACAGGACCGTCACCCGACGGACGGGCGAGGTGGGGGGCGCACCTTCGGCTGGGTGGGAAGCGACACCGGAGCGGCGGGGAGTCGGGGTGGGAAGCGACACCGGAGCGGCGGGGAGTCGGGGTGGGAGCAGGCGTCGGTGAGGCAGCGAGGAGATCGGGGCGGGGCGGGGAGGAGAAATGCGCAACTAAGAGCGAGCGAGTGATTACTGTTGGTGACATGTCAGAGGTGCGTGCGGTCGCTCTGCGGGGCGACCTGTTTGGTCAGCGGATCCGCGAGCAATGGACCGAGCAGTTGGGGCGGCGGCTCGACATCCTCATCGCCGGTTGCGCGCGTGACGAGCCGCTGGTCCTGGAGCGGATGGAGACCAGGGTCACCGGCGTCGACGAGGACCTGCCGCTCGTGCGGGCCATCGTCGAGGCGCGCGACGATCTGGACGCCTGGGCGCTGGGCGACATGCGGTCGGTGCCCCTGCCGCCGCGGTCGTTCGATGTGATCCAGCTCACGTTCCTGCTGGAGCGGATCCACCATGCCGAGCTGGTGCTCGACCGGATGCTGCAGGCGCTGCGGCCCGGCGGGCTGGTGCTGCTCAGGATGCGCGATCGGCGGTCGGCCTACGGGTGGTGCGATCGGGTCGTCCCGTCGTGGCTGCGGTCGGCGCTCTGGAAGCGGATGGTCGGGGAGGGCGTGCCGGGGCCGCTGCCGTCGGTGTACGAGCCGGTCACCTCGCGCGACGGCATGCACGCCTTCTGCCTCACCCGCGGCCTGATGATCACCGACGACCAGACGGCGACCTCGGGCCCGGCCATGGGACGGTTCGGGAGCACGGCCGTCGCGCTCGTGGACAAGCTCTCGCGCGGCCGCCTCCCGTCCGCTCACGACGAGGTCATGATGGTCATCCGCAAACCCCAGAACCACTTCGCCCGGCTCATCTAGGCGTCAGCACCCAGCGCCACACTCCGTCCTCGCGCGTGTCCTGGTAGCCGCTCAGCGGGGTCTCCGTCTTGCCGTCCACGCTGGTCAGCACCAACGCGGACTCGAACTCGTTGTCGCAGTCGCGCGCGCACTTCATCGCGATGACACGTTCGTTGTCGGCCCAGGCGTGGAGTTGGAGCACCTGCTGGCTGGCGACCACGGCGCCCGTCGCCTTCTCCGTGATCTTGGTGGGCAGTCCGGCGTCGCCCAGAAGCAGCCTGCCGTCGGGAGAGAGCGCGTTGACCCCCCCGTCGGAGAACTGCTCGTCGGGCGCGGGGCGCTTCTGCCCGTCCAGGCTGTAGTAGAGGCGGTGGGGACTGGTGCTGATCCATTCGAAGATGAGGCTGCCGTCCAGGCTCCACTCGAGGTCCTGCCAAGGATTGGGCGGGCCCAGCTTGTCCGAGTCCGCGAGGGGCGGCATCGGGTGGAACTCCGTGCGGTTCGCGGGTACGTCGATGACGTAGTAGCCGGTGCGGGTCGAGTCCGGGAGCGTCCAGGAGTCCTTGCCCGTCCGCTCGCTCAGGCCCGGGTACTCGGTGTAGGCGGTGGCCAGGAGCTTGGTCCCGTCGGGCGACCAGCGCACCGACGTCACCGTGCGATCCAGGTCGAACCAGGCCAGGAATTGCTTCGTGGTCAGGTCGAGCACGCCGACGCGCCGGCCCATCGCCTCGCCTTCCAGCACCGCCGCCACCTGGAGGCCGGGGGCCACGTCCACCCAGGCGTACTCGGTCTTCTCATACGCCTTGGCCACCGGGTCGAGGAGCCACCACGTACGGCGCAGCCGTTCCGTCCGCCCTTCCAGCTTGTCCGTCCGCTCGGTCCAGTAGGCCCCGATCGCGTATCTCCCCGCCGCGATCATCTTCTTGGGCGGCACTTTCTCCAGGTCGCCGCTGACGTCGGTGGGCGCGGGGACCGGCCGGGGCGGCAGGGTGATCTCCACCGCGGGCCGTACCGGCACCTCGGGCACCCGGGGCACCACGACCGCCACCACCGCGATCAGCGCCGCCACTCCCACCGCCAGCGTGCCGTAACCCCAGGGGCGCCGGGCACGCCGCCGTAGTGCCCGGTCGGCCAGGTCGTGGGGCACCTGGGCTTCGTCGGCCCACTCCCGCATCGCCTCGCGCAACTGCTTCGTCATCCCACTACCTCCAATTCCGGGAAGACCTCCCGCAACTTGGCGAGCGATCGGTGCGCGGTGCTCCGCACGGTCCCGACCGAGCAGCCCAGCACCTTGGCCACCTCGTGGTCGGGCAGGTCCTCGAAGTAGCGCAGGACCACGACCGTCCGCTGCCGCGGGGTCAGCCTGGCCAGCGCGCCGCGTAACACCATGCGCAGTTCGCTCTGGTGGGTGGCGTCCGCGTCCGGACGGTCGGGCACCGCGGGCCGCACCACCTCCGGGCGGCGGCCGGCCGCGCGCCACCAGCTCACCTGCTGGCGGTACATGACCTGGCGTACATAGGCCTCGGGGTTGATCACCCGCCGCCATTTCCCCGCGAGTTTCGCCAGCGCGATCTGCAGCAGGTCCTCCGCCGCGTGCTGGTCGCCGCCGGTCAGCAGGAACGCCAGCCGCATCAGGGCGGGGGACCGCGCCGCGACGAACTCGCGGAAGGCTGGTTCGTCCACGTTCACCTCCAATGGGTCACCCCTAAGACGCCGCATGCACCGCCTCGCTATGCCTGCCGCACGCTAGAGTTCCTTCCTACCGATTCACTTGGGATGGAATACGTGGAGTTCACCCCGGACGAGCGCGAACTCGCCGACCTCGAACTTCTCCTGTCGGGGGCGTTCGAGCCGCTCAAGGGCTTCCTCGGGCACGACGACCTGCACTCCGTCGAGGAGCGTGGCACCCTGGCCGACGGCACGCCCTGGCCCGCGCCGGTGGTGCTCCACCTGCCCGACGCGGCCGGGCCCGGCGACGAGGTCATCCTCCTCGATCCGGAGGGTCTGCCGCTGGCCGTGGTCACCGTGACCGAGCAGGGCGCCACCGGGCCGCTCAGGAGCCTCAACCCGCCGGAGCACGGTCCGTTCGCGCGGCTGCGCCGTACCCCTGAGCAGGTCCGCGCCGAGCTGGGTGGGCGCGAGACGCTGGCGGTCACGATGCGCGGCCCCCTCGACGACCTCGGCGAGGTCGTCGCCACCGCCAAGGAGCTGCGCGCGCGCATCCTCCTCCTTCCTCTCGCGTACGGCGAGGCCGGCCCGGCCGTCGTGCGAGCCGCGCTCAGAGCCGCCGGCCAGCTCCCCGAGGACACCCTCGTCGTCCCGGTGCCGCTCGCGCCGCGCGAGGAGCCCGAGCTCGACCTCGAACTGCGCGAGCACGTCGCCACCGCCTACGGCGCCACCGAGCACCTGGCCGGCCCGGAGCCGGTGAAGATCCCCGGGCCGCCGCACCGGCGCGGGCTGGTGGTGTTCTTCACCGGTCTGTCCGGTTCGGGCAAGTCCACGATCGCCCGCGGCCTGCGTGACGCGCTGCTCGAAGAGGGCGGCAGGACGATCACCTACCTCGACGGCGACGTCGTGCGGCACCTGCTGTCGAAGGGGCTGACGTTCTCCAAGGAGGACCGCGACCTCAACATCCGGCGCATCGGCTTCGTCGCCGCGGAGACGGCCCGCCACGGCGGTCTGGCCATCTGCGCCCCGATCGCCCCGTACGCACGGACCCGGGATGAGGTGCGGGCCATGGTGGAGGGCGTCGGCGCCGACTTCCTGCTGGTCCACGTGGCCACGCCGCTGGAGGAGTGCGAACGGCGCGACCGCAAGGGCCTGTACGCCAAGGCCCGTGCGGGCGCCATCCCTTCGTTCACCGGCGTCTCCGATCCCTACGAGGAGCCCGAGGACGCCGACCTCACCATCGACACCACGCACCTGTCGATCGAGGCGGCGGTGTCGCGGGTGCTGGACACGCTGCGCGCCGGGCGCTGGATCCGCTGACGTTCACGGCCTGGGGACGCGGGTGGCGCGGAAGTAGGGGTCGCGGGCCAGTTCGGTGAAGGCGCGGCGGCCCTCGGCGGTGGTGTCGAAGCGGGTGTCGCCGCGCGGGGCCTTGGGTGAGTCGAAGTAGACCAGGGCCCTGATCTGCGGATAGTGCTTGATCTGGGCCTGGACCGACGCGTAGAAGGCACGTTTGAACGCGCGGTCGTTCCACCGCTCGAAGACGCCCCACTCGGCGACCATGATGGGCTTGCCGGGGAAGCGCCACTGCATCCACCGGTAGAAACCCGGCCAGTTGGGATAGTCCTTGCGGGTCTTGTTGACCAGTCCGGCGAGGTCGCGGACCCTGTCGTCGGCGTAGGGGTCCATGGCGACCCAGTCGACGACGTCGTCACCCGGGTACAGGTGCTGGAACCACGGCTTGGCCGCCCAGTTGGGCGCGCCCATGTAGGTCATGACGGTGACGGCGTTCTTCACGCCCTTCTCCCGCAGCCGGAGCACCACGTGGCGGAACATCGCCGCGTAGTCGGCGGCCTGCATGCCGGAGCCGGTCGAGGGCACGACGTCGTTCTCCGGTTCGTGGTGGATCGTGAGGAAGAAGCGCTCTGGGAACGTGTCGCGCACGTGGGCCGCGAGCCGGTCGATGCGCCGGTCGAGCGCGCCGTCGGCGATCTCCGCCCACGTGTGGTCGAACGACGGCTTCCAGTTGATGAGCAGCATTCGCGGTTTGAGGGGATCGCGGGCGATCCCTATCTCCTTGTCCGTGGGGAACAACTCCGTCCCCCGGTGGTAGACGTGCACGATGTCGGCGGTCGCGCCCATCCGCCCCTCCGCCTTGTGTACGGCACGGCCGACCGGCAGGCCGGTGAAGACCTCGGGCGCCATGCCCCACCACGCGCCGCACGACGGGATGAGCTTGGCCGTGACCGCGCAGGCCGGCGAGCGTTCGATGCCCAGCCTGCCGTTGACCCGGTCGGCGTCGCCGGCGCCCGGATCGGGTACGCCCTCGGCGCCGCTGCAGGCCGCCATCGACAGGAGGGCGCCTGCCAACAGCACCCTCATTCCTGTTTTTCGGCATTTAGCCAGAATTCCCCGTGGAAACATGCCGCCCCTGTCCTTCCTCCCGGGACCCCCACCCCGGGGTAAAACAACGTTGCAACTTTGCCACGACTGGGCGACACTTTCAGCCAGTGCCGCTTCGTTCACCGGTTCGCCGTGGTCAGGACGCGGGAAAACGACGCTACACTCGGGCTACCGAGCTTGCCGAGAGCGCCGATCAGTCCTCGCGGAATTCCTCCGCCGCCAATTCCTTTCGCCCGATTTTGAGTGACATTTCCCCATTATCGTGGGACATTTCCGGGCGGGCGGCGGAGCCGTACCGGAGAAAATCTTCCGTATTCAAACGGGGCAATATCCGCGCGCCCTATAGTGACGCAGAGTCGCCGATCGGAAGCACGGGGTAAACACTTCCATGAGCCTGCCGCCCGCCCTCCAGGCCCGCAGCTCCGGCACGGACCTGGCGGAGCACCTGTCGCTGCTCCGCAGGCGCAAGCTGCTCTTCCTCTGCTGCCTGCTGGCCGCGGTCGCCGCCGCGCTCGGCCTCTGGCGGCTCGTCCCGCCCTCCTACACCGCGACCACCGAGGTGCTGGTCGCACCGGTCGGCGTCCAGGAGCAGAACAACCAGGTCACCAGCCGCCAGCGCGAGGCGCTCAACCTAGACACCGAGGCGCGGATAGCCCAGTCCGCCGTCGTGGCGACCGAGGCGGCGGAGTCGCTCAAGATCCCGGCGGCGGAGCCCGCCGAGGTGAGCGTGCCGCCCAACTCCTCCGTGCTGGCCATCGCGGTCACCGCGGCCGACCCGGAGACGGCCGCGGCCCAGTCGCGGGCGTACGCGCGGGCGTACCTGAGTCATCGCACGGAATCGGCGCAGACCGCGCTCGCCGCCCAGCAGAAGGCGCTGCTGGGCAAGCTCAAGCAGGTCAACTCCGCCCTCGGCGACACCGCCGAGCAGGTGACCAAGCTGCGCAGGGGCACCGCGAGCCACGCCGTCGCCACCCACCGGCAGAGCGTGCTCAACCGGCAGGCACTCAGCCTGACGATGAAGTACGACGGGCTGAAGACGGTCGCGCTCACGCCGGGCACGGTGATCAGCGAGGCGGCCACGCCGGCCGCGCCGAGCGCCCCGAGCCTGCCGCTGTATCTCGGCGCGGGGCTCATGCTCGGGCTGCTTGCCGGTTCCGCCGCCGCCTACGGCCGCGACCGGCTCGACACCCGGCTGCGCCGCGCCGCCGACGTCGAACGACTGACCGGTGTCGCGGTCCTGGCCGACCTGTCCGACCAGGGCAAGGTCCTGGACCGGCTCACGCTCCACGACCTGGCCTCCTCGGTGGTGGCCGCCTGTCCGGGCAAGCGGCTGCTGGTCAGGGTGGTGCCGCCCGGGCCCGGCGCGTACGCGCTGGCCGCCCCGCTGGCCTCCCGCGCCCCGCTGTCGGTGCTCGACGGCGCGGACGTGGGCGATCTGGCCAAGGCCGACGCGGCGATGCTCCTGATCACGTTGCGCAGGTCGCGGGCCGGGGACGTGGCGGCAGCCGTACGCCATCTGGGCAGGCACAACGTGCCGATCATCGGCGCGGTGACCAGCACGGGCGACCTGCCGGAGCCCCCGGAGAAGTCCAGGGCGCTGCCGAAGCTGTCGCAGACCCTCGACAAGCTCGTCGTGCCCGCACCGGAGCCCGAGAAGGCGGCCTTCCCTGCGTCCGAGAGGCCGGCCTTTCCCGCGCCCGAGAAGGCGGCCTTCCCCCCGCTTGAGCCCGAGACCACCCCCATGCCCGCCGTCACCGACAAACCGGGCAAGACGTCGTGAAGGATCCGGCGTGGCCGATCGCCGCGCTTCTCGTCGGCTACCCGGTGTGGTGGGCCCTGGGCTTCGGCGGGCTGTCCGTCGTGGTCATGGCGGTGCCGATGGCCGTCATCCTGTGGCGGCGCCGGCCGATCAGGCTGCCGCGCGGCGCCGGGCTCTGGGTGCTGCTGCTGGCCGGATACCTGGTCAGCGGGCTGGCGCTGGCCGAGTCCCCGCCGGGCACCTACGGCGGCCTGGGTCCCGGGCGGCTGATCGGCTACGGCATGCGCTTCGCGCTCTACGCCTCCCTGTTCGTGGTCGTCCTCTACCTGGGCAACCTCACGAAACAGGAGCTGTCGCAGCTACGGCTGGTGCGGATGCTGGGCGTGCTGTTCGTCTGGACGGTGGGCGGCGGGCTGCTCGGCGTCCTGTTCCCGAAGTTCGCCTACACCTCGCCGGTCGAGCTGGTGCTGCCCGGCTGGATCGCCGACAACTCCTTCGTCCAGAACCTCATCCACCCCACCGCCGCCCAGACGCAGAAGGTCCTCGGCTACGGCCTGCCCCGCCCCGAGGCTCCCTTCGAATGGGCCAACGCCTGGGGCAGCAACCTGTCGGTGCTGCTGGTCTGGTTCGTGGTGGGCTGGTGGGTCTACGGCGGGCGCCACCGCAAGGCCGCCGCCGTGGTGCTGATCGCGCTGGCCGCCGTCCCCGTCGTCTACTCGCTCAACCGCGGCCTGTGGATCGGCCTCGGCCTGGCCGCCCTCTACCTCGTGTTCAGGGTCGGCGGCCGGACGCGGATCACCGTCTGCGCGATCGCGGCCGGGGCGGCGCTGGTGTTCGCGCTCAGCCCGCTGGCCGCGCTGGTCGTCCAGCGCCTGGACAACCCGCACTCCAACGACATCAGGGCGTTCACCGTCTCGGCCACGATCGAGGCCGCCGCCCACTCCCCCGTGATCGGCTTCGGCAACACGCGCAACGCCACCGGCAACCATCGCACGATCACCACCGGCAAGACCGACTGGTGCGCCGACTGCGGCCATCCGCCGCTGGGCAGCGACGGGCAGCTCTGGCTGCTGCTCATCACCCAGGGCGTTACCGGCGCCGTCCTCTACGTGGCCTTCTTCGCCGGCGCGGTGCGCCGCCACTGGCGCGACCGCAGCCCCGTCGGGCTGGCAGGCGTGCTGGTGATGCTGCTCGTGCTGTTCTACATGTTCGTCTACGACGGCCTGGTCACACCGCTCAGCCTCTATCTCATCTCCTTCGCCCTCCTGTGGAGGAACACGACATGAACGACGCGAAGCTCCGGCTGCGTTACCTGGGCCAGACCGTCAGGGTGCTGTTTCCCGGGCACGGGTCGGCCCGGCCGTACAGTGTGCTGCCGCACGCGCTGCTGCCCCGCCGGCTGGCCCCGCGCCGCTGGTGGCACGCGGCGCTCGGGTCCCGGGTGATGGTCGCGGTCGAGGGGTCGATCTCGGCGTACCTGGGCGAGGTCTTCGGCGCCAAGGTCGAGACCGTCCTGCACGTACGGCCGGCCAGACGCGCCAACCGCAAGCCGATCCTGGAGGCGCACACCGAGTCCGGGCTGATCGCCTTCGTCAAGATCGGCGACACCCCGCGGGCCCAGAAACTGATTGCCAATGAGGCTCGAGTGCTCCAGCGGCTGGCCGACCAGCCGTTGAAGACGGTCGTGCCCCCGACCGTGCTCCACCACGCCCGCTGGCGCGACCTGTCGGTGCTGGCGCTGTCGCCGCTGCCGGTCACCGGCCGGAGCCGGGTGCGGGAGGACCTGCTGACCAGGGCCGTCAAGGAGATCGCCGCCACCGGCGGGTCCGAGCACGCCTGGCACGGCGACCTCGCGCCGTGGAACGTCTGCCCCTCGGCCGACGGGCGGCTACTGGTCTGGGACTGGGAGCGGTACACGGTCGGCGTGCCGTACGGCTTCGACGCCCTGCACCACTTCTTCCAGCGCGCGCTGCGCAGGATGAACGCGCCCACCGCCGCCCGCGCCTGCCTGGCCCAGGCCGTCGGCGTGCTGGCGCCGCTGGGGCTGAGCGCCGCCGTGGCCAGGCAGACCGCGCTGCGCTACCTGATCGCGCTGGCCGACCGGCACGCCGCCGACGGCCACGAGCCGCTCGGCCCGCCGAGCACCTGGCTCAACCCGCTCGTCGACTCCCAGGAGCTGCTCACATGAACGCGATGAAGCAATCGGTGCTGGCCGTCTCGCGGACCACGGGCAGGTTCACCTCGGCCGGGCGGATCCTGCCGTCGTTCCTGATCGCCGGCGCGCAGCGCTGCGGCACCACCTCGCTCTACCGGGCGCTGGCCCAGCATCCGCTCCTGCTCAAGCCGGTGCTGCACAAGGGCGTGCACTACTTCGACGTCGAGTACGCGCGCGGCCTGCCGTGGTACCAGGCCCACTTCCCGCTGAAGGTGGGCGCGGCGCTGCTGGCGCGCAGGCACGGGCGGCGGCCGCTGGCGTTCGAGTCGTCGCCGTACTACCTGTTCCATCCGCTGGCCGGCGAGCGCATCGCCCGCGATCTGCCCGGGGTGAAGCTGATCGTGCTCGTGCGCGACCCCGTGGAGCGGGCCTGCTCGGCCCACGCGCACGAGCTGGCCCGCGGCTTCGAGACCGAGTCGCACTTCGAGTACGCGGTCGAACTGGAGGACAAGCGCCTGGCCGGCGCCGACGAACTGCTGCGCACCCGGCCGGAGACCGTCCACCACTCCCACCGCCACCACGCCTACCTGGCCCGGGGCCGCTACGCCGAGCAGCTCGACCGGCTGGAGCCGCTGTTCGGGCAGGAGCGCATCCTGGTGCTGGACAGCCACCAGTTCTTCCGCACGCCCGAGCGCGTCTACACCCGGGTGCTGCAGTTCCTGGACGTCCCGCGACTGGGTGACCCGGTGTTCGAGCGGCACAACGGCCGCCCGCTGCCCAAACCGGTCTCCGAGTCGCTGCGGCAGACCCTGCGCGACCACTTCGAGGTCTATGACCAGCAGCTCGTGCGATGGCTGGGCGGTGATCCGTCATGGCGCCGGTGACCGGGGTACGGCGGGCGTCGCTGCGCCGGGTGGCCAGGGGCGGCGCGGCGGGGCTGACCGGGGCGGCCGCGGGGGCGGTGGCGCAGTTCGTCCTCGTCGTACTGGTGACCAGGGCCTTCGAGGTGTCGGTGGCCGGGTCGTTCTTCACCGCGGTGGCGCTGGCGCTGATGGTGGCCGGGGTGGCGAAGCTGGACGCGGGCAACGGGCTGATCTTCTTCATCGCGCGGGCGAAGACCTTCGAGTATCGCGGTATTTCCGGATATGTCAGGGCGGCTTTGGTGCCGGGGGTGGTGCTGGCGTCGGTGGCGGGCGCGGTCCTTTATCCACAGCTGGGGATGGCCGCGCTGGTGCTGCCGGTCATGGTGGCCGCGGACATCCTGTTGGCGGCGACCCGCGGGTTCGGCGTGATGCGACCGACCGTCGTCTATGACGGCATCGTGCTGCCGGTCGCGCAGCTTGTGCTCGTGGCGGGAGTATGTCTGGCGTGGACACGCGGCTGGCTGCCACCGGGTTTCCCTGAGGGCGCGGGCATGGCGTCACCCGAAGGCTTGGGGATGGCCTCGACAGAGGGCTTGGGGGCGGCGTCGCCAGGGGGCCTGGCAGTTGCGTCACCCGGGGGCTTGGGGATGGCGTCGCCGGAGGGGTGGTTGCTGGCGGTTTGGGCGGTGCCGTACCCGGTGGTGCTGGTGCTGGCGATCCTGAGTCTGCGCGGGCGGCTTCCCCGCACACCGTACCTGCCCGGCACCGGGCACGACCTCTGGCGCTACACCGCCCCCCGCTCGGCGGCCGGCGCCATCCAGGCGATCTTCCAGCGGCTCGACATCGTGATCGTCGCCATGCTCGCCGGACCTGCCCCCGCCGCCGTCTACACCGCGGCCACCCGGTTCAAGGTCATCGGCCAGCTCGCCAACCAGGGCCTCGCCCAGGCCGCACAGCCCCGGCTCATCCAGGCGCTCGCCCGCGGCGACCTGGTGCGGGCCCGCGAGCTCTACCAGGCCACGACCATGTGGCTGGTGCTCCTGACCTGGCCCGTCTGGCTGGGCTACGCGGCCATCGCGCCGTGGCTGCTGCGCATCTTCGGTCAGGAGTACGGCGCCGCCGTACCGGTGGCCCTGATCTTGTCGGCCACGATGATGCTGGCCACGGCCTGCGGCATGGTCGACGTGGTCCTGACCGCCGCCGGACACACCACCTCAAGCCTCATGAACCTCGTCGCCGCCATAGCCTGCACCATCGCCCTCGACCTGGCCCTGATCCCGGCACACGGAGCGGTGGGCGCGGTAGTCGGCTGGTCCGGCGGCGTGATCGTCAAGAACCTGCTGCCCCTCTGGCAACTCCACCGCCGCTACGGCCTGCACCCCTTCGGCCGCCACAGCCTGACCGCCCTACGCCCCCACACCTGGTCCACCGCATGACGCGAAACCGAAGCCGCTGCATGGCCCTGGCCCGGACCACCGCATGACTGCGGAACCGAAGCCGCTGCATGGCCCTGGCCCGGACCAGCGCATGACCCCGATCCTCGTCACCGGACTGCCCCGGAGTGGCACGAGCTGGGTCGGCAAGATGCTCGCCGCCGGCGGTGAGGTCGTCTACGTCAACGAGCCGCTCAACCCGCAACACCCGCCCGGCCGCTGCCCCGGCGTGCTGCGCGCCCAGGTGACCCACCGATTCCAGTACATCTGCGATGACAACGCCACCGACTGGCTACCCGCCTTCCGCGACACCGTCCGCCTGCGCTACCGCTTCCTGGCCGAACTGCGCGCGAACCGCTCGCCGTACGACCTCGCCAGAATGATCCGCTACGGCACCGCCTTCACCCACGGCCGCCTGACCGGAAGGCGAGCACTGCTCGATGACCCGTTCGCCGTGCTGTCGGCAGGCTGGTTCGCCAGGAGACTCGGCTGCCGGGTCATCGCACTCGTCCGCGACCCGGTCGCGTTCGCGGCAAGCTGGCACCGACTGGGCTGGACCGTCTACTTCCACGAGTTGCTGGAACAACCCCTCCTGGCCCGCGACCACCCGCAGGTGGAGGAACTACGCCCCCTGATCGGCTCCCAGGACCGCCTCGCCAAGGCCGCCGCACTGTGGCGATTCACCAGAAACGTCCTCAACCGCACCCCGGACATCCTCCAGGTCTCCTACGACGACCTGGCCACCGATCCAGTGAAGGGCTTCCGCGCCCTGTACTCCTACACCGGCCTGACCTGGACCCCATCCGCCGAGCAGCGCATCGCCCGCGCCTGCCTGGCCGACACCTCCGTGGAGCGAAGCTTCGCCTGGACCGGCCTGTCCAGAACCGCCTACCGCCCCATGAACTCCCGCCAGGCCCTCCAGCAGTCCACCCGCGGCCTCACCCCCGACGAGGTAACCCGCATCCGCCACCTCACCGCATCCGACGCCTGAGGTAGTGGATCAGGCACCCGCACAGCAGCCGGGCGGCGAACGGCAGGTCGTCCACCAGATACCGCTTCGCCAGCCGACCCGGTTCGCTGGTCAGCCGGTAGAGCCATTCCAGGCCGAGGCTCTGCATCCAGTCGGGGGCGCGGTGGACCGTACCCGCCGCGAACGCGATCGCCGACCCGCAGCCCACGAACCAGGCACCCGGCAGTTCCGGACGTAGTTCTTCGATCAGCAGGTCCTGCTTGGGGAAGCCCAGGCCCACGAACACCAGCTTGGGCCCGGCGGCCACCACGCGTGCGCGTACCCCGGCCCGGCCCTGGGCGGTGACGTCGAAGTCGAACGGCGGCGCGTCGTACCCGCAGACGTGCAGTTGCGGATGGCAACTGCTGAGCTCGGCCCCCGCCTGTTGCGCCACCCCCGGCGGCCCGCCCAACAGGTAGATCGAGAACCCCTTCCGCGCCGCCATCTTGCTGAGCGACCAGATCAGATCAGCCCCGGTCACCCGCTCCGGCAACGCCTCACCGGTCAGCCGCGAGGCCCACACCAGCGGCATCCCATCGGCCACGACAACCTCGGCCTCACGCACGAGCGTGCGCAACGCCTCGTCCTTGGCAACGGTCCGGCAGATATCCACATTCGGAGTGATGATGTGCCCACCCCGGCCCGCCGCCAGCTCGGCCGCCACCCGCTCAACCACTTGCCGCTCAGTCAGCGGATCAACCGCCACCCCACCCACGACCACGCGCCCAGCGCGCTCGGCGGTCGAGGGAGCGCAAACATGCCGTTCCCGCTCATAGGGCCGGGCGGTGTCACCCCCCTTGGCCCTCCGCAGCACCTCCAACGCCCCAGCCGGCGCCTCCACCCCCCGAAGCCCAACCCGCGGCCCCTCATGCGGACCTCCCCCGCGCCTGGCTGCGGAGGCTACGCCCAGCCCGAACGTGCCCCCAGACTCGGACGCCGCATCCCCCTCACGGACTAGGCCACCGGACGGCACCACACCGCCGCCACGCTCTGGCGTCGCGCCTTCCTCACAGGCTGCGCCACCCCCGGGTGCCTCGTCGCCACCGCGCTTGGGCTCCGCGTCTCCCTCAGGAGCCGCGCCACCCGCAGGCGCCGCGTCGCCCCCGTGATCCGTCACCATCTCCTCACCGCGCTCGGGCAACGTCTCGTCACCGCCCGCTGCGCCGTGCCCAGACGCTGTGCCGTGCCCAGACGCTGTGCCGTGCCCAGACGCTGCGTCGTGCGCAGGCGCTGTGTCGTGCCCAGGTGTCGGGTCACGCCAGGCCGCTGGGTCGGCCGCGCGCTCTTGCGGGGCAACCGGACGCGCGGGTGGTTGGGGTTCGGTGCGCTGACGAGGAAGAACCAGGTAGTGGTCGGGCCCCGAGGGGTCGGCGTCCGTGAGGCCATGGTGTGTGGAGGCCAGGGGCAGCTCCGGGCAGCCAGAGAGCGAGGACACGGGGAGCGGCTCCACTGGGGTGGCCAAAGACGGGTTCGAGCGGTCAAGAGGCGAGGGTGCGGCAGGGGGCTCCGGCGGGGCGGCCGGGGACGACTCTGGGCAGCCCAGGAGGACGAGGCGTGGTTCGGTCGGGGCAACGGAGGACAGGCCCGGGTGACCGAGGGGCGCGGACACGGTGAGTGGATCTTCTGGGGTGCCCAAGGACAGGTCCGAGCATCCAGGGGACGAGGACGCGGTGGGTGGCTCGGTTGGGGTAGCCGGGGGCCGGGGGTCGGAGGGTTCGGGGGTTGGGGGTGGCTCCGGGGGGGTTTGGTCTGGGGTGGGGGCGTGGGTTAGGTCTCGGGTGGTCAAATGCCGTGCCCCCGGTGGTGCAGCAGGGTCAGGACCGCCGAGGCCGGGATCAGCCCGGCGGCCACGGCGAGCGCGATCGGTGCGCGGGGCTCGCCGATTCGGGCGGCGAACGTGCGCAGCGCCCACCGTCCCGCCTCCCTGCGCCGTCCCAGTGCGGCGTTGTGGAAGGCGAGCTGACCGTAGATCCGCGCCGCGCCGCGCGGATCCACGGCCAGTTCTGGGTGCCGGGCGAGCATCCACTCCAGCCCGGCGATGCGGTCGGCCCAGCGGGCGACGTAGTGGGAGGCGCCCCAGGCGACCCGGACGAGCGGCTGGTCGACGTGGGCGATCGGCTGCCTCGTGGCGGCGCGCAGGGCCAGGTCCCAGTCCTCGTTCTGGCCGCCGGGCGCGCTCTCGTCGACCCACAGCGCCCCACGCCTGAACAGGAACGTCGAGCTGTGCACCATCACCATCCGCGACCTGATCAGGTCGGCCTTGGTGACACGGTCGGTTCCGGCGAGTCTGGGTACGCGGCGGGAGCCGTACGCGATCTCGATGGCGCAGGAGGCGAACTCGGTGCCCGGCTCCATCCGGCGTACCTGGGCGGCGAGTTTGCCCGGCAGCCACATGTCGTCGTCGTCGCAGAAGGCGATCAGGTCGGTTTCGCAGGCGGCGATGCCGGTGTTGCGGGCGCCGGGCAGGCCGGGGCTGAGGCGGTTGGGCAGCACGCGGACCCGGTGGTGCCCGGCCGTGGCGTCGTGGGGCGCGATCACGTCGGCCACCTGCTCGGCAACCTTCTCCGGTGACGCGCCGTCGACCACGATGACGAGGTCGATGGTCCCGGGGTACGCCTGCGCGAGCGCCGCCTTGGTCGCCGCGCGCAACTGCTCGGGCCGGTTGCCCCGGGTGGGGATCACCACACCGATGGACGCACTCACGCCGCCTCCTCCCCGCCCCGCGTGGGGACGCAGCCGTTCGGATCACTCACCACACCGGCCCCCTCGGCCGACGCCGCACCACCGTTCGAGGGCCGTACCGGGTCACCACGCTCGGACGGCGCCGGGTCACGGCTCTCGGGCCGCGCCGACCCTCCGTCGCCGGGATCCGCACCACATGGCACCGAGCCTCCAGAGCTCGGCACCGCGTCAAGAACGGGCGCTGCGCCTCCGGCAGCCGAAATCGCGTGGGCCGAGATCGCGCCACCCGAGACCCCGCGATCCGTAACCGCGCCCCACAAAAGCGCGCCACCCGAGGCCGCACCACCCGGGGCCGCACCACTCGCAGCCGCACTACCCGAGGCCGCGCGATCCGAAGTCGCTCGATCCGAAGTCGCGCCGCCCGAAAGCGCGCGATCCGGAATCGTGCCGCCCGAAACCCGGGCGCCTCCTGCCGGAGCCGGAACGGGAGCCGAAGACGGAGCCGGAGCTGGAGCCGGAGCATGATCGGAGGTTTCCGGGACGAGTGGGCGGTAGCCGTACCGGTGCATGAGGGGGGCGGTCAGGGCTGTGACCAGGTGGCGGTGGCGGGGTGGCAGGCCGGTCTGCCAGGTGTCGTCGCGGGCCAGGCTGATCGGCCCGACGGTGAAGCGCATCGGGTTGCCCGAAGCCGTGTGGGCCGGGCTCAGCCGAGCGAGCGACCCCTCCAGGTACGGCAGGCCAGCCTCCAGCCCGAGGCGTACGGCCAGCCCACCGAGGGTGGCACGCGGGTCGCCCATCAGGTCCTCGTAGCGAACCCGGGTAACCGGCACCCCACGCCGCGCGAGCAGCTCAAGGGCGAGGTTCTGGGCGGTCCAGTGGAGCGAGGTGCGGACCGGGCCCCAGCGCGTCATCGGCCGCCCGTCCTCCGGCCGCTCGACGCCGCGCCGCCACGAGTGCGCCACCGCCCTCGGATCCCGAACCACGTGCACGACGTGCACGTCGATGCCACCGACGGCCAGGCACCAGGCCAGCGACGCGTGCTTGCTGGAGTCGATCACCAGCCGGGCACCGGCGACCTCGGCGGCGGCCTGGTAGACACGGCGGTAGGCGGACACGTAAGCGTCGAGGTCGCGATGGCCCATGCGGGGCACGCGGCGGGTCCGGTCGACGCGTCCGCGCAGGCCCAGAACCATCTCGGCCAGCGCGGGCGACCAGCCGCCGAACGCCCGCTCGCCCACCGCCCGCCAGAACGCGCACGCCGCGAACCCCTCGCCGCAGCCGCACGGCTCGCCCGCCAGCACTCCCCTGGCCCACAGGTGGACCACCTCGCCCAGCGCGGCCACGCCCGGCGACTCGCCGAGCAACCGCTCCAGCAGCGTGGTGCCACTGCGGCCAAGGCCACCCAGGAAGATCACCCGGGGGGCGGGCGAACGGTCAGACACGGACAGGGACCTAACCTCGTGATGACGGAACGTGGAGACAGTAGCGCGGAGTAATCGCGCAGTCACCGAAAGGGCAAATGATCTACCTGGCGTTCGAAGTCGCCGCAGGGTCCGCGGTGGTGGTTAGCTGTGCGGCGTGGGATCCGCGACATTAGTACCCCAAACCCGCACGATGGAGCTTTCCGCCGATCATGCGTGGACCACCCTGCGCGCCTACGGCCTGCGCCGCCTGGCTCATGACTCGTTCGTCCGGTTCCGGTACGGCGACGGCATGAGCCACTCCAGGGCCCTGGCGTTCCAGATGTGCCTGTCGATCATCCCGGGCGCCATCGCCCTGGTCGGCCTCAGCTCCGTCACCGACCAGGAACAACTCGGCGAGGTGCTCCAGCTCGCCCTCAGCCGCCTCGCGCCGGGCGAGGGCGGCGCCTCGGTCATCGACGTGCTCGGCGGCGGCTCGCGCCGCGACGCGCTGGCCCTGTGGCTGGGCCTGGTCACCTCGGTGGTGTCGCTGACGTCCACGATGGCGCAGGTCGAGCGGGGCGCCAACCGCATCTACGGCATGGAGCGCGACCGACCCTTCCATCGCAAGTACGGCAGAGCCGTCATCCTGGCCCTGACCGCCGGAGCCCTCATGGTGACCGGCTTCGTGGCCATGGTGGGCGGCGCGGCCATCGGCGGCGCGCTGGCCCAGGTGTGGGGATGGACGGATGAGCAGCATCTGGCGTTCGACGTGCTGCGATGGCCGGTGGGGTTCCTGCTGGCGCTGGTGTCGACCTCCGTGCTGTTCCGGGCCTCGCCCAGGCGGCGGCAGCCCGGGCACACGTGGCTGGCGTTCGGGGCGCTGGTGACGCTGGTGCTGTGGACCTCGTTCACCCTCGCCCTGGCCCTCTACACCGACAAGAGCGGCACCTTCGGCAGCACCTACGGCCCGCTGACCACGGTGATGGCGCTGCTGCTGTGGGCGTTCCTGAGCTCGATCGCGCTGTTCCTGGGGCTGGCGTTCGCGGCGCAGTTGGAGGCGGCGCGGGCCGGGGAGCCGGACCCGGCGCTGCCGGACGTGGGGCCGAGCGCCCTGGAGGAACGCGAGCCCCTGGTCGGCGCGGTGGGGACGGCGGCCATCGCCGCCCTCCGCACCGCCTACCGCCTGCTCAGGAGGCGCCGCCGGCGATGACCCCGGGTCAGCGCGACTCCATGACCATGCCGGCGCCCACCGTGGTGTTGGTGGACTCGTCGACCAGGATGAACCCGCCGGTCGAACGGTTGCGCGCGTAGTCGTCCACGAACAGCGGCTGCGTCACCCGCAGCGAGACCCGCCCGATCTCGTTCAGGCCGAGGCCGGTGGCGCTCTCGTCGCGGTGGAGCGTGTTGACGTCGAGCCGGTAGTGCAGGTCGCGCACCATCGCCCGCGCGGTGCGGGTGGTGTGCTTGATGACCAGCTTGGAACGCGGCGCGAGCTTGGTGGCGTCGGTCATCCAGCAGACCATCGCCTCCAGCTCCTGCGCGGCGCTGGGCTGGTTGTTGGGCCGGCAGATCATGTCGCCGCGCGAGATGTCGATCTCGTCCTCCAGGCGCAGCGTCACCGACATGGGCGGGAACGCCTCCTCGACGGGCCCGTCGAAGGTGTCGATGGAGGCGATCCTGCTGGTCAGGCCGGAGGGCAGGTGGAGCACCTCGTCGCCCGGCTTCAGCACGCCGCCGGCCACCTGGCCCGCGTAGCCTCGGTAGTCGTGGAACTCGGTCTTGTGCGGCCGGATCACGTACTGGACCGGGAAGCGCACGTCGACCAGGTTTCTGTCGGAGGCGATGTGCACGTTCTCCAGGTGGTGGAGCAGCGAGCTGCCGTGGTACCAGGGGGTGCTCTCCGAGCGGGACACGACGTTGTCGCCGTGGAGGGCGGAGATCGGGATGAAGGTCAGGTCGGACACGTTGAGCTTGGAGGCGAAGGAGGTGAACTCCTCGCGGATCTCCTCGAAGCGCTCCTCGGAGTAGTCGACCAGGTCCATCTTGTTGACCGCGAGCACCAGGTGCGGCACCCGCAGCAGCGTGGTCAGGAACGCGTGGCGGCGCGACTGCTCCAGCACGCCCTTGCGGGCGTCGATGAGGATGATGGCCAGGTCGGCGGTGGAGGCGCCGGTGACCATGTTGCGCGTGTACTGGATGTGCCCGGGGGTGTCGGCGATGATGAACTTGCGCCGCGGGGTCGCGAAGTAGCGGTAGGCGACGTCGATCGTGATGCCCTGCTCGCGCTCGGCCCGCAGTCCGTCGGTGAGCAGCGACAGGTCGGTGTACTCGGTGCCGCGGTCGCGCGAGGTGCGCTCGACCGCCTCCAACTGGTCCTCGAAGATCGCCTTGGAGTCGTAGAGCAGGCGCCCGATGAGGGTGGACTTTCCGTCGTCGACGGAGCCGGCGGTGGCGAAACGAAGAATGTCCATCTTTAGAAGTAGCCCTCGCGCTTGCGGTCTTCCATTGCGGCTTCTGAAGCGCGGTCGTCGGCCCTGGTGGCGCCGCGCTCGGTGATGCGGGTGGCCGCGATCTCCTCGATGATCTCCTCGACCGTGGCGGCGGCCGACTGGACGGCGCCGGTGCAGGTCATGTCGCCGACGGTGCGGTAGCGCACCACGGCCTCGAACAGCGGCTCGTCGTCGCCGCGCTGGACGACCGGCGCGTCGGGCAGGAGCATGCCGTCGCGCTCGAACACCTTGCGGGTGTGGGCGTAGTAGATCGAGGGGATCTCGATGCCCTCGCGGCGGATGTAGTCCCAGATGTCGAGCTCGGTCCAGTTGGACAGCGGGAAGACCCGGATGTGCTCGCCCTTGCGGATGCGGGAGTTGTAGAGGTTCCACAGCTCGGGGCGCTGGTTCTTCGGGTCCCACTGGCCGAAGTCGTCGCGGAAGGAGAAGACGCGCTCCTTGGCCCTGGCCTTCTCCTCGTCGCGGCGGGCGCCGCCGAAGACCGCGTCGAACTCGTGCTCCTCGATCGCGTCGAGCAGCGTCGTGGTCTGCAGGCGGTTGCGCGAGGCCCGCCGTCCGGTCTCCTCGGTGACCCGGCCGGCGTCGATGGACTCCTGCACGCTGGCCACCACGAGGCGGGCGCCGAGCTCGGCGGCCCTGCGGTCGCGGAACTCGATCACCTCCTCGAAGTTGTGCCCGGTGTCGACGTGCATCAGCGGGAACGGCAGCGGCGCCGGCCAGAAGGCCTTCTCGGCGATGCGGAGCATGACGATCGAGTCTTTGCCGCCGGAGAAGAGCAGACAGGGACGCTCGAACTCCGCGGCCACCTCACGCATGATGTGGATGGCCTCGGCCTCGAGAACGTCTAGCTGCGACGTGGTGTAGTCGCGCTGGAGCATGGGGCTTCCTCCGGCGTGTCAGCGGTGCAGGTCCCGAATTCCGGCGAGCAACGTTGGCGCCAGCTCCGGTAGGGAAACAAGGATATCCGGTAGCGAGGGGTCGAGCTGGTTGTAGGTCAGCTCCGAGCCGTCGATCCGGCTGGCGTGGGCCCCCGCGGCCTGGGCGACGGCGACCGGTGCGGCGGAGTCCCACTCGTACTGTCCGCCTGCGTGAACGTAGGCTTCGACGTCTCCGGTCAGCACCGCGGAGATCTTCGCCCCGGCCGAGCCGATGGGCACGAGGTCGGCCCCGACGAGATAGGCAAGTCTTTGCACGAACTCCGGCGGCCTGGTGCGGCTCACGGCGATCCTGAACCTGCCCTTGTCATAGGCGGGCAGCTTCGGCGGCTCGCCGGTGGTGAGCGTGCGCCCTTGCGCGGGCAGCGCCACCGCGCCCGCGGTCAGCGCCCCGCGCTCCCACAGCGCCACGTGCACGGCCCAGTCGGCCCTGCCCTCCTCGGCGAACTCGCGGGTGCCGTCGAGCGGGTCGACGATCCACACGCGCTCGGCTCGCTGCCTGCGCGGATCCTCCCGCTCCTCGCGCGTGGCCTCCTCCGACAGCACGCTGTCGCTCGGCCGCAGCCGCGCCAGCGCCTCCATCAGGTAGAGGTGGGCGCCCCGGTCACCGGCTTTGCGCAGCGCCGGCGCCTCGCCGAACCCTTCGCGCTCGCGGATCTCCAGCAGCCGCCTTCCCGCCTCTTCGGCAAGGTCGGAGGCGAGGGCGTGGTCGTCGCGAATCGTCATCAATAAGCTCCTTGCCCGCGGGCGACGGCCGACCAAGTCTTCCACAGGATCTGGAGGTCCAGCATGAGGGACCAGTTCTCAACGTAACGCAGGTCGAGGCGGACGGATTCCTCCCACGACAGATCGGATCTGCCGCTCACCTGCCACAGCCCGGTCAGTCCCGGACGAACCAGCAGCCGCCGCCTGACGTCGTCGCCGTAGCGCTCGACCTCCTCGGGCAGCGGCGGGCGCGGGCCGACGAGCGACATGTGCCCGCGGACCACGTTGATGAGCTGGGGCAGCTCGTCGAGCGAGTGCCGCCGCATCAGCGCGCCCAGCGAGGTCACGCGCGGGTCGTTGCGCACCTTGAACAGCACGCCGTCGGCGTCGCTGACGAGGGTGAGCTTCTGGTGCTCGGCGCCCTGGCGCATGGTGCGGAACTTCACGATCGTGAACAGCGCGCCGTCGCGGCCGACCCGCGTCTGCCGGAACAGCGCGGGTCCTGGACTGCTCGCCCGTACGGCTACCGCCAGCCCCACCAGCAACGGCGAGAGCGCCACCAGCAGCGAGGCGGCCACGAGCCGGTCGAAGACGTTCTTCACCAGTTGCCTGGCCCCGGCCAGCTCGGGATGCTCCACGTGCAGCAGCGCCAGCCCGGCCGCCGGGCGGATGCTGGTGCGCGGCCCGGCGACCTCCATGAGCGCGGGCGCGACGACCAGCTCGGTGTGGGTGCGCTCCAGCCGCCAGGCCAGCCGCCGCAGGGCCAGGCCGTCCATCTCCGGGCAGGCCAGGACGGCGACCGAGTCGGCCCCCGACTGCTCCACCACCAGCGGCGCGTCGCTGAACCCGCCCGCGACCGGCACCCCGGCCACGTCGTCGCCGGGCGCGTCCTCGGGCAGGCAGGCGGCCACCACCTCCATGCCGTGGTAGCGCTCGCGGCGGAAGCGCTCGACGAGCTCGGCGATCGAGGCGCGGTGCCCGACGGCGACCACGCGCCGCATGCACTCGCCTCGGGAGCGGCGCCGGTGCAGGGCGCGGCGCAGGCCGTACCGGAAGACGAGGGTGAGCAGGGTGGTGAGGGGCAGGGCGAGCACGACGTAGCCGCGCGCGACGTCGGTCTTGGTGAGGTAGGCGACGATGGCGGTGGCGGCGGTCAGCGCGAGGCCGCAGCGCACGACACGCTGGAACTCCTCGGGGCCGACCCCGAACATGCGCGGCTCGTAGGCGCGGTTGAGCGCGTTGGCGCAGACCCAGAGCAGCGGGAGCGCGGCGCTCAGCAGCAGGTACGGCGCGGCGTAGGGGGTCAGCTCGCCGAACCGGGCGAAGAAGGCCAGCGCCGCGCCCGCGCCTGCGCCGCCCAGGTCGGCCACCAGCGCCCGCAGCCGGTAGGCGCGGACCCAGCCGGGCACCCCGGGCGCGGCCTGCCAGACGAGGTCAGGTTGCGAACGGACGACGGCCATCAGCACCTCGCCCTTGCTCACGCCGCGCCTCCCCGTGACCGACCGTCAACGAATGGTCACCAGATAGTAGCGGCGGGCAACGACAGCCGGGTCGCGAACGGCTTTACGTGGTGATCAGCGTGGAGGGCCGGAAATGTTGAGGTCTGCCCGGTGGAACTCGTTCTGGGTGACTTCGAGGCCGCGTTCCATGAGCGACTCCACCACGTCCGCGGCCCGGTCGACCAGGAAGGCGAGGTCCTTGCGCTCGGCGGTGGCGAAGTCCTTGAGGACGTACGCGGCCGGGTCCATGCGGCCGGGCGGACGGCCGATGCCGAAGCGGACCCGCAGGTAGTCGCGGGTGCCGAAGACCTTGGTGATCGACTTGAGCCCGTTGTGGCCGTTGTCGCCGCCGCCCAGCTTGGCGCGCAGCGCGCCGTAGGGGACGTCGAGCTCGTCGTGGACGACGATCATCCGCTCGGGGGCGACCTTGTAGAAGTCGGCCAGCAGTTTGGCGGGGCCGCCGGAGAGGTTCATGTAGGTGAGGGGCTTGGCCAGGATCGCCGGCCGCGTCTCCAGGACGGCGGAGCGGCTCTTGTGGGCCTTGAACTTCCCGCCCGCGCGGGCAGCCAGCTCGTCGAGCACCATGAAGCCGGCGTTGTGCCGGTTTCCCGCGTATTCGTCGCCGGGATTGCCCAGCCCGACGATCAGCCAGCGGTCCAATGCGACTCCTTGCTCACGTGGCGGCCTGCCGTAACTCTACGAGAACACGGCGACGGGGCAGCCGGACGTTCCCGGCTGCCCCGTGCGGTGAAAGCGGGTGTTACTCGGTGCTCTCGCCCTCGGCGGCCTCGGGAGCGGCCTCGGCGGTCTCGCCCTCGGCGGCTTCCTCCTCCTCGGGGGCCTCGGTCGGCTTGGCGATGACCTGGAGCACGACGGTCTCCGGGTCGGCGGCCAGCGTGGAGCCCTGCGGGACGGCCAGGTCGGCGGCGGTGACCACGTGGCCGACCGCGAAGCCCTCGACGTCGACCTCGATGCCGGTGGGGATGTGGGTGGCCTCGGCCTCGACGCCGATGCTCATGAGCTGCTGGTCGAGGATGCCGTCGGAGTCGACGTCGCCGACGGTGGTGACGGGGATCTCGACGGTGACCTTCTCGCCGCGCTTGACCAGGAGCAGGTCGACGTGCTCGACGAAGCCCTTGATCGGGTCGCGCTGAACGCCCTTGGGCAGGGCCAGCTCGTCGACGCCGTCGCCCTTGAGGTGGATCAGGACGTTGGGCGTGCGCAGGGCGAGCAGGACCTCGTGGCCGGGCAGCGTGAGGTGCTTGGGGTCGATGCCGTGGCCGTAGAGGACGGCGGGCACCTTGTCGTTGCGACGGATCTTACGGGCGGCGCCCTTGCCGAACTCGGTGCGAGCCTCAGCGGCGATACGTACTTCAGACACGACATCTCCTAGGGATGCATGGATGGCGGAGTTCTCCGCGCTCCCCCTGACCCGCCCTAGCGGGAGGCGTTACGAGCGCGCAACCCTCACAGCCTACCGGCATCCCGGCCACTCGCCGACAGCATCGCGCACGGCACTAGCAACCGAGGTTGACTAAGCCGAAATTAGTCAACTACGGTTGCTTACGTTTCCGACCTATCTGAGGACCCCGAATGAAATGGATTGCCGCGCTCGTGCTGGGAGCCGGGGCGCTGACCGGCGTCTCCCACGCCGACGACGCCCTGGACCGCTTCCACCGGCAGGAGGTCACGTGGACCGCCTGCGCCGACGCCACCCTGGACCAGGCGGGCGCCCAGTGCGCCCAGGTCGAGGTGCCCCTGGACTACTCCGCGCCGCGGGGCCGTACCCTCAAGATCGCGATCTCCCGGCTCAAGGCCACCGACACCGCGCGGCGGCGCGGGATCATGCTCTCCAACCCCGGCGGGCCGGGCGGCGCGGGGCTGCACTTCATGCTGTACGTGCGCGGCGGGCTGACCCCCGAGGTCGCCTCGCGCTACGACCTGATCGGCATGGACCCTCGGGGCGTCGGGCGCAGCGCGCCGATCGACTGCGGCTGGCCGATCGGGCACATGCTCTGGTCGGCCGGGCTGACCAAGGCGGACTTCCGCGACGCCGTACGCACGCAGCGGGATCTGGCGCGGCGCTGCGAGCAGGAGGAAGGCGACAGGATCGCCCACATCACCACGCGTAACACCGCGCGCGACATGGACGTCGTCCGCGCGGCGCTCGGCGAGGCCAAGACCTCCTACCTGGGCTTCTCCTACGGCACCTATCTCGGCGCGGTCTACGCGCAGATGTTCCCGCGCCGGGCCGACCGGTTCGTGCTGGACAGCGCGATCGATCCGGCCGCCTACATGGCCACGTCGATCAGGAACCAGGGTCCCGCCAACGAGGCCGCGCTCGACGAGTGGGCCGCGTGGACGGCGGCCCGCGACGACGAGTACCGGCTCGGAAGCACCGGCGCGCAGGTGCGGGCCCGGGTCGAGAGCCTGGTCAGGCAGGCGGCCGAGTCGCCCATTCGCATCGGGACGCACCTGCTGGACGAGCGGTTCCTGCCGATGACGCTGTTCACGCTGCTGACGGACTCCCGCTACGACGCCCACCTGGCCGCGCGGGTCAGGCAGATCGCCGACGCGGCCGAGGGCCGGCCCGTCCAGCCGAGCCCAGACCTCGACCAGGAACTGCGCCTCCACCTGTACGGCGAGCCGAGCGACCTCTCCGGCCAGGCGGCGGTGATCTGCGGCGACGCCGCCGTGCCGAGGAACCCGGACTGGTACTGGCGCAACGTCCAGCGCAGCCGGGCCACGCAGCCGGTGTTCGGGGCCTATGCGAACAACATCACGGCCTGCGCCTTCTGGCCGGCGCCGCTGGAGCCGCCGACCGTGGTGCGCAACGACGTTGCCGCGCTGATCGTGCAGGCCACGCGGGACACCAGGACCGTCCACCGGGAAGGGGTGGCGCTGCGGCGGGCCATGACGGGCTCGCGGCTGGTCACGCTCCAGGACGTGCGCATGCACGGAATCCTGGGCCGGCTGCGGAACGCCTGCGTGGAGGACGCGGTCAACGCCTACTTCCGCGACGGCGTCCTGCCCGCAGCCGACCTCACCTGCCGTGCCTAGGAGTCGCCCTCGAACAGGCTGGTCACGCTGCCGTCGCTGAACACCTCGGTGATCGCCCGCGCGATCAGCGGGGCGATGGACAGCACGGTCAGCTTGTCGAAGAGCTGCTCCTCGCGCAGGGGCAGCGTGTTGGTCACGATGACCTCGGAGATGCGCGAGTTCTTCAGCCGGTCGACGGCCGGGTCGGAGAAGACGGCGTGGGTGGCCGCCACGATCACGTCGGTGGCCCCCTGCTCGTAGAGGGCGTCGGCGGCCTTGCAGATGGTGCCGGCCGTGTCGATCATGTCGTCGATCAGCACACAGGTACGGCCGCGCACCTTGCCGACCACCTCGTTGACCTTCACCTGGTTGGCCACGTCGAGGTCGCGGCGCTTGTGGATGAAGGCCATCGGGGTGCCGAGCGTGTCGGCCCAGCGCTCCGACAGCCGCACGCGGCCGGTGTCGGGCGAGACGATCGTGGTGTTCTCCAGGTCGAGCTTGTCCTTGAGGTAGCGCTCCAGGACCGGCATGGCGAACAGGTGATCCACCGGGCCGTCGAAGAAGCCCTGGATCTGCGAGGTGTGCAGGTCGATCGACATCAGCCGGTCGGCGCCCGCGGTCTTGAACATGTCGGCCATCAGGCGGGCGGTGATCGGCTCGCGGCCGCGGCCCTTCTTGTCCTGGCGGGCGTAGCCGAAGAACGGCATGACCACGGTGATGCGCTTGGCGGAGGCCCGCTTCAGCGCGTCGACCATGATGAGCTGTTCCATGATCCACTTGTTGATCGGGGCGGTGTGGCTCTGGATGACGAAGGCGTCGCAGCCGCGTACCGACTCCAGGTAACGGGCGTAGATCTCGCCGTTGGCGAAGTCGTGGAGCTTGGTCGGGGTCAGGGACACGCCGACGTTCCTGGCCACTTCCTCCGCCAGCTCGGGGTGGGCCCGGCCGGAGAAGAGCATCAGCTCTTTCTCACCCGGCTGCTTGATGCTGGTCACGTGCCACTCTCCTGCTGCTCTTGCTCGGCCAGCGCCCTTTCGGCGGCGGCGGCCGATTTCGTGCCCGCGCGCCTGCGCAAGACCCATTTCTCGATGTTGCGCTGCCGCGCTCTCGCCACCCCGATCGCTCCGGGCGGCACGTCGCCGTCGATGACCGATCCGGCGGCCGTGTAGGCGCCGTCTCCGACCGTCACCGGGGCGACGAGCATGCTGTCACACCCCACGAACGCGCCGTCGCGCACGGTGGTGCGATGTTTGTCCACGCCGTCGTAGTTGACGAAGATCACCGCGGCGCCGATGTTGACGTCGTCGCCGATCGTCGCGTCGCCCGCGTACGACAGGTGTGGCACCTTGGAACGCTCGCCGACCTGCGTGTTCTTCATCTCCACGAACGTCCCGGCCTTGGACTTGCGGCCGAGGACGGTGCCGGGGCGCAGGTAGGCGTACGGGCCGACGCTGGCCTCCGGGCCGATCTCGGCGCTGTCGCAGACCGCGTTGCGCACGACGGCGCCGGCGCCGACCGTGGTGTCGGTGAGCGTGGTGGCCGGGCCGATCTCGGCGGCCTCGTCCACGACGGTCGTGCCGTGGAGCTGGGTGCCGGGGTGGACGACGACGTCGGGCGCCAGCCGTACCTGGACGTCGATCCAGGTGGAGGCGGGGTCGACGACGGTGACGCCGGCGCGCATGTGGGCTTCGAGCACGCGCTGGTTGAGCACCTTGCGCGCGGACGCCAGTTGCACGCGGTCGTTGACGCCCTCGACCTCGACGTGGTCGCCGGCCACGTGCGCGCCGACGCGGTGGCCGTCCTCGCGCAGGATCGACAGCACGTCGGTGAGGTACTCCTCGCCCTGCGCGTTGTCCGTCGACACCCGCTTGACCGCGTCGGCCAGCAGGAGGCCGTCGAAGGCGTAGATGCCGGAGTTCATCTCGTCGATGGCGCGCTGGGCTTCGGTGGCGTCCTTGTGCTCGACGATCTGCAGCACGGCGCCTGACTCGTCGCGCACGATCCGCCCGTAGCCGGTCGGATCGGGCACCCGCGCGGTCAGCACGGTGACGGCGTTGCCGTCCTCGGCGTGCTGGGCGAGCAGGGCGGCGAGGGTCTCGGTGCGCAGCAGCGGCACATCGCCGTAGGTGACCAGCACCGTGCCGTTGATCGTGCCCGTCTCCTCCAGCACCGTGCGGACCGCGTGGCCGGTGCCGCGCTGCTCGTGCTGCACGACGGCGCGGGCGTCGGGGCTGCTCTCGGCGAGATGGGCGGCCACCCGCTCGCGCGCGTGGCCGATGACGACGATCAACCGCTCCGGCTCCAGGTCGCGGGCGGCGGCGAGCATGTGGTCGACCAACGCGCGGCCGCACACCTCATGGAGGACTTTCGGGGTCTGGCTCTTCATCCGGGTGCCCTCGCCTGCGGCGAGGACAATGACGGCTGCCGGGCGCGGCACACTCACGGACTGAGGCTCCCTGTGGCTGGACGGATCAGGGCTGTTGGTACGGCTACCGCACCGCTACCCTCCCGACACGCTGAGGATACCTGCCCGGTCCCAGCTGTCTCCCCAGGGGGACGACGTTCACGGCTCCCGGAAGAGGACTCGAACCCCTACAAAGTGGACCAAAACCACTTGTCCTGCCGATTAGACGATCCGGGACTGAACCGGACACCACGGGGAGTCCGATCTCCACACCTAACGATACCGAGCCCTGGGAGGACTACGCGCCCGGATATCCGGGCAGGGGAAGCCGGCCAAGGTGGGCCGTTGCGGCGGGGACCACGTCCGACGTGAGAAGCGACTCCCGCGATCGGCGGAAACCCGCGGCGGCGGGTGGGGGTGACCAGGCTTGCCGTAAAGGGAGACAGCAAAGACGGAGGCAAATCAACGGGCTTAGGGCTTCCTTACTTACGAGAGCGTAGGTTACGTTTGCGTAGCCAGGACATTCTCCCCATACACGTCGTGAGAGGCAGCCCATGACCGTTCTTGCCGAGCGTTCCGCCCCCGGTCCCAAGCCGGACGCCGATCCGGAGCCCAGGACCAAGGCCGAGCTCGTCACCTTCGGCCTGGTGGTCGGCCTGCCGCTGGTCGCCATCGCGGCCGCGGTGCCGTTCGCGTGGGGATGGGGGCTGGGCTGGACCGACATCGCGATCGCCTTCGTCTTCTACATCGTCTCCGGCCTGGGCGTCACCGTCGGCCTGCACCGCTACTTCACCCACGGCTCCTTCAAGGCCAAGCGCCCCCTCAAGATCGCGCTCGGCATCGCGGGCAGCCTGTCGCTGGAGATGTCGGTGCTCGACTGGGTCGCCACCCACCGCAAGCACCACAAGTTCTCCGACAAGGAGGGCGACCCGCACTCCCCCTGGCGCTTCGGCCCCGGCTTCAAGTCCCTGACCAAGGGCCTGCTCTACGCCCACATGGGCTGGATGTTCGACGCCGAGCGGACCAACCGGGAGAAGTACGCCCCCGACCTCGTCAAGGACGAGGACGTCGTCAAGCTGCACAAGTGGTTCGGGGCGCTGGCCATCACCTCGATCTTCCTGCCCGGCATCCTCGGCGGCCTGCTCACCTGGTCCTGGCAGGGCGCGCTGACCGCGCTGTTCTGGGGCTCGCTGGTCCGCATCGGCCTGCTGCACCACGTCACCTGGTCCATCAACTCCATCTGCCACGTGTTCGGCGAGGAGGAGTTCCAGGTACGCGACAAGTCCCGCAACGTGTGGTGGCTAGCGATCCCGTCCTTCGGCGAGTCGTGGCACAACCTGCACCATTCGGACCCGACCTGCGCCCGTCACGGCGCCCTCAAGGGGCAGATCGACCTCAGCGCCGGCCTGATCCGGATCTTCGAGAAGCTCGGCTGGGTCTACGACGTACGCTGGCCCACCCCCGAGCGCCTGGCGGCGAAGCGCATTGCCTGAGGCGACCGCTGTGTCGGTGGGCACTGCAATTATGGAGAATGTGACCACCGAACCCCGATCTCGCAGACGCATGTCAGGCCGGGAACGCCGAGAGCAGCTGATCCGCATCAGCCGCACGCTCTTCGCCGAGAAGGGCTTCGACGGGACCTCCATCGAGGAGATCGCGGCCACGGCCCAGGTCTCCAAGCCGGTCGTGTACGAGCACTTCGGGGGCAAGGAAGGCGTCTACGCCGTCGTCGTCGACCGCGAGATGCAGAAGCTGCTCGGCATGATCACCTCTGCCCTGGCGGCGTCCCACTCGCTGATCAAGCTGGAGCGCGCGGCACTGGCCCTGCTGCAGTACATCGAGGAGAGCAGCGAGGGGTTCCGCATCCTGGTGCGCGACTCCCACGCCGCCTCGGGCACGGGCACGTTCGCCAGCCTGATCAGCGAGATCGCCAGCCAGGTGGAGGACGTGCTCGCCGACGAGTTCGCCGGTCGCGGCTACGACCCCAAGCTCGCCCCCATGTACGCCCAGATGCTGGTCGGCATGGTGGCGCTCACCGGCCAGTGGTGGCTCGACGTGCGCAGGCCGGGGCGCGAGGAGGTGGCCGCGCACCTGGTCAACCTGGCCTGGAACGGCCTGACCGGCCTCAACCCGCAGCCGCGCATCACCGCCGCCACCCGCGAGGGCGCCGAACTGGCGGCCCACGCGCCGCCGCGGCCCAGCGAGAAGGAGCTGCGGGAGCTGGAGAAGCTGCGCGAGCGCGAGGCCAAGGAGGCCGAGAAGATCCGCCAGCGCGAGCTGAAGGAGGCGGAGAAGGCCAGGCTGCGCGAGCTCAAGGAGCGTGAACGGCTCCTCAAGGAAGCGGAGAAGGCTCAGGAGAAGGAGGACAAGCTGCGCCAGCGCGAGGCGCGGCTGGCCGAACGTGCCGCGAAACTGGGCCATCCGGACCAGTCTGAGTAAGCCGTTGAGACGTCGTTAACGTTCTGTTCAATCAAAGGGGGCATATTTCTCATATGTCCGCGGAACTGCTGCAACCTGGAAACGACCTGCCCCTCCCCCAGGAGCGGTTCCTCAACCGTGAGGAGAGCTGGCTCCAGTTCAACCAACGGGTGCTGGAACTGGCCGAAGACGACTCGCTCCCCCTTCTGGAGCGGGTGCGCTTCCTCGCGATCTTCGCGAGCAACCTGGACGAGTTCTTCCGGGTGCGGGTGGCGGGTCTCAAACGACGCATGGCCACCGGCCTGCTGCTGCGGACCAAGAGCGGGCTGAAGCCCCGCGAGGAGCTCGCCAGGATCGCCAGCGTCGCCGGCGACCTGGCCAAGCGGCACGCGGCGGTCTTCCACGAGCGGATCAGCCCGCAGCTCGCCGGCGAGGGCATCGAGATCGTCCGCTGGGACGACCTCGGCCGCGAGGAGCGCACCGAGCTGCGCAAGCTGTTCAGGGAACGCATCCGCCCGGTGCTCACGCCGCTGGCGGTGGACCCCGCCCACCCTTTTCCCTACATCTCCGGCCTGAGCCTCAACCTCGCCGTCGTGGTGCGCAACCCGACGAACGGCCACACGGTCTTCGCCCGGGTGAAGGTCCCGTCGCAGTTGCCGAGGTTCGTCACCGCCTCGAAGGATCGGTTCGTCCCCCTTGAGGATGTGATCGCGGCCCATCTCGGCCAGTTGTTCAAGGGCATGGAGATCGTCCAGCACCACGTCTTCCGCGTCACCCGCAACGAGGATCTCGACGTGGACGAGGACGTCACCGAGAACCTCATGAAGGCGCTGGAGAAGGAACTGCTCAAGCGGCGCTTCGGCCCGCCGGTCCGGCTGGAGGTCGAGGACACGATCACCGCCGAGGTGCTCGACCTGCTCGTCGAGGAGCTGGGCGTCGCGCCGCACGAGATCTACCGGGTCGCCGGGCCGCTCGACCTGACCGGTCTGCACGCCATCGCCGACCTGGACCGGGGCGAGCTCAGCTACCGGCCGTTCGTGCCGGCGGAAGCCGTACACGCCGATGACGACGTCTTCGCCGTGCTGCGCGAGCGCGACGTGCTCCTGCACCACCCCTACGACTCCTTCGCCACCAGCGTGCAGCGCTTCATCGAGGAGGCGGCGACCGACCCGCGCGTACTGGCGATCAAGCAGACCCTCTACCGCACCAGCGGCGACTCCCCGATCGTGGACGCGCTCATCGAGGCGGCCGAAGCCGGCAAGCAGGTCGTCGTGGTCGTGGAGATCAAGGCCCGCTTCGACGAGCACGCCAACATCTCCTGGGCCCGCAAGCTGGAGCGCGCCGGCTGCCACGTCGTCTACGGCGTCGTGGGCCTGAAGACCCACTGCAAACTCGCCCTCGTCGTACGGCAGGAGCCGTCCGGAGAGCTGCGCCGCTACTGCCACATCGGCACCGGCAACTACAACCCCAAGACCGCCAGGCAGTACGAGGACTTCGGCCTGCTGACCTCCGACCCGCTGGTCGGCGAGGACGTCACCGACCTGTTCATCCACCTGACCGGCTACTCCAACCACTCCGCCTACCGGCGCCTGCTGGTCGCCCCGCACTCGCTGCGCGGCGGCCTGCTGGCCAGGATCGAGCGGGAGATCGCCCACCAGCAGGCCGGGCGCCCCGCCAGGATCCGGATCAAGACGAACTCGCTGGTCGACGAGCCCCTCATCGACGCCCTGTACCGGGCCTCGCGCGCGGGCGTGCCGGTGGACCTCTGGGTACGCGGCATCTGCATCCTTCGCCCGGGAATCCCCGACCTGTCGGAGAACATCCGCGTACGCTCCATCCTCGGCCGTTTCCTGGAGCACTCACGGGTCTACGAGTTCGGGCTCGGCCGCCGCCCCGAGGTGTGGGTGGGCAGCGCCGACCTCATGCGCCGCAACCTGGACCGCAGGGTCGAGGCCCTGGTCAAGGTGACCGGCCAGCAGCACAAGGCGTACCTCATCGAGCTGATGGACCTGGCCATGGCCGACACCACCAACGCCTGGTGGCTGACGTCCGACGGCACCTGGGTGCGGCACCAGGGCGAGGACCTGCAGACCCACCTCATCGGCACCCGCCGCTGGAGAACCGTTGATGACTGAGATCTTCCGGGCCGCCGGAGCGGTGGTCTGGCGAGGCGACCCCCACGACCCCGAGGTGGCGCTGATCCACCGAGACCGTTACAACGACTGGACCTTCCCCAAGGGCAAGCTGAAGACCGGCGAGCACATGATCGCCGCCGCGGTGCGCGAGGTGCGCGAGGAGACCGGCATCACCGCGCGCCTGGGCCGGGCCCTGCCGCCGATCCACTACCTGTTCAAGGGCCGGCTCAAGCGGGTCGACTACTGGGCCGCCCAGGTGGCCGACGAGGCGCCGTTCGTACCGAACGACGAGGTCGACGCCCTGGAGTGGGTGCCGGTCGCCGAAGCTCGCGCCCGGCTCACTTACTCCTGGGACGGCGGCCTGCTGCACGCGCTGACCGCCGTCCCCCTGCGCACCGTCCCCCTCATCCTGGTACGGCACGGCGCCGCCGGATCCCGGCAGCGGTGGAAGGGCGACGACGACCTGCGCCCGCTGGACGCGGAAGGCTGGGTGCAGGCGGCCACGATCGCCCAGGTGCTGCCCGCCTACCGCCCCGAGACGCTGCTCAGCTCGCCGAGCCTGCGCTGCGTGCAGACGATGGAGGCGTACTCCACCGACATCACCACCGATCCGCTGCTCAGCGAGCGCCAGCAGGACGCCGACAAGACGCCCGCGCTGGTGAACGGCATCACCGTGCCCGCCGCCGTGTGCAGCCACGGGAAGGTGCTGCCGCACCTGATCTCGTCGCTCAGCGGCGTCGACGTCCACCTGCGCAAGGGCGCCTTCGCCGTCCTGCACCGCGTGGGCACCACGACGGTCAGCGTCGAACGCTATTCCACGTGACGGGCAGCTTCGCGAAGCCCTGGGTCAGCCGGCCGGTGTTCACCTCGAGATCGTGCAGCGGCACGGCGAGGCGCAGGCCCGCGAAGCGCTGGAAGAGCCGGCTGAAGACCGCCTCCAGCTCGACCCTGGCCAGGGTGGCGCCGAGGCAGAACCTCGGGCCGTACCCGAAGCCGAGGTGCGGGTCGCCGGGTCTGCGGTGCAGGTCGAAGACGTCGGGGTCGGGGAAGACCCGTTCGTCCCGGTTGGCGGCGTCGGTGGACAGCAGCACCGCCTCACCCTTGCGGATGGTCAGCCCGCCGTACTCGATGTCCTCGCGGGCGTAGCGCGGGATGCCGTGCAGGCTGGGCACGGCCATGCGCAGGATCTCCTCGACCGCGGCGGGCGCCAGCGACGGGTCGGCCTCCAGCTCGGCGAGCTGGTCGGGACGCTCCAGCAGGAGCAGCACGCCGTAGTCGATGCGGCCGACGGTCGTCTCGTGGCCGGCGAACAGCAGGCCGCCGGCCAGCCGGGCGATCGTGCCGTCGTCGTCGATGACGCCGGCCAGGTCGGTCAGCACGTCCTCGCCCGGCTCGCGGCGCTTCCTGTCGATCAGCCCGGCCATGTACGCGCCCATCTCGGCACGTGCCGCCTCGCCCCTGGCCACGTCCTCGACGTCGCCCATGCGGACGGAGACCTCGCCGAAGTAGCCCCTGTCCTCGAACGGCACGCCGAGCAACTGGCAGATCACCAGCACCGGCAGCGGGAAGGACAGCTCGGCGTGCAGGTCGACGGGCGGGGTCAGGCCGGCCAGATGGTCCAGGCGCTCGTCGACCAGTGTTCCGACGTGCTCGGCCAGCGCCTTCATCCGGCGGGCGGAGAACGAAGGCTGGAACAGTCGCCGCATCCGCTCGTGGTCGGCCTTCTCGCTCGCGTACTCGCCCTGCGGGCCGCCCAGCAGCGCCGAGCCGGAGACGCGCGGCGCCTTCTCCGGCTCGGGGTGCGAGCGTCCGAGCCGCGGCTCGGCGAACAGTCTGCGGGCGTCCTCGTAGCCGCTGACCAGCCAGACCTCGTCGCCGGTCCGGCTTCTGACCTTGGCTATGCCGTGCTTCAGCCGCAGCTCGCGGTAGGCGGCCGGGACGTCCAGTGGATTGGTGCGCTCGAACGGGATGACGGGGAGCTCACTCATAGGATCTTTCTAACAGCCTCCACCGTCTTCTCCCAGACCGCCGGGAACTCGGCGTGCGCACGCTCGGCCGTGGTCTTCTCGATGCCGATGAGCAGGCCGTAGGTGAAGGTGTCCTCGCCCGCCTGCCGCGCGCTCTCGGCCTCCTTGGCGAGCGTCTCCTGCGCGACCACCCCGTCCTGATACTGCCCCAGCACCTCCTGTACGGCTTCCGCGTGCTTGGCCAGCTTCTTCATCCCGAGCGCCTCGGCCGTGTAGCGGGCGCGCTTGGCCGCCTTGCGCACGTCGTGCATGGCGATCTCGCGGCGTTCCTCGTCCTCGATGGCCTGCGCCTCGTCGTAGGCGTCGGTGACCCGCTTCCAGTTCTTGGCCGCCACGCCCTGGAGCGTCGCCTCGGCCGGTTTGCCCGCGGGCTTGGCCAGTTCGGGCTCGGCCAGGAGCCGGTCCAGGTCTTCGAGCAGCGTGTAGTAGCGGTCGCTGCTCAGCGCCTCCCTGATCCGGTTGTAGGAGTCCTGCTCGCGCTTGTGCAGGTCGTCGCTCAGGCGCTCCTGGATGGGGCCGTGGATCAGGCCGGGGGCCAGCGACTCCAGGTGGCGGGCGAACCTGGCCCTGGTCACCTCAAGGTCGCGGGCCTCGCCCAGGACCGTTCCCAGCCAGCGCAGCTCGTCCTGGACGTGGTCGGTGCCGGTGATGATGCTCTTGAACGCCTTCAGCGCGCTGCGCATGCGCCTGGCGGCCACGCGAGCCTGGTGAACGGCGTCTTCCTCGGCCCGCCGTACCCTGGGATCCTGCGACAGCAGCGCGCTGACCTGGCTGTCGAGGTAGTCCATGACGACCTCGCCCGCGGTGCCCGCCTTGGCGGGCCCGGCCGGGCGGGGCGGACGGTCGAGCAGCCGGGCGAGCTTGCTGGACGACTCCGACGGCGTGGCGCCCGCCTTCACGAGCCGTTTGCCCACCTTGGCGAGGAGGGCCTCGTCGCCTCCTTCGAGCAGTTCCGCCTCGACCTCGCGCCACCGCTCCACCCGCTGCTCGGCGCCGAAGACCGTGCCCTTGACCCGGTCGTCGGCGATCTCCACCAGCGGGGTGCCGTCGCCGGAGATGACGGTGACGTTCCGGCGGGTGTCCAGCTCGGCGACCGGCACCAGCTCCGCGCCCCTGGTGAAGGCCCGCACCAGGTTCTCCAGCGGCGCCGGCACGACCTTGGTGCTGCGCGTCAGCGGGTGCGTGATCTCCTGACGCGCGCCCTTGGCCTTGGGGAGTTTCAGGTGCCACCCGGGGTCGGAGCCGCCTCGCCTGCGCCGCAACGTGACCCCGCGAGCGGCCAGGCGCAGATCGGGCGTGTCGTAGTAGAGCGCCACGAGCTGATGGCTCTTCGGTCCGGCCACGTCACCGATCTTGCTCAGATCCGGCACGGTGTAGTCGTCGGCGACGTCGAACTTGTCTTCGATCTCGATGCCCACAGCACCTCGCAAGTGTCCGATTTCGGAACATCATGCCACCGCAAGGTTAACTGCACACGGCCTGCAGGAGCTCGATTCTGTTCCCCACGGGGTCCGTCACGTAGACGCGGCGGTATCCGGGAAAGAGCAGGTCCGCCTCGCCCTCGGGCAGTTCGTCCACCAGGAACGCGGGATGGGCCTTCCTGGCCGGGCGGAAGTCCTCCTCGATGCCGAGGTGCACCTCCACGCCGTCGCCGCGGAACCAGGCGCCGCCGCGTTTGGCCAGTTCCGGCGGCTTCGGCACCTCGGTGAGGCCGAGGAAACCGGCATAGAACTCCCTGAGCCGCGGCTCGCTGCCCTCGGGCGCGGCGAGCTGGACGTGGTGCATGCCGGTGAGCCTCATGTGCGCTCCTTGTGGGCCACCACGAAGATGCGGCGGAAGGGGAAGGCGGTGCCGTACTCCTTGCTGGGATATGCCGTGTCGAAGAGCTTCTTGAGGTCGCGTTTGAAGGCGGTCTGCTCGCCGGGGTTGAGGCGGTCGAGCACGGGTCGCAGGGCGGTGCCCGAGACCCAGGTGAGCACGGCGTCCTCGCCCTGGAGGAGTTGGACGTAGGTGGTCTCCCAGGCGTCGACGCGGGTGCCCATGGAGCTGAGCAGTTCCGCGTACTCCAGCGGGGTCGACACCGGCGAGCCGCGGTCGAACTCGCCGAGCTTGTCGCGCCAGGTGTCGCTGCGGCACAGCTCGCGGATCAGCACGTGGCTGGGCGCGTCGAAGTTGCCCGGCACCTGGAAGGCCAGCCAGCCGTCCTGGGCGAGCGCGTCGACCCAGTGTCCGAGCAGGTCGCGGTGGGTGGGCACCCACTGCAGGACGGCGTTGGAGACCAGGACGTCCACCGGGCGGTCGGGGCGCCACAGGGTGACGTCGGCCACGGTGAACCTGCCGCCGGTCTCGCGGGCCTTGGCGACCATCGCGGGCGAGGAGTCGAACCCCTCGACCGTCGCGCCGGGCCAGCGTTCGGACAGCGACATGGTGAGCTCGCCGGTACCGCACCCGGCATCCACGACATACTGGGGTGCGTCGGCCTGGATTCTGGCGGTCAACTCGAAGAACGGGCGCGACCGCTCGTCGGCGTAGCGTTCGTACGTTGACGGGTCCCAGATATCTCTCGACATAGAGATATTTGATATCGAGACATGTATCTCGATGTCAAGACAGTAGACTGCATCCATGACGGATGCGCACGAGTCCCTTGACGAGGTGGACCGGCTGGTCGCCGCCTGGCGGACCGAGCGGCCCGACCTCGACGTCGAACCCCTTCAGGTGCTCTCGCGCGTCTCCCGCCTAGCCAAGCACCTCGACCGGGCCCGCCGGGCCGCCTTTGCCGAGCACGACCTCGAACCGTGGGAGTTCGACGTGCTGACGGCGTTGCGGCGGGCGGGCAAACCCTATGAACTGTCCCCCGGCGCCCTGTTGCGGGCAACTTTGGTGACATCCGGCACGATGACCAACCGTATCGACCGCCTTGCGCAGGCGGGCCTGGTGCGGCGGCGGCCTGATCCCGAGGATCGGCGCGGGGTGCTGGTGTCGCTGACGGACACGGGGCTGCAGCGGGTGGACTCGGCGTTCTCCGACCTGCTGCGCCGCGAACACGACCTCCTCGCCGGCCTCGACGAGCCCAACCAACGCACCCTCTCCTCCCTCCTCCGCACCCTCCTCGCCCCCTTCGACGCCGACCCGACTTAGCTGTCTTCTGTCTTCCGTTCTTTGGGGTTGCGGCCGCTTGTAGGGTTGCCGCCGCTTGTGGCGTTGCGGCCGCTTGTGGGCTTGCGGCCGCTTGTGGGCTTGCGGCCGTTTTGGGGTTACGGCTGGCGCCTGGTTGCCCGCCTCGCCGTCGTGGGCGCGCGACCGTCGAGCGCCGGCCGTGAAGGCTCACGGGGTTCTCGCCGCTACGACTCCGCCCTTACCCACTGCCGAGGACCCCGCTGGCCACGCCCTCGGGTGTTCTGGCCTGGTTGCCCCGGGCTACTCAGGGGTTTCTGTTAGGTGGGCTCTTCGAGATTTTAGGAAGGTGCGTTCTGTGTCGTTGGTGGCCAGGGTTATGGCCTCGTCGTAGGCGGCTGCCGCCTCGGCTTTGCGGTTCAGGCGGGTGAGGAGGTCGGCGCGGGTTGCCCAGAGGAGGTGGTAGCCCGGGATGTCCAGGTTGTTGACGATGGCCAGGGCTTCTGCCGGGCCCTGGACCTCCGCCACCGCCACAGCTCGGTTCAGGGCGACAATGGGGCTTGGGGTGTGCCTCAGCAACTGGTCGTACAGGGCCAGTACCTGGGTCCAGTCTGTTTTCTCGCCGTCGGTGTGGACCGCGTTGATCGCCGCCTGGATCTGGTACGGGCCTGGCTGGGCTCGGCGTAGGCAGCGCCGTACCAGATCGTGGCCTTCCGCTATCAGGTCGCGGTTCCAGAGTGAGCGGTCCTGGTCGGACAGGACCACCAGTTCGCCCTGGGGGCCCACGCGGGCGGGGCGGCGGGCCTCGGTGAGGAGGAGCAGGGCCAGCAGGCCCACTACCTCCGGCTCGTCGGGCATCAACTCGGCGAGTTCCCTGGTCAGGCGGACGGCTTCCAGGCACAGGTCCGTGCGCAGGAGTTCGCCTGAGGTGGAGGCGTAGCCCTCGTTGAAGACCAGGTAGAGGACGGTCAGCACCGAGGCCAGGCGGTCGGGGAGTTCGGCGGCGCCGGGGACCCGGTAGGGGATGTTGGCGTCGCGGATCTTCTTCTTCGCGCGGACGATCCGCTGGGAGATCGTCGCCTCCGGCACCAGGTAGGCGCGTGCGATCTCGGCCACCTCCAGGCCGCCGAGCAGGCGCAGGGTGAGCGCGGTCTGCGCGAGCGGTGACAGCGCCGGGTGGCAGCAGGTGAAGATCATGCGTAGCTGGTCGTCGCGCACCGGTCCCACCTCCTGCGGGTCGTCGGGCTGGTGCAGCAGCAGCGCCTGCGCGTGGCGGGACTGGCGGGTGGACTCCCTGCGCAGGCGGTCGATCGCACGGTTGCGGGCGGTGGTCACGATCCACGCGCCGGGGTTGGGCGGCAGCGCCTCCTCCCACTTCTGGACGGCCACCGCGAACGCGTCCTGCACCGCCTCCTCGGCCAGCCCGATGTCACCGAGCATGCGCGTGAGCGTGGCCACACACCGGCCGTACTCGGCCCGGTAGACGCCGTCCAGATCCATCCAGGCTCATCCTCACTACTGCTGGTCGTATCCGGATTTATCCGGAATCATCCCCGCTACTGGTCGTGATCCCGACCTATCCGGAACCGTTGCCATCGCTGGTCGCGATCCCGACCTCTCCGAGACCATCGCCACCTCTGGCCGTGATCCCGACCTCTCCGAGACCATCGCCACCTCTGGCCGTGATCCCGACCTCTCCGAGACCATCGCCACCTCTGGCCGTGATCCCGATCTGTCGGGAACCAACTCCGCTGATGGTCGTGGTCCGGATTTATCGGGAATTATCTCCACTGCGCGTCTTCGAACGGGCGTACCTCGATCGGGAACCCGCAGGCCAGTGCGCACCTCTCGGCCCATGCCAGAGCCTCGTCCAGGTTGTCACACTCGATCACCCAGAACCCGCCGAGCTGTTCCTTCGTCTCGGCATAAGGGCCGTCGGTCATCGTGATCGTGCCGTTGCCGGGACGCACCACCGTGGTGGCGTGCGAGGGCAGCAGGCCGCCCGTGAACACCCATGACCCGGCGGCCCGCATGTCGGCGGTGACCTGGTCGGTGCGGGCCTGCTGGTCCCGCAGGTCGTCCTCTGCCGGCCACGGCGTGCTCTCGTCGTACTGAACGGCGAGCAGGTACTTCTTCACGACTGGACTCCTCCGGGGTTCAGGCGGACAGGCGGCGCGCGATCGCCGGGATCACGATCGCGGCGGCGACCACGTGGGTCAGCATCAGCAGCATCTTCGTGGACGTGGCCGCGTCCGCAAGCACATCCGGCACCAGAGACAGCGCGGTGAGCACCATCGTGACGCGTACGAACATCGTGCGGGGACGGCGTGCCCAGCGGGCCAGCACCAGTGCCAGTGCCAGGCCCACCAGGGAGAAGACGACGGTCAGCACGCCGAACCCGGACACCGGAATCGGCACCCCGCCAACCGCGAGGCTGATCCCGGCGAACGCCCCTACGGCGGCGACGACCGAGGTAGCGGCACCGGCTCCGGCGGTCGCGACGAGGCCACTGGTGATCAGGGACTTGGTGGGGGTGACGGTGATGACGGACATGGTGGAGCCTCCGATGAGCATTGACCGACCCGTCGCCGGCCTCTCACCCTGGCTACGAACGCACCCCACGCCATTCGACATCACCGCAAAACAAATCCAACCCCAATTTCCGCGCCCCCACCCACCGCACCCCGGCCAGACCAGCCCGCCGTCAGGCGATCGGCCAGCCATTCCACGCCCGTGCGCGACCTGGACCATGTCAGGACCCCGCGACCGAGCAGCCTGGCATGCCTTGCCGGACCTCCCACGGCCGGGCGACCGCGACCAGCCACCTGTGGCACGCTTCGCGCGCCAACCCGACCACGCCTCGTGCCGGCCATCGCGCCGCGTGTGCCAAACCGACACACGCCTCGCGCCGCAGGCCCATCGCGCCCCGCGCGCCAACCCGACCACGCCTCGTGCCGCCCATCGCGCCGCGTGTGCCAAACCGACACACGCCTCGTGCCGCAGGCCCATCGCGCCGCGTGTGCCAAGCCGATCGGCCACGCGGTACGCCGGCTACTCGCCGAGGCGGTCGGCGGTTTCCAGCCATTCGGCTTCGACGGTGTCCTTCTGGGACTGGATGTCCTTCAGTTGGGCGTCCAGCGAGCCGAGCTTCGCGTAGTCGCTGGCCGCCTCCGCCATCTGTTCGTGCAGCTTCGCCTCCTGGCCCGCGAGCTTGTCTAGCTGGCGCTCCAGGCGGCTCAGTTCCTTGCGGAGTTCGCGTTCCTCCTTGGCCGACAGGCCCGAGGGGGTTTCGGACGGGGGCGGGGTGGCGGGAGCCGTACCGGATGGGGCGGAGGCCAGGCGGGCGGTCAGGGCCGTGCCGGCCGCGCGGCGGTCCAGATACTCGTCTACGCCGCCCGGGAGCATCGACAGCCTGCCGTCGCCGAGCAGCGCCACGCAGCGGTCGGCCACGCGCTCCAGGAAGTAGCGGTCGTGGCTGACCAGGATCAGCGTGCCGGGCCAGCCGTCCAGCAGGTCCTCGAGCTCGTTCAGCGTCTCGATGTCGAGGTCGTTGGTGGGCTCGTCGAGCAGCAGGACGTTGGGATCGTCCATGAGCAGGCGCAGCAACTGCAGCCGCCGCCGCTCCCCGCCCGACAGGTCGCCGACGACCTTCCACTGCGCCTCGCCCTTGAACCCGAGGCGTTCGAGGAGCTGGGAGGCGGTCCACTCGCGCTTGCCGACCTGGATGTACTTGCGGATCTCCTCGACGGTCTCCAGTACGCGGCGCGTCGGGTCCAGTTCGGCCAGTTCCTGGGAAAGATGTGCCAACCGGACCGTCCTGCCGCGCACCACGCGGCCCGAGTCCGGCTGGACCGTGTCCGCGAGCAGCCTCAGCACCGACGACTTGCCGGAGCCGTTGACCCCGATCAGCCCGATCCGGTCACCCGGCCCGAACTGCCACGTGCACCCGTCGAGCACCAACGGCCCACTCCCCGGGCCACCGGCGTGGAGGGTGACGGCCTCAAGGTCGTACACGGTCTTGCCCAGCCGCGCCGTCGCGAACTTCACCAGTTCCACGCTCTCGCGCGCCGGCGGCTCGTTGGCGATCAGCGCCTGCGCGGCCTCGACGCGGAACTTCGGCTTCGAGGTACGCGCGGGCGGGCCCCGGCGCAACCAGGCGATCTCCTTGCGCATGAGGTTCTGGCGGCGTTCCTCGGCGGCCTGGGCGATGCGGGCCCGCTCGGCCTTGGCCAGGACATAAGCCGCGTAACCCCCCTCATACCGCTCGACCCTGCCGTCCACGACCTCCCACGTGCGCGTGGAGACGGCGTCGAGGAACCACCGGTCGTGCGTCACCACGACGAGCGCGCTCTTGCGGGTGGCCAGGTGCCCGGCCAGCCAGGCGATGGCCTCGATGTCCAGGTGGTTCGTGGGCTCGTCGAGCATGATCAGCTCGTGCTCGTCGATGAGCAGCTTGGCCAGCGCCGTACGCCGCCGCTCCCCGCCCGACAGCTCCGAAACCTTCGACTCCAGGTCGAGGTCGCCGATCAGGTTGGCCAGAATCTCCCGTACCCCCTGGTCACCGGCCCACTCATGCTCAGCCCGCCCGCCCAGGACGGTTTCGCGCACGCTGAGCCCAGGATCGAGCGTGTCCTGCTGGGCGAGCACACCGATCCGCAGACCGCGGTTGTGCGTGACCCGCCCGCTGTCCGGCCTGACCTCACCCGAGATCACCGCCAGCAGCGTGGTCTTGCCACCGCCGTTGCGCCCGACGACCCCGATCCGCTCACCGGCCTCCACACCGAGGGAGACATCGCTGAGCAACGGCTTGGGGCCGTAGGCATGGGAAACAGACTCAAGATTGACCAGATTCATGGCCGTCCCAGCGTACTGGCAACCCAACGCCACCCAACCCCCACGCCCAACCACCCCAAGCGGTCACGCCACACGGACTGACCGGCACCACGCCAGGCAGAGCGCGCGGATGGGTCCGCTCAACATGGCGCCCTCAGGGGGTCAAGGGCGGAGTTGTTACGGCGAGCGCCACGTGAGCCCTCACGACCATCGCTCGACAGACCTCCACCAGGTACGGCGGGGCGGGTGGGGTGGCGCAGCCGTAACGGATGGCAAAACACCTCCACCAGGCACGGCGGGCCGGCACGTTGGCGCAGCCGTAACGGATGGCAAAACACCTCCACCAGGCACGGCGGGCCGGCACGTTGGCGCAGCCGTAACGGATGGCAAAAGACCTCCACCGGGCACAGCGGGGCGGGCGCAGCCGTAACGGATGGAAGAGGAGCGGACCTTCAAGGCGCGGCGGGCTTGTCAGAGCACTTGGGCGCCAGGCGCGGCGCCCGTGGTGGGGACGGCGGTGTGGCAGGTGGAGGAGGCGGCGAGGGCGACGGACAGCTCGCGGGCGTGTTCGGCGTCGGTGGCCAGGAAGGCGCAGGTCGGGCCGGAGCCCGAGACGATGGCGCCGAGCGCGCCGAGCTCGCGGCCGGTCTCCAGTGTGCGGGCCAGGCTGCGGCGCAGCATGAGGGCGGCGGGCTGCAGGTCGTTGGTGAGGACCGCACCCAGCGCGGCCGCGTCGCCGGTGCGCAGGGCGTCCAGCAGGGGTTCGCTGACCTGCGGCCAGCCGACCGCCTCGCCGGTGGCCTCGCGCAGTCGGTCGCACTCGGCATACACCCTCGCCGTCGACAGGCCGCCGTCGGCGACCGCGAACACCCAGTGGAAGGTGCCACCGGTCTCCAGAGCGGACAGCACCTCGCCCCGCCCGGTGCCGACCGCGGTGCCGCCGAGCAGCGAGAACGGCACGTCGCTGCCCAGGTCCGCGGCGATCTCCATCAGGTCCTCGTCCGGCAGGCCAAGCCCCCACAGCTCGTTGCACGCCACCAGCGCACCGGCCGCGTCGGCGCTTCCCCCCGCCATCCCCCCGGCGACCGGGATCGCCTTCCTGATGACCAGTTCCACGCCGTAGCTGCGGCCCGCGTGCTTGGCCAGCGCGCGGGCGGCCTGGATGGCCAGGTTGCCGTCGTCGAGCGGCACCTGGTCGGCCCACTCGCCCACCACGCTCACCTTGACCTGTTCCGACTCCCTGGCCTCGATCTCGTCGAAGATCGAGACGGCGTGGAAGACGTTCACGAGGTCGTGGTAGCCGTCGTCACGCAAGGGTCCGACGGAAAGCTGCACATTGACCTTCGCGGGCACCCGTACGGTCACCGAACTCATCGATCTTCTGCCACTTCCGTCGCCTCGGAGTCAGGACCCTCGATGGTAGCGGGCTCCCGGCCGCCCCACGCCCCAACCCGAATCCGCACGTCACCCCGACCGTGCTCTTCGTCCGGAGATGGTGCATCGTGGGCAGATGACAGTGATTTCGGTATTCGAAGTGCCGCAGTGGCGGTCGTCCAGCTCCCGTACGGCCGAGCGCCTCGTCAAGGGCGCGGACCTGCTGGCCGGGATGGTGCCCGGCGGCGACCGGGTGCGGGTCGAGGTGGCGGAGGGCACCTCCCCCGCCGAACTCGCCGTCACCGCCTCCCGCGTCCGCGCCGCCCAGGCCGGTGTCCAGGGCTTCCCGGTGACGATGGGCGGTGACTGCGGGGTCGACCTGGAGCCGATCGCCGCGGCTGTGCGCCGGTATGGGGATCGGCTGGTGGTGCTGTGGTTCGACGCCCACGGGGATCTGAACACGCCCGACACCTCTCCTTCCGGGGCCTTTCACGGGATGGTCCTGCGGGCGCTCACCGGCGAGGGACATCCTGAGCTGCTGCCCGAGGTTCGCCTGAACCCCCGGCGGATCGTCCTCGCCGGGTCGCGTGATCTGGATGCGGCCGAGGCCGAGTTCATCGAGGAGCACGGGGTTCGTCACCTTCGTGTGGAGGATCTGGTTGAGCCGGACGTCCTGCTGGACGGGGTTGCGCGGGCCGCCGACGGCGAGGTGGTCGTCTACGTCCACATCGACCTGGACGTGCTGGATCCCGAGCACTTCACATCTGTCGGGGCACCGGCTCCTGACGGCTTGCGACCCGACCAGTTGCTGACCTTGGTGGAAGCCGTGGCTGACCGGCACGAGATCGTCGGCCTCGGCATCACCGAGTACGAACCCAACGCCCCAGCCGACCAAACCACCCTCACCCCTCTGGTCTCCGCCCTGGTCAAAACCTGCACCCAACCCCACTAACCCTCCCCACCCCCCACCACCCCGACCCGCGCCACCCACCCACACCCCCGACTAGTTAGCAGCTACCAGCGAAGGGACAGCAGGGCGTGCAGCGGCCTTGGTATGCGAGACACGGGATCACGGATCGGGTGACGGGGGTGAGGACTCGCGGTTGAGGTGGGTCAGTGGGGCGGTGACTGCGGCCCGCTGGTGGCCGGGGTGGGGTGGGTGGCCACGGCCCGCCGGTGGTGGGGGTCGGGGGCCGTGGCCACGTGGGTGGGGTTGGCCGGGCGGGTGGGGTGGGGTTGGCTGGGTGAGGGTGTTTGGGTTAGCCGGGGCGGACGGCGCCTCGGTAGGTGGAGCGGTAGTACGTGGACTTGAGGAAGGCGGTCTTTCTGACCACGTCGCCTGTCTTGGGGGCGTGGATCATGATGCCGTCGCCCAGGTACAGGCCCACGTGGGTGGGGTCGCCTGTGCCGCCGCCGAAGAAGAGCAGGTCGCCCTTGCGCAGGTCGGACAGCGCCACGCGGCGGCCCTGGCGGAACTGGGTGCCCGTGTAGTGGCCCAGGGTCACGCCTGCCCTCGACCATGCGTACAGGGTCAGGCCGCTGCAGTCGAAGCCGACGGTGTTCGCGCCTCTGCCTATGCCTCTGGTGGCGCCGGATGCGGCGCCGCCGCCCCAGGAGAACGGGGTGCCCAGCTTGGACAGGGCCGCCTTGGCCGCCGTCTCGCCCTTGGCCGCGGGCTTGGGGGCCTCACCCTTGGGTTTTGGCTTGGGGGCCTCACCTCCGAGTGTCGGCTTGGGAGCATCGCCCCTGGGAGTCGGATTGGGGGTCTCACCTCTCGGTGTCGGGTTGGGGGACTCGTCCCTGGGGGTGGGGTTCGGGGTCTCCTCTTTGGGGTTGGGGGTCGGTCTTTCCGGTTTGATGGTGATGGGGGTGGATGGCCAGGGATGGGGAGGGTGGGTTGGTGCGGGCCTGATCGCGATGACTTTGGTGCAGGCCACTGCTGGGAGGGTGATCACCCGCTTCACCTCTCGGGCGACGGGACTGACGAAAAAGGTCTCGGATTCCAGGCCGGTTGTACGCGCGTTCGGGGCCGGGATGGTGATGACCACCTGGCACTCGGCGCTCGGCGCGGGGACGGTGCTCAGCGTGGCCAGGAAGCCGCCGCCGAGGGTGAGCCACATCATGGTGTTCTCCTGGGTTGGATGGATGGGAGGCCCAGGATCGTGCGGATCGGGTGGCGGTTTCAGGGGCGAACGCGGTTCTGGGGACGATCACGCGGGTTCGCGCGACGGGCTGTGGACAACCGGGGTACGGCATTGCCGTCCCGCCGTAGAGGCGCTCGGCGAAGAGAGCGCTGAACGCTGGAGTGCCCGGGCGCGGAAATTTCGAGCGCTGGGGGTGCCGGGCGCTGGGGGTGCCGGGCGCGGGAGTGCCGTGCCCTGGAGCGCGCGAGCAGGGCGCGGGGGTGCCGGACGCTGGGGGCCGGACGCTGGGGGCGCCGGGCGCTGGAGGTGCCGGGCGCTGGAGGTGCCGGGCGCTGGAGGTGCCGGGCGCTGGAGGTGCCGGGCGCGGGGGTGCCGGGCGCGGAGGGTGCCGGACGCTGGAGTGCGCGAGCAGGGCGCGGGAGTGGCGGTGAGTTTGTAGGAATGCACCATGGCGGTCCTGCGTCATTGCAGGACCGCCACGGGCGTGTGGGGTGAATTGCCTAGAAGCAGTTCAGGCTGGACGCCTTGTCGTTAAGGCTCCTGGACAGACCGGCGCTCTCGGTGAAGGAGAACATCTGGAAGAGCCGGCCGCCACCCAGGCCGATGTCCGACCACACGTCGACGTCGAAGTCGGTGTTGTTGGCCCAGGACGAGGTCACGTCGTTGAAATTGAACGCGGTCAGATTGACGACGCGGTTGTCGCAGAGCCTGTCGCGGAATGAAACGACGCTCCCCCCGAAGTTGGAGTCGCTGAACAGGCAGAACCGGCCGTCGGGGCAGGGCGCGACGTCCGCCGCCTGGGTTCTGGCGTTCTTGGCTACCAGGGTCAGGATGATGTCGCCGTTCTGCCAGGCGATGGTGTTCTTGCTGGTCTGCTTGCCTCCGGGGCTCTCGGCCAGGATCTTGTCGATCTTCTGCTGGACGGGGTCCGTGGTGGCGGAGGCCGCCGTGGCGCCGGCGGCGCACAGCAGCGTCAGGCCCACCGAGATCGCGGCGAGGATTGCGGCCAGACGGTGTTTCATTTCTCGGGTCCTCCGGAAATGTGAGGTGAGTTTGGACGCCTCAATTAACGCCGCGCCAATTCTGTGAAGGCAAGGCTGTTTCCGGTGGTTTGCGGGCTGTGATGAAACGGCATTGGCAATCCGATGCGCATTCACCAGATCTGATAAATCTCCCGACTTCTGTAATCCAGAGCGGGCGTCCACACGAATGACGACGAAGGCACGGGTCTCACTGGGGGGTTCGGGTGAGTGACTTCTTCGGCATGATGGCGAAACGGGTGGACGCCAATGCGCGCAGGGCGGTCCAGGTTTATGCGCGTGACCTGCCTGAATGGCGGACGATGGCCGCCAGTGACCGCGCCCACGCGGCGGTGCTGGACTTCGCGGTGCTGCTGCGGCGCCGTACCGTGGAACTCGCTTCCGACGATCAGCCGTTCACCGACGAGGACCTGGCCGTCATCGCCTCGGTCGGGCACGAACGCGGGCGTGCCGGGGTCTCGCTGGATTCCGCCCGGCGGGTGCTCGGTATGCACACCACGCTCATGGTGCGGGAGATGCACGAAGTGCAGGAGGCGGCCGGGACGGCGGTGCTGAACGACCTGCTGAGGACGCTCGGGTGGTTCGGCCAGCAGGGGATCCCCGCGCAGGACGCCTATACACGGGGGTTTCTGGACGGGCAGCGACATCTTCTGGCGGATGGTGAACGGGTGCAGCAGTTCGCCACTGCTTTGCTTGCCGGCGATCCTGCCGCTGAGCTCGGGTTTCTGTTGGATATGCCGGCGGCCTCGCATTACACGGTGACGGTCGTACGGATCGCCGATCCGGATTTCCGGCCTGACTCCGCCGCTCGGGCCGAGATTCTCGGGGTCCTGGTCGACATGGAGCGGCTGCCCATGCGGTGGAACGACCGGCTGGAGTTCGTCGTGTTGCTGCCCGCCTCGGATCATGACCAGAAGCGGGCGTTGCCGCTGGTCACCGCGTTCGCCGAGTCCGTTGGACGTCCTTGTGCCGTCGGCGCCGCCACCGCGAGTGTGTCGGCCCTGCCCGGCGCTCTGTCTCTGGCCCGGCAGATCAGCCGGGCGGCCGCCGTCGAGCACGTCCCGCGCCGGGTCAGCACCATCGCCGACGTCTTCGTCGAGCTTGGGGCGTCCCGGGTGCCTGAGGCCGACCAATGGCTGCGGCAGGTGGCCCATCGGCTCTCCCTGGGACCGGATCTGGTGGCCACCCTCGACGCCTTCTACCGGCACGACATGAACCGGCTGGCGACCGCGAGCCACCTGTTCGTGCATCCCCGCACTCTTGATTACCGTCTGCGCCGGACGAGAGAACTGACCGGGATCGACCCCACCACCACACACGGTGTACGCACGCTGTCGGCCACCGTCACCCGCATTCTCGCTGCCCGCTGAGGTGACCCGCGTGGTCAGGGCGCGCATGGGCTGAGGGCGTTTCGGGGGAAGAGCGGGCCGGTAAGATCCGATCCCGCAAGGCGTCAGGGGGTGTTTTCGGCGATGCGGGTGAAGGCGGTGATGTCGAGTTGTTCGCCTCGTGCCGACGGATCGACGCCTGCCGCCCGCAAGGCGGTCTCGGCGGCGGAAGGGCTGCCGGCCCACGTGGACAGGGCGGCTCGGAGGGTTTTGCGGCGCTGGGCGAAGGCGGCGTCGATGACGGCGAACACCTGTTCACGCGTCGCCGACGTGGCAGGGGGCTCCCGGCGGGTCAGGGAGACCAGGCCGGAGTCCACGTTGGGGACGGGCCAGAACACCGTGCGTCCCACCGGCCCGGCCCTGCGCACGTCGGCGTACCAGGCGGCCTTGACGGACGGCACGCCGTACACCTTGGAGCCGGGTGCGGCGGCGAGCCGGTCGGCGACCTCGGCCTGGACCATCACCAGCGACTTGCGCAGCGACGGCAGCGCCTCCAGCAGGTGGAGCACGACGGGGACGGCCACGTTGTAGGGGAGGTTCGCGACCAAGGCTGTCGGCAAATATCCGGACAAGTCGTCGGCACCGATCCGCAACGCGTCGGCCCCCACCACGGTCAGCTTCTCCGACAGGCCACGCCCAGCCACCGTCACCGGCAACTGCGCGGCCAGCACCGGATCGATCTCCACCGCCACCACGTGCCGAGCGGACGCCAGCAGCGCCAGCGTCAAGGACCCCAGCCCCGGCCCCACCTCGATCACGACGTCGTCCGGCCCGACCTCGGCCACCCGGACGATGCGGCGGACGGTGCCGCCGTCGATCACGAAGTTCTGCCCGAGTCGCTTCGTCGGACGAAGATCGAGCTTGTCCGCCAAATTACGTATTTCTACCGGGCCTAGCAGGTCCATCATCCAACTAGTCTCCCGCACCGAAGAACCTGAGATAGCGGACGGGGGGCACCACAGGGGAGGATGGCGTGAAAGACGAAGGGACATCCCTGATGGAGCCAACGGGCGCCGCGCCACTACGCCCGACGGATCCCCGGGAAATCGGCCCTTATCGGCTGCTCGGCCGGCTCGGCGAGGGCGGCATGGGCACGGTTTTCCTGGCACGGGCGCCAGGCGGGCGATTTGTCGCGGTGAAGGTGGTGAAGTCGGAGTTCGCGAACCAGGAAGGCTTCGCGGCCCGCTTCCACGCCGAGGTGGACAACGCCCGGCGGGTCGCCTCGTTCTGCACCGCCCAGGTTCTCGACAACGGCAACAGCGACGAAGGCCGTCCCTACATGGTCACGGAATTCATCGCAGGCACGCCTTTGTCGGAGCAGATCGCGAGATTCGGCGCTCTGGAGGCCGGTCCCCTGCACGGCGTCGCCCTCGGGGTGGCCGCGGCCCTGGCCGCCATCCACGTCGCCGGGCTGGTCCACCGCGACCTCAAGCCGGCCAACGTCATCCTCAGCCTCTCCGGCCCCCGCGTGATCGACTTCGGCATCGCCCGCGCCCTGGACCGCGAGACCGGCTTCACCCTGTCCGGCGAGCTCCTCGGCAGCCCCGGCTGGTGGGCCCCCGAGCAGGTACGCGGCGAGCAGGTCACCCCCGCCGCCGACGTCTTCTCCTGGGGCTGCCTGGTCTCCTATGCCGGAACCGGCCGCCACCCGTTCGGGCGCGGCGACGTGATCACGCTGGCCACCCGCGTGCTCAACGGGCCGCCGGACATCGGCAGGCTGCCCGCGCCCCTCGACGATCTGGTACGGCGGGCCACCGCCATGGACCCCACCCAGCGCCCCACCGCCCAGGACCTCCTCCTCGCCCTGGTCAGCGGCGGCGCCCCGGCACCGGCGGCCGACCCACCCACGCTGGCCGGCACCGAACTGCTCCGCGACTGGCAGCCACCCCAGAACGTCGTCGACACCCCCGACATCACCGCCACCTTCTCGATCACCCCCACCCCGCCGCCCCGGCTCCCCGCGACCGCCCCCGCCGCCCGGCCCCAGCCGGCCCAGGGCACCACGATCCAGGAGCCCGCGGAACTCCTCCCACCCGTCGAGTACGCCACCTCTCCTCCGCCCGGCTACCCCCCGGAGCGCCCGCGGACCAGAGGCACCCGCTGGCTGATGGCGGCGGCGGCAGCCGTACTGGCGCTGGCGCTGACCACTGGCGTCCTGATCTGGCAGGGCTCGCGCAACAGCCCCGCGGTCCGCGACACCCCGCGGGCGGAAAGTACGACGATCACCGACGTCGGCCGCAGGTTCCAGCTCAGCGCCGCCTTCGACGGCCCGCAGTTGATCATCGCGACCGCCCCCGAGTGCGGCGTGGCCGGATACCAGGGCGCCACCCCCGCCAACGGCCAGTTCTGCCTGCTCCGCTGGACCATGCTCAACCCCGGCGGCGAGCTCACCACGGTCGGCACCCCCGCCCTCACCCTCATCGACGACAGGAACGGCCGCCACGACCCGCTCCCGGTCTCCTCCCAGCTCCCGGCCGCGCTGACGGCGGGGGGCCGCTTCGACGGCGTGTTCGTGTTCGACCTGCCGCCGGTCAGGAAGGCGGCGCGGCTGTCCGGCACGATGTTCACCGGCGGCAAGCAGATCGAGGTGCGCCTGTCATGATCGTGCGTACCCTCCTCATCCTCGGCCTGACCGCCCTGCCCTTCACCTCCGCCCAGACGGCCTGCACGGGCCAGAGCGCCTTCGACGCCGCCGCGGGCGACCCCTTCGCCAACGGCGGCAAGGGCGCGGTCCACCCGCTGTCCGGCACGAACGTGACGAGCGTCCCCCAGCCGCCCCTGGCCGAGGGGGACGCGTTCGGCTGGTCGGTGAAGCTCGCCATGGTCAACGACGACACCTGCGCCGACCTGGTGGTGGGCGCGCCGTACACGGACGTGAAGGGCGTGCGCGACGCGGGCGCGGTCCACATCCTGTACGGCGGCGCCGCCCAGCCGCCCCAGTTACTCACCGCCCCGCAACCCCAGCAGGACGCCCACTTCGGCTGGTCCCTGGCGGCGACGGGCAACCTCCTGGCCATAGGCGCCCCCCATGAGGACGAGGCCCAGACCGCCGACACAGGCTCCGTATACCTCAAATCCCCCATCACACCCCTTAGACGGATAAGTCAGGAATCGCCGGAAGTGCCGGGCAACGGCGAGGTCGGCGACCAGTTCGGCTACTCGGTGGCGCTGTCCAAGGATCGGGAGCTGTTCGTCGGCGTGCCGTACGAGAACGACGACGGGGCGGGCCGCCAGGTCGGGACGGGCAAGATCCACTCAGGCCAGATCACGATCATCGCCGATGCCACCGCCCCGCGCCTGCAGGGCCTGAAGTGGGACTCCCCCACCAAGAAGGCCGGCGACCGGTTCGGCTACGCGCTCGCCTACACCGACGGCGTGGGCCTGGCCGTGAGCGCGCCCGGCCCCGGCTACGTGCAGCTCTACACCCCTGACCTGCGCCCGGCCCGCACCATCCGCCAGGGCGGTCAGGGCTTCGGCTTCGCGCTGGCGATCTCGCCGGACGGACGGCTGGCCGTGGGCAGTCCGTACGGCGGCGGCGTCCTGCTCACCTCGTTCCAGCCCTCCGGTCAGGACCGGCGCCTGAACCTGGACGGCTGGGCGGTGGCGTTCAGCGGCAACCGCCTGCTGGCGGGCCAGCCAGACGCGGGCAGAGCGGGCCAGGTCGCCATCCTGGGCCGCAACACCGACGACGTGACCCGCGCCGAACCCTCAACCGGCGCCGACTTCGGCGCCAGCCTGACGGGCCAATGAGCTGAACCGGAGACGACCAAGGCGAAGACAGGGCGAGCCGGAGACGGGCGGAGACGAGGACGGGCGGAGACGAGGACGGGCGGAGATGGAGGCGGGGTGAGATGAAGGTCGTGGCGGTGATCATGATCCTGCTGCTGACGGCCTGCACCGCGGCGGACGGTGACCGCCGCCCCGCCGCCGACTGCGCCAAGGCCACCCCGCGCGACATGGACGGCGACGGCCGCGACGACCTGGTGGCAGGCGACACCGAGCAGTGGCGCGGCGGCCCAGGCGCGCTCTACCTGATCACCGCGGGAAAGGTGATCAAGCTCCCGTCCCCGGACAAGGCCGCCAGGGGCCTGGGCGCCGCCGTGGCCATGGGCGACCTGGACGGCGACGGCTGCGCGGACGTGGTGGCGGGCGCGCCGTACACGGACGTGGCGGGCATGCCGGGCGCGGGCGCCGTCTACATCCTGTACGGCGGCGGCAGCAAACCACCGGGAAAGCTGGTGGCCCCCACCCCGAGACCGGGAGCGGCGTTCGGCGAGTCCCTGGCCGTCCACGGCGACCGGATCGCGGTCGGCGCCCCGCACGACGACGCCGACGGCGTCACCGCCGCCGGTTCCGTCCACCTGGCAAGAAAGGGGACGATCCACCGCACGATCACCCAGGACTCCCCCGGCATCCCGGGCACCAGCGAACCCTACGACCGCTTCGGCACCGCCCTGGCGATGGGACCGGACGCGGTGCTCGTGGGCACGCCGTACGAGGGGACGGCCACGCTGGTCGGCGACCGGGCGACCAGGCTGAGCCCACCCACGACCTGCCGCGACCACACCGCCACCAACAACCGAGCCACCGCCCTCGATCACGACCCCACTCGCGGCTACGCAGCCACCCTCGCCTACCACCGGGGCTTCGTCGTGGGCGGCTGCGGCCAGGTGCGGGTCCATGACGACGACGGCCAACCCAAGTCCAGGCTGAGTAGGAAGACGGAGCCCACCCCGGACGACGGCCAGCCCAGGTCCGGGCTGAGCAGCACCGCGGAGCCCACCCTGCTGGCGGCCTCGTCCCAGGGCTACGCGGTGGTGTGGAGCGACGGCGCGTGGCAGGCGCCGCCCACGGAAGCCCGCCCCTGGCAGCAGCCGGAGCCCTGGTCGGCCGCCCTCACCACGACAAGCCTGGCCGTCGGCATGCCGACGGCCAGTCCGGGCGGCGCCGTAGCCGTCCTGGACCTCAAATCCGGAAAAATCCAGACCTACCGCGCCCCCGGCAGCACCCAACTCGGCGACGCGCTCGCCGGCTGACCCCGATCAGCCGAACAACCGGGCCCCGCAGTGCGGCCACTGCCCCTCCCACCGGCCGCTCACCCGCTGGTACAGCAGCTGGGCCCGGTAGGTCTGCTCCTCCGCCGGCCACATCACCGGCGTCCCCGCCCCGCCGACCGACTGCCAGCTCGCCAGGCTGAACTGGTACATCCCGTAGTAGGGCCCGGCCGGGTTGACCGCCCTGGGGTTGCCGTTCGACTCGCACTGCGCCAGCCCCGCCCAGTTGAGCCCCGCCACCTCCGCCTGCACCGGCACCGTGCGCGGCGGCAGCACCGGTCCGGGCGGCGTCACCCTGATCACCGTCCCCTGCCTGGGAAAGCTGTCCGGCGACGGCGAGACCTTGTACCCCCGAGGCGTCCTGATCCGCTCCTGCCGCAGCACCTGCCGGACCGTTCCAGCGGTGGTCCTGACCCATTTGCGGACCTTCCCGGCGATCACCTGCACGCGCCGCGAGGTGTACATGGTCAGCGACATCCCCGACAGCGGCACCGCCCCGTCGGGCGGGGCCGACAGCCGCCCGCCCGCGTGGTCGATCTCCAGCTCGGCCAGCGCGTCGGCCACGTTCGTCGCGGTCACCATGCGGTTGCTGGTGCGGCCGTCGACGGTCACCCGGAACGGCCGCGCGTGCCTGACCACGATCGTGGCGCCGTCGACGACCTGGTCGTGCCCGCCGGGCCGAAGGTAGTCGCCAAGCCCGACCGCCACCTCGGCCTCCGTCAGCAGTTCGAACACCGATCCGGCGAAGCTGCGCATCACGACGGTCTCGCCGTCCACGACGAGCTTGATGTCCTTGGCCATGCTCGCGACGGCCACCAGCGCGCCCGCGACCGCCACCGCGGCCACGCCGACCACCGGCGTCCAGGGCGAGCGCCACGGGACCCGCGGGCGCGGAGCGCGCCTTCTGCCACGCATGGGCGACCTCCGGAGAGACTCGGGCGCCCGACGCTAGCGGCGCCCGGCGGCCCGCCTCTACCGGTTCACGAAAAGATGCCGAAGACCGTGGCCCCGTTGGCGGTGATCGCCTCGCACAGCACCTCCGGCTGGACCCCCTTGACCTCGGCCAGGCAGCGCAGGGTCAGCGGGATGAGGTAGGGCGCGTTGGGCCTGCCCCGGTGGGGCACCGGCGGCAGGTAGGGGGCGTCGGTCTCGACCAGCATCAGCTCGGCGGGCGCGAGCGCGGCGGCCTCGCGCAGGTAACCGGCGTTCTTGTAGGTGACCGGGCCGGAGAACGACATGAAATATCCGGCCTCGACGCATTTCGCGGCCATCTCGGCGTCGCCGGAGAAGCTGTGGAAGACCACGACGTCCGGAGCGCCCTCCGCGGCCAGCACCTTCAGCACGTCGTCGTGCGCGTCGCGGTCGTGGATCACCAGCGCCTTGCCGGTGCGCTTGGCGATCTCGATGTGCGCGCGGAAGCTCGCGTGCTGGTCGTCCTTGGAGGCCCAGTCACGGTAGTAGTCGAGCCCGGTCTCGCCGACGGCGCGCACCTCCGGGCGGCCCGCGAGCCACTCGATCTCCGCCAGCACCTCCGGCGTGGCCGCGTGGGCCTCGTTGGGGTGGATGGCCGCGCCCGCGTAGACGCCCTCGTGCTCGGCGGCGACCTGAGCGTTCCACCGCGAGGAGGTCAGGTCGTAGCCGATCGTCACCAGGCTGGTGACCCCCACGGAACGCGCCTCGGCCAGGATCGTCTCGACCGAGGCCGCCGCCGCCTGGGCGGCCTGCGCCACCGGGTCGCCGGAGCCGGCCTGCCGGTTGCCGACCATGATGTCGAGGTGGCAGTGGCTGTCGAAGACCTCGGCGCCCAACGGCTCGGGAACAGCGGGACTCTTGCTCACGCGACCCAACCTTATAGTGGCTGGCATGCGGTTCGGCGTGCTCGGTGCGGTCCGCGCCTGGCGGGCGGACGGGAGCGAGGTCCCGCTCGGCGGACCGGCCCGCCGCGCGCTGCTGGCCGCGCTCCTGCTGCGTCCCGGCCGCGCGGTCGCCGCCGGCCTGCTCATCGACGAGGTGTACGGCGAGCGCCCGCCCAAGGACGCGCACCACGCCCTGCAATCCCAGGTGTCCAGGCTGCGCCGCGACGGCGTCGCGGTGGAGCGCGTGCCGGCCGGATACGTGCTGAACGTGGACCCCGACGACGTCGACGTGCACCGCTTCCTGCGCCTGGCGGAGCAGGGCAGGCGGGCGCTCGGCTCCGGCGACCCGGATCGGGCCGCCGAGCTGCTGCGGGAGGCGCTGGGGCAGTGGGCGTCACCGGCGCCGGCCGTACATCTGGAGGAGCGGCAGCTCGCCGCTCTGGAGGACCTGGCCGAGTCCGACCTGCGGCGCGGCGCGCATCGCGCGGCGCTGGACGTGCTCGGCGAGCTGGTCGAGCGCCACCCGCTGCGTGAGCGCCCGCGTGCGCAGCTCATGCGCGCCCTGCACGCCGACGGCCGTCCCGCCGAGGCCCTGCTCGTCTACGAGCGCACCCGCGCGCTCCTGGCCGAGGAGCTGGGCGCGGACCCCTCGCCGGAGCTGTCGGCCATCCACAGGGAGCTGCTGCTCGGGCAGGAACCGCAGGTCAGCGGGCCCGCGCCCGCGCTCACCAGCTTCGTCGGCCGGGAGGAGGACGCGGCGCGGGTGGGCGAACTGCTGACGCGGGCCAGACTGGTGACGCTGCTCGGTCCCGGCGGGGTCGGCAAGACCAGGCTGGCCGCCGAGGTCGTGCGCGGGCGGCCGGACCAGCAGCTCGTGGAGCTGGCGGCGGTCCGCGACGGCGAGCAGTTGCCGCAGGTCATGATGGCCGCGCTCGGCATCCGCGACGGCGGCCTGCACCCTCGGGGAGAGCGCGAGCAGTCTCCCGCCGGACGCCTGGTCGCCGCGCTGGCCGGGCGCGAACTGCAGCTCGTTCTGGACAACTGCGAGCAGATCGTCGGCGATGTGGCCGCGCTCGCGGAACGCCTGCTCACCGCCTGTCCCGGCGTGCGCGTCCTGGCGACCAGCCGCGAGCCGCTGGGGGTGACGGCCGAGCACCTGTGGCCGGTGCGGCCGCTGCCGCCGTCGGAGGCGGTCAGGCTGTTCACCGACCGGGCGCGGGCGGTGCGGCCGGACTTCGCGGGCGGGGCGGCGGTGGAGTCGATCTGCGTGGCCCTGGACGGGCTGCCGCTGGCGATCGAGCTGGCCGCCGCCCGCATGCGCACCCACGAGGCCGCCGAGCTGGCCGTACGCCTGGAGTCCGAGCGGTTTCCGCTGTTGTCGCGCGGCAGCCGTACCGCGGCGGCCAGGCACCGCACGCTGCGCGCGGTCGTGGCGTGGAGCTGGGACCTGCTCAGCGCCGACGAGCGGGCGATGGCCGCGCGGCTGACCGTGTTCGCCGGCGGTGCGCGCGCCGCGGCCGCCGCGCGGGTCAGCGGCCTGCCGGACGCGGAGGCGCTGCTCGACTCGCTCGCCGACAAGTCGTTCGTGGAGGTCTCGGGCGGCCGTTACCGCATGCTCGCCACGATCCGCGCCTTCTGCGCGGAAAAGCTCGACGACCCCCACGCCGTACGGCAGGCCCACGCGTCCTACTACCTCGACCTGGCCCGCGAGGCCGACCCCCACCTGCGCCGGGGCGAGCAGCTCCGCTGGCTGGACGCGCTGGCCGCCGAGCACGCCAACCTGCGCGAGGCGCTGCGCTTCGCCGCCGAGTCCGGCGCGGTCGAGCTGGGCCTGCGGCTGGTCGGCGCGCTGGCCTGCTACCTGTGGATGCGCGGCCTGCGCACGAGCGCCATGGCCGAGGCCGCGGCGCTGCTGGCCGCGGCGGGACCGGAGCCGGACCCCACGCTCGGCGACGACTACGCGCTGTGCGCGCTGATCGCGGGCGAGCCGCGCTACCTCCGGCGGGCCGGCGTCCTGATCGACCGGGGCCACCGCCATCCGCTGCTGACGTTCCTGTGGCCGCTGATGACCGCCGGCGGCGGCGACCCGGAGACCGTCCTGCGCGTGCTGGCCCGCGCCGACCGCGACGAAGACCCCTGGGCCCGCGCCATGGCCCGGCTGATCTGGGCCTACCCGCAGATGGCCGACAGCGAGTACGCCACCGCGCACGCCGGGCTCACCGCCGCGCTGGCAGGGTTCCAGGATCTCGGCGACCGCTGGGGCGCGGTGCTGGCCCTCGACTCGCTGGCCTGGCTGGAGGCCACCACCGGCGACCGCGCCGCGGCGCTGGAGCGCACGAGCAGGGCGCTGGAGCTGGCCGAGCTGCTGGGCGCCAGCGAGGACCACGCCGACCTGCTGTGCAACCGGGGCGACCTGCGCCAGCGCGACGACCCCGAGGCCGCGCGGGCCGACTACGAGCTGGCCGCGGAGGTGGCCAGGCGCTCGGGCATCCCCACCTACCTCGCCGCCGCCCTGCGCGGTCTCGGCGACCTGGCGCGGCTGGCCGGCGACCTGCCCTCGGCCCGCGAGCTGTACGCGCAGGCGCTGGCCCGCTCCGACCCCGGATGGATCAAGAGCTCGGGCAACCACACCCGGGTGCTGGTCGGTCTCGGGCGGATGGCCGAGGCCGAGGGCGACCAGGTCGCCGCCGCCGCTGCCTACCGGCAGGCGGTCGAGGTCGCGGTGGCGACCGGGGCGGTTCCGGAGAGCGCGCGGGCGGTCGAGGCGCTGGCCGGGCTCGCGGCGCCGGCCGAGGCGGCCAGGCTGCTGGGGGCGGCCGTGGTGCTGCGCGGCGCCGCCGTACCCGGGGACGAGGACCGGCTCGCGGCGGAGGCGCGCGCCCGTGCGGCGCTCGGCGAGCGGGCGTACGCGGCCGCGCACCGGGCGGGCACGCGGATGGGCAGGCAGGAGGCGCTCACGCTCGCGGGCGTCTCCCACGAGGCCATCCGCGCCTCACCGCTGGACGTGATCGCCGCGATGAGCGGTGAGCCGGCGGTGAGGAGGCGGTGAGCGCGGCCCGCGACGCTCGTCGGCATGGACATCCTGATCTCCGGCGCGAGCGTCGCCGGCCCCGCGCTGGCGTTGTGGCTCAACCGGTACGGCCTGCGCACGACCGTCGTCGAACGCGCGCCCGAACTGCGTGACGGCGGCTACGCCGTCGACTTCCGCGGCAAGGCGCACCTGCGGGTGCTGCGGGAGATGGGCGTGCTCGGGGCCGTCGAGCGCGAGCAGACGAACATGGGCGCGATGTGGAGCGTCAACGAGAAGGGCAGGAAGCTGGCCAAGATGCCCGACGACATCTTCGCCGGCGACGTGGAGATCCTGCGCGGCGACCTGGCCAGGATCCTGTACGAGGCGACCAGGGACGACACCGAGTACCTCTTCGGCGACTCGATCGCCTCGCTCGACGAGGACGCCCACGGCGTGGCGGTCACCTTCGAGCACGGCCCCACCCGCCGCTTCGACCTGGTCGTCGGCGCCGACGGGCTGCACTCGCGGGTACGCGCGCTGGCGTTCGGCCCCGAGGAGCGCTTCGCCTCGTACCTGGGGCTGTACAACGCCGTCTTCACCGTGCCCAACCGGCTCGGGCTGGACCACTCGGGCCTGAGCCTGAAGCTGCCCGGCAAGCTGGCAGCCGTCTACAGCGCGCGCGGCAACCGGGAGGCCAAGGCGGTGTTCTGGTTCGGCACGCCGCCGCTGGACCTCGACCGGCGCGACGCCGAGGGGCAGCGCGAGGTCCTGGAGCGGGAGTTCGGCGGCGTCGGCTGGGTCGTGCCGCGGCTGCTGGCGGACCTGCGCGAGGCGCCCGACCTCTACTTCGACTCGGTCAGCCAGATCCACCTCGACCGCTGGTCGAAGGGGCGGGTGGGCCTGCTCGGCGACGCCGCCTGGTGCGCCTCGCCGCTGTCGGGCATGGGGACCGGGCTGGCCGTCGTCGGGGCGTACGTGCTGGCGGGTGAGCTGGCCACGGCCGGGAGCCTCGCGGAGGCGTTCGCCGGCTACGAGCGGATCATGCGCCCCTACGTGGCCGGGGCGCAGAAGTCCGCGGACGGCGTGGCCAAGCTCATGGTGCCGACCAGCCGCGTCATGAACTGGCTCATGACGCGGCAGGCCAAGCTCCTGCCCCATCTGCCGGGGACGGGTCTCATCGCGCGCTCGATCAGGAGGACCGCGGAGGCGGTCAGCCTTCCGGACTATCCAGGCGGGCGAGCTCCTCGTCCACGACCTTCGGGTCGAGCTTCTTGAACAGCGGCACCGGCGGCGCGAGCGGGGTGCCCGGCTTGATCGGCCGGTGCTCCCAGCGCGCGCCGTCCTTGTAGTCGCCGGTGATCACCGGGTACGGCGTGCCGCCGTCCTCGTCGACCTCCCGGATCTCCGGCATGCCGGACCAGACGCCCTCGCCACCGAGCATGGCGTGGACCTTGTTGGATGAGGACGGCAGGAACGGCGTCAGCATCGTCTTGGCGTCGTCGACGACCTGCAGCGCGGTGAACAGGATCGACTTCTGCCGCTCCGGGTCGTCCTTGAGCTTCCAGGGCTCCTGCTCGGCCAGGTACTTGTTGGCGTCGCGGACCACGTCGAGCGCCTCGGTGATGGCGTTCTTGAAGCGCGAGCGGTTCAGCTCGGCGCCCACCGGCGCGAACGCCATGCGCGAGCGCTCCAGCAGGGCCCGGTCGGCGTCGGTCAGCTCGCCCGCCTCGGGGATGGCGCCGAAGTTCTTGGCCGCCATCGAGATCGAGCGGTTGACCAGGTTGCCCCAGGCCGCGACCAGCTCGCCGTTGTTGCGGTTGACGAACTCCTGCCAGGTGAAGTCGGTGTCCTGGTTCTCCGGCCCGGCCACCGCGATGTAGTAGCGCAGCGCGTCGGCGTCGTAGCGGGCCAGGAAGTCGCGCACGTAGATGACGACCTGGCGGGAGGAGGAGAACTTGCGGCCCTCCATCGTCAGGAACTCGCTGGAGACCACCTCGGACGGCACGTTCAGCGCGCCCAGCGAGCCGGGCTTGCCGCCCTTGGCCCCGATGCCGCTGTAGCCGAACAGCATCGCCGGCCAGATCTCGGCGTGGAAGACGATGTTGTCCTTGCCCATAAAGTAGTAGCTCTTGGCGTCGGGGTTCTGCCACCACTGACGCCAGGCTTCGGGGTCGCCGCTGCGCCTGGCCCACTCCACGCTCGCGCTGAGGTAGCCGATGACCGCGTCGAACCAGACGTAGAGCCGCTTGTTGGCCTGCTCGCTCCAGCCGTCGAGCGGGATCGGGACGCCCCAGTCGAGGTCGCGGCTGATCGCCCTGGGCTGCAGGTCGCCGAGCAGGTTGAGGGCGAACTTGAGCACGTTGGGCCGCCACTCGCCCTGCTTGGACTGCAGGTAGGTGCCGAGCACCTCGGCGAAGGCGGGCAGGTCGAGCATGAAGTGCTCGGTCTCGACGAAGACCGGGGTCTCGCCGTTGATGCGGCTCTTGGGGTTGATGAGCTGGATCGGGTCGAGCTGGTTGCCGCAGTTGTCGCACTGGTCGCCGCGCGCGCCGTCGTAGCCGCAGATGGGGCAGGTGCCCTCGATGTAGCGGTCGGGCAGCGTGCGCCCGGTGGACGGGGAGATGGCGCCCATCGTGGTCTTCGGGAAGATGTAGCCGTTGTCGTAGAGGCCCTTGAAGATCTCCTGCGTGACGGCGTAGTGGTTGTTCGTCGTGGTCCTGGTGAACAGGTCGTACGACAGCCCGAGGCCGGTGAGGTCCTCGGCGATGACCCGGTTGTAGCGGTCGGCCAGCTCCCGCGCCGTGACGCCCTCCTTGTCCGCCTGGACCTGGATGGGGGTGCCGTGCTCGTCGGTGCCGGAGACCATCAGCACCTTGTTGCCCGCCATGCGCTGGTAGCGACTGAAGACGTCGGACGGCACGCCGAACCCGGAGACGTGCCCGATGTGGCGGGGGCCGTTGGCGTAGGGCCACGCGACAGCGGTCAAGATGTGCTGGGACATGTCCCTAAGCCTACGGGTTCCAGCCGCGTGGAGTAATAGATAGATCAGTCCAAAACGTGCTAACGTCGGCCCCATGGCACGACCGAGGCAGTTCGACGAGGAGCGCGCGGTGGACGCGGCCATGCGCGCGTTCCTGGACTCCGGCTACGAGGCCACCTCCACCCAGGACCTCTGCACGGCCACCGGGCTCGGCCGCAGCAGCATCTACAACACCTTCACCAGCAAGCACCACCTGTTCAAGAAGGCCCTGCGGCACTACATGGAGGTCAGGACCGCGGGCATCGTCGCGACATTGGAGGGCCCGGCGCCGGTGCGCGAGAAGATCGCGACCCTGATGCGCGAGGCCGTAGAGCCGCACGACGGCCTGCCTCAGGGCTGCCTGGTGGTCAACACCATGATCGAACTGGCCCCGCACGACCCCGACGTGGCCGCGATGCTCAAGCGCGACTACGAGCGGCGGCTGGAGGCCCTGCGGGCGGCGATCGAGGCGGGCAAGATCTCGGGAGAGCTGGCCGCGGGCAAGGACGCCACCGCGCTGGCCCACTTCGTCATCGCCTCCATCAGCGGGATCCAGGTCTCGCTGCGCGGCGGGGCCGGTCCCGCCGCCGCCGAGGTGATCATCCAGACCGCGCTCAGCGCCTTCTGACCGCCCCGCGCGCCTTTCGCGTGCCCTCATTTTGAACTGAACCATCTAAAACTAGGGAGACGCATGCCCCTCGCCGTCTACGTCCTCGGACTGGCGATCTTCGCCATGGGGACCTCGGAGTTCATGCTCGCGGGCCTGCTGCCCGCGATGGCCGCCGACCTGGGCGTCACCGTCCCGGACGCCGGGCTGCTGATCTCGGCGTTCGCGATCGGGATGGTGATCGGGGCGCCGCTCCTGGCGGCGCTCACGTTGCGGTGGCCGCGCCGCCGTACGTTGCTGGCGTTTCTGGCGATCTTCATCGCCACGCACGTCGTCGGCGCGCTCGCGCCCGACTACGGGCTGCTGTTCGGCACCCGCGTCGTCGGCGCCTTCGTCTACGCCGGGTTCTTCGGCGTCGCCGCCGTCACCGTGACGGACATGGTGCCCACCGGAGCCAGGGCGAGGGCGCTGGCGGTGGTCGTGGGCGGCATCACGCTCTCCACCGTCCTCGGCGTGCCCGCGGGCACGCTCATCAGCCAGTACGCCGACTGGCGCGCCGCCTTCTGGACCGTCGCCGTGCTCACCGCGCTGGCCTTCGCCGGAGTGCTGTCCCTGGTGCCCGCGGGCAGGACCGGCGCCACCGCCGCGCCGAGCCTGCGCAGGGAACTGCGCGCCATGGCCAACCTGCGGCTGTGGATCACCTATGGCGCGGTCTCGCTGAGCTTCAGCTCCATGATGGCCAGCTTCGGCTACCTCGGCGCGCTCCTGACCCGCACGACCGGCCTGTCAGAGGGCTGGGTCTCGCCGATCCTGGCCCTGTTCGGGCTCGGCAGCCTGATCGGCATCACCGTCGGCGGGCGCACGGCCGACGCCCGCCCGTTCGCCACCTTCTACCTCGGCATGGCCGGAGTGGTCGTCACCTCGGCCGGCGTCGCCCTCCTGGCCACCTCACCGGTGGCGCTGGTCGTCACCGTCTTCCTCATGGGCGTCGCCGGCATGGCCACCAACCCGGCCGTCAACGTCCGCGTGTACGCCCTGGCCGGCTCCGCCGCGACGCTGGCCGGGTCCACGAACGTCTCGGCGTTCAACATCGGCAACACCCTCGCGCCCTGGCTGGCGGGGCTGGCCATCAGCGCCGGGTTCGGCTACCCGTCCGTGGGCTGGGTGGGCGCCGCCATGGCCGCGGGCGCGCTGGCCCTCGGCGCGCTGGGACACGTGCTGCACCTCAGGCACGTGCCCCAGCCGGAGAGGGTGCCCGTCCCGGCCTGAGCCCGTCCCGGCAGGAGTCGTCACGCGGCTGAGGGCGGCAGGACCAGAGTGGCCACCGCGCCGCCGTCCCTGGCGTTGGCCAGCGTGAGGGCGGCGCCGATGACGCGGGCCTGGCCGGTCGCGATCGTCAGGCCCAGGCCGTGTCCCCTGCCGCGCTCGGCGGCGCCGGTGCGGAAGCGCTGCGGGCCGTCGGCCAGCAGGGCGGCCGGGAAGCCGGGGCCGTGGTCGCGGACCACGATCGTCGGGCCGTCCACGGTGACCTCGACGGGGGCGTCGCCGTGGCGGTGGGCGTTGATGACCAGGTTGGCGAGGATCCGGTCGAGGCGGCGGGGGTCGGTCTCCACGGCGCCGGGGGCGGTGACGGCCAGCCGTACCGGGAGGGCGGTGTTCGCGAGGGAGGCCCTGACCACCTCGGCCGGGTCCACGGGCCTGAGGTCGGCGTGCTCGGCGCCCGCGTCGAGGCGGGAGATCTCCAGCAGGTCCTCGACCAGCGCGCGCAGCACCCGCACCCGGTCGCGGACCAGGTCGGTCGCCTCACCCTCCGGCAGCAGCCCGGCGGAGGTGACCAGGCCCATGAGCGGGGTCCGCAGTTCGTGGGCGACGTCGGCGGTGAAGCGCTGCTCGTTGCGGAGCCGGGTCTGGAGGCTGTCGGCCATCGAGTCGACGGCGGCGGAGATGTCGGCGATCTCGTCGCCGCGGCGGGACGGCCCGGCGATGCGGGCGTCCAGGTCGCCGCCCGCGATGCGCCGCGCGGTCCTGGCCACCTGGCGCAGCCTGCGGTTCGGCAGCTCGGCCAGCAGCAGCGACACCGGGACGATCACCGCGAGCGCGCCGAGCGAGGCCCACGCGACGTCCCGGTCGAAGGCGACCAGCGCCCGCATCTGCACGCCCATGTCCACCTGCACGGTCAGCATCCGGTCGCCGTCGCGCAGGCCGCCCCACATCCAGGGGGCCTCGGGGTTGCGGTCGTCGTACCAGTAGACCGGCTCGCCGGGCCCGCGCATGGCGGCCAGCAGGGGCGCCGGGATCTCCGCCGCGGGCGTCTCCTGCCGCACCTCTCGAAGCGCGTTGTACGCGCGTTCCCTGCCCACCTCCATCGAGCGTTCGAGCGTGCTCCGGTGGACCAGCACGCCGACGACCACGGCCACCGCGCAGCAGGCGAGGGCCACCAGCGCGGCGATCCGCCAGCGCAGCGACCTCATCGGCGCAACTTGTAGCCGAAGCCGCGCACGGTCTCGATCCGGTCGGCGCCGATCTTCTTGCGCAGGCGCTGGACGCACAGGTCGACGACGCGGCTGTCGCCGTTCCAGCCGTAGTCCCAGACGTTGGCGAGCAGCGTCTGCCGGTCCAGCACGATCCCGGGGTTGGCCGCGAACTCCAGCAGCAGCCGCAGCTCCGTCGGCGCCAGCGCGACCGGCGCGCCGTCCTTGGTGACCTCCAGCGCTTCCCGGTCGATGGACAGGTCGCCGAACACCAGCGCCCCCGCCGCCTCGGGAACCGGCGCGGCCCGCCGCAGCAACGATCTGATCCGCGCCACGAGCACGGCGGTGTCGACGGGCTTGACCACGTAGTCGTCGGCGCCCGCCTCCAGCCCGGAGACCACGTCGAGGGAGTCGCCGCGGGCCGACATCATCAGGATCGGCGCGAGGCTCGTCTCCCTGACCTTCCTGCACAGGCCGATGCCGTCGAGGCCGGGCAGCATCACGTCCAGGAGCAGCAGGTCGTGGCGGCCCTCACGGGACATCTCCAGGCCGGTCAGCCCGTCGGCCGCGGTGCTCACGCGGTAGCCGTAGCGCTCCAGCGCCATCGCGACCGACCTGCGGATCACCTCGTCGTCCTCGACGAGCAGCACCCGGACGTCCACAGAAGCGGACATGTCACCCCAAACCACGCGTTACATCGACACCCCTATGGTGCCGTACGCGCGCGTCCGCTCCGCCTCGGCCGTGTATCGGCCATGTGTCAGCGGGTGGTGGAGTCCTCGCGGGTGACCGCCTCGGCGGCCTCCTCGGCAGCCTTGGCCGCGTAGTCGATCGGGTTCTCGCGGGTGCGCCTGATGCCCAGGATGCTGATGAAGAGCGAGGCGAAGATGGTCTGGAAGCTCATGATGAACGCCGTGGCGGCCGGGACCACCAGGCGCAGCGACTCGCGCGGGTCCAGCTCGCCGAAGCTGCGCACCTGCCAGTGGACCAGCGACATCACCAGTCCGATCAGACCGGCCAGGGCCAGCAGGCCGCCGGCCACGAGGCCCTTCTCCAGGGTCACGATGCTGATCAGCTTGCGCACCCGTGGCGATTCGGGCAGGAAGCCCTCCTCCGCCGCGTACACCTTGGTGAACAGCGCGAACAACGCCGCCTGGAAGCCGATCACCACCATGGCCGACGCGCCGACCAGGGTGTCGACGTCGAAGGCCAGCTCGCCGATCCGGACCGGGCCGAAGGTCAGCGCGGTGCCGGCGATCAGGCCGACCAGCATGAGCGCGAGCCCGGGGATGAAGAACAGCCACTTCGGGCTGTAGAGGAGCAGGAAGCGCAGGTGGCGCCAGCCGTCGCGCCAGGAGCGCAGGTGCGGCGGGCGGGAGCGGCCGTCGGGCGAGAGCGTGGTCGGCACCTCGCGCACGTCGAGCCCCTGGAGCGTGGACTTGACGACCATCTCGCTGGCGAACTCCATGCCGCCGGTCTGCAGGCCGAGGCGCAGGATGGACTCGCGCCTGAACCCGCGCAGGCCGCAGTGGAAGTCGCCGATGGCGCTCGGGAAGAACAGCCGCCCGACGAACGACAGGACGGGGTTGCCGAGGTAGCGGTGGAGCGGGGGCATGGCGCCGGGGGCGATGCCGCCCTTGAACCGGTTGCCCATGACGAGGTCGGCGCCCTCGCGCAACTGCTCGACGAAGGGCAGCAGGCCGGTGAAGTCGTAGGAGTCGTCGGCGTCGCCCATGATGACGTACTTGCCGCGCGCGGCCCTGATGCCGCCCATCAACGCGTTGCCGTAGCCCTTCGCGTCGACGTGGACCACGCGGGCGCCCGCGTCCCTTGCCAACTGCTGGGAACCGTCGGTGCTGCCGTTGTCGGCGATCAGCACCTCGCCCTCGATCCCGTGCTCCTCCATGCACGCAAGCGCCTTGCGGACACAGACTTCCACGGTCTCCGCCTCGTTGAGGCAAGGCATGACCACCGTCAGTTCCACGTCGTAGCCCTTCCAGTCACGGCACATCCAGCACACCATCATGCCGTCTGCCCACCCATGCTCGGGTCAAGTCCGAAAAACGCCTGGCATTCTTGTTGCCATGGTGAGCGTCGCGGAGATAACCCCAGTGGACGACTCCGCCGGTGGCCGAACCGCGCGTCTGCGCTCGTTCCTGCGCCGTCATCGGGTGTTCGCCGCAGCGCTCGCCGTGGGCGGGCTGCTGCGGCTCGTGACCATGCTCGGGTACGGCCCGGCGATGTGGTTCAACGACTCCTATGAGTACGTCTCGGTGGCCCTGCACCCGAGGCCCCACCCGATCAGGCCGGACGGCTACGGATTCTGGCTGCTGGCGCTGAAGCCGTTCCACAGCTTCGCCCTGGTCACCTTCACGCAGCACGTGATGGGCCTGGCCGCGGCGGTGCTGATCTACGCGCTGCTGCGGCGCAGGTTCCACCTGCCGACCTGGGGCGCGACGCTGGCGGCCGCCCCGGTGCTGTTCGACGCGTACCAGATCCAGCTAGAGCAGCTGATCATGTCCGACGCCATGTTCACGCTGCTGGTCGTGGGCGTGATCACGCTGGTGCTGTGGCACCGGCGGATGTCGTGGAAGATCGGCGCGCTGGTCGGGGTGCTGCTGGCGCTGACCTGGCTGACGCGTTCGATCGGGCTGCCGATCCTGGCACTGGTCGTGGCGTACATGCTGGTGAAGCGGGTCGGGTGGCGGCCGATCGTGGCCATGGTCACCGCCTGCGCGATCCCGGTGCTCTGCTACATGGCCTGGTTTTCCACAGCGTTCGGGAAATTCGCCATGACCAACAGCGACGGGCTCATCCTCTACATGCGCACCGCCATCTTCGCCGACTGCTCGAAGATGAACATCGACCCGCGCAAGGAGCTCGACATCGCGCTGCTGTGCATCGAGGAGCCGGTCGGCCAGCGCCCCGAGTACGCCCAGTGGTACCTGTGGCGCTCGGAGTACGGCCAGCCGCTGCACCGCCTGGGCGGCAAGACGTTCGAGTCGGTCAAGAACGACGCGGCCAGCAAGTTCGCCACGCGCGCGATCCTGTCCCAGCCCGGCGACTACCTGCGGGTCGTCGGCAAGGACTTCCTGCGCTCCTTCCACTGGGGCCGCCCGCGCTTCCCCGACACCTCCACCTACAACATGTACGAGTTCCGGCCCTATCAGGAGCTCGTCAACGGCAAGCCGAAACGCCTGCCCACCTGGCCCTCCTACCAGGGCCGCACCGACACCGACGCCTACTCCTACGAGCAGGGCCCGCCGGAGACCCGCATCGTCAGCCCGTGGGCCGACATCATGAGCGGCTACCAGAAGGTGTTCTACCTGCGCGGCATCATGCTCGGCGGCATCCTCCTGATCGGCCTGTACGGCGTGGCCGTCCGCTGGCGCGCCTGGGGCGGACCGGTGGCGCTGCCGTGGCTGGCGGCGTTCGGGCTGCTCCTGGCACCGGCCGCCACGGCGGAGTTCGACTACCGCTACGTGCTGCCCGCCGTACCCCTTGCCTGCATCGCGGCGGCGATCACGCTGCGCCACGGCGTCAGGCGGAAGAAGGCGGTCACACCCACGAGCGCATCAGCATCCGAGCCCACCACTGAGCGTGCGTGATCGTCTCCGACGACAGGACCGGGTAGAGCCACCAGAAGTTGATCAGCACGACCAGTGTGAACGCCCCGACGGCCGCGCCGCCCCCGGCCCGCCGCATCGGCGGCGCGTCCTGCCTGCCGAGCACGAGCCCGCCGACCAGCGCGAGCGCCATGGCCATGAACGGCACCAGCGGCACCATGTAGAACAGGTACATGGTGCGCTTGTCGGCCAGCCAGTAGTACAGCCAGGGCAGCCAGCCCGCGGCGTAGGCCAGCAGCACCGCCCCGGCCCGCCAGTCGCGCGTGGCCACGTACCAGACGACGAGCGCGACGAGCGCGAACAGCGCCGCGTACCAGAGGGCGGGGGTGCCGACCCCGAGCACGGCCTGCGAGCACTTGTCGGCCCCGCACGCCGAGCCCGGCAGGTCGCCCTCGTAGTGGAAGGAGACGGGCCGGTTGAGCACCAGCCAGTCCCACGGCTTCGACTGGTAGGGATGCCCCTCGACCAGCCCGGTGTGGTAGCCGAGCACCTGGAGCTGGTACTTCACCCATGACCGCGCCGTGTCCAGCACGAAGAAGACGGGCCCCGACGAGGTCGCCTGCTCCCAGTTGCGCCCCCACCCGTGCGCCGAGACGAACCAGCCCGTCCACGAGAGCGTGAACACCGCGGCGGGCACCGCGGCGAGCGCGCCCATCGCGGGCGCGAGATCGAGCCCGAAGGCCCCCCGGTACGGCTGCCGCAGCCCCACCGCCCGCCTGGCCCCCATGTCCCACACGAACGCCAGCAGGAAGAACGCCAGCAGGAACGGCAGCCCCGACCACTTGACCGCGCAGGCCGCGCCCAGGCAGACCCCGGCGGCGATCCGCCAGGGCCGCCACCCGAGGCGCGGACCCTGATCGGACAGCCGGGAGCGCTCGTACCAGTCGGCCAGCCGCCGCCGCGCGTGGTCGCGGTCGGCCACCAGGCAGGCGAACCCGGCCAGCACCCAGAACATCACGAAGATGTCCAGCAGTGCGGTGCGCGAGAGCACCAGGTGCAGGCCGTCCAGGGCCAGCAGGAGCCCGGCGAGGGAGCCGATCAGGGTCGAGCGGGTCATCCGGCGGGTGACGCGGGCCAGGATGAGGATCGACAGCGTGCCGGCGACCGCGGCCATGAAACGCCAGCCGAACGGCGTCATGCCGAACATCCACTCGCCGAGCGCGATCATCCACTTGCCGAGCGGCGGGTGGGCGACGTAGCTGGCGCACTCCGACGACTCCGCGCACTGCTTGAAGATGTCCAGGTTGCCGGTGATCAGCCGCTGGTCGGCGATCGGGTTCTTGGCGTCGCCGAGGAAGGTGCGCTCGACGCCGTACCTGAGGAGGGAGTAGCCGTCCTTGACGTAGTACGTCTCGTCGAAGACCACGGAGTGCGGATCGCCCAGCCGGAAGAACCGCAGCACCCCGCCGAAGGCGGCGACGAGGACGGGGCCGAGCCAGCCCCACAGCGCGCCTTCCTGCATCGGCGGAACGAGCCGCTCCGCGGAAACCCCCCAGTTCTTCACGATGCGCACCCTATGGCGTTGGAGATCTCCTGTGAACCGCGTCATACAGCTCTCGTTTGGGAATGCCGGCCTCCTTGGCGACGTCCGCGACGGCCTGCTTACGCTGGGTTCCCGCCTCGGCCCTGCGGTCGACCTCGGCGACCAGTTCCTCGATGTCCCGCTCGCCCGCCTCGGCCGTGTGACCGGCGACGACGACCGTGATCTCGCCCTTGACGCCTCCCTCGGCCCAGGCGGCCAGCTCGGCCAGGCCGCCGCGCCGTACCTCCTCATAGGTCTTGGTGAGCTCGCGGCAGACCGCGGCGGGGCGGTCGGGGCCGAAGGCGGCGGCCATCGCGGCCAGCGAGCCGGCCAGGCGGTGCGGCGCCTCGAAGAAGACCATCGTGCGCTCCTCCTGGGCCAGCGCGCCCAGGCGGCGCGCCCGCTCGCCGCCCTTGCGCGGCGGGAAGCCCTCGAAGCAGAAGCGGTCGCTGGGCAGGCCGGAGATCGCCAGCGCGGTCGTGACCGCCGACGGACCGGGCAGCGCGGTGACGGTGACGCCCGCCTCGACGGCCAGGTGGGTGAGCCGGTAGCCGGGGTCCGACACGCCCGGCATCCCCGCGTCGGTGATGACGACGACCGTGCGGCCCTCCTTGAGCGTCTCGACCAGTTCCTGGGCGCGCCCGGCCTCGTTGGCGTCGTAGTAGGACACGACGCGGGCGGTGAGTTCCGCGCCGATGTCGTTCGCCAGCCTGCGCAGCCTTCTGGTGTCCTCGGCCGCGATCACGTCGGCGCTCTCAAGCGCCTGTCTCAGCCGGGGAGAAACGTCTCCCGCTTGCCCGATCGGGGCTCCTGCCAGCACCAACTTGCCGTCTTGAGTCACCCGGACATTGTCGCAGGGCACCCCGATTGCACCGTGTTTCTTATCTATTCCACGGCTTGGGGCCCGTACGATGTCCGAATGGCCGTGACCGATTTCCAGTACCTGGCCGTGGACGATCCCAAGAAGCCGCAGCCGCGGTCCTTGCGTGACCGCCTGGTCCCGCCGATGGGCGGCAGCGTGCTCTGGGGATGGGTGGGGCCGCTGCTGATCGCGGTGTTCGGCGGGGTGCTGCGCTTCATCAACCTCGGCCATCCGAAGGCCGTCGTGTTCGACGAGACGTACTACGCCAAGGACTCCTTCTCGCTGATCACCTGGGGCGTGGAGAAGACCGCGATCAAGGACGCCGACAAGGCGCTGATCGCCGGCAACACCGACATCTGGCAGAAATGCGCCCAGGACGCGCTCGACAAGTGCGCCTCCTACGTCGTGCACCCGCCGCTCGGCAAGTGGATGATCGGCTTCGGCGAGTGGCTGTTCGGCATGAACCCGTACGGCTGGCGCGTCGCCGCCGCCATCGTGGGCACGCTGTCGATCCTGGTCATCGCCCGGCTGGCGCGCAGGATGACGCGCTCGACGCTGCTCGGCTGCTTCGCCGGCCTGCTGCTGGCCCTGGACGGCCTGCACTTCGTGCTCTCGCGCACCGCGCTGCTGGACATCTTCCTCATGTTCTGGGTGCTGGCCGGGTTCGCCTGCCTGGTCGTCGACCGGGACAAGATGCGCGGCCGGCTGGTCGACTGGTACGAGACCTCGACGCTCACGCCGGAGGGGCCCTGGCTGGGCTGGCGGCCGTGGCGGATCGCCGCGGGCGTGTGCCTGGGCGCCGCGTGCGCGGTCAAGTGGTCGGGCATCTTCTTCCTCATCGCGTTCGGGATCATGTCGCTGATCTGGGACATGGGCGCGCGCCGGGCGGTCGGGCTGCGCCGGCCGTACGCGGGGGCCTTCGGCAAGGACGTGCCCACCTGGCTGGGCGCGGTGGCCCTGGTGCCCGCGGTGACGTACATCGCCACCTGGGCCGGCTGGTTCGCCAGTGCCGGCGGCTACGGCCGTAACTGGGCGCAGGCGACCTCCTCCGGGCCGCTCTACTTCGTCGTCGACTCCTTCAAGTCGTGGCTCGCCTACCAGGTGCAGGTGCTCGGCTTCCACACCGGGCTGGAGTCCACGCATCCCTACCAGTCGGAGCCGTGGCAGTGGCCGCTGCTGCTGCGCCCCGTCGCCTTCTACTACGAGGGCAAGCAGACCGGCTGCGGCGTCAAGGACTGCTCGGAGGCGGTGCTCGGCGTGGGCACGCCGGTGATCTGGTTCGGGGCGCTGGCCGCGCTGGTGGCGTTGATCGCCTGGTACGTCGCCTCGCGCGACTGGCGGGCGGGTGCGGTGCTGCTGGCGTACGCGGTGGGGTGGCTGCCGTGGTTCTACTACGCGATCGCCGACAACCGGACGATGTTCCTCTTCTACGCGATCCCGATGGTGCCGTTCATGGTGCTGGCCATCACGCTCTGTGCCGGATTGCTGATCGGCCCGGCGGCGCCGCCCGGCGGCCCGCTGCCGATGCGGCGCACGGTCGGGGCGGCCGCGGTCGGCGCGTTCGCCTTGCTGGCTTTGGTGAATTTCTGGTGGTTGCACCCCATCCTGACCGCCGATGTGATCCCCTACGCGGAGTGGAAGGCGCGCATGCTCTTCGACAACCGCTGGATCTGACCCTCGTCGCAGCCCCAATCGGATGAATTCATAGGGTAGCCACTGTGCACGACCCAATACGCACCGGATTCGGTCATCGTCAGGCCTGGGGTCCATACGGCAAACTTCGAGGCATGAGTGCACCGGATGTCACAGCGCTTCTCACCGAGTTGGAGCGCTCCGAGCCGGACCTGGCCGAAGACGCCAGGACCGCAGTCGAGTGGCTGACGGGCGGGGAGCCGCTGGAGACGGTGACCCAGCTCGATGTGTGCGAGTTCCTCTGGTACACGCTGCCGTTGAAGGTGGGCGGCGACCACGAGCGGCTGGCCCGCTCGCTCGGCAGGCTCCTGGCCCTGGGCGGCCTGGAGCGCTACGCCGCCCTGTGTGACTCCCCGACGACGGCCCAGATCCTGCGTACCTACGCCCGCGACGGCGAGGACGCCGGCACCGCCGCCTACCAGGAGGCGCTCGAAGCCACGGGCGTGCTCCCTCCCGACGTCGCCGACCTGCGCTGGAGCATGATCATGGGCCCGGAGGAGCTGGGCGCCCACGTGGCCTGCTCCGCCGCGCTCGAACTGGCCATCCTGTCCGGCGAGGAGATCGACCGCGTCGCGCTCACCCGCCGCTGGCTCACCGAGCCGCGTGCCGAGCTGGGCGGCGACAGCTGGCTCAACCGCGTGCACGGCGAACGGCTCAACCGCTGGGTCCTGGGCCGCGGCCCGGCGCGGCGGGAGCTGGCGCAGCCGTTCGAAGTACGCCTGCACGCCCCGATCCCCCACCAGCCGCTGCCCGCGCTGCACCGCCTGCTCACCCTGGCCGCCTCGGAGAGCCTGCCGCTGCGCCTGGCGCCCTCCCCCGAGGCGCTGCGCCTGCGCGAGGTGGCCGAGCACGACCTGGGCGCGCTGCTGCGCGACGGCGCCAGGCTGACCATCACCGAGGAGGGCCGCCTCCTGCTGCGCTCGCCCGAGGAGATGTGGGCCGCCGCCACCGCGCTGCTGCTGTCCCGCGTGGACCACGAGTTCGACCTGTCGGTGCGCGAGGCCGCGCTCATGCTGCTCGCCGACGGCAGCGTGATGTCGCCGCAGGAGCTGAGCGCGCGCGTGGCCGACATCGTGGGGGGCGAGGGCTGGCATCCGGCGACCGGCCGCGAGGACATCTCCCGCCCGCTGTCCGACCTGGTCGGTCAGCTCACCGCACTCGACCTGGCCTTCGGCGACGAGCTGGTGGTACGGCTGACGCCCACCGGCCACCTGGCCGCCCTGGCCGCCCTGCGGGCGCACGCCCTGCGCCCGCGCCAGTACGTCAGCCCCGGATGACCAGCACCTCCGCGCACCCGCGGAACTCCGCATAGGGCGCGGCCTCCGCCGCGACCGCGTCCCGATCCACGTCCCCCTCGACCGTGATCACCAGTCTGTTGTTCTTCTTCTGCTGCCGCCAGAGCCCGGCCGGCTCGCCGTCCAGCAGGATCACCCCGGGGTTGCCGGTCTTGCGCCAGATCCTCGGCCGCAGGCCGGGGTCCGGCGCCAGCGTGTCCCGGTCCCGCAACTGCAGGAACGGCTCGTACGGCGGCAGCAGCCGCATCCCCTTGGGCCGCTCGGCCCCCTTCAGCTCGGCCAGATCCTCGGCCAGCACGAACCCGCCGCCCGCCTCGGCCAGTTCCCCCGCGACCTTCGCCCAGGAGCGCGCCGCGTAGTGCGCGCTCACCCCCGCCCACGAGGCGAAGTCCTCGACGGTGCTGGGCCCGTACAGCCGCAGGTACCGCCGCACCAGCCCCGCCCGCGCGTCCTTGTCCACCGGCACCGAGGCCAGCCACTGGTCCACCCGCGTCAGCGACGCCTCGTGGCCGGTGCGCGGCGCGATCGCGAACTCCCCCGTCAGCGCGGCCGCCCGCGTGAGGATGGCGCTGAACGAGGAGAACATGTCCGGCTCCATCCACGGCGCGAACTCCGCCGGCAGCCTGGGCGCCAGCGCGCTGCCCAGCTCCCGCTTGGTCAGCGTGCGGCCGTCAAGCGCGTCGCGGGTGGCCTCGATCACCCGCTCCATCGTCGCGCTGGCGCTTCTGCCCATCTGGTCGAGCATCGGCAGGAACCCGGCCATCTGCGCCCGCCACGACTCCTCGTCGTCGGGCAGCAGTCCGCGGGTGAACAGCGGCAGCTCCGCGCTGTTCACCAGGCACGGCGAGCCGCGCAGGCTCCACGTCTGGACCAGGGTGCGCCGCTTGGCGATCGCCGCCTCCACCTCGGCGGCGCTCACCTCGGCCCTGGCGCGCAACGCGAGCTCCGCCGAACCAGGCGGCGTGTTCTGCGGCGCCGTCATGGCGGCGTCGGCCAGCGTCCCCCGCTCGTCCAACTGGTGCCGGCGCAGCCGGAAGGCGATGACCTGCTCTCGTTCGACGTTCATGAACCCGCCCGCGTCCTCTCTGCCCGAACCGACACTATCCACCTCATAAGATCCATGACCATGGAAAGCCATCTGGCCGCACACGGTCTGACGGCTCTGTCCATCCGGTGGTTCGGCGGACCCGGCCAGTCGCGCAAATCAGCGAGATTCCCCTGGAAACCTTCACCACCGCCCCGGGCCTCCTGACCGAGGCGGGCGCCCGGCGGCTGGCCATACTCGGCCTGTCCAGACGACGGGCCGCCCACGTCGTTCTTGGCCTTCTTTGAGCGCGGTCTCGCCCTTGCCCCGGCCGAGGCGGCATCCCCTCGGAGGTGCTTGAGGTGGCTGGGCGTGGCCGTCGGTGGCGTTCGCGGGGCGCTGGCGGCGCGGAACTTGGGGAGAGGGCATGGCCGGAGATCCTCCGGGCATTGCGTGGCAGGACATGAAGAAGGGCCCACGCTGGGCGTGGGCCCTTCTTCAGTAGACGGCGTGCAGGTCGCCTCTCGGCGAAATGCACAACGCGGCTCCAGCCGAACGGTAGTCCGCGAAGGCGGTAGGTGAGGCCCGGGGACACTGGACACACCGGCTACGGGTTGTGTAACCACACCCCGGCCGAGAACATTCCCGGCTACTCGACCGTTCCGTAGACGGGCTCGCCCGCCCACTCGTACACCAGGTGGACGACCCCGGTGCTCGTCACCCGCGACTGGGCCAGCCTGAGCCCCGCGGGCACGGTCCCCTCGGCGAACAGCCGCTTGCCCTCGCCGATCACCACGGGGAAGACCAGCAGGTGGTACTCGTCGACCAGTTCCGCCTCCTGAAGGGTCCGCAGCAGGTCGCTGCTGCCCTGTACGAGGATGACCCCGTCGGTGCTCTTCTTGAGCTCGTCCACGGTCTGCGCGGCCTCGCCCTGGAGCACGTGGCTGTTGTTCCAGGTGACGTCCTTGGGCGAGCGCGTGGTGACGTACTTGGCCATGCTGTTGATCTTGGCGCCGCCGTCCTCGTCGGAGACGTGCGGCCAGTAGGCGGCGAGGATGTCGTAGGACCTGCGCCCCAGCAGCATCCCGTCGGACTGCTCCAGGACCTCCGCCATGATCTCGTTGAAGTCCTGGTCGACGTGGGCCGGCAGCCAGCCGCCCCGCGTGAACCCGTTCGACTCGTCCTCGCTCGCCCCGCCCGGCCCCTGCATGATCCCGTCCAGCGACACGAACGTCCCGACGATCAGCTTGCTCGTCATCTTCCCGCTCCCTCTGCGTCCTGCGTGCTCTCTGTCTGTGCCCACAGCCTGCAAGGACGGACTTACGCTCGCCCTACGATTCCCCTAAGGCTGGACTTCATTTAGCTAACTCGCTAATAATTGACACATGGCAGACTCCATCAGCTCGATCGCGCGCTACCGCGTGAAGCCGGGCCACGAAGACGACTTCCTGAAGGTCCTCGACGATCACCGGACCATCCTGCGTGACCTGGAACTGGTCACCGACCGCGAGCCGGACGTCTACCTCGGCGCCGAGCGCGACCTCGAAGGCCCGCTGGTCATCGAGATCTTCGACTGGATCGACGAGGACGCCTCCGCCCGCGCCCACACCCATCCCCTCGTCAGCGGCGTCTGGGAGTCGATGGGCCCGCTGTGCGAGAGCCGGGCCGGGCGCCCGCCGTTCGAGTTCCTCAACCTGCGCCGGCTCGCCCCCCGGTGAGCGAACCGGGCAAACCAGCGCGCGGGCGGCGCGAACTCGACGCACTGGACGCGGTGTTCGGCGCGCTCGGCCACCCCGCGCGCCGCCACATCCTCCAGGTGCTGGCCGCCCGCGACGGGTCCATGACCGCCGGCGAGCTCAACGCCCGCTTCACCCACTCCTGGCCCACCACCACCCGCCACCTGGGCGTCCTGGTCGACGCGGGCCTGATCTCGGTGGCGATGGCGGGTCGGGAACGCCACTACCGGCTCGAACGCCAGCACCTCGGCGACGTGCTGGCGCTGTGGCTGCGCAGCGTCGGGTTCGAGCTGCTCGGGCCCGACGGGACGGCCGCCGGCTGAGCGCTCAGCCGCCGTGGGGCCTGCTGAACTCCTCGATCAGCACGGGGTACTGCTCCGCGCCGTGCCCCGCGGCGATCGCCCGGTCGGCGATGGCCTTGAACAACCGGGGCAGCTCGGCGTTGACGCCCACCGCCTCGCTCTCGTCGATCAGGTGCGCCATGGCACGGGCGTCGGTCTCCAGGGCCGACACCTCGGCGGGGAAGGCGCCGGCGTCCACCTGCGCGGCGTACCCGGGCAGCCATTCGGCCACCACGACGGCGATCTGCCGGGCGAACGGCGCGTACGCCGCGGCGTCGACCCCGGCCGTCCTGAGCAGGGCGGTGCCGTGGAGCCAGGCGTTGAGGACGCTCCACATCATGGACAGCCCGGCCACGTCGTACAGGGACGCCAGCCCGTGGTCGGCGCCCACGTAGGTGGCGGTGCCGAGCGCGTCGAGCGCCGGCTTGTGCGCCTCGAAGTCCGCCTGAGGCCCGCTGAGCAGGATCACCGCCTCGGGCGTCCCGATCGCGGGCGGGATGGCCATGATGGCGCCGTCCAGGTAGCGGGCGCCGCGCTCTTCGGCCCAGCGGGCGGCCTGCCTGGCCTGGGCGGAGTCGCCGGAGGTGAGGTTGATGAGCCTGGTGCCCGGCTCGATCCCGTCCTCGCCGAGCAGTTCGCGCATGGCCTGGTAGTCGGTGACGCAGATGATCGTCAGGTCGCTCGCCTTGAGCGCCGCACCGGCCGTCGGCGCCAGGTGCGCGCCCTCGGCGACCAGGTCGGCGGCCCTGGCCGGGGTGCGGTTCCACACGGTGGTGGGATGCCCGGCCTTCAGGAACGCGGCGGCGAGCGCCCGTCCCATCAGCCCGAGCCCGATGACGGTCACTGAAGTGGTGTTTTCGAGGTCCATGGCAGAATCGTCAACGTTGATACCGGTGTGAAGGTCAAGCGAGGTCGCGATGCTGATCGGGGAACTCAGCCGCCGCACGGGCGTGAACGCCCACCAGTTGCGCTACTACGAGGCCCAGGGCCTGCTGGAGGCCACCCGCGGCGCCAACGGCTACCGCGACTACGACGAGGGCGCGGTCCTGCGGGTCAGGCAGATCCGGCACCTGCTCGGCGCCGGGTTGTCGTCGGACGACATCGCGTACCTGCTGCCGTGCGCGGTGGGTGAGGCCCCGGAACTGCTCGGCTGCCCGGAGCTGCTGGCCGCGATGCGCTCACGGCTGCGCCGGCTGGACGAGCAGATGGAGCGCCTGGCGCAGTCCCGCAACGCCCTCGCCGACTACATCGACGCCGCCGGTCAGACGGCCGCCGACCACTACCCTCCGTTCGACGGCGCCGACCACGAACGCGTGCCCGCCGCCTGAAGCAGAACGACCCAGACCGCGGCCGGAGATGAGGCCCGCCATACCCCGCCCGGAGGGGCCGGTTCCGCGGCTCGATCTATGGCGTGGCCTTGCGGAGTTCGTAGGTGTCGAACACGAGCCGGTCGGAGACGATCCTGCCGTCCCTGATCACGAGGTGGTCGGCGGCGCGCAGGGTTCCGAAGGGGCCGGTCACCATGTCGTACATGATCATGGCTTGCTCACCGTCACCCAGCACGGACAGGATCTGCACCCCGGCCACCACCTCGGCGAACTGGCCCATCGCGGCCAGGACGGGCGCGGCGCCCTCGATCGTGCCCCGCGGGCTCTCGAAGACGACGTCGTCGGCCAGGTGGCCGGCCATGGCGTCCACGTCGCGGCGGGCGAACGCCTCGACGAACAGCGTGGCGATCTCGGCGGGTGTGCTCATGACGAACTCCTCTGTCCTTGGGCCTGTCTCCTATTGACCCGCCGAGCAGCCGGAACTCATCAGTCAGCCGGCGTTGAGGTTGTCGAGCAGGGAGTTCTCGACCGTGTCCAGGGCGGTTCGCAGCGCGCCCGCCGTGACGGCCCTGTCGCCCAGGACGGACACCTCCAGCCGGGGCGGCAGGAAGGTCATCTGCGGCAGCCTGCGCCGGATCGGCTCGGCGATCTGCTCGCCGGCCGCCGCCACGCCGCCGCCGATGACGATCAGCTCGGGGTTCAGGAGCAGGGCCAGCGTGCCGACCGCCCTGGCCATGCGGGCGAGTATCTCCTCCAGCACCTCCTGGGCCTCCAGGTCGCCCCCGCGCGCCGCGGCCAGCAGCAGCGCCGCGTCCCCCGTCAACTCCCCGGTACGCTCCCGGAGCCTGGCCACGACCTCCTTGCCGATGTGGCTGGCCAGCGCGCCGATGCCCTCGGCGCCCGGCGTGTGCTCCAGCAGGCTGAGAAAGGCCATCTCGCCCGCGCCCCCGTCGTGGCCGCGGAAGATCTGGCCGCCGGACACGATGCCCGCGCCGAGCCGTTCACCGGCCAGGACGTAGATCACGTCCTGGCTGTCGGTGGCGACGCCGCGCCAGCGCTCGCCGATCACGGCGAGGTTGGCGTCGTTGTCGGCCAGGACCGGGGCCCCGAAGGAGCGGCCGAGCTCCGTCCTGAGGTTCATCCCCTTCCAGCCGGGCAGCACGTCGCAGGTCAGCACCACCCCGGTGCGGGGATCGACGACCCCGGGGGTGGCCGCGCACGCCGCCAGTACGGCCGGCCGTTCCACCCCCGCCTGCTTCAGCGCGACGCGCACGGCCTTCCTGACGCCGTCCAGCCGCTCCCTGCGGTCGAGCTCCTGCCCGAGCGGCCGCACCTCGGTCGCCAGGATCGTGCCCCGCAGGTCGGCCACCGCGACCATGCACTTGTGCACGCCGATGTCGATGCCGACCACATACCCCTTCTCCGCCCGCAACCTGACGAGCCGGGCAGGACGGCCCCGCCGTCCGGGCGTGTCGTCCTCCACCTCGGCGATCAGGCCGATCCGCCGCAGGTCCTCGATCACCGCGTCCGCGGTCGGCCTGGACAGGCCGGCGGCGCCGGCCAGCTCCGTGTGGCGGATCGCCTCGACCTCCCTGAGCACGTTCAGGACCCGTTCGGCGTTCAGGCGCCTGAGCAGGGGAGCGGTCGCGGAAGAGGTCATGGCAGCACCCTCGGGAAGATTCTGGAAAGACGCATGGTGTCAGCCCTTGACCGCGCCGGAGGTGAGTCCGGCGACGATGCGGCGCTGGGCCAGCAGGACGAGGACCACCACCGGCACCGTCACCATCAGGGCCGCTGCGGCGATGGCGCCGTAGGGCTGCTGGAACTCCGAGTCTCCGGTGAAGAAGGCCAGCGCGGCGGGGACCGTACGGGATGATTCTGTCGAGGTGAGCGAGATCGCGAAGAGAAACTCGCCCCAGCACGCCAGGAAGGTCAGCAGAAACGTGGTGACCACCCCCGGCGCCGCGACCGGTAGGATCACCCGGGTCAGCGCCTGGAGCCGGGTGGCGCCGTCCATCTGCGCCGACTCCTCCAGGTCCCACGGGATGGTGCGGAAGAACGCGGTCATCAGCCAGATCGCCAGCGGCAGCGAGAACGACACGTACGGGATGACCAGCCCGAGCCAGGTGTCGAACAGCCCGATCTCCGTCCACATCGTGAACAACGGTCCCACCAGGGCGATCGCCGGAAACATGGTCAGGCCCAGGGCGACGCCGAGCACCAGCCGGCTGCCGCGGAAGCGCAGACGGGCGATCGCGTACGCCGCCAGGACGGCCACCACCACCGAGGCGGTCGTGGCGATGAGCGAGATGCCTACCGAGTTGGCCAGCGCGGTGGTGAACACCGGGTTGGCGAACAGGCCCGTGTAGTTGTCCAGCGTGGGCGAACTGGGCAGGAACCGGCCGTCGTTCTGGAGCGTGGGCGGCTTCAGCGACAGGCTCACCACCCATGCCAGCGGGGCCAGCGTCCAGACCGCCACGGTCGCGGTGACCAGGACGTCGGCGATCCTGCGCCTCATCGGCCGCCTCCCAGCTCAGACCTGAACGCCCTGACGAACCCGCTCGCGATCAGCCCGACGCAGACGAACAGCAGCACCGACACGGCGGAGCCGAGCCCCACCTCCAGGTCCCTGATCAGGAAGCGGTAGCTGAGGAACGACAGCGTCTCGGTGCCGACCGCGCCCTGCGTCTGGATGTAGACGGTGTCGAAGATCCGGAAGGCGTCCAGGGTGCGGAAGAGCAGGGCCACCATGATCGCCGGCCGTACGCACGGGACGGTCACCCGCCAGAACCGCTGCCAGGCGCCCGCCCCGTCCACCTTCGCGGCCTCGTACACCTCGCCGGGAACCGTGACCAGCCCGGCCAGCAACATCAGCGCCATGAACGGCGTCGTCTTCCAGACCTCGGTCAGCACGATCACCGTGTAGGCCGACCAGGTCTCGCCGAGCCAGTTGAAGTCGCCGCCGACGAACCCCACCGACGGCTGGAAAGCGAAGCGGAAGGCGAACGCGGAGACGACCGTCAGCACCGCGTACGGCACCAGCACGACGGTCCGCAGCAGATGCCGGCCCCACAGGACCTTGTGCATGGCCAGCGCGAGGGCGAACCCGAGCACGAACTCGATCCCCACGCTCGTCACCGTCAGCACCGCCGTCGCGGCCAGGTCCTGCCACCAGACCTGGCTGGAGAGGATCTCGCCGTAGTTGCCGAGCCCGGCGAAGGCCCGCTGGTCGGGCGCGCTCAGCGAGTAGGACTCCAGCGACAGTACGGCGGTGCGCAGGACCGGCACCACCGTCACCGCCATCATGAGCAGCAGGGCCGGGCCGGCCATGAGCCAGCCCAGGCGCTGCTCGGTACGTGCTCTGTTCACTGCCCGGCTGCCTCGGCGACGGCCGCGCCCGCCTTGGCCGCGGTCTCGGCGGTGACCGAGGCGGGCGGGTGGAAGGCGGTCTGGACGGCCGTGGACACGGCGTTGTACTTGCGGACCATCGGGCGCGGCGCCGCCTCGGCGATCGAGTCGCGCATGACGTCGGAGAAGGGGAACTTCGCGCGCACGTCGGCGTCGTCGTAGACGGCCGCGCGGGCGGCGGGGATGCCCGCCTCCATCATGAAGACCTTCTGCGACTGCGCCGAGGTCAGGCACTCCAGCGCTGCGAAAGCCTTGTCGCGCTGGTCCTCGGGCGTGCCCGCGCCGACGGCGATGTTCGAGCCGCCGAGCGGCGGCGCGCTGGGCAGATCGGCCTTGGTCCTCGGGTAGCGCGCCCAGCCGTAGTCGTCGAAGACCTTCTTGAACGCGGGCTCCTTCTCGGCCCGCGCCGCCGCGGCGGCGTAGACGTAGCCCCAGTTCGTCATGAACGACGCCTCGCCCTGCTCGAACGCCGCGCGCATGGTCTCCTCGTCGAGCGTGCTCAGCCCCTTCAGCGCCGCGGGTCCGGTGGCCAGCGAGCCGATCACCGAGGCCGCCGCCCGCCCGGCCTCGCTGTCGAGTCCCGGCCTGCCGTCGGCGCCGACGATCTGGCCGCCGGCCGAGGCGACGAGCGCGTTGACGAAGACCGTGTAGCCCTCGTACCTGTTGCCCGGCACGGCCACGCCACGCTCCCCCTCGGGCAGCCGGCCGGTGGCCGCGAGCAGCTCCTCCCAGCTCAGCTCGCCCTTGGCCGGGTCGAGGCCCGCCTTGGCCGCGCGCGACTTGCGGTACCAGAGCAGTTGCGAGCCGGAGAGCAGGGGCGCCGCGTACACCCGGTCCTTCCAGGTCGCCGACTTCAGCGCGCCGCCGAGCGTGCCGTCCTTCACCTTCGCCGCGGCCCCGTCGGGCAGCGGCAGGATCCAGCCCGCCTCGGCGAACTCGGCCGTCCAGACCACGTCCAGGGTGATCAGGTTGACCGCCCTGTCCTTGGCCGACAACCGCCGGACGAGCTGCTCGCGCTGCTTGTCGGAGCCCTCGGGGAGCGTCTCGACCTTGATCTTGTACGCGCCGTCGCGGGTGCACGCGGCGACCGCGGCCCGGGTGGGCGACTCGGCGTTGGGGCCCTGCCACCACGTGAGCGAGACGGGTCCTTCGGTCCCGGCGGCGCAGGCGGTCAGGGGCAGGGCGACGAGGGCGGAGGCGGCCAGCCGTAGCAAAGTGTTCATGGGGGGATCCTTGAGGGGCCAAGATTTATTTAGATACATTTATTAAGTGACCCGTAAGAATAGGTAGGCGGAATGCCCTCGTCAAGGCATCGGCTTGCTCAAGAAACAGAGGAACCCCCATGCACCGCAGAGCCTTAACAACCCTGGTGGTGGCCCTGGCCACCCTGGTCCCCGCCGCCGCCGCGCCCGCGGCGAGCGCCACCACGCCCGCACTGCCCCGTGGGGTGACCCTGTCCTCGTTCTCGCTGGGCGGGCAGGACGCCGACGACGTCTGGACCGTGCACGTTTACCTTCCCGCCACCCTCGACGGCCCGCTCAACACGGCCGGGACGGCGCTCGGCTCCAAGGAGATCGCGGACCGGGTCGCCGCCGCGCTGCGCGAGAAGGGCTTCGAGCCCCGCCTGGAGCAGGTCGACCTGCCCCGCTTCGCCGACGTCCCGGCGGGCGTCCTCGGCTGGACCGTACGGCTGGGCCGCTACCCCACCAACGCCGCCGCCACCACCGCGCTGTCCCAGATCAGAGCGGCCGGCTTCGCGGGAGGCACCCGCTACACCGCCCAGGACGGCACCGACCCCGGCGCACCGCAGAAGGTCCACGTGCTCAGCGTCGACTTCCGCCAGTTCCGCGGCACCGTGGACACCGACTTCGGCCCCACGCTGAACGGCACCGAGACCCTGACCGACCTCCTCGGCACCACCGGCGCCGCGGCCGGGATCAACGCCCAGTGGTTCTACAACCGCGCCCCCGGCGGCCTGTACGTCAAGGACGGCAGGCTCATCGGCTCCGCCACCCAGGGCCGCGGCGGCATCAAGATCACCCATGGCGGCCGCCGCGTCGACGTCGACACCTACACCGCGCGCGTGACGCTGCGCGCGGGCCGCGAGTCGGTCGAGATCGACGGGGTCAACCGCCTGCCCGGCGAGGTCTGGAACTGCGGCGGCGTCGGCGGCGACCAGCCCACCGAGAAGGCGCAGCACGACCTCAAGTGCACCGACTCCAGCGAGCTGGTCCGCTTCACCCCCGAATGGGGCACCCCTCCGGCCGGCGAGGGCGCGGAAGCCGTCCTCGACGCCCGCGGCAGGGTCCTCGCGGTCAACACCACCCGCGGCGCGGGCATCCCGCCCGGCGGATCGACCATCCAGGCCATCGGCGACAGCGCCACCTGGCTCCTCGCCCACGCCCGGCCCGGCAGCAGGCTCACCGTCACCGAGCGCGTGGAGGACGGCAGAGGACACCGCGTCCCCCTCACCCCGGGCACCACGATCCTCCAGGTCGGCCCCACCCTGGTCCGTGACGGCCGCGTCTCGGTGAACGCGGGCGCCGACGGCCTGATCCGCGAGGGCACCGACCAGACCTTCACCTACAACTGGGCGCTGCGCGCCAACCCGCGTTCCATGATCGGCGTGGACCGGCACGGCAAGCTCATGCTCGTCGTCGTGGACGGCCGGCAGGCGGGCTACAGCGAAGGGCTGGGCATCGCGCAGACGGCCGAGCTGATGAAGCGGCTGGGCGCGGTGGAGGCGCTGAACCTGGACGGCGGCGGCTCCAGCGTGCTGGCGACGGCCGGCACGGGCATCGTCAACCGCCCCTCCGACGCGACGGGCCAGCGCTCCCTCGGTAACGTCATCCTCGTCAGGCCCTAGCTCTCACGGCCCTTGGCCCATCTGGGCCAAGGGCCTCCTGCCGTACGTTGACAGCGGTCAGCGAGCCGGCCGGAACGCTCCATAGGCGCGAAATCGAAATCCGTCCTAGCATCCCCGGGACAGCGGAACCGCCGCGAACGCGGGCACGGGCGCGGCGGTTCCTCGGCAACCTTCAGGTAACCGCAGGGGAGTCTACGTGACGCTATTGGTGACAGGAGCGAGCGGGAACGTCGGCAGGAGGGTGGTCGCCGGGCTCGTCGGCGCCGGTCAGCGCGTACGCGCCATGACCCGCGACCCACGGGCCACCGCGGCCCTCCTTCCGGCGGGGGTCGAGCTGGTGAGAGGGGACTTCGAACAGCCGCGGACGTGGGCGGCCGCGCTCGACGGGGTGGAGCGGGTGCACCTGTTCCCGTTCGCGGACAAGGGCTTCGTCGAGGCGGCGGTCGCGGCGGGGACACGCAGGTTCGTGGTCCACTCGGCGGTGGCCGCCGGCTTCGGCGAGTCCCCGGAGGGTGGGTCCGCGCTGCAGCGCCACCTCGACGAGGAGCGGGACGGGCATCGCCTGGTCGAGCTGGCCGTCGAGGAGAGCGGGGCCGAGTGGACGCATGTCCGCCCCGGTCTGATGGCCACCGGGGCGCTCGGCTGGGCGGAGGAGATCCGGGACACCGGGGCGGTGCGCATGCCGTACCCGGGGGCGGGCAGTGCGCTCGTGCACGAGGCCGACGTGGCGGAGATCGCGGTCGCCGCGCTGATCACCGACGAGCACGTCGGGGCCGCGTACACCATCACCGGGCCGGAGAAGGTCACCCACGTGGAACAGGTCCACGCGATCGCGACGGCGATCGGCAGGGACGTCGCCTTCGTGGAGCTGACACCCGGACAGGCGCACGCCGAGTGGGTCGACCACGGCCTCCTGGACTGGGAGCTGGAGCTGATGGCGGCCCAGTCCGATGAGCCGGAGCTCGTACCCGCCACCGACACCTACGAACGCCTCACCGGACGGCCGCCCCGCACGTTCGCGCAGTGGGCGCGCGACCACAGGGCGGACTTCCAGACTTCGGTGATCGGAGAGGACCAGTGATGACGGTACTGGTGACGGGGGCGACCGGCCGGGTCGGACGCGGCGTCGTGGCCGAGCTGCTGCGGGCCGGCGCCCGCGTGCGGGCGCTGACCAGGCGGCCGGACAGCGCCGGGCTGCCCGCGGAGGTGGAGGTCGTCGGCGGCGACCTGGAGAACCCCGAGTCCTTGACGGAGGCGTTCGACGGCGTCGAGCGGATGTACCTCTTCCCGGTGGCGGACACGGCCAGGCAGGTCGTCGCCATGGCCAAGCGCGCGGGGGTGAAGCGCGTCGTCGTCCTGTCCGGAGCGCTGGCCGAGGAGGAGGCCGACGACGAGGAAGGCGGTTACCGCGCGGTGGAGGTCGCGGTCCAGAAGTCCGGTCTGGAATGGACTCTGGTACGGCCCGGCGAGTTCGCCGCCAACTGGCTCGACTACGCCCCCGACATCCGGACCAGGCGCGAGGTACGCCGCCCCTTCGGCGCCGCGCTCACCAGGCCGACCCACGAGGACGACATCGCACTGGTAGCCGCACGCGCACTGCTCGAAGAGGGACACACCGGCCAGACCTACGTCCTGGCCGGCCCCGAGGAACTGACGGTGACCGAACAGGTGCGCCTCATCGGCGCGGCGATCGGCGAGGAGATCCGCTTCGTCGAACTGACCCCGGAACAGGCCCGCGCGGAGTGGTACGACCCGGAGCAAGGCGTCGACCACGAGGTCATCGACTGGCTCCTTGACCTCTACGGCGACGCCAACCGGGTCCCCGACACCGGCGCCTTCCAACGCCTCACCGGCCGCCCGCCCACGTCCTTCGCCCGATGGGCCACCGACCACGCCCACGACTTCCGCTGACAGGGCCACGCCGTACCCCGGCGCCTGCCGGATGGCACCGGGGTACGGCGTGGACACCTCACCCGGCGTGCAGGAGCGACCCCGAGAGCGGCCGCCTGACGGCCGCCAGCCCGCCCACCAGGCCGCTCACCACGCAGACCAGCACGAGCCCGCCGTACTGCGGCAGAGAGTAGGCAAACCGGGCCTCACCGCTGACCGCCATCCCCAGCGCGGTCAGCGAAGCAGCGGCGATGCCCGTCCCGAGCAGCGCGCCGATGCCCGTCACGATCAGCATCTCCCAGCACACCGCCCTCGCGAGCTGCGCCGGCTTGATCCCCAAGGTGCGCAGCAGCCGCACCTCCCCGCCGCGCTCGGCCATCGTCATGGCCGCCGCGTTGACGACGGAGATCACGGTGTACGCCACCGCCGACCCCACCAGCAACGGCCCCACCCAAACCGACGGCCCGCTGCGCACCACGCCCACCGCCGCGTCCGTGGTCGCCACGGCGAACAAGAAGGTGCACGCCAGCGCCACGCTCAACATCACCGGAGACGCCGCCGACATCGCCCGGCGCGGCTGCGTGACCAGCGAGGACCTCGCCAGCATCCCCGCGCCCGGATCAAGCCGGGCCACCAGACCTCCGAGCGACCACCCCAGCCCACGCATCGCGACGGGCCCCAGCGCGGACGCCGCCACGCAGAGCACCATCGTCGTCCCCAGCGCGGTGGGCGCCGCGTCCCCCGGACCGACCCGCGGCACCAGCCACACCAGCACACCGCCGGCAACCAGCGCCACGCCTCCGGCGACCGCCCTGGGCCAGGGCAGCAGCCGCCGCTGCGCCGCGCTGTCGCGCAGCACCTCCAGCGGCCCCACGCCCACCGCCTTGCGCGCCGCGGCAAACGCCGCCACCAGCGTCACCACCACCCCCACCACGAACCCCAGGACGAACGGCACCGCCCCGACCTCCACCGGAACCCCGCCCGGCGCCAGCCCCGTCATCCGCATGAAGCCCGCCATCATCCAGGCGTACGGCACCGCCGCCAAACAGCCCACCAGGCCCGCCAGCACGGCGACCACGAGCGCCTCGGCCACGATGAGCCGCCCGACCTGCCGCGGCGTCATGCCCACCGACCGCAACAGCGCCCAGGTACGGCGCTGCCGTAGCACATGCAGACCGAGCATCCCCGCGACGACGAAGACCGACGCGAACCCCGACACCACGGCCGACAGCACGAGCAACCCCATGACGCCGTTGAGCTCGTCCCGCGTGGCCGCGCCCGCGACCACCAGCCCGCTGCCGCAAACCAGCGTCACGGCCAGCACCACCGCGGCGAACGCGGCGGCGAACCCCATCCGATTGGTCCGCACGTTGTTCCAAGCCAGCACGAGCATCACCGGCGGCCGCCCAGCCGCAGCCCGATCTTCTCGGCCGAGGCCCCTTCCAGGACGTCGACGATCCGCCCGTCGGTCAGGAGCAGCACCCGGTCGGCCCGCGCCGCCGCCTCCGGATCGTGCGTGACCATGACCACCGTCTGCCCGAACGCGTCGACCGCCTCCCGCAGCAGCGCCAGCACCTCGTGCCCGCTGCCACGATCCAGCGCCCCCGTGGGCTCGTCCGCGAACAGAACCTCCGGCCGGCCCAGCAGAGCACGCGCGATCGCCACCCGCTGCTGCTGCCCGCCGGACAACTGCGCCGGACGATGCCTCTCCCTCCCCGCCAGCCCGACCCGATCCAGCAGTTCCCGTACCCGCGAAGCATCCGGCCGCCGCCTGGCCAGGTGACTGGGCAGAACCACGTTCTCCCAGGCGGTCAGCGATGGCACCAGGTTGAACGCCTGAAAAATCACGCCAACCCGGTCACGCCGCAGCATCGCCAGCTCCTTCTCCCCCAGGCCGGTGATGTCCTGCCCCCCGATGCGCACCGCCCCCGAATCCGGCCGATCCAACCCAGCCGCGCACTGCAACAGGGTGCTCTTCCCCGACCCCGACGGCCCCATGACGGCGGTGAAACTACCGCGCGCGAACCCGACCCCAACCCGCCGAAGCGCGACCACCTCGGTGTCGCCCTTGCCATATGTCCTGCTCACGTCCTCAAGAAGGACCGCGTACTCAACCATGATCAGCAGCCTGCCGGACCACACCCCCCACCCCCATCCGGCATCCCCCCGACCTGCCCCTGGCTTACTACCTAAGAAAGTTGAACAGCCTTCGGTAGCCCAAGCCTGGTGGGCTGGCCGGCCATCGAGGTCCAGGTGCACGGGGTCGCGTCGTCCGCCCATCTGCCAGGATGACCCGCCATGAACGTCGACGCCTTCTGGGAGCTGATCGAGCAATCCGCACGCGAGACCGGCACGAAGGACGCGCGGTTGACGTGGCTCCACGAGAAGCTGACGGGGCAACCCGCCGAAGAGATCCTTGATTTCGCTTCCTGGATGCAGGAGGCCCGGCTCAAAGCCGACACGTACATGGTCTGGGGAGCCGCGCGCACCCTACAACTGGTGGGCAGCCTCGACAGCGTCTGGTACTTCCACATGTGGCTCGTCGGCCTTGGGCGCCAGACCTTCGAGCGGGTGACCAGCGATCCGGACGCCCTTGCCGACGTGCCAGAGGTCCAGCGTTATCTCCACCTCAAACGTCATCGCATTCCACGTACCGACGAGGACTGGCCGGAGTTCGAGGAGCTCGACTATGTCGCCATGAAAGTCTGGCGGCAGGTGACGGGCCTCGACTGGGATGCCCTCGTAGACGCCCTCCAGATGCGGGGCTATGTGCTGGACTCACTGCCCAATCCCACCGACGAGGAATGGAACCTCGACGACGAGGAGGCAGCCCGCCGGTTGCCTCGATGCACCGGCTACATTCGCGAGTTGTACGGCCGCGCCTAGTCACCAGCTCTCCAGTTCGGGCGGCCAGTGGTCTTTGACCTGGGATGGGCTGTTCGCGAGGGGGTGTGTCGGCTGTGGCGTTCTAGGGTGTTCCGGTGGTCAACGTGGTGGAGTGGACCAGGTTGGAGCCGTGGCGGGTCGCGCGTGCGCGTACCGACGGCGGTGAGGTCGTGATCGTCAAGTGGGCTGGGCCGCATGCCGACGGCAGGCGTTCTGAGGCGTGGCGGTTGCGCACGGAGGTGGGCGCGCTGCGGTTTCTGGCGGAGGATCTCGGGGTCGAGCTGGCGTCGCGGGTGCTGGCGGAGGACTTTCCCGGCGGGCGCATCGTGCTGGAGGACCTGGCGCCCCGGGTCGCGTTGGACGGGCTGTTACGCAGGGACGGGGTCGTCGCGCATGCCGTACGTCTGGAGGGTTTTGCTCGTGTTCTTGGGCAGCTCGGCGCGGTCACTGCCGGGCACGCGGAGCTGTACTACCGGCGGCGCGAGCGTCTTGGGCAGGTCGATCCGGAGGCCGATCGGCTGGGGCGGGTGGCCCGGCTGCGCGCAGAGGGGCTGGCGCAGGCCGAGGTGCTGGGAGTGCCGGTCACCGGGGCGGTGGAGCGTGAGTTCGCCCTCGCGTTGGCGGAGCTGGCCGATCCGGGGCCGTTCCTGACGCTGAGCAACGGGGATCCAGAGGCCAACAATGTCCTGGTTCGCGCGGACGGGCCGCCCGATGCGCGTCTGATCGACTTCGAGTTCGCCGGGTTCACGCATGCTCTGCACGATGCCGTGTGCCTGCATGTTCCCGGTCCCGCCTGGATGCGGGTGTCTGCCACCGCACCTCTGCCGCGGATTGGGGAGGTTTATCGGCGTGCTCTGGCCGTGGGGGTGCCGCAGGCCGAGGACGAGCGGCTCTATGGAACGGCCCTGGCGGCGGCGTGTGTGGCGTTCGCGTTGGCCCGGCTCTGGCGTCTGCGGGTGTTGGATCGGCGGGCGGCGGGTGACGACAGCCGTACCCAGCTCGTCGCGGTCTTGGAGGCCGCCGCGTCCACCGCCCGGCAGCATCACGCTCTGCCGCAGTTGGCAGGGTTTTGTCAGCGTCTGGCCGAGGCGCTGCGCCGCCGCTGGCCCGACGCCGACGTGGACCTCGCCGCCCTGGCGCCCTACACACCGCGCCGTCGATGATGTTGACGCCGTTGGTGCGGCGTGTTGTGATCCACACGTGCGCTATTTCGTACTGATTTAGTAGGAAATGAGGCGGTTTTGAGATTACTCCAGCGTGCCGCCGCGGTTGTCGTGCTCCTGGTGAGCGCGGCGGGCATCCAGGTCGTGCAGGGCGGACCGGCGCAGGCGGCCCTGCCCACCGCCGCCGTCGCGCTCGGCGACAGCTTCGTCAGCGGGGAGGGCGCGGGCGCGTACCAGCCCGTCGTCGACTCCTCCGGTACGGCACAGCCCTTCCCCGGCTGGTCGGCGGCCAACAGCAACGCGTACTTCTGTCACCGGTCGGCGAACGCCTCGCTGTTCACGGCCTCCCTCCCCGGCATCCAGCAACGCTTCAACCTCGCCTGCTCCGGCGGCCAGCCCGCCGACATCGCCAACCCCTCAAGCGCCCGCGCCGAGGGCCGCGCCGTGGCCTCGCAACTCGATCAGCTACGCGCCGTCGCCCAGACCCACGACATCGACGTCGTACTCGTCGGCCTCGGCTCCAACAACACCCAGTTCACCTTCGGCGACGTGGCCTCGCTGTGCGCCAACCGCTTCATCGCCGACGCCTGGACCGGCTGGTGGGAGTTCTGGGCGTACCTGAAGGGCGAGGTGCCGCAAAAGCCCTGCAGCGCCTCGGACCTGGCCACCGACTCCGAGGTCGCCGCCGCCACCGCCGAGACCACCGCGGCCCTGCGCCAGGTCCTCGACACCCTCGCCCAGGTCGACGCCGACGGCGTCCACCAGGTGATCCTGCAGACCTACACCAACCCGCTGCCCCCCGAACTCGCCTCGCGCTACCACGAAGAGGACAACCGCAGCGACACCCGCGACAAGTTCCGCGCCTTGGGCGCTGAGCGGTACGCCGCCGGCTGCCCGATCCACCGCGCCAGCCTCGGACCCGGGCACGTGTTCTCCCAGAACCTCGGCTCCCTGGTCAGGAACGCCCACAGCACGCTGGCCGCCGAACGCCCCGCGGCCGACCTGCGCGTACTGGACGTCCAGCGCGCCTTCGACGGAGCCAGGCTCTGCGAGAACCCCGACAGCCCGGCGAGCGCGCTGGCGACCCCGGTCCGCGTACAGGACGGCCCGTCCGGCAACTTCATCACCAGCCTGTCCGGCTGGGACAAGATCGGCATCCAGCGGGCGGCGAACACCTGCGTCACCTACTTCCAGACCTGCCAGGAGTCATGGCACCCCAACGCCGCAGGCCACGCGGTCCTCGGCCAATGCCTGGCCGGCGCGTTCAGTGCGGCGGCGCGGGCAAGCGTCACCTGCGCCCGCAACCCGAACGGCACCCTCACCATCTCCTGACGCCTCCTCACCGACGCGTCCGGCCTACTGAAGCCGGACGCGTCGACTCCGTCCGAAACAGGGCCCCGCGGTCTGAGGCAGGCAGGGAAAGATCGATTCCCGACACCCTTATGATCGCTTCCCAGGTCCCAGGACGGGAGAACCACGTGGGCAACTTCTACGACTACTACCGGGCCACAGACAGGCACGCCGCTGTGGCCAAGCCGCACGTCCCGCGTGCCGTGGAGCAGTCCATGCGTGGACATCCCGTCTTCGACGCCGTCGATGCCAAGTGGATCGACCCGGAGTTCAACCTCGGACAGCTCATCGCGTGCATCCGAGGCGTGCCCTATGCCGCGGACCTCGTAAAGACGATCGCGCTCTATCCGCCTCCGGAACACGCTCCGGTGACGGACGAGGAGTGGGACGCGTTGCCCGAGGACTCGCCCTACCTCGATGGACCCGGTATCGATGAACTCTCGGCGGAGGTACGTGACGCACTCGCCGACGTACCCGATGACCATCTGCCAGTGCTGGGCGCGCGATGGGCGCAGGTCGTGAACTTCGTGAGCCCACCCGATCCGGGCGACATGGCGGCTTTGGTCACCGAGCTGCGAGACCTCGCGCAGCGTGCCAGAAGTGCCGATCAACAGCTCTACTGCTGGATGTCCGCATGAGCCGCCCTGTCGCTAGACCATGACCCAGTTCACCACCCGGAGACTTCCACCGTCTTGGACGCGCTGCAGTTTCGGCTGCCTGACGTGTTGTCGTAATAGACCTTGTAGGTCCACGTCGTCTCGACGCCGGGGACGTTGGTGAACGTGAAGGTGCCATCCGCGTTCGTGGTGACGTCCGGCAGCGGCTGGAAGTCTTCCCCCCAGGGGCGGCGGGTCGCCGTGAGCGTCTGTACGCCGGGGGCGGAGCCGTCATGCCGGGTGAGCTGGCCGGTGAAGGTGACCTGCTTGAACCGCCCTGACGTGTCCGGACCGTTCAGGACGAGCTTGCACGAGGGCAGCGTGGCCCCATGCAGTCGCCACAGGTGCAGAGTGCGGTCACCCGACCTTTCGACAACAGCGAACACATCTGAACCGGAGAACGCGAGGTCCTTGAACTCGACGTGCGTCTGGGCGAACGTCTGAGTCTTCTCCCCTGAGCTCAGGTCGAACAGCACCAAGGGGTCATCGTTCACGTCGTTGGTATTCCGGCTGACCGCCACCTGCGTACCGTCCGGGCTGACGGTGATGTGCCCGTAGTCGAGGACTCCCTCTTCCTTGCCGTAGGAGCGGGCCTTCGTGAGAGAGGTCAGGTCCCAGGCGTCGAAGTCATTCGCAGATCCAGGCGTTGTGTACGCCGTCAAGCCGTCCGGAGCGAGGGCAACCCGGCCCCAGCCGTTCCAAAGTTGATGGTCATAGGCGTCTATGGCACCGCGGAGGGTGGCGGCGCCATTCTGGGTGTCGTACACCCGCAGGTCCCAGAAGCTGGCCACCACCAGGGTGTTACCTGCGGCGGCGATCTCCGGCGCTTCAGGGAGGCTGCCGGTGGGGATGGGGACCGGTTGCGGTGTGGCGGTCGACAGGTCGAGGCCGACTGCGCCGCCGACGCTCGACGCTGGGCAGCCATAGGAGACCCAGAGCCGGTTCCCAGACAGCGCGAGCCGGTCCGGGCACTGGTATGCGCTCAGGTTGATCCGCCGGATGACAGCCAGGTCGGCGGTGTTGATTTCGGCCACCTCGTGCGACCATCTGAGGGCCGCGTACAGGCGGGTGCCGTCAGGTGTGGTGATCAGGTCCCGTGCTTCGGACAGACCTGCGACAGACCCGGTGAGGACGCCTTGGGTGTCTGCGACGATGATCCGATCGTCCATGGCGATGAAGACTTTGCCCCCACCGACGGCCACATCGCCGGCGCCTGTGACGTCACCCAAAGAAGTGAGGGAGTCGGCGGCTGTGGCGGTGCCCGCCTGCGAGACGGCAAGACCGGCTGCCAACGTGAGAGCGGTGCATAAGACCGTCAGTCTGCGTGTGAGTCGTGTTAGCCGTCGCGGTAGGTACACAGGCTCTCCCCGGTTCGCCATTATGGAACTTGTGTTCGCACGATAGCTTCCCCGGCTTCCGTGATCTAGTAGGCGGAAGCTCTTACTTCATCACGTCTGCCGCTGTCTACGGTCCGTAGTGGTAACTGTGTCGCGGTCCCAAACTCGGCGATCCGCTGCGGCCTTGAGTAGTCGAGGACTGCGCCCCCCGCACGCCCGCGACGCCTTCGCGCGGGAGCCGAGGAGGCTCCGACGCTCGCCCTGAACCGAAATCCCACGGTGATACGCGCCTGAACCCACGAAGAGGTGGATCGAGACCTGACGTCACGGAAGCGGTCCAGCGGCCGCTCATCACCACGGGCGCCCAGACCATGAACACCATCTTCGGCGAGAAGCCGACACTTCCAGACATGAGAGAAGGGCCTCCGGATTGCTCCGAAGACCCCTCTCATTCACGAGTGTGCTTGAGCAGGGATGCGACAAGCGCCTAGAAGATCGCTTCCCGGAACCTGTATCGGTGCGTTCGCGACTTCCGCGCCGGCTGGGTTGGTCAGCGGATCGGCCAGGCCACCTGGGTGAGCAGGTCGGCCTCGGCGGTCACGGCCGGGTCGTTGAGGTAGGTCTCCCGGGGCGGGCCGGCGATCTCGTGGCCGTGCTCGGCGATCCAGGCGGTCAGGGCGTGGTACGCGGGAGCGATCTCGTCGTGGCGGCCCTGGTGCGTGGTGGTCGCGGCGGTGACCGCGGCCAGCCTGTTGACCTGCACAGGCGAGGTAGCGGCTACAGGTGACTCGATCGGTATGCAGACCTCGATGTGGCCGGCGTTGTCGGCATCGATGACGTCCGGGAACATCAGGAAGGGGGCGCCGGCCGGATGCCGCCCGGCTTGTGTGAGAAACCCGACGAGGGTGCCGAAGCTCTCGGCGACCGCTGCGCCGATGCCGGCATGGTCAGTGTGACGGCGTACGACGGCCACGATCTGCGCGGGCAGGGTTTCGAGATTGACGGTGTAGTTCATGAGGCTCTCCTCGCCGTTGATCAATCGGGTGATGGCGGCCAGCATGTGATCGTGGCGATCGCGCTCCGCCCGCAGGCGCTGCCGGTGCGCCGCCAGCAGGTCGACGACGTCCTCTGGGGAGGCGGCCAGCACCTGCCTGATCTCCTCGATCGGCATGTCGAGCGCCCGTAGCCTGCGGATCAGTTCCGCCCGGCCTGCTTGGTCGAGGGAGTAGTAGCGGTAGCCGTTGAAGGCGTCGACCTTCGCCGGTCGCAACAGATCCATCTCGTCGTAGAGACGCAACGCCTTGACCGACAGCCGGGTCATGGCCGAGAACGCACCGATCAGCACGAACTGAGTCATCGCCAACCCCCATCACCTCCTGGTCCGCCCACCGTCATCCCTCCCCCCAGGGGAAGGTCAACCACCGAACCGTCATCTTGGGTTGTCGGCCCGTTCCTGATGTCAGAGCAATGATCGCTGGAGGCGGGTGAGGCATGCCGCTTGCCTGCCGGGGCTTACCGAATCCCGAACCGGGTGCTTCGGCGGCGGCCGCACATGCCTTGACCCAACAGCACCCGTGCTCCACGTCCAACGAAAAACGGCGGTGCCCCGAAGGACACCGCCGTTGATCCAACCTCCGCGCTACTCGCCACCGCCCTCGAAAGAGGGTGTTCGAGTAACACATCTTGGGTGGGGCGTTCACGAGTAGGCATGACCTGCGGTGGAGGTGGGCCCTGGACGATCGCTTCCCAGGAAGCTTGTGATCGTTTCCCTGAGGGCAGGTGGAAACTTCGTCGTTTAGGAGGGCAGCCAGGAGGGCCACCAGGGCAGGACACAGTTGTCTGGCGTGCCTTGGGTGGCCAGGTCGTACAGGATCAGGGCTACTGGCCCGGCGGCCGAGACGGCGATGGAGAGCGCCAGCAGGAGGAGTTCCAGCCACATGCGGCCAGCCAGGCGTGGCAGCCGGGCGAGTAGCTGAAAAGGCAGCGAGATGAGCGCCGACACCACCGAGACGATTGGGAAGAGTACGAGGCGGCTCACCGCCCAGACGGATCCGGCGGAGTTCTCTCCCGCGCTCAGGTCACCGGCGCAGTAGACGTGCGCATGAGCTACGAGGCGAAGCTCGAGGAAGGTTCCGACGGTCGCGAACGCCAGGGCGATGATTGCGGGAAATCCGCAGCCGAAGGCCCAGCGAATGTCGCTGGCTTCCGTCGACCGCCTCCTTCGATTGATCACGGCGCCATCAAAGCAGGCCGGTATGTGCCTAGTGCGTAGTTGATATGGAGATCCGGTGCAAGGCGGCTCGGACATGGACCTGGAAAGCCTTGGGCTTCGTTGCGAAGGACCCGCACGAACCAGATTCGGGAAATCCCTGAAACGACAAGATCCCGCCTGATCGCGATGATCAGACGGGATCCCGTCAACTTCAGTCCAGCCGTCTCAAGAACGGCCCTCGGTGGAGATGAGGGGATTCGAACCCCTGACCCCTTCGATGCGAAGCAATCCCGAGGAGTGGAGGACCTTGCTGGGTACCTGCTCTCATCAGGGGAAACTGTCCCTGGAGATCCAGGGGCATCCGGGCCCGTCCGGGGGGATTGTCACCCAGTTGGTCACCCGGCAGATCTTGCCGTTTTGCCTGGTCAGCCGGTAGTCGGCGGTGCCGTCAGAGCCTCCTTCAATGTAGCCGCTTGCGGTGCCTTCCGCATCGTCAGAAGGGCGTGCACATCTATCAGTTCCTTGCGAGCGTGACGGTTCAGCTCGACCGCGTCGGCCACGAACGGCACCGCCACCTGTACGGCGGCCGCCGCGTCCCCGGCCTCGGCATGAGCCTTGGCCAGGCATGAGCCGTACCAGGCGCGGTCACGCTTGTAGGACAGCGGGAGACCGTCCAGCCCGGCCGTGAGCAGGTCGACGGCTCTGGGCCAGTTGGACAGGTACAGCTCGGTCATGCCGCGCTGAAGGCGGAACCAGGTCTCGTCGTAGAAGTACATCCACACCGGCTCGTCGTCGGCATGGTCGGCCGCCTGGCGGATGAGCCCTTCGGCCTCGTCGAGCAGAGTCCGTGCCGGTCGCGCGTCGCCTGCCAGCGCGTGACCTCTGGCAGCCATCTGGGTGGCCATGCCCCGGACGCCTGGGGTCACCCGGCCGTCGTGCCAGCGGGCTGCCTCCGCCAGCCGTACCGTCCTGCGGGCATTGCCAGCGCTCCATGCCTGATGGGCCTTCATGCTGAGCGTCGTGGTCGCCATGTTGACGTCGCCAATCTCCAGTGCCCAGTCGTGGGCTCGGTCGTACCAGGCGAGTGCGGCGGCCTGGTCGTCGATGTCGAGCGACATCCAGGCGACGAACTGGGCGTACTGCGCGGCAAGATCCACCATCGTGTCAGCGAGCGTGCCACGTGCGCTCTGGGCCAGTTCGACGACGATATGGAGCTGCTGGCGCACCACGCCAAGGAGCGGCCGGGAGCCGATGGTGTCCTCGACCTTCCTGTGCTCGGCCAAGCAGGTGGCGAGCCAGTCCACGGTGCGCTGATCCACGCGGCGCGGGTCCTGAAGAGTCCGGACGATGCGCTCGTAAAGGTCGGTATCGGGCGCCACAGCCTGGAGCGCCATTGCAGGGACCGGTACATGCGGGCGCTCGTTCAGATCGAACAACTCCGCCTCGGTCGTGCCGAGAGCACGGGCACAGAGAAGGCGGTACCTCTCGCTGGGGTAGTGATCACCCCGCTCCCATCCCCGGATCATCCGCGTCAGATCGCCAACGGAGGGAAGACCGTCGCAATCGCGCTTGATCTTGCGGGCCAGATCCGCGACCGTGCCGACCTCCGCCTTGCGCTCGTCGCGCAACCGTACCGCCCACTCGGGGCGCGTCTCGTGGGTGTCCATCGTGCACCTCCGGATATTCGCGGATACGCCCGTGCCCCCGGCTATCTCCTCTTGTCATCGTGCCCTCTCAGAGCGCTGGGGTTTAGCTCAACGTGATGATTCCTTCACGAATTTCTCCAGTCAGAGAGCCAGCGACATTGCGCCAGATGCGGCAGCTCCGCGCCGAACTTGGCCGTCTCGGGATCACCGCCGATCTCCATCACGGGTACGGCATGGCCCTGCTCAGCGTCTGGGTGGATCTGGTCGTCTGGTCGGACGGTCTCCGCTTCCTCTGGTGGGGCGGCCAGTTCTCGCAGGCCACAGGACGCAGGACGTACATCGTCCACTCAACAGGCAATCCCGCAGCCACAGCCCGGAGAATCGCACAGCGCTATGCGGACCTGCGCCGTACGCACTCGATGTCGCGGCTGATCGAGGAGTTGCACTCATGAGCAACGCGTTGACCGATCTTGGCGAGTGCCTGAGCCCGCACGTTGCGGCGAAGCAGCGGGGCAGCGGGCGGTTGCGTTGGTATGTGGTGCATCCGTATGGCAGGCGGGTGCGGGTGGCCGATTGGACGTGTGCGTGCCGGGCGACGGTGTACGAGTTGTGCCTGGCGGGTGGAAGGGCGTTCATCCGGCGTACGGTGCAGGGTGAGCCGGTGGTGAGGATGCATGAGACCGACTGGGGATCGCTCAGCGAGACGCGGGCGATTTGGGCGGCGCTGCTGGCCGGGTACGTCCGGTAGGCGGTGGCTTTCAGGGGCTCGCACGGCCCACTCTTCCCCCGCCCCCGATAGCTGCCGGACTGTGTGGCCCGACCGAGGTGTCAGCTCCGTCTTACGGTGCCCCGGCCTGTGGGGTTCCAGGCGGCTGATCCCCTTGCCGCAGGGACGGAGTTGACGCCGACCGAGGGGCACGAACACTGCGGTATCGGGGGCGGGGTACGGACCTCGGCCCGTGGGTGATCTGCCAGAGAGTGGAGTGGCCGGCGTCCATGCGAAGCATCCCGCAGGGGCCGCGTAGCGGTGGAGGCCGGTGACGGAACGGCCTTGATGATTCAGGCTTCTGCCGTGCATGGCTTGAAGGGTTGTCGCGCCGCCTTGGAGCGGTGGGCGGCGCGCGCCGGGACCGGCCCCCAGGCCGCATGCCCGGCGCGCTGGCCGCCCGGAGCGGGCGGCGGCGCGGCGAGCGGAGCGAGCCCTTGAACCCGTAAAGAAACTCTGAACCAGTCTGAGAGCCGATTCCTAGATCACCAGGTCGATGCCGTTGTCGCTGAGTTCTTGAGGGGTGAGGTCGATGTCCGGAGTGTTGGCGACTTCGCGGTGGTAGGCGATCTCGTAGCGGTCGGCCGGTGCCTTGACTTCGGTGACCTCGATCGGGCGGCCGTTGGCGTGGGCCATGGTGCGGCGGATGACGAGTACGGCGTCGGCATGGTCCATGCCCAGGGCGGTGCGTTCGTCTTCGTAGGCGATGCGAGCGGTGGTGAGGGTCATCCATCGCACGGGGCCGTGTTCGCGGATGAGGGAGTGGTAGAAGAAGCCGGGGCGTTTGCGGTACTGGGCGTGGCGCTTGGGGTCGTCCCAGTCGGGGAGCATGTCGGCGTTGGTGTAGGAGTTGATCTCCAGGCGGGCGGATGCGCCGTGGATGACGGCGGTGTGGCCTCGGTGCCACATGCTGCGGCGGTGGATGACGGGGTGGCCGGAGCGGACGCCCAGGATGATCGCGATGTCGCGGTTGGCGGTGATCGTTTCGCCGGTGAACAGCGGGTTGTCGGAGTCGCGGGTGGCCAGGTCCCAGCCGAAGGCTTGGATGTCGGGGTGGTTGCCGGGTGCGGCCAGGTCGGGCCGGTCGCGGTCGGTGATGATGATGGTTCGGCGCTCGGGCATGGGGCGGACGAAGGAGCCGCGTCCGCGCATGACGTAGGCGAGTCCTTCGGAGACCAGGGTCTCGATGGCCTTGCGGACGGTGGGGCGGGAGACGTCGTAGGTCCTGACCAGTTCGGGTTCGCTGGGCAGTGCCCCGCCGGGTGAGTAGCGGCCGTCCAGGATGGCGGCGCGCAGGTCGGTGGCGATGATGCGCCAGCGGGCGTCCTTCTCGTCGGTCTCCATCGTGGCCTCTCTCGCGGATTTCTCAGGTCTACTTGTACTACAGGTTGACGAACAGCGCCATGCAAGTCAACATGTAGTACAGGACGACGTGCATGAGGGAGGTGGACCATGAGCAAGCACGAACGGCATCCCGACTGGATGACCGACCTGGCACGAGTGATCAACGCACCCGGCTACCCACGCTGGCGCGCCATGGTCACAGCCACCAGCGGCTGCGCCCACCCGATCCACCTGTCCGGCGAATCGGCCGTAGTGGACACAGGCACCGGCGAGATCCTGCACCTCTACACCACCGACGACGAACCATCCGGCCGCCTGCTCATCGCCTGCGGCAACCGGCGCGCCTCGGTCTGCCCCGCCTGCTCACAGCTCTACCAGGCCGACACCTTCCACCTGATCCGGACAGGACTATCCGGCGGCAAGGGCATCCCGGAGACCGTGAGCGCCCATCCACGGGCATTCATCACCCTGACCGCCCCCTCCTTCGGGCCGGTGCACTCACGGCGCGACGGGCGCGCCTGCCGTCCCCGCAAACACGGCCGCATCTGCGACCACGGCCGCGCCATCGGCTGCCACACCCACCACGAACCCCACGACGAACGACTCGGCCAACCAATCTGCCCCGACTGCTACGACTACCCCGGCGCAGTCCTCTGGCAAGCACACGCAGGCGCCCTCTGGCACCGCTTCACCCTGGCCATGCGCCAAGAACTGGCCAACCAGGCAGGAATGAGCCGACGCGCCTTCGGCAAGCGAGTCCGCGTCTCCTTCGCCAAGGTCGCCGAGTACCAGCGGCGCGGCCTCGTGCACTTCCACGCGATCATCCGCCTGGACGGCCCTGACGGACCAGACCAGCCCCCTCCCGGCTGGGCCGACCACGACCTCTTGACGCGAGCCGTCCCCTCCGCCGCCGGGCACGTCGCGCTCACCACCCCGCCAAGCGACCTCGGCCAGTGCAACCTGACCTGGGGCGACCAACTCGACATCCGGCCCATCCTCCTCGACCCCAGCGCAGAAGGACTGAGCGAGCGGGCCGTGGCGGGTTACATCGCCAAGTACGCCACCAAGGGCGCAGAAGCCTCCGGCACCGTCGATCACCGCCTGTCCTGCGGAGCCTGCGGCGGCCGTGGCCGATTACACCGCACGATCACCTGCTCCCACTGCCACGGCAACGGCCTCAAACCCGGCCTGCGCCTGGACGCCCTACCCGTCACCGACCACGCCCGCCGCATGATCCGCACCTGCTGGGACCTCGGCGCACGCCCGGAGTTCGCACCACTCCGGCTCCGCCCCTGGGCCCACATGCTGGGCTTTCGAGGCCACTTCTCCAGCAAGAGCCGCGCCTACTCGATCAACCTCAGCGACCTGCGCACCGCCCGCCGACTCCACCGCGCGGCCGAAGCCCGCACCCGCCACAACCTCCCCGCCCTCGACGACGCCACCACGCTCGTCCTGGCCCACTGGCGCTTCACCGGAATCGGCCACTCACCCGGCGAAGCCGTCATGGCCGAGCACATCCGCCAACGCATCCAACTCGCGCACAAGATCAAGAACGAGCGGGAGAACGGATGACCGCACCCCGCCCCGCCCAGGAACGGCGGCTCTACCGCGTCTGCGAAGCCACGCACCTGCTCAGCCTCAGCCGCAGCGTGATCTACGAACTCATCCGCTCAGGACGGCTCCGCTCCGTCACCCAGGGCCGAACCCGGCTCATCCCCGCCACCGCCATCGACGACTACATCGCCCTTCTAGAGAAGGAGGCATCATGACCACCCGACGCAGCCGAGGAGACGGCGGCCTGCACTGGGACGAACAGCGGCAACGTTGGATCGCATCCGTGACCCTCGGCTACACCCCCGCCGGAAAGCGCATCGTCAAGAAGGCCAGCGGCAAGACCAAGACCGAAGCCAAGGCCAAGCTCAAAGAGATCATCAGGGACCACGACGACGGCCTCGCCGCCGCCGCGCACCACTACACCGTCGCCGACGCCGTGCGTGACTGGCTGGAGTTCGGTCTCAGCGGCCGAGACGAGTCCACGGTCGAGACCCGTACGTTCCTGGCCAACAAGCACGTCATCCCAGCGCTGGGTGCCCGCAAGTTGCGTGAGCTGTCCGCCGACGACGTGGACCGATGGCTCGCAGAGAAGGCCAAACAGCTCAGCACACGCAGCCTGCGTGAGGTGCGATCAGTGCTCAAGCGGGCCGTGGATCGTGCGCAGGCTCGCGACAAGGTGAAGCGGAACGTCGTGATGCTCTGCGAGATCCCGAAGGGCCTGGAGGGACGGCCGTCGAAGTCACTGACGCTCGACCAGGCGGCGGCGGTCCTCACTGCGGCGGCGGACTCGACGCTTCACGCCTATGTCGTTCTCTCCCTGCTGATCGGCGCACGTACCGAGGAACTGAGGGCTCTCACCTGGTCGCACGTAGACCTTGAAGGCAGTCCCGACACCACACCACCATCGATCATGGTGTGGCACTCGGTCAGGACGGGAGGGGACACCAAGACCAAGAAGTCACGCCGCACCCTGGCCCTGCCGGAGCGCTGCGTGACCGCGTTGAAGGCACACCGGGCAAGCCAAGAGGCGACGCGCGAGAAGGCCGGAGACACCTGGCAAGAGCACGACCTGGTCTTCGCGTCCGGCGTCGGCACGCCTCTCGACGCGCACAACGTCCGGCGCTCGTTCCGCGCCATCCTCAAGAAGGCCAAGCTGGACGAGAAGGCGTGGACCCCTCGGGAGATGCGCCACAGCTTCGTCTCGCTGCTCTCCGATTCGGGCGTCCCGCTGGAGAACATCTCCCGCCTGGTCGGGCACAGCAACACCACGGTCACCGAGACCGTCTACCGCAAGCAGCTTCGCCCGGTCCTGCTGGAAGGGGCCGCAGCCATGGACCAGATCTTCAAAGACGCGTAGTCACCCAGTTAGTCACTCGGGCACGAAAAAGGCCACTTCTGAGCGATCAGAAGCGGCCTTTGACCTCGGTGGAGATGAGGGGATTCGAACCCCTGACCCCTTCGATGCGAACGAAGTGCGCTACCGGACTGCGCTACATCCCCAAGGACTCGACCAGATTAGCAAACTCCCAGGGGTCCTCGCGCCACCCATTCAGTCCCCAACCGCCCGCCGAGGCGGTTCCGCGTACTGATCGAACAGCACGTCCGGCTGCCGGGCCGTGAACTCGATGATCTCGGCCTCGCGCTCCGCCTCCAGCCGCCGCCGCTCCTGCGCCCGCCGCCTCCGCTCGGCGCGGGCCTGGGCGGCGCGGCGCCGCCGTTCCTGATCGACCTGTACGGCGATGCGCAGGAACCCGAGATAAGCCGCCATCACCACGATGGAAGGAGCAACCCCCCACCACGGCATCATCCGCACCCCAGCCGTCACCAACGAGGCGATCACCAGCAACGAGGTGAAGAACAGCAACCGCCTGCGCCGGGCCACGATGATCGCGCGGCGGCGGGCGCGGAACTGGCGAGGGTCCACGACGGGCGCGGCGGCGGGTTCCTCGATGGAGTATTCGCCGGTGTCCGGCTGGTCCATCAACGAGGCGCCCTGCACCTGCTCCAGGTCCGGGAGCTGGTGCTCGCCCGTGTAGTACTCCTCTTCGAGCTCGGCCAGCTCGGCGAGGTTGCTCTTGTCCCTGCGCAACCACATCGGGACAAGCACGCACAACCACATGACGACGATGGCGAGATAGAGGAGGACGCTGCTCACGACCACCTCCGGACACGATTAAGGGCAGCATGAAAACGCCTGTGTCTTCTTGGCGTCTTCGATGTGCTCACGTCACGCACCGTAAGACCGCGTGTCACTAATTGACGAGCATTCGATGCGGTGTGTCGCGAGATCGTCAAACCTCTTCTACCGGAGACCCACCGTGAGCGGCTGACTCACGCGCGCGACGCCACTGCACGAGCAGACCGCCGGGAACGTCCTCAACGGTCAACGCGTAGCAGATGTGGTCACGCCAGGCTCCGTCGATGTGGAGTTGGCGACGCCGAATGCCTTCTTCCCTGAAACCGAGCTTCTCAACCACTCTTCTGCTCGCGTGATTTTCCGGCCGGATGTTGGCCTCGATGCGGTGCAGTCCGGTGGTGAAGAAGCAGTGGTCGACGGCCAGGGCCAGGGCGGTCGGCGTGATGCCGCGCCCGGCGAGCGCGCCGTCGATCCAGTAGCCGACCTGCGCGGAACGGGCCGATCCCCACACGATCGCGCCGATGGTGAGCTGTCCGGCGAATCGCCCCTCGTGGGTGACGACCCAGGGCAGCGCCATGCCCTGCCTGGCCTCTCTGCGCAGCGTGCCGACCATGGAGACGTACGGCCCGAGACCGGTCCTGAACAGCGGCGTCTCCGGGTTGCTCGGCTCCCACGGGCGCAGCCATTCGGCGTTGCGCAGGCGCGTCTCGCGCCACACCCGTACGTCTCCCAGCCGCAGCGGCCGCAGACCCACCGGCCCTTCGCTCAGAGTCGCCGGCCAGCCACGAAGTCGATCCACACCCTCATCATCCCCCCATCGGACGCCATGTCGCCACGGATCAGCGCGGGTGGTCGCCGCCGCGGATCTGCTCGACCGCGTGCCGCAGAACAGGAGCGAGTACGGCAACGCCGTCCCGCACGCCCCCGCTGGAGCCGGGAAGGTTGACGATGAGCGTGTCGCCCGCCTGACCGGCCAGCCCGCGGGACAGAATCGAAGTCGGAACCTTTTCGCGATTCGCCTGCCGGATGGCCTCCGCAATGCCGGGAATTTCCCGGGAAATTACCCGGGCGGTCATTTCCGGAGTGAGGTCCATGGGCGTCAGCCCGGTGCCGCCGGTGGTGATGATCACTTCGTATCCGCTGGCGATGCCGTCGCGCAGCGCGGTCTCGACCGGATCGCCGTCGGGAACGACCACAGGTCCATCCACTTCACACCCGGCCTCACCAAGCAGCGAAACCAGAAGAGGTCCGGATTTGTCGGCGTAAATCCCGGCGGAGGCGCGGTTGGAGACCGTGATCACCAAAGCGCGGATCATGGCCGCGTCCAGTGGCCGGTCTTGCCGCCGGTCTTCTCCTCGACCCGTACGCCGGTGATCACCGCGGCCGGGTCGACCGCCTTCACCATGTCGATCAGCGCCAGCGCCGCCACCGACACCGCGGTGAGCGCCTCCATCTCCACGCCCGTGCGGTCGGCCGTCTTGACGACGCAGGTGATGTCCACGCCCTCGTCCACGATGTCGAGCGTGACCTTCACCCCGTGCAGCGCGATCGGATGGCACAGCGGGATGAGGTCGGGCGTGCGCTTGGCGCCCATGATGCCGGCGATCCGCGCCACGCCCAGCGCGTCGCCCTTGGGCACCTCGCCGGAGCGCAGCAGCGCCACGGCCTCGCCGGACAGCAGTACGCGGCCGGTCGCGGTGGCGGTCCGGGCGCCGACGTCCTTGGCCGAGACGTCGACCATGCGGGCGGCGCCCGACTCGTCGAGATGGGTGAAGCTCATAGCCTGATCACCTGCACAGAAGCGCCCGCGGGTACGTCGGTGACGTCCTCGGGCACCTGGATGAGGGCGTTGGCCGAGGCCAGCGCCGCGAGCTGGTGGGAACCCTGGCCGCGTACCGGGCTCACGGTCCCGTCGCCGGACAGCACGCCGCGCAGGTAGGAGCGCCGGCCCGCGGGCGAACGCAGCGGCCCGAGCACGTGCGCGGTCAGTGTCTCGGGCGCCCCGGCCGGCAGTCCGCGCATCTTCCGCAGCGCCGGCCGTACGAAAAGCATGAAGGAGACGAAGGACGAGACCGGATTGCCGGGCAGCGCGAAGATCGGGACCTGGTCCTCGCCCACCACGCCGAAGCCCTGCGGCATGCCGGGCTGCATCGCGACCTTCTCGAACCGGACCGTGCCGAGCGGCGCGAGGGCCTCCTTGACCGGCTCGTAGGCGCCCATCGAGACGCCGCCGCTGGTGATGATCGCGTCGGCGCGCACGAGCTGGGCGTCGAGCTGCTCCAGGAACTTGGCCGGGTCGTCGCCCACGGTCGCGGCGCGGTAGCCGTCGCCGCCGTTCTCGCGTACGGCGGCGGTGAGGGTGAAGCTGTTGGAGTCCCAGATCTGGCCGGGGCCGAGCGGGAGTCCCGGCTCGACCAGCTCCGCGCCGGTCGAGAGCACGACCACGCGCGGACGCGGGCGCACCCACACCCTGCGGCGGCCGACGCCGGCGACGATGCCGAGCTGCGCGGGCCCGATCACCGTGCCGGGGCGCAGCACGACCTCGCCGGCCGGCACGTCCTCGCCGGCCCGGCGGATGGCGTTGCCCGCGGGCGCGGCCTGGTTGATCGTGACCGTCGCGGTGCCGCCGTCGGTCCACTCCACCGGTACGACGGTGTCGGCCCCGGCCGGAACCGGCGCGCCGGTCATGATGCGCACCGCGTGACCAGGCCCGACGGCACGCAGTTCGTCGGACCCCGCCGCCACGTCGTCGATCACCGGCAGCGTGACCGGGATCGCCGCCAGGTCGGCCGCGCGTACGGCATAGCCGTCCATGGCCGAGTTGTCGAACGGCGGCAGCGGCACCGGCGAGACGACCTCCTCAGCCAGCGTGGTGCCCAGCGACCGCTCGAGCTCCATCTCGAGCGGCGCCAGCGTGCGTACCGTGGCCAAAATCTCGGCCAGGTGCGCGTCAACCGATTTCACGAAGGAACTCCCGCAACCACGGAACGAACTCGGGGGCCAGGTCGGGGCGGTCGGCGGCGAACTTCACCACCGTGCGCAGGTAGTCGAGCTTGTCACCGGTGTCGTAGCGGCGACCGCGGAACAGCACGCCGTGCACGGGGCCGCCCTCCGAGCTGGACCGCCCGGCCAGCGTGCGCAGGGCATCGGTGAGCTGGATCTCGCCGCCGCGGCCGGGCGGGGTGTTCTCCAGCACCTCGAAGACGGCCGGGTCGATGACGTAGCGGCCGATGATCGCCCAGTTGGACGGCGCCTCCTCGACCGGCGGCTTCTCCACCAGGTCGGTCACCTTGACCACGTCGTCCTCGTCGGTGGCCTGGATGGTGGCCACGCCGTACAGGGAGACCTGCTCCTTGGGGACCTCCATGAGCGCGATCACGCTGCCGCCGTAGGTGCCGCGTACCTCGATCATGCGTTTGAGCAGCTCGTCGCGGTAGTCGATCAGGTCGTCGCCCAGCAGGCAGGCGAAGGGGTGGTCGCCGACGTGCTGCTTGGCGCAGAGCACGGCGTGGCCGAGCCCCTTCGGCTCGCCCTGCCGCACGTAGTGGAGGGTCGCCAGCGAGGCTGGCTCACGGACCTGGGACAACCGGTGCTCGTCGCCCTTGGCTTCGAGCACCTCCTCCAGTTCGAAGGCACGGTCGAAGTGATCCTCGATCGACCGCTTGTTCTTCCCGGTGACCATGAGGACGTCGAGGAGTCCGGCGGAGGCGGCCTCCTCGACGACATACTGGATCGCGGGCTTGTCGACGATGGGCAGCATCTCTTTGGGTGTCGCCTTGGTCGCCGGGAGGAACCGGGTGCCCAGACCCGCGGCGGGCACCACGGCTTTCGTCACAGGGTCGAAGTCAGCCATGAGTAGACCCTAGTGGAGGTACCTGTGGACAAGATGAAGCTGCGCCGCGAGCTGATCGAGGCGCGTACCTCCCTCTCGCCCGAACAACGCAGGGCAAACGCGACAAGCATCCGGGAAACCCTCCTTGATCAGCCCTGGGTCCAGATGGCGGGGCTGGTGGCGTGCTACTGGTCTATCGGAAGCGAGCCGGACACGCACGGGCTTGTCTTCGCCCTGTGGAAACACGGCGCCACAGTGATCTTGCCTGTGCACAAAGATGATGACGATCTGGACTGGGCGGTATACGACGGCCCAGATACCCTCGCACCGGGACGATCCGGGATCATGGAGCCCATAGACACCCGGCGCGGCGTCGACGCGATCCGTACCGCCGCCCTGGTGATCGTCCCGGCTCTCGCCGTCGACGCCAGGACCGGCGTACGACTCGGGCGCGGCGGCGGCTCCTACGACAGAGCCCTGGCCAGGGTCGGGCCGAACGTCCCCGTGGTCGCCCTGCTGCACGACGGGGAACTGATCGACGGCGTCCCCGCCGAGGGCCACGACGAGCGGGTCCGTTATGCGGTGACTCCTATGGGACTCACTAGGCTTATGTGACTACAAAGAGAGAGGGGGCCAGGTGACCGTCGAGTTCTGGCTCCTTCTCGGCGGTGCGGTCTTCATCGCCGCCATCGCCTCCGTCCGCGTCGCCCACCGCAGCGGGCTGCCGAGCCTGCTGCTGTTCCTCGGCTTCGGCCTGGTGCTGGGCGAGAGCGGCTTCGGCATCCAGTTCGACGACCCCAACCTGGCCAAGCACATCGGCCTCACGGCGCTGGCGGTGATCCTGGCCGAAGGCGGTCTGACCACCAACTGGAACCACGTCCGCAAGGCCGTGCCCCTCGCGCTCCTCCTGGCCACCGTGGGCGTGGCCGTGAGCATCATGGTCGTCGCGCTCGCCGTCGCGGGCCTGCTCGGCTACGACTGGCGGGCCGCCCTGATCCTGGGCGCGGTCCTGGCCTCCACCGACGCCGCCGCCGTCTTCTCCGTCCTGCGCCGCCTGCCGCTGCCGCCGCGCCTCGGCGGCATCCTGGAAGCCGAGTCCGGCTTCAACGACGCCCCCACGGTCATCGCGGTCGTGCTGCTCAGCAGCGTCGCCAAGCCCATCCCCGGTCCGGGCGAGTTCGTGCTCATGACCGCGATCGAGCTGTTCATCGGCGCCGTGGTCGCCCTGGCCGTCGGCCCCCTCGGGGCCTTGGCGCTGCGTCACGTCGCGCTGGCCGCCTCCGGCCTCTATCCGCTCGCGGTCCTCGCCCTCACCTTCCTGGCGTACGGCGGTGCCGTACATCTGCATGGTTCTGGGTTTTTGGCCGTTTACCTGACCGCGCTGATCCTCGGCAACGCCCGGCTCCCCCACAGGGCCGCGACCAGGGGTTTCGCGGAGGGCGCGGCGTGGCTGGCGCAGATCCTGCTGTTCGTCATGCTCGGCCTGCTGGCCAGCCCCGGCGAGATGCCCAAGGCGGTCGTGCCCGGCCTCATCGCGGGAACGGTCCTGGTGCTGCTGGCCAGGCCGCTCTCGGTCATGATCTCGGCGCTGCTGGCCAGGCTCGCGCGCCTGGGCAGGACCGGTCTGCGCGAGCAGGCGTTCCTGTCGTGGGCGGGGCTGCGCGGGGCGGTGCCGATCGTGCTCGCGACCATCCCCTGGGCGGCCGAGGTCAAGGGGTCGGAGGACATCTTCAACCAGGTGTTCGTCATCGTGATGGTGTTCACGCTGCTCCAGGGGCCGACGCTGCCGTTCGTGGCGCGGATTCTGGGGGTGAGCGCGCCGGGCGAGGTGCACGACCTGGAGGTGGAGTCGGCGCCGCTGGAGGAGCTCAACGCCGACCTTCTGCAGGTCAAGGTGCCGCCGGGCTCCCAGCTCCACGGCGTGGAGATCTTCGAGCTACGGCTCCCGGCCGGCGCCCAGGTCACGCTGATCGTGCGTGAGGGCAAATCGTTCGTACCCGCCACCACCACCCGCATCAGGGCGGAGGACCAGTTGCTCGTCGTGACCACCGCGAGTTGCCGCGAACAGGTCGAACTGCGTCTGCGGGCCGTAAGCCGCCGCGGCAAGCTCGCGGGATGGTACGGCGAGCGGGGTCTGGAATGAAAGTTTGACCCCATCGGTTAGCATTAGCAGTCGCCACGGTCGAGTGCCAATCCAGAGGAGGAATGCGTGCCCACGTACCAGTACGTCTGCAACGACTGCGGGCAGCCTCTCGAGGTCGTTCAGAAGTTCTCCGATGACGCGCTGACCGTCTGCCCGAACTGCGAGGGCAAACTGCGCAAGGTGTTCTCGGCCGCAGCGATCGTGTTCAAGGGGTCGGGCTTCTACAAGACCGACAGCCGCTCGTCGTCCACGAGCTCCACCACGAAGCCCGCGTCCACCACCCCGGAGAAGACCGCCACGCCGTCAACCTCGACGTCGTCGTCCTCCTCCGAGAAGTCCTCCACGCCGGCCGCCGCGTCAAGCTGATCAGCCCGGCCGGTCGGCGTCCGCGCCGAGCAACTCGGGCGCGATCCGCTCGCACAGTTGCCGCAGTTGCGGACTCGGGCCCCAGTCGGCGACCAGCCTGCCCAAACCGGCCTTGGCCTGCTCCAGGAGCCGCTCGGCCGCCGCGTCGCCTTGCTCGGTCAGCCGTAGCGAGTCGCCGTCGGACGAGCGCGTGACCAGTCCGCGCTCGGTCAGCCTGTCCACGTACGGCCGGCCTTCGCTCCTGCTGACGTGCGCCCGTTCGGCCAGGTCGGCGGCCTTGACCCAGCCTTCTCCGCCCAGCCTGGCGATCACCCAGACGCTCTGGGGAGGCAGGTCGGACAGCCCTGCCAACTGACCCAGGCGTACGTAGTAGTCCTTACGCAGGTCGGTGTCGGCCAGCCGTACCAGACCTCTTTCGACCTCCGCGAGCGAGGTGCGCTCGGCGGAGGTCGCGCCCATGCCCTCGCCGTAGTCCATGGCCTTGGTGGTCTCGCGCAGGTGCTGTTCCGGGATGAACCAGGACAGCACGAACGCCACGAACAGGATGGGCGTGCCCACCAGGAAGACGTGGGCGATCGCGTCGGCGTAGACGTGGAGAAAGTCCTGCGCCAGGGGCTCTGGCAGCTTCTGGATGAGTGTGGGGTCCTTCTGGATGTTCGCCGGGTCCACGCCGGGCGGCAGAGGGGTTTTCGCCACGAGTTCTGACATGTCGGCATTGAGCCTGCCGGTGAAGACCGCGCCCAGCGTGGCGACGCCGAAGGAGCCGCCGATCGAGCGGAAGAACGTGGCGCCCGAGGTGGCGACGCCGAGATCCTGGAAGTCGACGGCGTTCTGCACCACGATGACCAGGACCTGCATGGTCATGCCCAAGCCGACTCCGAGGACGAGCAGGTCGACGCTCATGACCAGGGTGCTGCTGGTCTCGGTCAGGCGGGAGAGCATGAACATGCCGATGGTGGCGATGAAGGTGCCCGCGATCGGGAAATATCGGTACTTGCCGGTGCGGGAGATGATTTGTCCGCTGATGATGGACATTGACAGCATTCCGGCCATCATCGGGAGCAGGTGAACCCCGGACAGCGTGGCGCTGACGCCGTGGACCGTCTGCAGATAGAGGGGCAGATAGGTCAGGGCGCCGAACATCCCGAAACCCACCACGAACCCCACGATCGACGACATCGTGAACGCCCGGAGCCGGAACAGCTTGAGGGGCATGATGGGCTCGGCCGCCCGCCGTTCCGCGACATATCCGAGGATGAGCAGCGCGAGGGCGCCCAGGGCGAGACCGGCTATTTGCGGACTCGTCCAGGCGTACACGGTGCCCGCCCACGTCGCGATCAGGACCAGGCAACTGGTGGCGCCGCCAATCGTCACCACACCCGCATAGTCGATCTTGTGCTTGGTCCTGCTCTCGTGGCCGGGCAGGACCGCGATGATCACGAACAGCGCCACCGCGCCGACCGGCAGGTTGATGTAGAAGACCCAGTGCCAGGACAGATGGTCCACGAACAGACCGCCGAGCAGCGGCCCGATGATGCTGGAGACGGCGAAGACCGCGCCGAAGAACCCCTGGTAACGGCCGCGTTCGCGGGCCGGGACGACGTCGCCCACGATCGCCTGCGCCAGCACCATGAGTCCGCCGCCGCCGAGCCCCTGCACGGAGCGGAACAGGATGAGCTGGCCCATGTTCTGACTCAGCCCGCAGAGCGCGGATCCGATGAGGAAGATGACGATCGCCCCGATGAACAGCCCCCTGCGGCCGTACTGGTCGCCGAGCTTGCCCCACAGCGGCGTGGAGACCGTGCTGGCCAGCATGTACCCCGTGACCACCCACGAGAGCTGCTCCAGCCCGCCGAGGTCGCTCACGATCGTCGGCAGCGCGGTGGACACGATCGTCTGATCCAGCGCCGCCAGCAGCATGCCCAGCATGAGCGCGATGATGATGAGGCCCAGCCCCTTTTGCCGCATATCTAGATCGTACTGTGTGTAGTCTTTCGACTACTTATCGGAGTCGCTTCGTCCACAGCCTCCCCACCGTCCACAGAACGCCGCTCTGCCCCACCCATCCCCCAACCCCGCCCGCTAATCTCTGCGGCATGCGTGCAGACATCGGCGTCATCGGCGGTTCCGGCTTCTACTCCCTGCTCGACGACGCGGAGGAGATCACCCTCACGACGCCCTACGGACCACCCAGCGACGTCGTCACCGTCGGCCGCATCGGCTCGCGGACGGTCGCGTTCATCCCCAGGCATGGGCGCGACCACCGCTTTCCACCCCATCGCATCCCGTACCGGGCCAACCTCTGGGCGTTGCGCTCGCTCGGGGTCCGCCAGGTGCTCGCGCCGAGCGCGGTCGGCTCGCTGAAGGCCGAGCACGGGCCCGGCACGATCGTGGTCCCCGACCAGATCGTCGATCGCACCTCCGGTCGCGTGCAGACGTATTACGACATGGGCGGGGCCGTACACGTGTCCTTCGCCGACCCCTACTGCCCCTCCGGCCGCGCGGTGGCGGTGTCCTCGGCCCGCGCGGGAGAGTGGAACACCGTCGACGGCGGCACGCTCGTCGTCATCGAGGGCCCGCGCTTCTCCACCCGCGCCGAGTCGCGCTGGTTCGCCGCGAACGACTGGACCATCGTCGGCATGACCGGCTTCCCCGAGTCGATCCTGGCCAGAGAGCTGGCCCTCTGCTACACGTCGTTGTCGCTGGTCACCGATCTCGACGCCGGAGTCGAGGCGGGCGAGGGCGTCACGCACGACGAGGTCCTCGCCTTCTTCGCCCAGAACGTCGCCCGCATGCGCACCCTCGTCGCCGACACCGTCCAGGCCCTCCCCGAGGAGCGCACCTGCACCTGCGGCTCCGCCCTCGACGGCATCAAACTCCCCTTCGAGCTGCCATGAAACGCCGCCTGACCGCCGCCCTCCTGGCCGCCGCCGCGACCCACGCCGCCCTGTTGGCACTGCTCCCCGACCCCGGCACCCCCGTGCTGGTGGCCGCCCGCGACCTCTCCCCCGGCACGCTGCGCCCGGGCGACCTCCGCCTGGCCCCGCTCAACGCACCTCCCGACGGCGCCCTGCGCGCACCGCCCGCCGACGGCGTGCTCGCCGCCCCGATGCGCCGCGGCGAGCCTCTGACCGACGTCCGCCTCCTCCATCCGGTACGGCTGCCGCCCGGCCTCGTGGCCGCACCCGTCCGCATCGCCGATCCGGACGCCGCCCGGCTCGTCAGGCCCGGGGCGACGATCGGCGTACTGGCCGCATGGGAGGGTCAGTCGGCCCAGTTGGTGGCCGACGACGTCACCGTCCTGTCGACCCCGAGCTCGAAGGACGACCAGGGCGCCCTCATCGTGCTGGCCACCACGACCACCCAGGCCGCCCAGCTCGCCGCCGCGCAGTCCGGCGGACGACTCTCCGTCATCCTCAAGCCTCACACTGCGTAATCATTGGACTACGATCCCTGCCCATGAACGGATTCAAGAAGTTCCTCATGCAGGGGAACGTGATCGACCTGGCCGTCGCGGTCGTCATCGGCGCGGCCTTCACCGCCATCGTCAACTCGTTCGTGGCCGACCTGCTGACCCCGCTGATCTCGGCCTTCGGCGGGATGCCCGACTTCTCCACCCTGAAGTTCACGGTCGGGCAGTCGAGCTTCAACTACGGCAACTTCATCAACGCGCTGATCGCGTTCCTGCTGGTCGCCGGTGTCGTCTACTTCCTGATCGTCCGGCCGTACACGTCGTACAAGGACCGCCTGGCGGCCGGCGAGGAGGCGACGCACCACGACTGCCCGCAGTGCCTCACGGAGATCCCGAAGGCCGCCAAGCGCTGCCCGGCCTGCACCTCGGAGCTCACGTCCGCCTAGATCAGCGAGTCGCTCTTGGGATCGTACTCCCAGTGCCAGGGCTCGAACGGACTGCTGTAAGCCCAGTCGGGGTGGAACCACCCGTATCGCTTGCCGTTCTTCTCCAGCCAGTTGAACTCGGCCGACCGGAAGCGCTCCACCCCTCCGCACAGGTCGACCGCCAGCCCGAACCCGTGGTTGCTCCGCCCCGGCACCGCCGCGAACCCCGGCCGCCGGTAATAGACGGACTGCTGCTCGGACAGGCTCCGATAGGCGTCGGTCACGCAGATCTGCCGCCCGAACTGCTTGCGATAAGCCTCGTTGAGACTGACGAACGCGATGGCCGCATCGGCCCGCAACATGTGCCCGCGCTGCTGCAGCGGGCACAGGAACGTCCGCGGAATCAGCCCGTTGGGATAGTCGCCGGCGGCGGTGATCCGCAGCGGATTGCAGGCCAGCGCCGCCCGCCCCACCTTGTCGATCTTGATGCCCATCTTCACCAGCGCCGTGGTCAACGACTTCACGACCTTGTCCGACCGCTGCCGAAGGGTGTCGATCTCGGCCGCCATCTGCGCCTCGGCCAGCAGGTTCCCGGCCCGCAGTTCCTGGGCCTCGGCGGCCAGCCGTTCGGTCTCCTGGTAGAGGCGGCTGGTCTGCTCCACGGCCAGTTGCCGTACCGCGACGATCTGGTTGGCGTCACTCATCGCCCGGAGCGTCCCGACCCCGGCATCGCCCGACAGGAACGGAATCAGCCCATCCCCACCGATCGGCTGCTGATAGAACAGCTCCGCCAACCGAGAGACCGGCTTGCGTACCTCGGCGAGCTGGCTCTCCGCCTGGTCGAGAGCCTGCAGCTTGGTCTTGAGCTCCTTCTCCTGAGCAGCGATCTTCGTTCGCCGCTGCTCCAGCGCCTTGGTGGCGTCCTCAAGCTCCTTGGCCGACTTCTCGGCCTCCTTGCGCAACTCGGTAAGGCTCCCCGGATCCACGGCCACCGCCGTAGGGGCCTCAGCCGGGGCCTCAGCTTGAACCGGAGGTGCGAACAGTGAAGTCATCGCCACGACGACCGCGATCAGGCCCGCTGATCGAGGAGTTGGCACGCTCGACTCCTCCGTTTGCACACTCGTTACCTTGGTCAGGCACGCACGTTACTACAGCCCTCCGAGTGCCCGGACCCAACTCCGGAGAGCCGCTATATCCCGTTTAGGGTTTTTAACCCGCATCCCCGCCCCGCCGTCCCCAGTTCACAAGCCGTACACCCGGCGCCTCAACCCGCTTGACCCAACCTGGAGCTCCTCGTACCCCTTTCCACGCAGACCGGCGGGACCTCACCATCCGTCCCCCGTCAGGCCGGAGCCCTCTCATGCTCCCGGCACAACTCCCAGAGCCAGGTCTCCTCCCACTCCCCCGGACACCCGCTCTCCCTCTCCCGAACCGGCGCCGGGTCTTCCTTCCGCACCACCCGCACCCGCTCCTCGGCGGACGGCAACACAGAAGGCACATCCACCACCCGCACCCGCTCCTTCGGCCTCCGCGGCGCAGGCACGCTCCCCTCGTACACCAGATCCGCCCGAGCCGGCGCAGGCACGTAGACCGGCTCAAACGCCAGCCCCACGTCCGGAGGCACCACGTCGACAACAGCCCGCCCCTCGCCGTCGTCGTCGTACCCCTCCCCCACCATCAGCCCGCCGGCAAGGATCGCCGGAGCCAGCAGCGCGGCCAACAGCACGGTGGGCCTTTGTTTACGTCCCCTGTTCGTCACCCGACCAACGCTATCCATCCGCCATGATCGGGACGGGGATCGCTTACGATCCCTTTGCCACACCCCACCCCAGTACTGACCCCACCACGCCCGGCAACTCACCCCCAGTCCAGTGACCCATGCGGTCCCAGACTTCGCTAGGCTTGTCGGCGTCCGCCTCCGTAGCTCAGGGGATAGAGCACCGCTCTCCTAAAGCGGGTGCCGCAGGTTCGAATCCTGCCGGGGGCACATCACACGTGGGCAACTCCATCGGGGTTGCCTCTTCGTTGTTCCCCTCGATCGCGAGAGCAGCGCCCGCAGCGTGCCGTATCGCGCCCAAGGTGTCGCTGGTGATCGCTACCTTGCACGTCGCGGTGTTGGTCGGTTTGTCGTAGTAGATCTCCAGCCGAAAGGCGTCGAAAAGGCGCCGCATGATGGCCTCTGGCATCAAGGACAAGTCGATGGCTGCGACCGGGATCTCATCCAGCAACGCCGGTTCGCTCAGCGTCGGCCGGGTCAGTTCGAGGTTGTGGAGTTCTCGATGCTTCGCCGCCCGCTCCTCAGCGAGTTCGGCGGCCCGGGTCTGAACGTCATGGACGAGAGCGCCGGTAGGGTCATCGGTCATCTCCAAGGTGCGGACAAGACGCGTCCGACGGGTGTCGATCTCGGCAACCGAGCGACTGAGCGCGTCAATCTTGGCCTGATGCTCAACGGCCGCGGAATCTTCGTTGTCGGTTCGAGCACGGTCGCGGTAGACCGCGCGGGCGGCACCGAAGATCCGCCTGGCGAAGAAATCGCTGACCCCATCCAGGAGCAGGTCCTCGCGAACGTAGATCGTGGCAGGGTGCCCCTCGGGGCGATAGCCCGGCGCGGGTGCACAGGCGAAGTAACTGTAGGGGGTTCGGGTCTTGCCGAACATACGACGCCTGCAGTCACTGCAGAAGACGTGGGAGCGCAACGGGTAGGACCGGCGGGTCAGCGGGTGAGCGGTATTGGGCCCCGCGCCACTTCGAGAACGCTCCTTGGTAGCAGCGACCTTCTGCGCAGCCAGAAAGACCTCCTTGGTGACGAGCGGCTCATGCGTCGGATGCGGAGACCACACCCAAGCCTCGGGAGGGTTGCAGGATCCGCCCTTCTTGGTCGCCCGGCGATTCCACACCATGTAACCGGTGTACTTGGGGTTGATGAGGATCTCGCGGACAGAGCTGACCGCCCAGTAGCCACGGGCCCGGGCGGGGTCGACCGGGGTGGGGGGCGGGTAACGGTCTAGATCCTGATTGAGCCGCTCGGCGATCTGCTTGTAGGCGAGCCGCTCAACCACCCGCAAGTAGAAGATGTAAGTGACCACGGGACCACGAACGGGGTCCGGGATCAGGCGGTGTTTGGTGCGGCCCTCGGCACGACGGGCTGGGACGGGGTGGGGAATCTTGTCGGCGGCGTAGCCGTAGCAGGGCTTGCCGACGTTGAAACCCTGTTCGGTGTGGGTCTCGAATCCGCCCCAGGACTTCTCGAGCAGTTCCAGGACGTACCACTCGGCAACACCCTGCTTGACGCGGCGCGTGAGGATCTGCGATGCGCGCTTGCCACCCAGGATGATGGGCTCGTCCGAGCACATCAGGTGAACGCCGAGCTGTTCGAGCTGGTTCTCGATCTGAGTGGTGATGTAGGTACGGCGGGCGATGCGTTCGATGGATTCACAGATCACCGCGTTGAACCGGCGGTCGGGCCGCGCGGCCTCTGCCAGCAGGTCCTGAATACCGCCATCGCGCGGGACCGGGATGGAGAAGCGCTCATGACCGCGGCCTTGACCTCGTGCGCTGAGGTCCAATCGGCCGGACTCTACGTCGTAGAAGTGCGCGACGATGATCGCCTGCCCTGGCAGCGCAGACCGGCAGGCGCTCAGTTGGCGCGGAATGGAAAGCGTAGGATCCTGCTGGTCCTCGGTGGAGGTACGGCCGGCGAAGGCGACCAGAAGGGGGCCATCGAGTTGCCCGGTCAGGCGGGCAGTTCGTCCTCTCGATCCGGCTCTGAGGTCGTCGAGAGGGAAGGGTGCGGGATGTTGCGTGCCGCCAGGCATTCCAGAACCTCCATGATCACGATTGCCTGGTGATGGTGAAGTCGATCACCGGCTTCTCCGTCGACCAGGTCGAACTGGATGACGGTTCGCAGCAGAGACGTCGGCTTTCGGCGAGACGTGTTCTCGGAGTCCGAGGCCCTTGCCTCCGTCACGGAGTCCTGGTGGGCCGCGCGCTCACCGGGTGTGGCGCGGGATTCCCAGGCCGTCAGGGGTAGGGATGATCGATCCCTACCTCCGGCCGGGATGTCAAGTCCGTGGTTGGCCGCGCTCATGCCGCATGCGTCGTGCGTCGGAGCTGTACGTTCAAGGCACTCCTGCGTGATAGGAAATTGACCCTGTCACTTATCTAAATACCGGCCGAGAAGCACGAGATCGGACAGCCCTCTTTGGGGAAATTGCTGGAGCTTTAGAGTGCTTGACACATCCTGACGTGGAACGTGCGAGCTTCGGGTATGGCGATGATTAATGCTGCCTCGCATGGACAGCCCGAGGCTAGGCGATATCGGAGTCGTGCACACGGAATCGTCATATGACTGCTGGCCGATCTGGCATACACGGTTAGCCGGTGGTGCATGTGCTCCGATGTGCACGGCAAGGCTCTCTTGCCCTCTGTAGTAGATGCGATTCGAAGCATCACAGATGGCCACTGCGGGTGCGACGGTGACGGCACCACGACCCGCGGGGCTGCTTCGATGTCGTTCATGCCAAGAGAACCGTCGAGCATGTTCAGATGGGCTTCCAGGTATGGGGTTCGTTGTCCATGAGTGAGCGAAGCCGGTGGTGCAACTCTGCGCGGGTGGCGGGGTGGTCGGCGGCGCGGATGTAGGCGGCGAGGGAGCGTAGTTCTCTGGCCGCGAGCAGGAGGCGGGCGGCGGGCGTGGTTTCGATGTCGGGATCGAGGCCGTAGGCGCGGCAAAAGCGATGCCAGCGGCTGCGGGGACGGCCGAAGCGGTGGTGCCCGATGAGAGTGGGGATGGCGTCTTGGAGGTGGGGGCCGTCGCTGATGGAGTCCCAGTCGCCGAGTTGCCATCGGCCGGGGATGCCGAAGAGGTTACCGGGGTGGATGTCACCGTGGAGGAGCCCGTGGTCCAACCCGATGATCAGTGGGGGTAGGGCGCCCTCTATGAGGGCGCATTGGTTCAGCAGCCAGGTCCGTTGGTCTGGAGTGACCGGTGAGCAGGACGGGTCGAGGCGGATGAGGTCTGCCTGCAGGCTGCCCAGCGGATGGACAGGCGGAAGCGGGACCGGCGGCTGAGGCATCCGATGAAGGTCACGCATGATGGCACCGAGATCTTCGGGTGTGGGTGCGGCTTGAGTGGGTTGGGTGACGTAGTTCCAGGCGGTGGCCAGCCAGCCGTCGACACTGACCGGTTGATCCACGGCTAACGGAGTGATGGTGGGGAAGCCTTGCTGGGTGAGCCAGCGGGTGACGGTGATGGCGGTGTGAAGTCGGGCGGTGATCGAGTTGTTGCCGGGCGCGTGCCGTAGCCGTAGCACCGCGTTGGGCCCGGGTAGATGGAAGACGGCATTGGCGCGCAGATGCAGCAGCCTCAAGCCGGTGCTGTCCAGGCCCAGCATCCGGCATGCCGCCTCGGCGGGTGGCGTCTTGGCCGGGGTCATGTCTGGTGGTCGGTTAGCTGGCGAGGCTGTCGTGCAGCATGTCGTTGAAGTCCTGCACGGCTGTCAGGCGGGCGTGCGGGGTGAGCCGGCTGGCGAAGTCGCGGATGTGGGCGACGGCGCGGGCGGAGGTGAGTTCTTTGGCTGCGGGGATGGCGGGGATGGCGAGGGAGAGTGCGTGGTCGAGGTCGCCGAGATCAAGGTAGGCGTGGGCGGCGTGCACGCGGTTGAATTGCGTGGAGCGTGCGTAGCTGGTGCCGAATCCAGCCAATGCTTGCTCGGCGAGGTCGGCGGCTTTGCGGTGTTCGCCTACACGTTGCCAGCAGTAGCCCGCTTCCGCGGCCAGCTCGGCCTGGCCGAGGGAGGTGCTCCAGGGCGGGTCACGGTCGCTCTGGCCTTGGGAGAAGTGGCGTTCAGCCTGGCTGAGGAGAAGACCGACCTGGCGGCGGGCGTGGGCGCCGCGCTGGTCTGCGGTCTGTGCGGTGACGGCCTCGGCTCGGGCTTGGCGCAGCATCAGCAGTGCCTTCACTTTGGGCGGTGCGTCTGCTCGGCGGCCCGCGTCCCCAGCGGCTGTCGCGAGTCGTAGCGCCCACCGGCCGTGCCCGAGGTCGCATGCCTGCTGGGCCAAAGCTGTGAGTACGTAGGCTGCGATGAGCTGGTCGTCGGCTGCCTTGGCGAGGTTGAGGGCTTGGCCGTAGTGGCGTTGAGCTTGACCGTGATAGCCGAGGTCGTAGGCCATCCATCCGGCTAGCTGCGTCATGCTGGAGGCGGCCGACAACAGTTCGCCCCTGGTGTCGTTGCTGTAGGTGCCGGCGAGCATGACGCTGAGCTGGGAGTCGAGAAAGTCGGTGACAGCCGGGCGGACCAGCCCGGCGCCGAACTGGTGATCCATCTGCGAGAACGCCTGGCGTGCCTCCCGGACACGCGCCACATCCGCCGCCCCCACCTGCCTGACCGTCTGTTCGGTCCGTACGCCACCCGAAGCTGCGGTAGCGGGTGGGTCAAAAGCCCACGACACGAGCCATTCGCTCAATAGCGAGGGCATGAACGGCAGTGCGGCTAGTAGGTGTCTGCGTGATGTGTCCATTTCCAACCTCCACAACTGCCTGGCCGTCTCCACGCTGGATGCGTGAAGCATGGGCTCGACCAGTCCCGCCCCGCCTATGGCCATCTCGGCACACGGCGTGAGGGAGGAGCATGCGGTGACCTGGAACCAGGCGTCCACCTCATTCGGTTTGGCGCCCCACTGTTCGGCCAGCACTTTGCGGTAGTAGGGCCGGATGTTCTGGGTGCCGCGCTCCCAGCGTGCCCAGGTGCTGATGGAGACGCCGACGTGTTCGGCGGCTTGTTCCTGGGTCAGGCCACGATGCAGCCGTGCCTGGATCAGGCCGGGGCGGGACTGCTTGACCGGCTCGCCCTCGGGGGAAGGGTTTCGCTGTTCTGGTTGGTGGGTCACCACGCCACGCTCCCTCAGCGTTAGGGGACCACACAGCATGCGCCGCCTCCAACCCCCGCTTCCAGCCTGACCGGGAAACGCCCTGCAAACGCCCTGTCCGCCTACCGGGCGCCCTTGGGCGCGGTCAACGCTCTGGGGCCGCTCTTCCGCAGGACGGCCGACAGCGGGTTCCATTGGTGTCCGTCACCCGGCGTGACCAAGACATGGTGGGTGGCAGCAATCGGGCCCGGAACCCGGGGCAACCCCAAAAGCTTCGGGCCAGCGATTCGAGACCGCATTCCCGCGCGGGACTGGGAGCAGGCCGAGCCTCCGTCGTCCGCGGCGCGAAGAGCGGTACGGCTCGGCCAGCTCGGGGTGCTGGCAGATCACCTGAGGAGGGCACATCTGATGATCGAGAGTTAGCGAGGCGACAATGGCGATCTACGCCTTTCCACCCACACGACCACTTCAGCCGGTCGGCATTCTCTACCTGGCATGCAGCGACCGGGCCCGACCCCACCCCGGCGCAGATCAAGGAGCTGTTCCTTACCCCGGTGTAGCCAGCCAACCGCACCTTCCATCGCTTCAAGCTCGTGTGGGCTATCGAGAAAGGGTGGAGAACCGTCATGCGCCGCCATCACCTGCTCAGGCTCGCCCCGGTCCTGGTCACAGCCGCCTGCGTCGGCTGGATCACCGCCGTGCCCGCAGCATCCCCTCGCAGGTGATGGTCGCGGTGCTCATCAGCGGGCCGGGCCTCTTTCTTGGGCTGGTGCTCAGTCAGCGCTGGCGGGTCCGCCGCCGCGCTGCCAACGCTCGTTCACTGTTTGGCCCCTGAGATCCGGGCCGTCCCGCCACGGTGTCTCCCCCTCTTTTCGTTCGTGAATGGAGTTTGTCGTGTCCCGTCACAAGCTGGTCAACGGGCTGTTGCTGGGCTTCACCATGCTCTTCGCGGTGTTCGCCGTGGTGGCTCCGGCCGAGGTGGTCCGTCCGGTTTCGATGGCCGTGCTCGGCCTGATCGCGGCCTGTCTGGTCGGGGCCGTCGTGTGGGCGACCTCCGTCGTGCGGCGACGACGCATGAACCAGAGCCAGAACCAGCCGTCTGCCTGACGACCGCCACGTCCGCGCCCAGCCCTTCGCGCTCGTGTATCCCCCTCCGTTTCTTCTGACCGTCCTCGGAGTCGACCATGTCCGAGCCCGTCCCCTCGGCGATAGCCGACCAGGCCGCCGTCTACCTCACCGACCTGCAGCGAATGTTGCGCGAGCGGGGCTTACTCACGCGACTGCTGGCGGGGGAGGGCCGGTTGCCGCGTCTGCGGGTGATCAACCCGGAGGCCACGGCCTTGGCCGAGGTCGTGTCTGGCTTCGCCGCTGGAGGGCGACTGGTTCTTCTGGTGGTCCTGGGCAGCGCCGATCGTCGAGGTCGTCCACCCCGATCGCGCGGCCGAACGCGTGGGCCGGGTGCTGGCGGTAGCGGCCCCGCACGCCGTCCGACCCGTCACGAACCACACCGGGCGGGGGCGCATCCGGTCCGTCCCGTGACGCGGCCCCGTGGTGGCGCTGTGGTGGCCGTCAGCGGCCAGGGATGGGCGGCCACCAGTCCTGTCACCACGGTGACCTGTCCAGGTAGGGCGGGGGCTGTGGGTGGCAGCGCCCTCACCCGCATCCGCTCTGCTCCGCTCCGGTCCAGTCCGGGGTCGTATCTGGCGGTGACATCCCCGGGTCGGCGGTCGGGGCGGGTGAGGGCAACCCGAAGGAAGGGCTTCTCGGGCAGGGTGCCGGGTGTTGGGCGACTGTGACCGGTGTCCTGTCCGAGTCCGAGGTGATCGCGTGCTGTGGAACGCGTGGTCACCGGCGGCTGGCCGGTCTAGGCGGTCGGCCGTGGTGACGATGGCGAGGGTCCCCCCGGCCTGAGCCGGTCGTCGCCTGAGGGGGCGGTCCCTTGTCTGTCGAGGGACCCATCGCGAACACCGACGCCGCGATGGGGAGGGGCCGCCCCTCAACCAGAAGCGATGGGTTTGAAGGCTTCCTCGGGGTCGAGGCGGCCCGGGGCGGGTGCGCAGACCCGCCAGGGCGCTCTCCCGGGGAGAGGGGTGACCGCGGGCTTGGCAGGCAACCGCGGACGCGGTCACCTCGGGTGGCCGGCCGGATGGCCGAGGAGGTCCGGTCGGCCACCCCCTGCGACGGCGATCGGGCGGTTCCCCTTCCGCCCGCTCGTCTGGTGGGCGGTCCTGCTCGTGCTGGCGCGATCGCGGCGGCAGGGGCCGCAAGGCACGAAAGGGACCGCCCACCCGTGGAGGAGCCCATGAACGTCCGGTAGCGGCACGCTCCCGATCATCGCGGGTGCCGCTACCGGACCCTCACCTCCCCCGCAAGGGGGGAGGGTGGCTGCTCGGGCTCCCCGCCCCAGCGGAGAGCAGCCACCGGCCGGCCCAGGGCGCGAGCCTCTGCGCCAGCCAGAGAAAGGGGTGATGGCCTGGTGTGCTCGCCGACTCCCGCCAGGCCATCACGGGCGGCTCCCCACCCGACAACGGGAGGTCGCGCAAGTCCGGGTCCGCGACCACCCGAGGGGGGCCGCCCACCCTCGTCAACGTCACCCGATCGTCCAGACGTCCGACAGCAGTCGCACACCCTCCCTCGTGCACTGCTGCCGGACCCCACAGGCTTCGGGACGAAGCCCACCCGCGGGGGAGCCACCCTCCTCAGATGGGCGACTCATCCCGTCCCGAAGCCCCTCCTTCCCGCTGCGGGGGAAGAGAGAAAGGAAAAGGGGGAGGTGGGTCAGCGTCCGGCTGACCTACCTCCCCCACTCCTGTCACCTAGCTAAATACCTGCCGCAGGGGCCGAGTTCGGACACGACGTCAAGCAAAGGTCGCGTCATGCCGGTCCGCGCCGGGCCCGCCCTGGCCTGACCGGCGGTCCTCGCCGTGGTGTCCACGGGCGCGATGCGCGGGCCGGACACTGCCTCACCAACCTTCACCCAGTCGCTCGTTTTCGCAGGTGAAAGCGCTTTTGTACAGCTTCCGGGCAAGGCCTCCCACCCCTCCAGTGGCCAGCCGATACTTCCTGGCCGAGCCGTGCACGCCTCCACTGAAACCCCTCTGCACCGACCACGGAGAGGCCGTCCTACGGGCCCTGGCCGTCCAGCCGCCGCGGCTACTCCCCGATCCCGGCCTCATCGACAGCACCGAGGCCAGGCAGCAGGCGCCCGCCTACCCGCCCGGCCACCCGCTCGCCCAGGCGGTCACCGACGAGGTCATCGCCCGGGCCGAGGCAGGAGCTAGCGCCTGTCCCGTGGATCTCTACGAGGTACCCGCCGATCTTGGTTTTCCCAGACTGGCGCAGGCTCCATGGCTGTCGTGGAAAGGTGGAAGATCGTGACTAGCTCCGATCAAACCCCACATCCAGGCCGTCCTGCTGCCCGTCGCCTGATCCTTATCTCGGGGCAAGAGGGCGCGGGTAAGACCACGATCATCCGTGCTCTGTTGCCCCACACGCCGAAGGGCGCACGGATCGATGCCGAAGACCTGGGCCAAGTCAATCCATGCCTCTTCGACGACGCGTTCTGGCAACTGCTTCGAGCCAACGTTGCCGTCCTGGTCCGCAACTACTGGGCTGCCGACTTCGAGAACGTCATCACTGGGAGTTTCTTCACAACACGCAATGACTACTTGCGCTTCCGCGAGCTCGTCCCCGAGGTCGACGAGGTGTTCATGGTCCAGTTGCTCGTGCAGCCAGACGAACGCCGGCACCGGCGCCTCACCCGTGCCAAGCGGACCACACAGGAGTGGCGCGACAGGGTGGACGAATTCGACGCTGTCGACACGACGATCGCGGCCAAGCAGGACGGCTATCGCTACCTCGCCGTCGACGGCACAGGGATGACTCCCGAGCAGACGGTGGCAGTGATCGTGCGCGAGTTCCCAGAGATCTACGGCGCACGACTCTATCCCCGGCCTTGAGCAAACCCCTACCTGGGGCGAACCTCAACACCAGAAGCCGTGCAGGTACGGGCTCCTCTGGTCCAAGCGGGGTAGCATCTCCGCGTCATGGGGCGCGGACACGTGACCTGCTGATCGAGCCGGTGGTGAAGGAGGTATGCCCCGGCCAGCGCACTGAGATTGTGCTGGGCGGGGCATGCCCCCTACATCACCGGCTCAGGCGTCAGCCAGGCCATCCTCCGCGCACTCGTGCTCGTCTTCGTCGTACTCTTCATACTCGTCGTATCCGTCGTCGTTGTGGGGTTCGCCGCCGAAGATGCGGCAGGCGAGCTCTTCCTCGGCGGTGAGGATGACCGCCTGGAGTTCGGTGACGCCGGTGTTGAGGGCTTTGTGGAGGCGGTGCCAGCCGTCGATGATCAGCATGCCGCCGTTGGGTACCGGGGCCACGATGAGCGGTTCGGTCAGGTCCACCCGCGCGGCGTGTTCGGTGTTGATGGTGATCACGCCGAGCATGGCCTTCCATGCTGCGGGGTCGAGGCGGGCTTGCGGTTCACGGTCCTTTGCGAGTTGTTTGGCGGTGGTGATGTTCCAGCGCCAGGCCAGGATCTGGAACCATTCCACCTCGGAGCTGTCCACCGGTCCGGGTTCTGGCGTGGTCGGGGCCGCCGCTTCAGCGGTGGCCGGGGTCTTGGGGGCGGGTTGGCCGGTGGTGGTGCAGTCGCTCATGCTGTCTTCTCCTGGCCGGTCGAGGTGCTGGAAGGTGTCTGTGGCGCGGGGGCCGGCGCGAGTGTCTTCACCTGGCTGAGGAAGGTTCGCGCTGCGTCTCGCCGGATCAGAGCCATGGCCCGTTCGAGGTGGGCGAGGGCGAGCTCGTGCTCGAGGCCCGGCCCGAGGATGTGCACGGATTGGGTGACTTCGGGCGTGACGGTGTCGTCTTCGAGGTAGGGGCTGACCCAGGAGACGAACCTGGCCACCGTCTGCTCCGGGGCCAGGGCCCTGGCGCCTCGGGCGTAGTGGATGTGGCGGTCGACCAGCAGCCACCACGTTGCGAGCGTCTGGTTGCGCAGGGTCTCGTAGAGCTGCTCGGCGGAAAGCCGCTCGCCCCGGCCCAGCCGTCGGGCGAGGTCGTCGGCGTTACCTCGCCGCATCGTGCGGGCCTGCTCGATGACCGCCTCCACCGACAGCGTCGTGCCTGGGGCGGGAGCGGTTGCGGTGCTGAAGTCGAGGCCGAGGCCGGGGCCGGGGCTGGGGTCGGGGTCGGGGTCGGGTTTCGGGCCGTGAGGGTGCTGCGGGTGATCGCGCATAGGGCAGTCCTTTCGTGGGGTGGTGACGTCAGCACCGGGCGGCGCTGGCACGGTCGGTAGCGCGTTCACGCCGCGTCCTCCGTGTCCGCCGTCTGCGGCGTGGCCGGGGGCAGTGCCGGGAACGCGGCCGGGGATGCGGCCGTATGGCCGGGGTCGGGGTGGTGATCTACCGGCGTGCCCGGTGCTGGGAGATCGGCTACCTCGCCGGGCCCGGCGAGGTGATGGGTGAGGAGGCGGCCGCTGACATGGAGGAAGTCGCGGGCGGCCAGGCGTGAGGCGTGGGCGAGCCCGTGATCGAACAGGGTGCCCGGTTGCGGGGCCGGGGGCTCGCCGGTCAGGTGGTGGCGGGCCCAGGAGCGCACCCGCCGCACCGCGTGGTCACTGCTCAGCTTGTTGGTGGTGATCTCTTGGTCTACCCGGTCCCACCAGGCGCGGAAGGTTTGGGCGTAGGCGGCGGCGAACACCTGCTCACCGACCAGCCTGCGCCCGTTCTGCAGGACGGCGACGGCCTCGGCCGCCGCCGTATAGCAGGCGCGCCGGGCGGCGGTGATCTCCTGGGCGGTCAGCTCATCGAAGGAGTACCGTACCCGCTCATCCGTTCCGTCGGTGATGACCGGGCGGGGGGTGGGGGTGGGGGTTGTGCTGTCGGCCCTGCCGGGTGGGGATAGGGGGCCGGGTTGGTAGAGGTCGTTCATGTGGTGTTCCTTTCGTCGGTGACATGGGTTGGCGAGGGGTGAGGGCCTGGTTAGGGGGCGACGCCGCCCACGGCCCGCCCCGGCCTGCCCGCCCAATCCGGGCGGGCGGGGTGGGGCGGGCGGTGACTGCGACTTCCGGCCGGGGTTAGAAGACCGGCGGGTCGGACCATGCGCCGGGGCCGGGACCGGGTCCGGCGGGTGCGGGGTGGGCGGTGGGATGTTCGGCGGGCTGCTTGGCCGGGTGGGTGCCTGGTGGGGGTGGTGGGGTGAGGGCGTCGGCGAGTTGCCGGGTGGCGTTGAGGAAGGTGTGGGCGGCGGTGCGGCGTGATTCGGCCATGGCCAGGGCGAAGGCCGAGCCGTGGGTGCGGGCGCCTACCTCGAGGAGGTAGCGGTGGGCGCGCTGGCGGACGGTCAAGATGGCGGTTGCGCCGTCGACGGTGTCCTCGCTGCCGTGGGTGAGGTCGGTGACCTTCTGCCACCAGGTCATCAGGTGGTAGCGGTCGGCGATGCGGCCCAGGTCGTGGTCGCCGAGTTCGCCCTCCTCATCGAGGGAAGTGATGTGGTCGAGGGCTTGGCTGAGGTCGTAGCGGGCGTTGGCGGCGTATTGGGCGGCGAGGTCTTCGAGTCGGCCCATGGCGATGATCTCCTTCACGATCGGGGCGGCAGAGGTGGTGGTGGGCGGAGGCGTCGCGGCGGACATAGCCGGGCACGTGTCCCCGGTCCGGCGCGTGTCCGGGGCGGCATGCGGCCGGGTGTGGTCGGGGGCCGGTAGCGCCGTGCCGGGGGTGTGGCGGGCCATATGGGGCGCGGGGCCGGGCTATCCGCCGGGTTGGGGTCCGGTACGGCCCGCGCGTGTGAGGGCCGCACCGGACGGGCCGGTCAGACGGCGGCCAGCATCCGGAAGGCGCGGGCTTTGATCTTGGCATTGTCGTGGTCATCGAGCAGGGCGCGTTCGGCGCGGACGGTGGCGATGTCGCGGCTGCCGAAGACGGGGCTCTTGTGATCGAGCCGTTCGGTCACCGCGTTGTAGGCGGCCCAGCGGGTGTTGCGGATCGGCTCCTGGGTCGGGGCTTGGGCGAAGAGGTATTCCAGTTCCCGCATGGTGAGGTCGTGGTCGCGTTTGGTCTGGTCTTTGGCATCGGCGGGAAGGGGGTGGAGGCGGGTGGCGAACTGCCGGAACTCCTTCACGTCCATCGGAACGGCGAGGAGTTTCTCGGCTTCGGCGGCGAATGCCTGACCGTGTTTCCAGGTGAGTTTCAGCGCTTCGCGGGCTTCGGCGATGCGCCCGGTCACGTTGCCGGTATGGCGGAGGGTGAACTTCGAGGCGTGGTTGGCCAACGCGGCGCGTCCGGTGTTGGCGCACACCACCCGCACCGGGGTGGCAACCGTCGCAAACGAGCCCCAGCCGTCGTGGCGGGAGAACGCGGCCAGGTAGAGGTCGATCTGGTCGAACCCGCCGACCATGAGCGGTTCGGGCAGGCGCATGGTGACGAACACCCGGCGTCCGTTGTTCAGCGAGCCGCCGGTGTCGAAGACCGCCCCCGACTCATCCACCAGCGTTTGCAGGAACCCGGTGACGTCCTCGTTCTGCAACACCTGGTAGTCGCGCCCGACCCGGCCCAGACGCTCCGGCAGGCCGGCGACCGGGTTGGTACGGACGACCAGAAAGTCTTCGTCGGTAACGACCTGTTGACCCGTGAGGGGGTCGGCCACGTGGCCGACCGGCACCTTGCGCACGTTCCACCCGGCCAGATGCGAACGCGACAGCAGTTCCTCGGCGGTCATCGGACCGGGCGCGGTGTAACCGAGCCCATGCCAGCCGGGCTTCCCGGCGGCGGCGAACCCAGCCGAACCATTGGCGAAAGTCTCGATCTCGTGAGCCATGATGAGGTTCCCTTCTGACATGCCGACATGCGGCGATGCGGGTGGGTGCGGTATTGGGGCGTGCGGAACAGACGCGATGGCCGCGTGAGGTGTTGGTGGGGTCCGGCCCCGGCCCGGTGCGGGCCGGTAGGCCGGTGATCTGTGCGGGCTTACGGGTGCCCGTCCGGCGCGTGGCCGGGTGCCCTCGGCGGCGGGGCCGTGCCGGGCGGGTTGGTGGTGCCCGGGGGTGGCCGGGGCGGGGCCCGGCACGGGCTACGGGTGTGGGCGGGGCTGTTGGGGTGTCCCGCTCGCTACACAGGGCCGAGGGCGGGCGGGACGGGGACGGCGGCCCGCCCGCGCCCCGGCTTAGCCGCCGTGTCGGTCGGCCGTCACGCTATCGGCGGTGGCGTCGGGGTGGGCCGGGGTCACGGCGTATGCGCTGACCGGGGCGGGGGCGGCCGGGTTGGCCGGGGCGGCCCCGGTGGGCGCGTTGACCGGGGCGGCGGGGGCGGGGGTGGGGGTGGGGGCGAGTCCGAAGCGGCGGGGCCGTTCCGTCGTCAGGACCGCGTCTCCGAGCTGGACCAGCCGGTCCAGGGCGTTGGCGATCGCGCCGGACGAACGGCCGCCCAGCGCCTTGCTGATGTCGTGCGGGGTGAACTCTTTGCCGGGGTGTTCGATCAGGTGCGCGTGAACGAGTTCCCGCAACGCACCCGGCCGAGTGCTACCGCCCACGCCCCCACCGCCACCGCCACCGGCACCCGCCACCGGGCGGGCCGGGGTGGCGGTGCCGGTCAGCGCCGTCCGCGCGGCCCGGTGTGCTGAGGCGACCTTCGTCATGGCCATTTCCAGGGACCCCAACGCCAGCACGTCGTTCCCCTCGTCCTTCGCCGTGATCACCCCGCTGAACAGCGCCGCCAGCTCCGACAGTTCGGCACACGCCCGCGCCCACGCCGGGTCATCCGCCACCGGCTCCGACTCCGGCTCATCGGCGTCGGCGTCGGCGTCGGCGTCGGCGTCGGCGTTCGAGTCAAGATCGTCGGCGGTCACGGCCGAGCCCTGACCTATTGCCTCGTCGGCCATGTCCTCCGCGTCATCGGCCGGGGCGGGGTCGGCCGGGCCGATACCGGACGGGGGAACCTCCTCATCCGGCGCGGGCACCACGTCCGCGTCCGGGCTGTCCGCGTCCGGCGCGGTGTCGGGCGCGGGGTCCGGCGCCTCGGCGTCCGGGGCGGACGCCTCGGCCGCGTTGGTAGTGTCGGTCGACTCGGCCAAGTCGTCGGTGTCGCCGGTGCTGTCGGTGTTGGTGGCTGGGTACCACCGGTCAGCCGCCCGCCCCTTCGTGCCGTCGCTGACGCCCGGCTCGCGGCGGGCGTGCCCGTCGGCTTCGAGCAGGTTGAGGATCTTGCCCGCCACCACCCGGCTCAGGCCGGCCGCCGCCCCGATCATCGTGGCCGACGCGCCGGGCTCGGCGCTCAGCGCCGCCCACACCGCCCCCACACGCCCATCCGCATCCAGGGCCGGACCGGTGGCCGGGGCGGCGGCGTCCGGACCGTCAGGCCCCGTCACGGGCGCGTCCGTGGCGGGAATGGCGGCGGCGGTTTCGGTGGCGGCGGGAATGGATTCGGTAGCGGTCATTTCCGGGATGTGAATAGCCATGGTGTGACGCCCTTTCTGATCGAATTACCGGCCCGGGTGCGGGCCGGTGTTTCTTTGTTTGCGTCACGACCATCCCTCGCAATTAGCGCGGCTGGCAAGCCGCCCCGGCCACCAATGATGTAACCCCAACGACTGGAGAGGCTGACCTAACAAACCAGCCGTTCATCTGCGCAAACATCTCACGAGAAGGCGGCAAGCGCGGCTTGACATTCGCGGCCGGCCCGACTCTTCACGCATTAAACCGGACGACGGGAGACGATACCCAATTGCCCGATAGCAGCCTGCGAGAACTTCGAGATTAATACCCGTTCGGGTTGACATGAATACCGGGATCGAGCGTCCATGGAATTAGGCGGGAAACACCGCCGGACCACCGCACCGGAATAAACACGCCGCGCCGTCCCGGGGCCAACACGAAAGGGCACACCCGCATGACACCGAACACCAACACCTCCAGCACGGTGGAAGGCGCCCACCTACGAGGGCTGATCGCCACCGGCCCCGGCCACGCCCTGATCTGGGACGGACGGGACATGTTCATCGGGCCCGCCGACATGGCCGACCACGGCACCCTGCTGGAGATCACCACTCAGGAACAGATCGCCACCACCCTGGCCAACGATGCCCGGCCCGACACGCCGAGCACCCTCGACCGCATCGCCGCCACCCTCGCCGAAACCGCCCGCCAACGCATGGACGACCGACGACAGATCGAGTTGCAGATGAGCGTCAGCGGCCCCTACAGCGCCGCCCTACGCCCCTACGGCATCCACGGCGACCAACTCAGCCACATCGACCCCGCCACCGGAGACATCGCCACCCGCTACCGGATGCCCAACGGGGCCACTGCCACCCTGGCCATGCCCTACTTCCGCGACTCCATCACACCGACAACCATCACCATCACGCCCGCGACCACCGGGCCGAACACCACCCCACCCGGCACCGGCACGGGCACGGGGGGTGACGCGGCATCCGCCTACACCGCGACCGTGCCGCGTCAGACCCCGCCCGCCGCCGTCGCTGCCCTGATCGCCACCGCCGCCGGGCTCACCCCCCACACCGCCCGCCGCTACCCCTCCCCCAACGCCACCGGCTTGTCCGACGCCGACACCACCCCTCAGCGGCTCACGATCACACCCGCCTACGCCCGCGCCCTAGCCGCTCACGGACCCGGCTGGGCGATCATGTGGAACGACACCCACGCCCACCCCGTCATCACCCGCCCCGAACACGGCGACGACGGCCACCTGCTGGACATCTGCCTCCACGAACGAATGTTCACCCTCAGCCCGTGCAACACCTGCGACGACGCCCGAACATGCGAGACGTGCACGTCCGCACAGCCCGACTTCGAGACCATCGCCGCCGACATGTCCGACATCCTCGGCGACTACCACCTCAGCCTCGACGACATCACCGCCTACATGCCCCTCACCCTGCCCTACACCCGCGCCCTCAGGGCTCACCGCTACCAACGCCAGTCACAGGGCACCTACTACGACGGCACCCACTCCCGCACCGTGCACCACGACGCCTACGGTCAGGACTACCGCTCACCCCACGGCCACCTCGTCGAAGTGATCGTCCCGATCCACCCCGGCCCCGCCGCCACCCCCACACCAAAACTCATCATCCGCTGGACCTACCTCGGCCGCACCACCCCCGACGACACCTACCCCACCACCCATATCCCCGCCGACACCCCACCCACCGACGTCGCCGAGCTGATCACCACCCACCTCGCCATCCACCCACCCACCACCACGCACAACCGCACCACAGACCACACAGACCACACGGACCACACGGACGCCACGGACGCCACGGACGCCACGGACGAACCTGACAGCCCCGCCACACCCGCCACCACCTGACCCCTCCCCCGGGCATCCAACGGGCCCCGGTGACCGCCCCACAGGCGGCACCGGGGCCCGCTGCGCGCCCCACGCGCGGCCGGTTCGCCCGGGTCACCCGGCCCCACAAACCGGCCCCGCCCCGCCCCGCCGCGCGGCGGGATGGAGCGGGGCGGGATGGGGTGGGCCCTGCGGCAGGCACCCACGTGACCTCATCGGGCGGAGCTTCCTCTCGCCGTTCACGGCAAGGTCCACCACGAGGTCACCACCAAGCCGGCCACTGCTGGGGGAAGAGAACGAGGCGGACAAGCAGAAGCGGAAGAACGGAACACCAAGGTGGCGGTGTTGGCCACCACGAGGACGCGCACACATATTCAAAAGGAGTCGCCTATAGGCGATTCGGGGCGGCCAGCGCAACAGACGAAACCCGCGTGACCTGCACAGATGACACGTAAGAGGGTGTCGCGATCTCAGCGGCAACACCCAACGCGACACCAAAACGCGACACCGGACGCAACACCGATCAACACCCCACCCGCCAAACCCGCAACACCCGAACGCGACACCCCCGCCAACCAACCACCCAGCAGCCACCCAGCCCCCTCCGCACCGGACGGGCGGGCAGGAACGAGGGTGGCAGGAGGCAAACAAGCAGGGAGATCGAGAGATCAGCAGCTCGGCCAGTCGCGAGAACACGCGCGCACACATATTCAAAGGAGTCGTCAATAGACGAGTCGGGCCGCCCAAAGCGCTGTCCGAAACCGGGAAGACCTGCGAAAACGACCCCTCGTGGGGGTAGCGATCTTAACCGCACACCGGAACGCTACCCCTATTTCCAGTACGGAAATCTGCCCCTAATTTCTCACCCCCACCAGACCAGAGCCCGCCCCGACCGGGAAGATGCGGTGAGTTCGCCTCGCTCCCGAACACGAGGCGAACCCACCCCCAGACCCGCCCGCCCAGCACCCCCTTCGCACCGGACGGGCGGGCGGACCGGTATCAATGCCCACCTGCGCGCCAGGTGTCAAGCCCGACCCGGCCCCTGCGCCGGGACGCGGCCCCGGTCCCCGGCCCTCAGGCGGCGGTGGCGCCAGCCAGCCCCGAGGATCTCGACCGGGCACGGCGAGCGTGACGTCGGGCCTCGTTCACAGGTTCGGTGTGACGGGCCCGGCGAGCGCCTGCCCTGGCTCGCGAGTGCGGTCGCGTACGGTAGCGGCCCCGTCCCCACGGCCACCACCCGCCCTGCCACCACGCCACCCGTGCCCCGTCCACACCAGCAACCGCCCCCGTGACCGCCCACGTGCCCGTCACCGACCGTTCCGCCGCCATCACCCCCGACGGCGGCGGGTCGGCCGGTAGCGGGCCGCTCAGCCCCGCACCCTCGCCGTCGTCCCCACCCGCCACACTCATGCATGGCCCCACGCCGGGTGTGGACGCTGATGCCGACGGCGGCGTACTCGCCGCTCTCGTCCAGCTCACCCCGGGAGCCCCCTGCAGCAGCTCAGCTAGCGTCGGCAGTACTAGGCTCGGCTCCGGTACCCGATGCTCGTTGGAGCCGGGCGAAGCCGGACCGGACGACGAGGCTGACACGGCAGGGTTCGGCCCGGGCGGGCTGGGCGGTAGGGCGTGCTGTAGCTCATGTGGCCCGGTCGCGCTGATCATCACCTGCTTGCCGCGCAGCGCCAGCCACCGGTACCGCACCACCAGGAAAGCCCAGTCAGGCCAGCCGCGGCGCAGGTCGGCGAGCGCGTGTCGCGCCCACGGCTCCTGCCCGTACGCGGACACCTGGTCCGCGTTCTTCTTCAGCTCGCCTACCACAGAGCCGCGGAAGGGTCCAGGCAAGCGCCCTCCTCTCGGCGGCTGGCGCCGGGTCTATCGGCCGGAAGCAGATCCAGGACGGAGCGTGGCCCCGGCACGTCCGCATCATGCTCGGTCGCGTGAGCAGCCGTCGTGTCGTGCGAGGCAGGTCCGGCCGCCACCTCGGCGAGAACGAGTTCCGCCCACACCGCGTGCCCTGTCACCTCGTTACCCACCACCCCGGTCCTGGCCGCAAGCTTGGCGACCCCGGCGAGGCCCCGGCCCCCTTCTGCCGCCTCCGGCAACGTGCCGGGCGCGCGCGAGAAGTCCGGGACAGGGCCGCCACCCAGGTCGTAGACCACGATCCGCACCGACTCGGCCCCGAGCAGCACCTCCAGCACGAAGACCCCTCGCTCCCGGCCCGAGTCGGAGTGCCGCAGCGCGTTGCTGACCAGCTCGGCCGTCACCCACACCGCGTCCTCCACCCGAACGGTGTCCGCCAGCAACTGGCCCACCATCCGACGAGCCAGAGCCGACTGGTCACCTCGCCCAGGGAAGGCGCGCCGCCACGCCATCCCGGCCCAGAGCTGTCGCGCCCGGAACGTCGACATCGTCAGACCTGGTGCCAGGTCCGGGAACTCCTCCACCGCAAGCGGCTCCTGCCGGAGGCGGATGGTCGGCGGGGTGAGAGGGTTGCTCGGCTTGGCCAGGCTCGTGTGCTGCGTACGCGTGTCCATGCTGCGTGCTCCTTCGGTCGGCGTCCCAGCCCGGTGCCGGGATCGGCCAGCACGATCACCCACCTCCGCGCCCGAATCACACCCCCAACCCGCCAACCGCAACCCACACCGGCCCGGCCTGCGGCAATCCCATCACCACGGCGCACAACCCCACCGCCAAACGCACGCCGACTACCCCGCACCCAGACTGGAGCCCCTCCACAGAGCCCAGCTACCGTCCCCCAACCCCGACCGAACAGGGGCCCACCGCGCACCCGCGCGCCAACGGAAGGGACGTCAGGCCATGTCAGGCACCGGATACCAAACTCTGCTGGACTGCCGACGCCGCAGCCGCTACCTGCGCCAGAACGGCTTCACGACCAGCCAGATCGCCCTCATCCTCGCCCTCGACCACCCCGCCACACCGCTGCGCCTGCACCGTTACGCCACCGGACTCACCGCCACCCAGACGGTCGAGGCATTTCACCGGCTCGCCGGCACCGCCGGAGCAGGGCTACGTGAAGCCCGCCTGTATGACCACGAGATCTGGCCCCAGGCAGGCCGGCGCCCCTCCATCTCCACGCTCCGCCTGCTGGCCTGCGTCTACGACACCCAGCCGATCCACCTGCTCACCGCCGAGATGCTGGCCGACTACCCGGCACGAGACCAGCGCGCCCTACGTGATAGCGGGTGAGGTCCCGGTCGTCGTCCCCAGGACCTCACCAGCTCTCCCCGCGGGCAATGGTCAGCGCAGGAGCTGCTCAAACACCTGCCGAGCTTGCGAGCTCGGCAGGTCGCGTCGATCTCCGCCAGCCGCTCGGTCAGCACTCGAACGTAAGCACAGCGCACCAAGGACGACTGCCGCGTTGGCGCAGTTCGGCACAGCAGCGGGTGGCAACGTCACACCGGTCGAATGCACCACTACGGGCCTCGCCCGGATCGAGCCTGTCGCGTGCGCCGCATCCCCTTCTCGGTGAGCTCACATAGCTCCCGGCCGAGGGGACCCGCTTGGCGTCGATGCCAAGCCCGACGTCTGGAGGATGTGTTGGGTGGCGCCCTCGACCGACAGGCTGTGGTCCAGGAGGTGCTCGTATCCGCCGGGCAGGAGATCGCGTTCCTTGAACCACTCGGCCATCTGCTGGGGAGTGAACTGGGATCGCTGGGGGCGCGTCTCGTGCCGGAGGAGGGTCTCCTCCCAGGGCACATCCATATAGAAGAAGGTGGCCGGCCCCTGGTGGTCGCGCCTGAGGCCGTCGAGCATCCCGCCGTAGCGGCTGCCGGTCAAGATCCCTTCCAGAACCACATGGTGACCGTGAGTGAGAGCATGGAGGCAAATTGTCTTGATCAAGCCGATGTTGACCCCGCCGGGCACGTCCAGCTCGCGGAGCATCTCACGGCGGACGACGTCCTGGCTGACGATCGCGAGCCCGCGCTGACCGTACGCCTCACGGATGGCTTTAGCCAGGGTGGTCTTCCCGGAACCAGAGTTGCCACGGATGACAACGAGTGAGGTTTGCGTCGCGGGCATCGCTACTGCTCGATGAGTTTGGCCAACCTGGCCGCGCGCAGCAGTGTCGGGTCCGCAGTGTAGCTGACGGTGGTCTCCATCCTCGTGACGATAGGGGTTGTACGTGCGGCCGGGTGGCAGACACGACCGCCGGTTCGGTAGCGCCTCACCGGAGTGAAGAGGAGCCGGGATCGTCCAGGTCAAGCTCCTCGTGCCCAGATGGTGGAGTCGGCTCACCGAAGCAGGCGAGCAACCGCGCGACCCAGGGCCAGCGCGGTGTCCCGCCGACCGGAGCGAAGCCATAGAAGCCGCCGTCAGGGCTAGGAGGGAAGTCCACGACGTCACGCCCTTCCCGTGACGGATGCCCGGATTGTGGCCGTGGGACGATGCTCAGCGGTCGCCGTCCCACGGCCATGCCACCGGGACCGGGCCTCGCCCGCTGGCGGATGTGCCGTGGCCGACGTCTGGGTCCGCAGCCACGGCCTGAGGGTGGCCTCTAAGGCGACCGCCGCCCGGCCGTAGCTGACGTGGATGGGCTCAGGGCGCGCTCGATCGCCGTCTCGGCGATCCGTACAGCGGTGAGCAGGTCGGCCATCAGCGGGCCAGGGATGGCGCCGAGTCCAAGCCCGGCAGCCTGCACCGCCGTGGTGAGCGCCGTCTTCTCGGCCCTGATCAGCATCGCCGCGCATCCAGAGTGGGCGAGCAGTTCGCGGGCGACGTACCCATCTGCCGCCGCGAGGGCGTCGCCGATGAGGCGGGTGTAGGCCGGGCCGCTCTTGGCCGGGGCGGTGCGGGAGACGAGCTCGACGACGGCCAGGCCGAGGCGGGCCTGGAAGACGGCGTGCCCCGGCGGCGCGGGCCTGCTGGCGAGGTACCGCTCGATCATCACGTCGGTCTCCTGGTGGCTGGGCCGGTCACCAGCCAGGCGGCAGAGCACGGTCAGGCAAGCGGCGACCTGCTGCTCCCATGGCTGCGTGATGGTGCTCTCCTCCAGCACGTCCTGCGCTGCCTGCGTCGCGCCACGCAGGCAGTTGGCGACGATCACGGCCTGCCGCCCTTCCATGAGATGGTCGCCGACCCCTCTGTTCGCTTTAGCGTGGGTGACCGCTTCGTCCCACCGTCCGGCCAGCGTCAGGGTGCGAATACCGTCCGCGACATATTGCCGCCAGGCCCACTCGCGGAGCTTGTGTCGCTCCTCCTGGGGGCCGGTGAGGCCAGCCAGCGGTAGAGTGCGGCCCTCGACCGCCAGCTCGGTGCATTGCATGATCGCCCGATACATGGCATCCAGCAGCCGCATCGCGTGCTTTCCGGCGTCGGCGCGGATCTGCAGTCGGGCGAGGTTGTGCACGGGTTCAAGCATGTACCGCGCCTGCCGCGCGGTGAGGGGATGGCCTGCCTCGCGGTAGATGTTGATGTGCTGCCAGCACAGGTCCTTTGCCAGCTCTGGCAGGCCGCAGTCGCTCGCCACCAGCGCGGCCTTGTTGAGCGCATGGGCACCCTCGTGCAGCCGATCGGCGCCATGCCGCTCGGCTGCCTCGGCGATGCCGACGATCTCGGCAACGCGGTCACGGAGTGGCGGGCAAGCAAGGCGGGCCCAGCCGACCAACGGGAAGCGTCGGGCGGCGGCGCGCAGCGTGGTGGAGTCCATGATCAGCTCTCGGGCAGGAAGGCGGCATGGGCCGCGCGGGAGAGGATGCCTTGCGTGGTGGCCGACAAGCCGAGCCGGTTCCAGTGGAAGATCAGAACGTGGGCGAGGAGCGCGCGCAGCCCGCGGTCGAGGCGGCCTTCGTCGGCGGCCCGGCCGAGCTGGTTGCCAGCGGTTTGCCACGCGGTAAGCCAAGACGAGGCGAACGCGGCGGGCCCACCAGCAGCGAACGGCTCACTGTCGGCTTGGGCGGGGATGGCCACCAGGGTGCGCATATTGGCGGTCAGCTTCTCGATGCGGCCGGTGTCGGCGTCGGTGGGTGCGGGCCGCATGCGGGCCACCCGGGCGAAGACGTCGCCTCGCTCGAACCAGTCCAGTCCCGCCGCCTGCAGCAGGGCGTTGATAAGCACGATGGACAGCTCACGACGGCCGATATCAGGACCGTTCTGGCGAGCGTAGGCGAGCACGCCAAGGCTGTCGCCGCAGAACAGGTCATGCGCGGCCTGCGCACCGTCCGGGCCGCCGAACGCGGCGGCTTCCGGCTCGTATACGGTCGGCCACCAGCGGGTGAGCGCCCCGGCTGCGGTCAGCTCGTGGAGCACTTGGTCCACGACTGGGATGTCGGCGTCGCGCAGGCGCAGCCGCCACCCGGGCGGTTTGCGCAGGAACCACCACCCGTTGATCGCTCCGCATGCGTGGAGCTCCTCCAGCCGCGGTCCGAGCTGGTGGGCGCCGACCTTCTCGGCGGTGTCGGGGTCGGCGAACTGGATGCGCAGCTGGTACCACCCGGCCTCGGCGCGGCGTTCGAGCGCTGCGAGCCCGGCGGCCCGGTAGACGAGGACAGCTTCGTCGAGGTCGCCGGGACGCACTCCAACGTCGGCGGCCGCAGTGTCCAGGTCTGCGCCTGCGAGGAAGGAGAGGACGCCGACGGCGAGTTCGTGCGGTTCAGCGTGGGTCAGGCGATGAGCAGACATGCGTCCCATCCAGGGCGTCTGGCGGTGGTGTGTCGTGCTGTTTCCAGGGCCAGGCTCACCCCGGCAGGCCCGTCGAGCAGGCCCTCGGCGTCGTCCAGGTCGGCCGCCGCGTGCTGGGTGAGCGCGGCGGCGAGTGCCGGGAGACGGTGGCCGATGACCGGGGTGGCGGCGTCGAGGGAGGCCCGGTAGGCGGTCTGATAGACCCCGGCCATTCCATGGCACAGCCCTGGGTCGGTGATCTTCGCCAGGTGCTGGCCTGTCAGGCATTCGGCCATGGCCTTCTCGGCGACTCCGCGCCTGACCGGGTCATCAGTGGCGAGGCTGGCGAGTTGCTGTGCACGGGCGATCCCGGCGGTGCCGTAGCACCACGAAGGCCGACCTGGGCCGGTCTGGGCGGTGCGGCCGGTGCGCAGGTCATCGCCGGTGATCCACTGTGGCCACCAGGTTCCCTCGGCCGTGTCTTGCCGCCATCGGTCGAACCATCGGTCCAAGGCCTCGATCGCGTCCCTTTGCCCGGGCACCGAGCAGTCGCGCAGAGACGCGAGGGAGAGCAAGGCCAGCAGCCCGGCCGCGCCGTGCGCGAGGCCGAGATTGATGTGCCCGCCGGGGGTCGGCAGGAGTGGATCCGGGTCGTGGTCGACCCACCAGCCCGGCAGCTCGACGCCGTCCACGCGGCGCGGCCTGGTCAACGCGGTCAGATAGGTGAGGACAGCGCCGAGCAGGTCGCTGCCGGGTGCCCGCAGGAGCAGCAGTGCGCCGATCCCGGTCAGGCCGCGGAACAGGTCGTACTCGGCGAACGCGGCGGGTACTCGCCGCCTCATCCGTTCTGCGGCGGTGGCCAAGCGGCGCTGGGTCAGCCGGGCGACGTGCTTGTCCAGGGTGCGGGCCGCCGCCTGGTAGCGGGGGTTACCTGTGCTGGCGGTGTGCAGGACGAACGCGATGGCCGGTGCCCCGTAGTAGAGCCCGGCGTGTGGTGCGCTGTCGATGGGGCTGGCCGTGGCCTGCCGAATGTGGGCGTGGGCGATCTTCCAGTCTCCGGTGCCGGTAAAGGCTCGCTCGATGTGCAGGAGCGCGGCCGCGGCGGTCGGCTTGGTGAGGGACTGGCTGGCCGTCTCGTGTTCGGTGAGCTTCACCGGTGCGGGTGCCGGGCTGTTCACAGGGCACCTGCCAGGGCGAGACAGCGCAGGGCGGCTGCGCGGGCGAGGCGGCCTGTGGTCTTCTCGAAGTCGGGGTCGACGCCGAGGGCTCGCACGTGGTGGTCGTGCAGAAGGGTCCGCAGCACGGTGGCCGGGTCGCGTTGCTCGGCGAGCGTGCGGTGATAGGTGGTCAGCGCCGTATCTCGGGTCCGCCATGCGGCTGCGATCGTGTCGCCGCCCGGGAGGGAGCGTATGGCCTGGTAGTCGCCGGTGGGGTTGCCCCAGCGGAGCGCGTGGTCGCGAAGGGTGCGGTCCAGGGGGCCGGTCGGCTGTTCCAGGCAGCCGAGCAGCGCCCGGTAGCCGGTGGTGGTGTTGGGTGCGAACGCGGCCGCGAGGTGCGTCATCGAGGCGGCGGCGAGCGCCTGGCCAGGAAGCTGGGCAGCATCCGCCGCGGTGATCTGCGCGATGGCGGCCTTGGTGTCGGCGGCGAACACTTGCTCGGCTGCCGCGAGCGCGGCGGCTTCGCCGTACCGGCCGGGTTGCTCGGGGTGGGTGGTGACGGTGAGTTGCGCGGGCAGGCCGAGCGTCTCCAGCCGGGAAGCGAACGCGGCCAGACGCGCCGCGACCTGCCCATAGTAGGAGGGGTCGGCGGGGCGCAGGAACACGGCGAGGTGCTGGTCGGCCTCCAGCCGGATCATGTCGCGGTGGCGGCGCACCCACCAGCAGGTGACCAGGTCGGCGAGCTCGTCGGCGAAGGTCGGCAGGTGGCGGGCCAGGATGTCGTCGAACCGCGCCGGGTTGCCGACCAGGCGGGCGCACATCAGCGCAGCGGCGCCCGGGGCCGCAGTCGCCGGGAGACGGCGCTTCGGCGGGTCGAGCATGGTCATGGGGATGAGTAGCTCGGCCGGGCGGCCGATCCAGTCCAGCCTGTTCGGCGGGTGGTCTTCCTGCAGCTCGACCTGCCCGGCCTGCTCCAGCCGTCGCTGAAGGATGGCGCGGTCCATCGGCTGTTCGAGGTCGAGAGGAAGGCGCAGGTCCTCGTGGCAGAGCAGGACCCGCGCCGGGGTGTGCCACCGGGCTCGCCACGTCTGCAGCGCCTTATGCCAGTCTTGCCCGGTGCCGGGTAGGTCGGTGGCGGTGAGGAGCCAGCGGGCGGCGGCCAGGATGGTGCGACGGTAGCGGATGCGCGGCAGGTACGTCAGGGTGCGCGCGGCACCGTGGTTGAACGGCTTGTAGACCGCGCTACGGGCGTCGGCGACCTCGGCGAGGAACCGGGCCAGCGGCGGGATCTGGACGGTGGTGTCCAGTGCGTGTGGCATGAGGGTGACGACTCGCCGGCCGGTGGAGCGCTGCACCAGGTACATGTGGGCGGAGTCGGCGGTGACCGCGAGATCGTCGACGCCGATCGTGTCGCCGGTCGTGCTGTGGCCGGGGTGTTCGCCCAGGTGCACGACGTCGAGGACGAGCGGCGGCACCCGTGTGAGGTTCTCGTTGCGGGAGCGGCGGGGCGGGAAGGAGAGCTGCACCACCACGGTGTCGCCGGTGTGTTCGGGGCCGGTGCTGTAGGAGGCCGACAGCCGGGCACGGTCGCCTTCCTCGAGCAGGTAGGCGAAGCGGCCGGTCATGCTGGTGTGGGCCTTCGGGTTGGCCACGATGCGCAGGTCGAACTCACCGCGATCAATCGCGTCGGTCGACGGGGCGGTCAGGGCGACGCCGAACTCGATGCGCTGCGGCAGCACCATGGTCTCCGGGTCGCCCACGGTCAGTGCGGTGATGTCCGCCTCCGTGAGCGTCACCTCCTCAGCCCAGGTCAAGGCAGCTTCCTGGATGAGGGCCAGCAGGACGGTGTCTCGGTCGGTGACCATACGCCAGGTGGGCCGGGCGCGGGCTGCACCGAGGTAGCCGGTGGGGAAGCCCAGCCCGGAGTCGGCCACCAGCTCCTTCACCGGGACCAGGGCGCCGGGCCCGTAGCGGGTGAGGAACCGGGAGTGGTAGTCCATCCACGCCGTACGGCCGAAAGGTTCCGTGGACAGGCGCAGCAGGACGGTGGCGGCTTGGGCGGCCTCCTTCAGCACGATCTCGGGGATGGTGATCCGGGCGTCGAGTTTCACGTCGGTGACCAGTTCGGCGCACGGGGCGAGCGCGGTCATTTGCATGAGGATCTGGGCATGGAGCGCGGCGGCCCGCTTTGGGCCGGTCGCGTTCTCCGTGTTGTGGCGCGACAAAAGGTCGCGGATGCGTTCGAGGTGGAGCAACAGCCCGTTGATATCGGCCAGCTCGCCGTCGACGGCGTCGCCCCGGACGTGGTGCAGGACGTCGATCAGGTGGTGTAGCGGGTCGGCGGCCGTCATTGGCGGACGCAGGCTGGTGATCAAAATGCGCTGATCCACCAGCGTGTGCAGCAAGGCCACGATCTTCCCCGATGAGGTGCCGGGGAAGCGCGTGCTCAGCTCGGCGGCGAGCTGATCGAACCGGACTGGTGTGGCCGCGGCGGCGAGCACGATCCGCACGGGCCGGGTCAGCCGCACCGATACCTCGTGCACGGGGCCGGGAAGCCGGGCGTCGCCTTGGGCACGGGTAGCGACGATGAAGCGGCCGTCGCGGGCGATCCCGAAGCTGTCGGCGATCACCCTCAGGTGCGGCAACAGGCTGCGCTGTTGCTCGATCTGGTCGACGAGACGGGTGACCCAGTCGGCGTTCACCCGCGCGTAGGCGTGGTGGCGGGCGCCGATGTCGGCTCTCGCGGGCCCGATGGCGGCTGTGGCGATTCCGGCGAACAGCCCGAACGGGGTGGGGCGGCGCTGCCAGCGCAGCAGGTAGGAGACGGTGGCCATGATGGCGCGGCGCAGATCGCCGGTGCCCGTGGTGGCCGAACCGAGCAGGTCATCGACGCGGGCGGTGAGATCGGGGCTGGCCATCTGCAGGGCCTCGCGTACCTCGTCGCGAGCCCACACCTTCTCCAGCCACGTCCGGCCTTCCTGCTGGATGGCGGCGGGGTCGCGCAGGTCGAGGCGGGTGGGTAGTTCGAGGTTGCCCGGATCGGTGCTCGCTCGCACCATCACCAGGCCGGTGTGCCGGTAGCGCGGGGGGATGCTCATCGTGATCCCTCTCCCGTGGTCGGTGGTGAGCCGCGCCGCCGGCGCCCAGACGGAATGGTGGGCGTCGGCGGCAGAGAGCGGGTTCAGGAAGGGTCGTTGGAGCTGGTGGTGCAGGCGCTGGTGCTGCATGAGGTGCCGCACCCGTCGCTGGTATCGCACATCATGATCACCAGCGGCGTGGTGGCCTCCACGACACGCATGTCCAGCTCGAACTCCTCGTCGGCCGCGACGTCCGCGGGGTCGAGGACGTCGGTGGCGTCGAGGGTCAGCGTTGGAGCCATCGGTTCACACTCCTCACAAGGGGGTTGGGTGTGGGCAGCCTGACCGGCCCGGTGGGCGGTCGCTCAGCCGGTGGGCCAGGAGATCGTGACAAGACCGTGGGTCTTGGAGAGAACCGCCGTACCTGCGGGCAGGTCGCTGGGGGCGTGGCCGGTTGGCCAGTAGGCGAACGTGGGCTCCGGCCGGTTCCTGGCCTGCTGGTCCCACGCCTGGATCTGCTCGACCATCGCGGCCGCCGCCTCTTGGCCGTGCGGCCCATAGGCGCGGGCCCCGAACTCTGCACCGGCGCCTTCCAAGGCGGGTCGCACGGCCAGGTAGGCGAAGGAGTCTCCGCGCACCCCGGCGAACGGGAACCACCACTTGCGCTCCTGGGCGAGGTCGGTTCCCTCTCCGGCGGCCACCTTGCAGAACCCAGGAAGGAAGGACGCGAACCACAGGTGCAGGTCAGCGAACGACACACCGTTCGGGGTCGTGACGCCGGACCACACATCGATACGGTCACTTGCGAGAACGCCATCCAGCAGGGTGGGATCGTCGGGCGCCTTGTCGTCGAACCGAAGCACTACGGCGTGCCCATGGGCGTCGGTCAGCCGGAACTCCCGGTCGGCATGCTGACCGTCGCCCTGCATAGGGACGAACCCGCACACCACGGCGGACGCGCTGACGAGGTGGTCGTTCTCGCGGCGGAAGGCGATGGAGCGGCTGACGCCATTCATCCGCAACGGCACCACCAGCGTGCCGCCGGGGGCCAACTGGTTCAGCCACGCAGGAGCAAGGTCCCACGCACCGACCGTCACAATGGTCGCGTCGAACGGCCCGAACCCGGCGATCTCGTGCTGGGCATCGGCCGTGATCACCTTGACCCGCTCGCCGTACCCGGCGGCTTCCAGCAGCTCGGTGGCGCGGCCGGTGACCTCGCGGTCGATGTCCACGCTGATCACCTCGCCATCCGCCCCGACGATTTCGGCCAGCATCGCCGCGTTCACACCGCCTGAGCCGATTTCCAGCACGCGCATGCCCGGTTCCAGGTTGGCCTGCTCGATCATCGCGACCTGGATGTAGGCGGCGCTGACGGAGGAGATGGCCGTGCCGTTCTCGTCCTTCTTGGTCACCACCGCACTGTCGGCCTGGTAGGTGACCTCCAAGGGGGTGTCGGCCGGCACAAACGCATGCCGGTCGACTGTCCGGAACGCCCGGTCGACCTGAGCCGACGTGATGTGCCCCGCCGCGGCGAGCTCGTCCGCGAGCTTGTCCCTCAGCTCGGCGGCCAGCGCCTGGTCGATGGTCTCGTCATTCACTGAACGGTCTCCCTGTGGTTGGTCTTCTGGTTAACCGGTCTTGCGGCGGGGATTGGTGCGGCGCGCGTTCACGGTGTCCGGGTCGAACATGCCTGTCCAGGGGACACGCTGGGGCTCGCAGGTGCCATTCCCAAAGGCATGGCGCTCCCAGGTCCGGCATGGGCCCCTCGTCGCTTCCGAAGTATGTACTACATACTTCATACTCTCGAGGGTCACCGGGGTCAACGAGTATGTAGTACGTACTGTCTGTAAGGTGAGAGCGTGACCAGCACAGCAAGCTACCGCCAGGTGGCCGACACCATCAGGCAGCGCATCAACGACGGCACCTACCCGCGCGGCTCGCTGCTGCCCAAGGAAGAACTCCTCGCCACCGAGCTCGACGAGCATCGGGCCACCGTTAACAAGGCGTTGAACATCCTCAAATCCGAGGGTCTGCTCTACGTGCATAAGGGGGTCGGCACCTACGTCCACCCGCTGCCGCCCCTGCTCCGCAACGCCGCCATACGGCACAGCCGGGCCCATCGTGAACGCGGCGGCGCCCGTGGGTCGCTCGCCAGCGAGCTGGAGCAGCTCGGCTACGTCATGGACAACCAGACCACCATCGGGCCTGGCCGGCCACCGGCCGATGTCGCCGAGGTGCTCGACATCGATCCCGAGAGCGACAGCGTCATCGTCCGCGCCCGCCGCATGTACGCCCAGGACTGGCCAATCCAGATCGTCACCACCTACCTGCCGCGCGCCCTCGCGGAGGGCACCCTGATGGCCGAGCGCGACCCGGGTGTGGGCGGGATCAGCAGCCGCCTGGATGAGGCAGGCCACGGGCAGGCCGAGATCGTGGAGGACGTCGAGGCGCGCCGTCCCACGGAGGAGGAGGCGCGGTTCCTGCGAATGACGCCTGACCAGTGGGTCTTCGAAGTCTTCCACATGGGGCTGACCAGCGACGGTCGGGTGGTCAAGGTCAACATCTACGTCCTGCCGACCTACCAGTGGCGACTGCGCTACCGCTACCCCATCGATCCGGCATGACGTGAACGAGCGACGGCTGCCCGGGAGGCTCGCCCGCAGGGGAAGGACAACTCGCACCACGTGAGTCATGGCGTGTCCCGGGCGGCCGGGCCGAGTTGCCGGAATCGGAGCTGATCCCCCGGCGGAAGGCCAATCCCATCCAAGGCGGGCTGTACCGGCCGGTGCAGGAGTCTGGTCTGCACCCGGATGGAGACGGCTCCGTAGCTGGCCTCATCCGGCAAGCAGGCCATCCAGTGACCCTCCGGCCTGCAGAAGTAGCGGATCTCCATCCGCTTGGGCCCTGCCATCTCCCGCCCCCGCTCCTCCAACTCTCGGGCGACGCTCTCCCCCAGCTCGGTGAGCGCCACCTGCGCCGACTCCTGCGGACCTCGATCCGGCACGACCTCGAAGATGAGCTGCAGGAGCAGGTCGTTCGACGCCACCGGCGCGACGGGTAGGTAGTCGGAGAACTGGGATAGTTCAGGGAGCACGAGGGCTACTCCTTCACCGGCTCGTCGGTTGGCCGGAAGTCCCTGAACGTCCCATCGGGCACCGCGACGCCCAACTCCTCCATCAGGCTGTCGGGGAAGAAGAGGTCCTGGGCGGGCAGCACGTCGCTGCACTCGACGGCCTGGCGCCGCGTCCGTGCCTTGAGCCACGCAGTGCCTCCACGGGCCAGTTCGCGTGAGCTGGCCGTGCCCACTAGGTCGACATAGGCGATCTCGAAGTCCGGGTCACAGAGCGCAAGCCCGTCCTCGGCGACTTGACCGGCGAGTTGCCGACTGACCTGGCCGAGCCTTTCCATCGCGGTCATTCGGGCGTCCTGGCCGGGCGCGACTGAGAACTTCACGCGCACGATGTGGTCGTAGACGCGCCACGAGGGCAGATCGGGGCCGGTCATCTTGCCGCCTCCGTCCGCTGGAGCGGGATGAAGCGGCCACGACCATGGTCTATCGCACCTGCGGCCCCCACGCGACCGTCGCCGCCCGCGTCGCCGGGCTGCGTGTGCCAGAGCTGGCGGGAACGGAGGTGCTGTTCATCGTGGTCGTGACCGCTGAACTGGGCCGACGCATCTGAGGTCGGGAGGTTGCTGAGCTTCACCGGCTCGGGCCAGACGTCTTCGCCCAGCACCCACTCAATCAGGACCTCCGCAGCGCGTAGCGTGCCAAGGTCACCGGCTATCAACGGGTCGACGGCCTGCGTGCCCAGGTAGAAGGCACAGAGCTTCCTGCTCCATACCAGCTCCATCTCTAGCCACAGGCCCGGAGAGGGTACGGCTGGGACGAGCTCGGGGCGTGCCATGGCAGGGGTCCTCCAGTTCGAGGGGGTCATCAACGAGGGCTGGGGGTGACGGGCGGGGCCTCGCGGGGTGTGCATCCGGCCTGCCGCCCAGCGACTGGGCGAGGCGGCAGCCCTGCTGCCCCTCGCACGGATGGCAGCAGGGCTGTCCTCGCGCCTCCTGCCGAAGGTTCGTCCGCGTCCTGCCATGGCGGCGTCATGGCACAGCTGCTTTCGTCGATGCCGGGCCGAAGGCGGCGACTGCGGCGAGGAAGTGCGCCTTGCCGACGTCCTCCTGAGGCCCGTGCGGTGGGCGCCACTGGGGATGCCTCCACCAACCCGGGCTCGAGTAGGCGAAACCCGTCAAGGATGGCGGTGATCTGGCTGGCCGTGCGCGGGAAGATGGGCGCCGCCTCCCCGTAGGCGGCCACCGCCCTCTCCAGGACGTCGGGAGGCAGGAGATCCCCGCGGGCGTGGGTGAAGATGAGCAGTCCGCCCGCGGGTAGGGCCTCGGCGCAGCGGCGCGACACTGCGGCGGGCTCATCGTCATCAGGCCAGAAGTGCGCGACCGCGGCGGCAATGACCGCCACCGGCTGGTGCAGGTCCAAAAGGCTGGCGGCCTCTCGAAGGACAAACTCAGCCTTGCGAGCGTCTGCTGCGACCATGATCGCCTGGCCTTCGACCTCCAGCAGTGCCCGTCCGTGAACAGCGACCTGCGTGTCATTGTCGACATAGACCACGCGCGCCTGCGGCTGGACCTGCTGCACTGCCGCCAGGACGGTGACCTCGCTCGACTTGGGCAGACCGCACCCAAGGTCGAGGAACTGACGGACCCCTGGCTCGGCAACGGCGTGAACCGCGCGGGTGACGAAGGCGGCGTTGGCCAAGGCAGCCGGGCGAAGCTTATGGAGAATCCCAAGGAGCTCAGCCAACACGGCCCGGTCGTTGCCGTATTTGTTCTTGTCACCCAAGACGCGATCGTAGAGTCGCGCGATGGTGGGGTGCGCGGCGACCGCAGGTGCGGGTACGGTGGCTTCACTTTCCCTCGTCATCGGGTCCTTCATCGTCGCCCTCTCTGGTTCGGCTTCCATCAGGGACTCCAGCCAGGTCGAGAACACCCGGGGACGGCAAGGCTCGTGTCTCGATCTACCTAGACCCACCCGGGTGCTGCGTCATACGGCGTCATGTGTTGGTGTCAGACACATGCAGCCTCTCTTGGTTGAGGGCACGATGGAGGAGCACACTGCGTGTGCCCACACCGTGCCCACACCCAGACCCCAAGAGGGACGCCCAGGTGGAACAACAAGGTCTCCCACTACCGGACCTGCTGAAACACCTCCGAACCACAGCCGATATGTCGCAGCGGCAACTAGCTGAGAAGCTCTGCGCCATGACCGGCACGTTCACCCTCACGCGGTTCGAGGTTGGGCGCTGGGAACAAGGCCGCGTCCGGCCCACCACCTGGCTCCCCGTGTTGGCCGAAGCCCTCAATATCAGCCTGGAAACGCTGGAGAATGCCCCCGACAGGCCGGGAAAAAGGGGGCGGACAATTCACCCCATCCCGAAGGATGGGATAGAGCAGGTGGGTGAGGTGCTACGACGAACCTTCTTGCAACAGAGCCTGACCACCGCAGTCTCTGCCCTGGGACTGAGCGGAGACCTGCGGGTCATCCAGGCGCTCAGCATCGTCGGCGCCGAGCATTTCGGCAGCACGGTAGACAGCCTCAGCGAACTCGTCGACCACTACACCCAGACGATCGGCGCCCTCCCTCCAGCGGAGGTCTACGACGAGCTCCTCACCGTCAGAGCCTTTGCCAACGGCCTGCTCACCCACGAGGGACATGACCGGCAGCATGCAGACCTCGTCGTCGCCAGCGGATGGCTCTCCCACCTGCTCGCCGTAGCCGCATGCGACATGGGCGAGCATGCCGCCGCTCGGGTATGGTGCTCCGACGCCGAACGCCGCAGCAGGCAAGCGCGGCACCCCGAGCTGGAAGGGTGGGCGACCCTCACCAAGGCGATGATCGCCTGGTATCGGGGCCAGCCTCGCCAGTCCGCGACCTTGTCGTCGCGCGGCCAAGCAGCGGTGGCGCAGGGGACGGTCATCTACGCCAAGCTCGCCTCCCAAGAGATGCGGGCCGCCGCGATGGCCGGCGATATCGAGGGGATGAGCCGCTCCCGGCGGCGAGCGGCTGCGGCCCTGGCGGCGCTCCCCGCCGATGTCCCAACGAGCGGGGCTCTGTCCATCGCCTTGTCCGACGACCCGCCGTACACCGCTACATCCCTGTTCTACATCGGCCGCTACCGGGAGGCCGTGGCCGCTACCAATCGCGTCATTGACACCGTCTACCAGCCCGAAGCCCGCCAGCGCGGCGAGCACCCGTCCGGATACGCGCGCTCGCTGCTCATCCTCGGCCTCGCCCAGGCGGCCCTGGGCAGGCTGGACGAAGCGATTGCCGCAGGCCGCACCGCCCTGTCCGGTCACCGTCCCGCGTGGCCCACCATGGTCCTTGCCGGCAAGCTCGACAACGTCCTTATGCAGGAGCACCCAGGCGCCTCACAGACCGCGGAATATCATGCCCACTACCAGGAGGCGCTCAACGCTCCTGCCGCACACCGCCTGCAACTTCCACGAGCCAAGGAGCACGGGTGACCGAAGATCTGGGCCCGGAGCGCATCGCGGGGATCACCGCCTTCGTGGACATCCAGGCGCCTCCACCCGACGACCAACCCACAGCCCTTCTGCTCTTCGGTACCAACCAGGCACCGCCAGCTGAGATCGCAGCCGCTCGTTACCACGCCGGTCGCGCACCGCTGATCATCGTGACCGGTGGGGTGAACCGGCACAACGGAATCGTCGAAGGCCGCACCTTTGAACGCCAGCTCATCGAGCTGGGCGTGCCCGAAGAGGTGATTCGGTGCGAGGATCAGTCCGCCAACACCTGGCAGAACGTCGAGCTAGCCCTGCCGTTCCTGCAGGAGGCACGCCAGGCCGGACTACCGATCACGGCGGTATCGAAGTGGTACCACCGCCGCACCGTGCACATCCTCAAGACCGTCTTCCATGACGTCGGCGCGTTCTATGCGATCGGCTGGGACGCGATCTACGACGCCAAACTCGTAACCCGGACAGACTGGCCATTTATCCGTGGAGGCAGGCGGCGCGTCATCCGGGAATGGGACGAAGTCTCGCGCCGCCTCAAAGGTGGCAGCCTCTCACCTGTGAATCTCGTGAACGGAATGTGGCGGTAGGGCCGAGTGAGGCACGGTCTAGGAATGGACGAGACTGCTGCCAGCCTGCGGCCTCTACCCCACGGATGGCCGCACCAGCTCTGACGAACGCCGCGAGTTGTCTCGATCCCCTCAGCCGTTGAGAAGTCCCCAGCGGCAAGCAAGGAAGCAGAAGCTCGCCGCGGCAAATCGGTAGCGCACTTCAGCGCGACGCGAGGGTGAGCTTCCCCGTTCTCCGGACACTTGACCTGAGGTCACCCTTGATCATCAGGAGTAAGAGGCAGGAAGCAAGATCCACCACGCATCGGATGTGAGAGGTGATCAAGAAGCACTGCGGTCTGCCGTTGAAGAAGTAGCCGAGGCGGCTAGGATCCTGCGCCAGCTTGAGGTGCTTCGCATTGGATGATCGCGTACGTAACGAGGCCTACTTCAAGAACTTGGATGACGACCCTCGTGGGCCATGGTGAGAGGTGCCAATATGCCCGTGTCCGCATGTTCGCCTCCTGGTCGTCGACCCCGGAGGTTGGCTCCTCGCATCTCACGCTGGCGATGATGATTTCGACCTGGGCTCTGACCTCATCCAGGGTGTCGGTGTGAGGTCTCAGGACATGCTTCACCGTTCGTTATCGGGACGTAGTTGACGCCCTGCGCTCGTTCATGATCTTCTTCCTCCGGCTTCTTGATCAAGCGCGTGAGGGGTGTGTCCGTGGACCGGCAGGCGACGGTGGAGTACCGCTATCGGGCTGTCCGCGAAGTGTTGGCGGGGTCGCCCATCGGGGAGGTCGCGGCGCGGTATGGGACCTCGCGGCAGTCGGTGCATGCCTGGCGCAAGCGCTTCGAGTCTGAGGGGTTGCCGGGGCTGGAGAGCCGATCACGACGGCCCAAGACCAGTCCGACGCGACTTGCCGCTGAGGTGGAGGCGCTGATCTGCCAGATCCGGCGCCAGCATCCGCGCTGGGGAGCCCGCCGTATCAGCTTCGAGCTCGGGCGGCAAGGGCTGGATCCGGTCCCGTCGAAGGCGACCGTGCATCGAGTCCTGGACCGCAACGGTCCCACCCGGCGCCAGGAGCAAAGCCGTCAGCGGGTCTATCGGCGTTGGCAGCGCGAGGCGCCGATGCATTTGTGGCAGATGGACCTGGTCGGCGGGGTGCCATTGGCCGATGGCCGGGAGTGCAAGATGGTCACCGGCATCGACGACCACTCTCGCTTCGTGGTGATCGCGCAGGTGGTCGCGGTGCCCAGCGGGCGCGCGGTCTGCCAGGCCTTCACCGCGGCGATGCGCCGCTACGGGGTGCCGTTCGAGGTGCTCACAGACAATGGCAAACAGTTCACCGGCCGCTATACCCGCCCGCAGCCGGTCGAGGTGCTGTTTGAGCGGGTCTGCCGGGAGAACGGCGTCACCCAGCGTCTCACCAAGCCCCGCTCGCCCACGACCACGGGCAAGATCGAGCGGTTTTCATGGGACCTTGCGCCGGGAGCTGCTCGGCCACGTGGCGCCGTTCGAGTCGATGGCCGCGGCTCAGGAGGCGATCGACGCCTGGGTGCACGCCTACAACCACGCCCGGCCGCACCAGGCGCTGGACATGCGGGTCCCGGCCAGCATGTTCCGCCCACAAGGCCCAGCCCGTGACGAACTCCCCGGCCCAGCGCCGACAGCCGAGGCGAGCCTGCCGGGCGAGAGCGTCGCCGTGGTCGAGCCACCACCCGCCACCATCAGCGAGGGCGCGATCGAGTGGGAGGTCCGGGTCCCGCCCAGCGGCTCGCTGACCCTGGTGCCCGGCAAGCAGGCCGCGAAGATCCACCAAATGCTCGCCGGACGCACGTTAGCCGTGTGGGCCGACATCCGCAGCATCCACCTGCTGCTTGAGGGTCACCTGGTGCGCACCCTCGCCTCCCGGCTCCTGCCGCAAGACCTCGCCTACATGACCATGCGCGGCGCCCGGCCCGCGGGACCGGAGCCGGCGACCACAGCGCTGCCCCGCGCCGTCGGCCGGACCATCCTCGCCGCCGGGGAACCGGTCGAGGTCGACCGCAAGGTCCACAGCCGCGACGGCCACGTGATCCTGGCCGGACAGAAGATCGTCATCGGCCCCGGCCACCTCGGCCGCACCGTGGTGCTCCGCCTGGACGGCCACCTCATGCACGCCATCGCCGACAACGCCCTGATCGGCACCTGGCCCTGCCCGATACCCGCCAGCGAACTCGCCAAGCTGACCGGAGCCCGCTCGGCGACCACGCCGTTGCCCCCGCCTCAGCTGGCACCGGGTTCTATCCGCGTTCAGCGTCGTGTCCACGCCAGCGGCCGGTTCATGGTCGCCGGGCAGTTCATCAAGGTCGGCCCTCGGCACGCCGGCAAGTTCGTCACCGTCGTCATCGAAGACACCCACTTCCGGGTCCTGCACGGCGAAGAAGAACTCGCTATCAGGCCACGCAAGAACACCGCCCCGATCACCCGGATCTACGTCCACGGCATGGGCACCCAGACCACCGACTCGTCAACCAAGTCCTGAGAACAACTGGTTAACCATGTCCTGAGACCTCACATTGACACAGGGCTCTTCGGATGTCCCTGCGGTGCATAGCGCAATCCTTTCCGCCCAGGTAGATCCGCTGATCGCAGACCTCGTCGGCGGCGAAGGGCGATCAAGGTCGACATGATCAGCAACGGTGTAGATTCAGCAACGGGAGCGCCGGAGGGCTTCCCGTCTGATATGCCGGGGTTGTGGTTTGAGCCGACAGGGAGGGTGACGTGACCTCGGGGAAGCGATTGCTGAGCCCGGTATTCGAGCGCCTACTCGCGATAGGTTTCACACACCTGACGCCGAAACCGGTAACGATGTTGGTAGGCGATCCAGGCTGGGGTGAGGATCCGATCGAGGCACCTGAGGCGTGGTCGGTCGTACGGGAGTTGTCAGCGGGAGCTTTGAGCGCCCGGATCAGTGACCGCCTTGGGGAGGGTCCGATTCTCCTCATGCCACCATGGGATCGCCGAACAGACACGTCATCCGGGCGGGTTCGCAGTCGAGCCGTCTTCGCGTACGAGGATGTGTTACGCGCCTGCCGCCCAGCTGGCACTGACAGTGTGTTGGCTGTCTTGACCCCTATGGAGCTCTGGACCTCGGAGGCTCAGTGGGCAGCGAGCCTTAGGCGTGACATGGGAGAACGCTGGGACGCACGTCTCGTGCTCTACAGTTCCGGGGCAATCCAGGGTGTCCATTACAGATTTGCGGTTGCCGCTGCCTTCCTGCGAAGTCAAAGGGTGCACCGTTCGCCGCTCAAGATTTTCCAGGCTCGGCCCGAGGAAGATGAATCGGCCGTCGAGAAGGATTTCGAGATGCTGTTGGCCCGAGGAGGTGGGCGTACCCGGTACGGGTACGTTATCCGTAACCTGCCACCTTCGGGCGAGAGCCTGGATTTCGACCGCCACGACCCTGTCGTGTTGAAGCAGCGTGCCGATTTGGCTGGCTTCGGCAGCCTCTGCACAGTAAGTGATTTGTGCAGCACGGTTCCACGTATCCATATGGCAGGTGATGCGCAGCTGATCAGCACAGAAGAGAAGCCCGGTACGGTACGGCTCGTGGCGGGGCGCGACGTTCAACGCGATGGCACGATCGCGCCGCTCGGCGATGAAACCTATTGGGTCGAAGCTAAGCCGGAGTACTTGCTCGAGCCGGGCGATCTGGTCCTCCGTGAGGTCTATGGCTACGGAGACCCGCACGGCTTGATAGTCGCTGTGGTGACAGAGCAGGATCTTCCAGCTGCCGCGTCCCATACGACCATCGTGCTGCGACCTCACTCTGGCGTCGATCAGCAGCAGATTCGATTTGCCCTCATGTTCCTGCGCTCGCCACTGGCCCGTACGCTCGCTGGTCGATCTGGACTCCATGTCACAGTGAGCAAGCTGGCGGCGCTTCCCGTTCCCCAGCCCGACGAGGCCTTGACACAGGCATTCGATGATCTGAACGCGGCCAAGCTGCAGCTTGAGAAGTGGCAGAAGGAAGCGGATTCTCTCCTCGAGTCTGTGTTCACCTATGAGACACCGGCTCGCGCCCGCTCAAAGATCATTGAGCAAGGCCGTGCACTGCGGCTACGCGTGGAGGCCGCATCTCTCCTCGACGACCTGGGCCACACGGTGCGCACGCGCTTCCCATACCCGATCGCCTACCGGTGGCGTGAGACCGAAGCCCGGGTGAGTGCGCGAGATTCAGAAGCCGCCTACAGCGCTGTACTCGATACGGCGGAGATTCTTCTCTGCTACACCGCGCAGATCGCCCTCGCATTGGGCAGAGAGGCTGGAATCGAATTCGGCGCAGTAGCAGCGATCAGGGAGAAGCTCGCCGGCGGTCGCAGCGGTCCTGGCTTCGGTGACTGGGCAGCGGTACTGCATGAGGTCGCCTCCAGTCGCCGGCTCCGCAGTCTGCAGGCCGAACATCCCCTCAACGACATCCGTGGCCTCCTGTCCAGTCAGGATGCCGCCAATGCGCGCCAGCGCCTGTATGACCGCCGGAACGACCAGGCCCACCTGCGGCGCATCGACCCCATCGACCTGCCGACTGCCCTCCAGGAGGCCTTTGCCGAGCTAACTATGCTAGTAGAGCGGGCTCGTTTCCTGGCTGACTACTCGCTGTTGCATGTCACCGACGTGCGCTGGGACACGTTGCAGAAGACGGCTGAAGTGCACTACCGCGACCTTATGGGAGATCATCCGGTCGTCCCGACCAGATCCACAGTTCTACCTAGCAACGATCTGGAGACTGACAGCTTGTACCTGCGTGATTCCAATCATCGCTTGCACCTACTACGGCCCTTCCTGGTCGGACAGAACTGTCCAGAGTGTCGAACTTGGTCCACGTTCCATGTTGATCGCGCGCCCAAGAGTGGTGTGCTCCTCAAGAGCCTCGAACATGGGCATGTTATTCAGGAATCCTCGCCCAGCATGACCGCAGTTCTAGCATGTGTTGGTCTGTTGTGACATGTGGCGCAGCCACCGAAACCTCAAGTCCTCCTGCTGTGACTCACATGCTCGATCGCTTCGCAGGACAGGTTTGCTCTGACTATGTCGGTTGCGCAGAGGGGTGTAACGGCCGGTAACGGCGTCGTGATAACAAGGAAGATGCCGTGGCTGGAGCGCCTTACCCCACGCCCAGCGAGTTGATGGGGTGCTCCTCCACAGGTTTCGAAGATCGCAGAATACGGACGGAATGGACGTCTTCAAGGTTCACGAGCAGCTGATCGCCGACTACGCGGCGTTCACGTCGGGGTTTACCGAGATCGAGGACGAGCGCATCAAGAAGCATGTCCGCGATCGGCTTGCACAGGGTGAGCAGTGGCCAGACCCGTACTTGTCGCTAAATCCCAACTTCCGGCCCGGTGGTTCCATTACAGACCTGGTTCGGAACGGGCTGCTCAGCGCCGAGTGTGAGCGTATCTTCTGCGTGGGCAAGAGCGCGGATACTGCGGGCCAACCGCTGAACCTGCACCGCCACCAGCGTGAAGCCGTGGAGATCGCCCGGACCGGAGCCAGTTACGTGCTCACCACCGGCACCGGCTCGGGAAAGAGCCTCAGCTACATCGTGCCGATCGTGGACTGGGTGCTCCAGCAGAAGGACGGCGGCGCCTACCAGCCGGGCGTAAAGGCGATCATTGTCTACCCGATGAATGCCCTGGCCAACAGTCAGGTGCACGAGCTCGACAAGTTCCTGAAGGAAGGCTACGGCGCTGGCGCCGAGCCGGTTACCTTCCGCCGGTACACCGGACAGGAGAAGGGGCAGGAACGGCAACAGATCCTCGCGGATCCGCCAGACATTCTGCTGACCAACTACGTCATGCTCGACCTCGTTCTGACCCGCCCAGGCGAACGCGACAGCTTGATCACAGCAGCTCGGGGGCTGCGCTGGCTCGTCCTGGATGAGCTGCACACCTATCGGGGCCGCCAAGGTGCCGATGTGGCGATGCTGGTGCGTCGCGTCAGGGATGCCTGTGAGGCAGATGCGATCCAGTGCGTAGGTACGTCAGCAACGATGACCACCGAGGGCAGTGAGCGGGAGCGCCGCGCGAAGGTGGCGGAGACGGCAAGCCGTCTGTTCGGGCTACCTGTGTCCCGTGCGCATGTCATCGGAGAGACGCTGGAGCGTGCCACGACTGCCGACCCAACGGCTGTGACGGGCCTTACAGTCCCAGCGCCCGAATACGAGACCTTCGTGGCAGACCCGCTCGCCGCCTGGGTGGAGACCCAGTTCGGTGTTGTCGCAGACCCGGCTTCCGGCAAACTGGTCCGGCCTCCGCGGCCTCGGACCGTCCGCGAGGCAGCGCAAGAGCTGGCCGCATCGATCAAGGAAGATCCCGAAGACTGCGCCGCAGCCATTCAGGAGACCCTCAAACGCGGCGCGGCAATCGATCACCCACGAACCCGGCGACCCGTTTTCGCCTTCCGTCTGCACCAGTTCCTGTCCAAAGGTGACGACGTCTACCTGAGCATCGAGCCCGAAGCGGACCGATACATCACCAGCCGCTACCAGACGGTTGTCCCCGACCCCGGCAAGGAAGATCACATCCTTGTCCCAGCATCGTTCTGCCGGGAGTGCGGCCAGGAGTACCTGACCGTCAGGAAGGTGGATGAGCGCTTCACCTCCCGGCGAGACAACGATACGGCTGGCGACGAGGCAGACGGCTATCTCTACATCTCGACGGACTTTCCCTGGTCGGACAGCACGAAGACTGCGATTGACGACCAGCGAGTGCCCGAGTCGTGGTTGGAGACTCGGGCAGACGGTTCACCTGGTGTTGTCTCGGCCAAGCGCAAGTATCTGCCCGAGGTGGTTCGGGTCGCCCCCAACGGCCATCTGCACGAGGAAGGTACCCGCGCCGCGTTCGTTGCCGCGCCATTCACCTTCTGCCTTGCCTGCCGTACGTCGTATGAGCAGGTCCGGGGAAGCGACTTCGCCAAGCTAGGGTCACTGGCCGTGGAAGGTCGCAGCTCAGCGACGAGCGTAATCAGCTCGACCGTGGTTCGCACCCTCCGCGAAGACGACAACCTCGAGAAGCCTGAGCGCAAGCTGCTGGCCTTCACCGACAACCGGCAGGACGCCAGCCTGCAAGCGGGACACTTCAACGACTTCGTGCAGATCGTTCAGCTTCGGGGGGCGCTCTATCGGGCGTTGCAGGACGCGCCAGACGGTTTGACACACGAGGTGATCGCGCAGAAGGTGACCGATGCCCTCAACCTCGATTTCGTCGACTTCGCCGAGAAGCCCGAGGCGAGATTCTCCGCTGAGCGCAACACGTGGAAAGCACTTCGTCAGCTGATCAACTACCGGCTCTATCTGGATCTGGAGCGCGGCTGGCGGATCACCATGCCTAACCTGGAACAGACTGGGCTCCTCAAGGTCGACTACCTGGATCTGCCCGACATCGCCGCCGCTCAGGACTTGTGGGACGGCGCCCACTACGCCCTCCGAGACGATGAGCCGCGGCTTCGTGAAGAACTCTTGCGAACTTTGATGGACGAGTTGCGTAGAGTTCTGGCGATCGACGCCGACTGTCTGACCGAGCCGGGGTTCGTGCAACTCAAGGAGGAGAGCAGGCATTACCTCAAGGACCCTTGGGCGATGGAGCCGACCGAGAACGTGGTCTACGCCGCGGTCGCCTACCCCCGCGCGGGTAGCAAGGGCGGTCAGCGAGCCAGCAAGGATCTACACCTGACCGGATTCGGCGCCTACGGCAAGTACCTGCTTCGCGAGCATGACGGGCTCTCCCGTGATGACGCGCACGCGATGATCCGGGACATGCTCGCAGTGACCGAGAGATGCGGAATCCTTACCCTGGAGCGCGGCGGCTACCAGCTTAAAGCCTCGTCGATCATCTGGCGGCTGGGCGACGGCAAGGCCGGGGCCGAAGACCGCATCCGCAAGCACGTCGCTACGGCCAAGGGCCCCCGCATCAATCCCTTCTTTCAGCGCCTCTACCAGGAGAAGGCGGCGAATCTGTCCGGTCTCCAAGCGCGGGAACACACGGCGCAGGTGATGAACGAGGTCCGCGCCGTTCGGGAGGAGCAGTTTCGGGAAGGCGACCTGCAGGTGCTCTACTGCTCACCGACCATGGAACTAGGCATCGACATCGCCAGCCTCAACGCGGTCGGGATGCGCAACGTTCCACCGACTCCGGCCAACTACGCCCAGCGGGCAGGGCGAGCGGGTCGCTCCGGGCAGCCGGCGCTGGTGGTCACCTACTGTGCCACCGGGAACGCTCATGATCAGTACTACTTCCGCCACCGTGACCAGATGGTTGGCGGCTCCGTAGCCGCACCGCGGTTGGATCTCACCAATGAAGACCTGATCAGCTCGCACGTCAACGCGATCTGGCTCGCCGAGACTGGACTGGCGCTCGACAGCTCGATCAGCGGCATCGTCGACATTGACGGCCCTGGCTTCCCGCTCCTGCCCAAGGTCGCGGCGGCCATGGTCCAACGCACTGCACGGTTGAGGGCAGCCGAGCGGACGCGAGCGATCCTCGCAGAACGCGACACCGAACTGAAGATCACCTCCTGGTGGCATGACGAGTGGATCGACCGAACCATTGAGGACGCGCCGAAGCAGTTCGACGCCGCGTTCGACCGCTGGCGGGAGCTCTATCGCACCGCTCAGGCTGAGCGCGAGGTGCAGCACCGCATCATCGGCGACCACTCCACCGGCACGAAGGCCAGGGAGGCCGCGAAGGCCCGCCGCGCGGAAGCGGAGAACCAGCTCAAGCTGCTCCGCAACGAGGATTCCGAGGACTTTCAGACTGACTTCTACTCCTACCGCTACCTGGCGTCTGAAGGATTCCTGCCCGGCTACTCCTTTCCCCGGCTACCCCTGCGTGCCTACATCGCCGCCCGAAAGGGCAAGAACACCGAAGTCGAGTTCATCCACCGGCCGCGGTTCATCGCCATTCGTGAGTTCGGCCCGGACGCCCTCATCTATCACGAGGGCTCGCGCTACCAGGTCAAAGAGGTTCAGCTGGCCCCTAACGAGCAGGGTGGAAGCGGGCTGGACACCAAGTCCGCCCGCCGTTGCGAGTACTGCGGCTATTTGCATGACTCGGTCGTCGGTATCGATGTATGCGAGTCCTGCGAGGGGCGCCTCGGTAAGACCATGCATCGCCTTCTGCGCCTCCAGACCGTTAAGACGATCCGCCGCGACAGGATCTCCTCCGACGAGGAGGAACGTCGTCGAGCAGGATACGACCTGATCACCTCCTATCGCTTCAACAACCATGGCGTACGGCCCGGCCGCCTGGACGCGACAGCCGTGCGAGGGCCGCGCAAGGTCCTGGAGTTGCAGTACGGGGATACCGCGACGGTCCGGGTCATCAATATGGGGCGCAAGCGCCACACCAGCGACGGCTTCTGGATCAACATTCAGACTGGCCGCTGGCTGACGGAGAAGAACGCTCTGACGCCCGAGCCCCACGTGCTCGACGATGCCGACAGGGTTCAGGCCAAGCAGCAGGTGATCCCCTACGTCGAAGACCGCCGAAACATCCTGATCACCCGCATGGCTGACTCAGCAACCGACGAGGCAGCGATCAGCTTCATGTACGCCCTGGAGCGAGGAATCGAGGCCGAGTTCCAGTTGGAGGACAGCGAGCTCGCCAGCGAGCTGCTGCCGGACGAGGCAGACCGCGGCAGGGCGCTGTTCATCGAAAGTTCCGAGGGCGGCGCCGGCGTACTCCGTCGGCTGGTCATGGAGGATGACGCACTGGCCAGGGCAGCGCGGAAGGCCCTGGAGATCGCCCACTTCAACCCGTTCACCGGTGAGGACACCGGTGGCGCGGTCAACGGCGAGCGCTGTGCCAAGGCTTGCTACGACTGTCTGCTGTCCTTCGGCAACCAGGGAAAGCACGAGCAGATCGACCGCCACCTCGCCCGCGACCTGCTGCTGGAGCTCGCCCTGGCTGAAGTCCCCAAGCCGCCCGTCGCCTCCGCCCAGGACATCTGGGAGCCGGTGCGCTACGACGCCGAACTGAACAACCCGTTGCATGCTTTCGTTCGCTGGCTGGAAGAGTGGGAGTACGCCGCACCGGAGTCACTCAACGCGGAGATCGGTGAAGCCAAGCCGGAAATGATCTACGGCGGTCAGGTCGCGATTTTCGTGGACGGCCCGGACAACGGCGATGTACCCGGCCGGGACGCCGATGCGGAGGACGAGCTTCGCGATCTGGGGTGGAGTGTCGTACGCATCCCGTACGGTGGCGACTATTCACAGATCGTCAAGAAGTATCCAAGTGTCTTCGGGACGAGCCGGAGGGAACGGCGTTGACTGTTTACAGCCCTGGATCGCTGGTCAGCGCGCGAGGTCGAGACTGGGTGGTGCTCCCGGAGAGCACCGAAGGCTTCCTGCTCGCCCGTCCGCTGGGCGGTGGCGATGATGAGATCGCGGGCATCCTGACGGGCCTTGAGACGGTCACCCAGGCCACCTTCCCGCCGCCGCAGGCTACGGATGCGGGCAACTCGGTGAGCGCAGGGTTGTTGCGTACGGCCCTGCGGGTCGGGTTCCGTGCCACCGCCGGGCCATTCCGCTCCCTGGCCAACCTCGCGGTCGAACCCAGGCCTTACCAGCTCGTTCCGCTGCTGATGGCGCTCCGCCAGGAGACCGTTCGGCTACTCATCGCTGATGACGTCGGTATCGGTAAAACGATCGAGGCGTCGCTGATCGCGGCCGAGCTGCTGGAGCAGGGCAGCGCCACCGGTCTCACCGTGCTGTGCAGCCCGGCACTGGCCGAGCAATGGCAAGAGGAACTGGCCAGCAAGTTCCGCATCAACGCCGAGCTGGTGCTCCCGAGCACCATCAAGCGCCTGCAGAAGAACGTCATTGGTGATGACCAGTCAGTGTTCCAGTTCTACAAGCACACCGTGGTCTCCACCGACTTCATCAAGGCGCCGGCCAGGATGAAGGAGTTTCTCACCTCCTGCCCCGATCTGGTGATCGTCGACGAGGCCCACACCTGTGTCGCCGATGGCTCGACCAGCGGTAGCCGTACGCAGCGCTACGACCTCGTCCGCGAACTCGCCACGAAGAAGGACCGGCACCTGCTGCTGGTCACCGCCACCCCGCACAGCGGCAAGGACGAAGGTTTCCGCAACCTGATCGGCCTGCTCGACCCGGTGCTGCCGAACCTCAACCTGGACGACGTGAAGGGCCGGGACGAACTGGCCCGCTACATGGTGCAGCGCAGGCGCGGCGACATCCGGGGATACCTCGACGTGGAAACCAAGTTCCCCTCCGACCGAGAGACTCATGAGGAGCGCTACTACCTCACCGACGACTACCGCAAGCTGTTCCGCCAGGTGCTGGCCTATGCGCGGGAGACCGTCCGCGATACCTCAGCCGGCCAGCTTCGCCAGCGGGTGCGCTACTGGTCGATTCTCGCGCTGCTGCGAGCCCTGGCCTCCTCGCCGAAGGCAGCCGCGGCAACCCTGCAGACCCGCGCGAAGAATATGGAGTCCGAAACGCCGGAGGAAGCCGACCGCATCGGCCGGGCGACCGTGCTCGACATGGCCGACGACGAGGCCGCCGAATCGGTCGACGTCATCCCCGGCGCCGACGACCTCGACGACAACGACCAGACCGAACGTGCCCGCCTGCTGCGCTTCGCCAAGCAGGCCACAGCGCTCGCCGGCAAGGCCGACGCCAAACTGGCCAAGCTCAGCGACGTGGTCCAGGGGCTGTTGAGCGACGGCTACGACCCGATTGTGTTCTGCCGGTTCATCGACACCGCCGAATACGTCGCCGAGCACCTGCGCAAGACGCTCGGCGCCACCGCCGAAGTCGGCTGCGTTACCGGAACCCTCCCGCCCAGCGAGCGCGAGACCCGGATTGACGAGCTTCGCGCCACCGAGGGCCGCCACGTCCTGGTCGCCACCGACTGCCTGTCCGAGGGCGTCAACCTGCAGGACGCCTTCCAGGCCGTCGTCCACTACGATCTGGCTTGGAACCCCACCCGGCACGAACAGCGCGAGGGCCGCGTCGACCGGTTCGGCCAGCCCGCCGACAAGGTGCGCGCGGTCACTATCCTCGGCGCGGACAACCTCATCGACGAGATCGTCATGCGGGTTCTGATCCGCAAGCACGAAGAGATCCGCAAAAGCCTCGGCGTCAGCGTCCCCGTGCCCAATTTCTCCAACCAGCTCGTCGAGGCCCTGATGGAGGAACTCCTCACCTCCAACACCGAGACCTGGGAGCAGCTTCCCCTCGACGGCTTCGCCGCAGGCGACCTGCACATCGAATGGGAGAGCGCCGCAGCCAAGGAACGGCAGTCACGGACCAAGTTCGCCCAGGTCGGCATAAAGCCCGATGAGGTGGCACGCGAACTGGCCGAGATCCGAGCGAGCCTCGGCTCCACCGGCGAGATCGAGCACTTCGTCCGAGAAGCCCTCGACGCGCTCGGCTCCTCGATGACCGACGAGGAGTACGGCTTCGCAGCGATCACCGCGACCCTGCCCGCCGGACTGGGCGACACGCTCCCGCCCGGGCATGCCCAGCCCCTGCAGTTCCACCGCACCATGCCGGTGCCACGCCGCCACGCGCACCTCGACCGCACCGACCAGTCCGTGGGCGCGGTCGCCCGCTACGTACTCGATGCGGCACTCGACCGGAAGCTGGAATGGCCCACTTCCGACCGGCCGGGACGGTGCGGTGTCATGCGCACCGATGCCGTGCAACGCCGTACCACGCTGTTGCTGGCCCGTTTCCGCATGCACCTGACTCTGCCCGCCCGCGACGGCAAGAAGCCGCTCGTCGCCGAAGAGGCTCGGGCGCTGGCCTTCCGCGGCAAGCCGGAAACCCCGGAATGGCTGAGTCAAGAAGAGGTCGAAACCCTGCTGGCCGCCACCCCCAGCGGAAACGTGGCCCCAGACCTGGCCCGCGACGACCTCGACCGGGTCCTCAGTAGCCACCTGCTGACCCGCCTTGCGCCCGCACTCGACGCCGAGGCCGACGCGCTGGCCGAGCAGTTGCGTGAGTCGCACGCCCGAGTCAGAGCGGCCTCCCGGCAGAGCGGCATCAGCAGAATCACCGTTGCCGCGAACAAGCCCGCCGACCTGCTCGGCGTCTACGTCTACCTTCCGGCGGTCACCCGATGAGCCGTTCGCCCTTCCCCTCCGTCCGTACGGCAGGCGGCCTCCTGCCCTCTGACCTGTTCAACCGGGTCCTGGAGACCGGCTCCGGTGAGAGCGGCCTGCCGGGCCGCGAAGCCGAGACCTACGGGCTCCTGCCCCAGGAGAATGTCCGCGAAGCGGCCGCCCGCGCGTTCGACTACCTCAACGGTGCCTGGCAGGCATTCACGAAAGAGCGGGAAAAGGCCGCACAGGAGGGACGGTCACCACGGGCTCGGGACCGGTGGCTGCTCCCGCTGCTGCGCCAGCTCGACTACGGCGTGGTCCAGCCGGCTGGTCACCTCGTCGTGGATGACGTTTCCTACCCGGTGAGCCACCGGTGGGAGCAGGTGCCGATTCACCTGCTCAGCTGGAACGTCGACCTCGACCACCGCACGCCCAAGGTCACCACCCGGGCGCCGCAGTCGATGGTGCAGCAGCTGCTCAATCAGAGCGACGACCACCTATGGGCCATCCTTTCCAACGGCAGCAAGCTGCGGCTGCTGCGTGACTCGCGGTCACTCGCCGGGTCGGCGTTCGTCGAGTTCGACCTCGAACTGATCTTCTCCGAACAGCTCTTCGCCGACTTCGTCCTGTTGTTCCGGCTCGCTCATGCTTCGCGCTTCGCCGTACCGGCTGGGAAGACGCCCGTAGACTGCTGGCTGGAGATCTGGCGCACCGACGCGGTGCAGGTCGGAGACCGGGCATTGGCTCGGCTGCGGAAAGGCGTCGAGCAGGCCACGAACACCCTGGGCACCGGATTCCTCAAGCATCCGGCCAATGAGCGGCTCCGCGAACGCTTCGCGGGCAGAAGCCTGAGCAAAGAGAACTACAACCGGGCGATCCTGCGCCTGGTCTATCGGATGCTGTTCTGGTTCGTCGCCGAGGACCGCGACGTTCTGCTAACTCCGGTGCCTGATGACTCCGCCAGAGCCGACGAGTGGAAGATCATTCTGGCCGCGCGCGACCGCTACGCCAAGTACTTCTCGGGCCAGCGGCTCCGTGATCGGGCCATCCGGAGTGGTGCCGACCACCACGACGACCTCTGGGAAGCCGTGCAGCTCATCATGCGCGGACTCGGAGAGGAAGGCGGGCGTCCGGAACTGGCGATCCCCGGCCTCGGTGGCGTGTTCGAGCGGATCACTGAACTGGACGACGGCACCCGCCTCGAGCGCAGCCAACCCGACGCGCTGGACGCTCCTTTGGAAGGTCTGCGGATCGAGAACGGAAACCTGCTCCAGGCCGTCCGGCATCTGGCCATCGTCGATTCTGGATTCCAACGCCGGCCGGTTAACTTCCGTGAGCTCGGCTCCGAGGAACTGGGCAGCGTCTACGAGTGGCTTCTGGCGTTCCACGTTGACCTGGACACCGCCGCCCGCACCTTCACGCTGCGACGTGCGGAAGGGAGCTTGCGAAAGACCACCGGCTCCTACTACACGCCTCCGTCCTTGACCGAGGCACTGCTCGACACGGCTCTCGACCCGGTGCTCGATGAGGCAGCCAACAGCGCCGAGGACGCGGAAGCCAAGGTCGAAGCGCTGCTGAACGTCACGGTCTGCGACCCGGCCTGCGGATCCGGCCACTTCCTAGTCGCTGCAGCCCACCGGATCGCCAGGCGCGTCGCGCAGATCCGCTCCGGTGAGGACGAGCCTTCTCCCGAGGTGGTACGGCGAGCGATGCGGGAAGTGGTCTCCCGGTGTATCTACGGCGTGGACCTCAACGAGATGGCGGTCGAGCTGGCCAGGATCTCGCTCTGGCTGGAGTCGATCGAGCCGGGCAAACCGTTGCCCTTCCTCGACACCAACATCCGCGTCGGTAACACTCTGCTCGGCACCACCCCTGCGCTGATCGAGCAGGGTATTCCGAGGGAGGCCTTCAAACCGATTGAGGGCGACGACAAGAAGGTCGCGGCTGCGGTGGCCAAGGAGAGTGCGACTCAGGCCGATCACCGTTCTCATCGTCTCGTGCAGGACAGCCTGTTCGACGTAGCCGAGGTCAGTCGATCGAACACCCGGCTCGGTACTGGGACGAGGCAGATCGTCACCGCGCTACCCGACGACCTGGCCGGGGCTGCGGTGCAGCGACGCAGGCTCCGCCTGCTTGACGCCGAGCGCCGGTCGGTCAAGCGGGTCGCGGATGCCTGGTGCGCTGCGTTCGTGCAGGAGCTGACACCGGAGAGCAGGCTCTCGGCGATCACTCAGTCGGCGCTGGGCTGGATCGGTGACTCTGACCTCGACCCGGCTCAGCGGCGTATCGCCAATCGGGTCGAGGAGCTGGAGCGGGACTATCGGTTCTTCCACTGGCATGTGGAGTTTCCGCATCTGTTTCGGGTGCCCGAAGACGGGGCCGTTGATCGGCGGACCGGGTGGGATGGCGGTTTCACCTGCGTGATCGGCAACCCGCCGTGGGAGCGGGTGAAGATCCAGGAGAAGGAGTTCTTCGACTCCCGCCACGAGGACATCGCCAAGGCCAAGAACGCCGCCGCCCGGAAGAAGGCCATCGCCGCACTCAAAGAGAGCGAGGAGGTAGCCGATCGAGCTCTCTACTTCGAGTTCGCGAACGAGCTGCGGAGGGCCAACGGGACGACACTGCTGCTGCGTGAGTCGGGGCGCTATCCGCTGACTGGCCGTGGTGACATCAACACCTACGCGGTGTTCGCCGAGACCGGCCGGATGGTGCTCACTCCTGAGGGTCGGGTCGGTATGGTCCTGCCCACCGGCATCGCCACCGACGCCACAACGCAGTACTTCTTTAAGGACATGGTGGATACCAGGACTCTCTCCTCGCTGTACGACTTCGAGAACGAGGAGAAACTCTTCACGGACGTGCACCACTCGTTCCGGTTCTGTTTGTGGAGCGCGGCGGGTCCGCGAGCTCCACAGCGGCGGGTCAATCTCGCTTTCCGGCTTCGGCAGGTGCCGCAGATCGCTGAGCGTCGCTTCACGCTCACCCCGAACGACATCACGCTGCTCAACCCGAACACGGGCACGCTCCCGGTGTTCGACTTCAAGCGGAACGCCGACATCAGCGTCGGCATCTACCGGCGGGTTCCGGTGCTTTGGCGGGAGTCGGCCAACGGCGGCGAGGGAGCCAACCCGTGGGAGCTGTCGTTCGTGGCCATGCTGCACATGACGAACGATTCGGGCCTCTTCCGGCCCAACGTTACCAAAAATGAGACCCTACAAGGCATGATCCGGGACGGCTGGCACCTCGACGGCAACAACCTCGTCCGCGACGGAGAACGGCTGCTGCCGCTGTACCAGGCCAAGATGCTGCACCATTTCGACGACCGATTTGGTACGTACGAAGGTCAGACTCAGGCCCAAGCTAATGTCGGAACGCTCCCCCGGTCCACCAACGAGCAATGGGCCAACCCCGGATACAGCATCATGCCCGAATATTGGATCCCAGAACGGGTCGTCGAGGATCGACTCCGCCCAAGGGAGGCGACCCATGGCAACGTCGATGCGGATAAATGGGATCGCAACTGGTTCTTCGGCTGGCGTGACATTTGCCGAAGCTCCGATACGCGGACCGTGATTAGCACTGCTATTCCACGGGTAGCCGTCGGCAACAAATTCCCGATCGCCTTGCTGCGTGGGGATTGCACGCTACTTCAGGCCAACCTCTCAGCCTTCGTCCTCGACTTCTCTGCGAGGCAGAAGATCTCAGGCATTACCCTCAACTACTTTATTCTTAAGCAGCTTCCGGTCTTGCCGCCTTCGGTATATGAGCAGGACTCCCCATGGGACAGCACTGAGCGCCTCGACCGGTGGGTGCGGATCCGAGTCCTGGAGCTGACCTACACCTCCTACGCCATGGAGCCGTTCGCCCGCGACCACTTCGATGACGGCCTGCCGTACCGCTGGGACGAGGAGCGGCGCTTCTGGCTCCGGGCTGAGTTGGACGCCGCCTACTTCCACTTGTACGGCGTCACCCGCGACGACGTCGACTACATCATGGACACTTTCCGGGCCTTCAAGAACGTGAACCCCGATCTGTTCGCCCGCACCAAAAAGGCGATCCTGGAGATCTACGACGCCATGGCCGACGCGATCACCTCGCGCAAGCCGTACACAACGGTCCTAGACCCCTCGCCCGGCCAGGGTCCCCGCCACCCCGCCAGGCCGACAACCGCATAGGAGACCACCGTGGCCTTCTCCGACCACATCGGGCCATTGCTGCGGACCACTCTGGAAGTGCTGCGCGACGCCGATGGCCCGATCACGCGCAGGGAGACGTTTGATGAGGTCGAGCGGCGGGTGGAGATCGATCCCGAATACCTCACGTCCTACCCGAGCGGTGAGCCGCGCTGGCGCAAGTACCTCGGGTGGCGCGTCATGGAGGCGGCGGCGCTCGGGTGGGTGACTCGGCGGGGTGGGTGGTCGATCACTGAAGCAGGACTTCAGGCGCTGGAGGACTACCCGGGGTCCGAGTTGTATCGCCAGGTGACGACGCAGTACCGGGCCAAGCACCAGAGCGGGAAGAAGTACGCGGACCCCAAATGGGCACCGGTCGCCGAGGCCCTCGCACGCTTGGAAGCTGGTTCATGGACCAGCCACGTCGATCTCGCTGCGCTCAACGGCACGGCGTGGAACTCGGTGTGGGGGTTCCTCAGCGAGCAGAGGCCCGCCGCGGTACACCGGGTGCTGCTCAACGACGGCCGCATCTCTGATGACTTCAAGTGGTTCGACCCGGAGCGCACCGACGATCCCCGCGAGGTGCTGGAGCGCGAAGGGCTGGAGTTTGACTCGGCCGGTCGGGCTAACCCCGCACAACGCCTCACCGCTGACGACTTCCGAGAGATGCTGGCCGAACTCGCCCCGGAGTCCCCGGTCCGGCGGGCGTGGCTGGTGCGAGGCTCGTCCGTGGACGGGCGGGACCTCGTGCCGATCTGGCTGCACAGGGAGTCGGCGTCACTGGCCGCCTCCAGCCTCCAGGAGATCGCCATTCCGATCGAGCGCGACCAGCTCAAGGCCATTGTGGACGAGAACTACCAGCATAAGTCCTACGCAGCCCGCGAAGCCAAGCTCGCCGAGTTCGACGCGTTCTGCAACCGGATGCGGGTGGGCGACTACGTTCTCACCACCACCCAGGGCAAGACCTACGTCGGCCGGATCAACGGCGAGGCTGTTTACACCTCCTCCTCCGACAAGCGTTCCAATTTGCGGCGCGACGTGGACTGGTTGAATGCGACCCGTCCAGTGCCCTTCGCCAACCTCCCCCAGCCGCTACCGGCCAAGCTCCACAGCCAGTCCGACGTGGTGGAGCTGACCGAAAACCTCGCCGCGATCGAGGAACTGCTCACGGCTTTGGACATCGCGCTCGATGAGCCGATAGAGCCGGCACGCGAGCTGGCCTTCCCAGAAGTAAGCGAGGATCTCGCCGAAGACACCCTCGTCGATCGTGGCGAGCTGCAGCGTCTGGCTGATCTGCTCTGGGAGAACAAGCAGCTCATCCTGTACGGCCCGCCCGGCACAGGTAAGACGTTCATCGCCCGCAAGCTCGCCGGGGAACTCGCCGAGCCGAGTGCAGTCAAACTCGTCCAGTTTCACCCCTCCTACACCTACGAAGACTTTTTCGAAGGTTTTCGCCCCGTGCAACGCTCGGATGGGCAACTGGCTTTCGAGCTCCGCCCCGGCCCCTTCCGGCAGTTGGTGGAAGCGGCCCGGCAGCATCCGTCCGACCCCTACATCCTCATCATCGACGAGATCAACAGAGCCAACTTGGCCAAGGTCTTCGGTGAGCTGTACTTCCTGCTCGAATACCGCGACGACGCCATCGGCCTGCTCTACTCAGCGGAGTCCGACTTCACGCTCCCGCCGAATGTGTTCGTCATCGGCACGATGAACACCACCGACCGGTCCATCGCGTTGGTCGATGCGGCAATGCGCCGCCGTTTCAGCTTCATCGAGCTCCACCCCGGACTAACCCCGATCAAGGGTCTGCTGGGCCGCTGGCTGGCGCGGCTGCGCAAGGACGACGAGCTTGCCGTTCACAATCTCGACGCCCCAGAGGTGCTCGACGCGCTGAACGCTCGCATCCAGGACCATGACCTGGCCATCGGCCCGTCCTACCTAATGAAGCCCAGGATCTACCGGCGCGAGAACGGGCTTGAGGAAGTTTGGGAGACGGCCATCCTGCCGCTTCTCGCCGAGCACCACTACGGCAGCCCGCCCAGCGTCCTCGACCGCTACCGGATGTCGTCGCTCCGCCGGACACTCACCGTACCGGAATGATTCGCATTCAAGTCGCGGAGACAGGACAAGCACGGACCCTGCTCACCCCCGAGCAAGGACGGCGACTCGACGAGTCGGGCGTGGTGTATGCCCGGCCCTCGCCATACGAAACGGGCGTGTGGGAGGTCACGCCGCGCGGTCAGGTAGGTGTCGCGCTCGTCGACGACATCGAGGTGTGGGTGACGCCCAAGCTACCGATTGACCGACTACTGTTCCTGGTCGGCTACGCGGCAGATCCCAAAGGCTGGCGGGAGGAGAGCATTCATCTGGACGTCCGGGATGGGTTGATTCCCGCCGTCGCACAAGCTCTTTGGCGACAAGCAGAGCGTGCCCTGAGCCAGGGACTGCTCCAGGGGTATCGCACCTGTGAGGAATCCTCATATGTGCTGCGTGGTCGCTTGCGAGAAGGTGATCAGCTGCGACGACACCATGGCCGGATCATCCCGATGGAGATCCGGCACGACGACTTCACCGTGGACATCGCGGAGAACCAGATCCTGCTCGCCGCCATCACGCGCCTTCTCCCCGTTCCTCGGATCGCCGGCGAGTCACGCAGGCGGTTGACCGCGTTGCGTCGACGGTTGGCCGAGGTGACAAGCCTGGTCCGGGGAACGGAGTTGCCGCGTTGGCAACCATCGCGGCTGAACTCGCGCTACCGTACCGCCCTGCGGCTGGCGGAGATCGTGTGGCGCGCGACGTCACCAGAGCACGCCCCCGGCTCGACGGTCGCCAACGGGTTCCTGTTCAACCTGCCGAAGATCTTCGAGGACTTCGTGACCGTGGCCATCTCGGAGGAGCTCCACGCCAGCTTCGGCGGTGCCGCCTACCCGCAATATCCCTGTCACCTGGACGAAGCCTTCGCTGTGCGGATGAAGCCCGACCTGGTGTGGGAGTTGGACGGCATTCCCCGTGCCGTCGTCGACGCCAAGTACAAGCAGGAGAAGCCCGCCGGATATCCGGACGCGGACCTGTACCAGATGCTGGCTTACTGTACGGCGCTTCGCCTGCCGCGCGGACATCTGATCTATGCCAGGGGGAACGCACTAGCCGCCACACACGTCGTACGGCATGCGGGCATTGAAATCATCTGCCACGCGCTCGACCTCGCCTCGACCCCGGAGACAATCCTTTCGCAGGTAAGCATGATCGTAACCGAATTCTGATTCGGCGAGGAAATCTGCGGCACGGCTGGCGATCGACAGCGCCTTCCCATGTCGAGATCAGCACCGGCCGAAGATCTCTCCCCCGCACAGACCCACGGTCCACCGCGAGGCGGGAACATCTATCAAGCATCCTCGCTGAGCCATCCCAGATGATCCGCTCAGTCGCTTCCTGTCCACCACCTTAGAAAGTAGGCTCCTCATTGCTGGGCTCTGCTTCGAGGGGGGCGTTGCTCGGGCCGGTCCCTGACTCTGCAGTGTATTCCTTGAGCATGACCCACTTGCGGGTTTCAGTGGTGCTGCCGGACTCGAGACGAGCGACCGACATCCACTGGCCCGGATACAGCCGGTCCAAGGCTTCCTTCACGCGAGCGAATCCCCAGTCGCGGGAGGTGCCCGTGCGCTGCGCGTGTTCGGGGGCCTTCTCAGCGAGGAGGAAGCCGATCCGTCCCCATTTAATCCCTTCGGGGGTTTTGATTCTCCGCTGGAACTCGGGTTTGTCCCGCAGATGGGCGATGGCGATGTCCGTGTCGTCGGCTGCGGGCGTATCGTCCAGGTTGGCGCCGTCTTGCGGGTGACTGGCGGCAAGGCTGGCTGCGGCGGCTCGCGCCTCGCTGCGCCGCGCCTCAACGTTGGCGCGCGCACGGGCAGCGAAACTGTCAGGGGCTGGGCTGTCGTAGTCCGGATCGAGCATCTTGTAGGAGTCCTCGAAGCTGAGGACGCGCACGGACACCGGGTAGGGCCGTGAGTGCCGGTCGGTTCCAGGGGCGCTAGACCAGTAGATCCCGTTGCCGACGAGCGGTTCGTTCAGCAACGTCGCCAACAGGTCTTCGGAGAAGTGAGCATTGGCCTTCTTCAGTGACATCAAGTCGCCTGCGGACAACAAGTGAAAGACGAAGAAGTTGTCGCCCTGACTGAGAAGTTCCTGAGGTAGGCTGCCGGGCTGCTGAGTGATGAGCAAGGCGCCGAGATCGTATTTGCGGCCTTCTTTAACCCAGGAGACGAACGGGCCATCCTCGCTGTGGTTAGAACCTCCCAGAACAGACTGGGCCTCTTCGATGACGGCGATAGTCGGGATGGACTTGGGGTCAGCCTCGGTGAACTGCGTTTGATTGTGCTCGAAGATGTCTCCAAGGATGACGCCGGCGAGCTGGAGCCCCTGGGCGCCGCGCATCTGAGAGATGTCGACCACGCACAGCTTGCCCTGGGAGAGGCAGTCCTTTAGGGCGCTCAGCAACTGGCTGTCGGGATCGTGCAGCGCGTTGACCACGCGGGTCATGTTGCCGATCGCCGCATTGGTCTGGGCTTCCTCGCCGGGCTCGATGCCGAGGAGAGCTTGGACCTGGCTGCGGTCGGCGCCATACTTCTCGCGATAGATCAGGTCGACGAGCCTGCTCCACTTGGGGCCATCGAGGGACTTGAGCTTGACGACATTCTGCTGGTCTTGCTTCTCCGGGGGGAGTGCGATGCCCAGAACGCGGGAGGAGCTGAGCTCTTTGATGTTCAGTTTCACGCCGTTGACGACGAAGGATTGGTAGAAGTCGCTGGGGTTCTTCCGATTGGTGAAGACGACAAGTTTGTCGCGCAGGTGCGGCACGTCGCACAGGGCGGGGCGGCCCTTGAAGTCGGGCCAGAAGTACTCGCCATCCGGGTCGAAGATCACCGTACCGACGGGGGCTTCGCCGGTGCGACGTGGAACGGTGGGCTGATCCTTGTAGAGGGCGGAGAAAAGCAGCTTGACGAGGTTGGACTTTCCGAAGCCGGCGCGGGCGAAGACGAAGCTGCGGCGGGCTACGAGCTTACTGATTTGGAACGTCGGCATGATCGCCGGATGCTGGATCTGCATCCAGGAGGTGTCCCCGACACGGGGGTCGTCCCCGGCGTAGACGAACTCGCCGTAGGCCAGGTAACCGATAGGCACCGCACCGTCGGCGATGTCGTTGCTATTAACGACCTCGGCGAGCAGACCGTCGGAGAGCATCGCGACCTGGGCCCCGACATGCGGTAGCCGTCGGTGACTGGGCACGAAAATGTGCTTGTCGCCCTCCATCCGCAGGACGCCGAGAATACGGATGTCAACCTTGTATTTCAGATAGCGCTCACGCAGTTCGTCAGGGATAGGCCGCTGGTCGCGCACAGCCCGAGTAGCGTAGTCCTCCCCGATGGGAGAGACCAGGCGCCCCTGAGAGGCGATAGTGGTAATGCGCCCGAGGATGGCCTCGCGTTCGTGCTCAAGCTGCACCAGCACGAACTGGCCATGCATAGCCATGGTTTGGAAGTCATCATGGTGCGGAAGCACGAGGTCAGCATGAAACTCCATACCGCTTTCGGAAAAGCCACGGAAAGTACCGACGACTTTGCCACGGTCAAAAAGGCTCATGGGCTCTCGCGCTCCGCAGGGGGTTGGACGGATAGGTGGTGTTACTCGTAGCGGCGGGCAGCAACATCGGAGGCCAGCCTCAGAGCGTCAATGACCGAGGCCTTGTCTTTGCCGACCTGGTCCCGGACGGCGTCCACGAGATAGTCCTCAACGATGTCAATGTCCAGGTCGGCCACGCGGGAGAAGTTGTCGGCCTGCTGGATACAGTTGGGGTAGAGCGGAACGGGGAAGCCGACGACGGCGTCGGCCTGGAGATAGCCGAAGATAGCTTGTGCGTCCTTGTCCTGACGGGACATGATGTCCACGGTCCAGATGGGGTCACCGGAGTACGGACCGAACCGGACGAAGTACATCCTTCCGAAGTTGAACTTCGGGTCCTCGGCAGTGGATTTGTCATCGAGGTCGCGGGTGTACTCCTCCCATTTGTAAACCTTGTCGAGCATCGACATCGGCACCTTTGCAAAGCAGGGAGCACCGTTGTCGAACACGCCGGACAGGGAGATCGCCAGCCGGTAGTACTCCAACACCTGCGTCTTCTTCGCGAGGCCGACCAGCCATATCTTGCGCCGGTCGTGCTTATAGACGCGCTCAATCGCCTCGAACATCTGCTCGCCCATGCGGACGAAGTAGTCTTTCGCAAAGATCTTGCTGCGTAGCAGGCCGTCGCGGACAATGAGGGTGTCCACGGCGTAGTCGCGATAGCAGATCAGGTCGTACAGGGTCGCCCACTCACACAGATCGCGGAAGACCTGCACCCAACTGGGAGAGTCGCCGGACATCATCGGGGAGAGATCCCTGAGCGTCTCAACGCCCAAACCCTTCATCAGCCTTCCGAGCGCGGTGCGCGGTTCGCCACCCTCGTGAAATTGGCGCCGGCTCAGCTCGCCAATGTCGGAGAGGGGGGAGACGACTTCCAGACACAGTTCTTTGCCGCTGGAGTCGACTACTCGAACAACCTGCAGGTAGAAGGGATTGAACGCAACTTTGTTGTTGCCTCCGTCGGAGGCCATCAGCGCCACCGACGTCGCTGCACGCGGCCTGATCACCTTCACGCCGCCGGACATGGCGCGGGCCTGGCCAACCAGCTTGTCCAGCTCGGCTCTCCCAGCTTCCACCTGATCGCCGATCAGCTGCTTGAGCTGCTGGATCTGGTCCGCGTCGAACATGCCCCTCCCACGTTGCGCCCGAATTGTCACAATTGAGTGGTTCACTTGCGTGAACCCACAGCATGGCATGCAATACTGACAATAAATTACGGGATTCCGGAAAGGAACCGGATTACGCACTCAGCGGGGCACTCCGGTCAACTCCGCAACGAGGTCAATCTCGTCGATCGCGGAGCCAGCCTTGCCAAACTGTTCAGCTTGGCGGGTGCGCTTGGGCGGAGTGCCGGCAGGGCGGACCTCCTTGACTACCCAGCCTGCTTTGGCTTCCTTCAGGGAGGCGAGCAGCATCTCCTCAGGGTTCGTCCTGGCCGAGGGGAGTGCGCCAAAGCGTATGGCCAAGCGTGCGCCGCGGCGGCAACGGTGTGCGGTGGCAGCCCAAACGTCGGCTAGGGCCTGAATGAAGGCATCCTGGCTCGGCTGCCGGGCGATCTGACCATGTGTGCCGTAAGGAACCTCTGGCGGTCCGCCTAGGAACCATGAGCGTAGCCACTGATCCGCCACATAGGTGCGCATCCCGTAGTAGGGGGGTGAGGTGACTACCAAGTCGAAGCGCTGCCGCAAGCCGCTGAGAGTCTGGACCGCATCGCCGAGGTAAACGTTGCCGCCGCGGGCCAACGGTGAAGCTTCCAGAAGGCGGTTCGCTCGCCGTTCGATAACGTCCAGAACGGGGATACGGACCGGCTGCATGTTGCGCTTATCCCAGAATTTCACTGCGTAGGCGGGCTTCGATGCATAGGTACGCGGCATCTGGTTCGACAGGTACGACGGCACACCCTTATTCTGAGGACCGTGCAGGACACCTAGTACCACAGCCCGCAGCATCGCAGCTGTAGGAGTAGCCATCTTCAGCAAGGCTTCGCGCAGTGTCACCAATTCACGCAGCGTCTCGTGCTCGTAACACCACTGCCAGAACTCGCCGTCGGGAACCTCGCCACGCGGGCTACTCTGAAGAATCTTGTTCGCGAGACGGATTACCGCGCGGGGAGTAACACGTACCAGCTTGGCCTGGGCAATCGCAGCGGCCACAGGGTTAATGTCAATGCCCACCGAGGGCAGCCCCGCCAGCCGGGCAGCGTACAGAGTTGTACCTCGCCCGCAGAACGGGTCAAGCACGCGAGTCGCGCCAGTAAAGGTCTCCAACTGCTGGAGAGGGAATTCCAGCGGAAACATCGTGTAGTAGGGGCAAATGGCGTTGAGCCGCAGCACATCTTCAGACCAGGCGGGGGAAGGGGCCACTGCCGTCACCGTCATAAAACAATAATACAGGTATAATTGCACCATGGCATGCAGGAGGCTCGACGTAGCTGCCCAGCGCCGCGGGCAGCGGCTTGCTTCCCGCCTCATGCAGGCCGCCGGAAGTCGGGACGCTCAGCGGAGGATATCGCTCGCGGCGCGGGATTTCCGTGGAAACGATCCGCAGCATCGAGCGTGAGCGCACAGCTAGCCCCGAGTTCTTCACTGTTGGAGCACTCGCAAGCGAGCTAGGGCTGTCGCTGGACGAGCTTTTCGCCCATGCCAGCCTCGGCTGCGAGACCACGCCTGACCCGGTTGCCGAACGCAATAGGTGAGCTCCCCAGTCCTTCTCTTCGATGAAACTAGCCCATGAGGCTCCCAATGGCGTCTAGGAGGAAGGGCACCAGACTCGATCCGGATGCCGAATCAAGGTCTTCATGCGCGTGAGGAATGACTTCTTCTCCACTTCCGTAAGGGTCCCTCCTTTGCCCTTCGCCTCGATCTCGTCCATCGTTTCAGTCAGCTCGGCGGCGTCCTCGGGCTCCAGCTTGAGTACTGGAAGCGCCTCGCGCACACCGTTGAGAGCGGCCATCAGCTTCTCGATATCGATCCCCTGCTGATGCTCCTGCGTGACGTTCCCCTGGCCAGCCATGCCGATCTGCCCACTGTTGGACCCGTGCACGTTGATGATCTGGCCGCCGCTCATGGATGTGCTCCTTATATAGAGACCGATATCACCGCCATAGATGCTGACGCAGTCGCCCCCGCCACTCGTCAGACGTGCATGCAACGCGCGCCGCTCGATCATGCCGTTGTCATGAAGCCACTGCGCAGCCCGGTCGATGTCAGTTTCGCTGAACGGCTCTCCCCAGAAGAAGCTCAGCGGGTCCGTAGTGAAGCAGGCCAGGCTGAGCAGCGGATCTGGAACTTGAACATCACGGTCTCCGAGCCAGGCCAGGAGGGCGTGTCGGCAGGCCAGGTGGCGAGGACCAGATGCTGAGCGCTGGTGCCGGACTCGCTCCGCTTCCAGTTGCCCGATTGGCAACAGCCGCAAGCTCTCATCCCAGGGGCCCGTGATACCCCGAGCGATACTAACGTAGTGCTTGCTGATCAGGGCTTGTTGGATCGTGCTTGCATGCGCCTTGAGAAGCGGGATATCCCCAGGCCGCGCAGCGAAGTTGGCGAGGTCTTCAAGGCGTGGCCCAAGACCAGGGTTTGCCTGGCTGTAGTCAGCAAGCCAGTCCAGGACAAGATGCGCCAGGACTTCTCCTTCGTGGCGGGTAAGCCCGTGGCTGCTCAGTAGTTCCACGGCCGATCAGCGTACCTCGCTGAAGCTGCCGCGCTGGCCTCAACAGCCGCATTGTCACGCGTTCTGACCCTTAGCGTCGTTTCCGAATGCCGTGGTCGTCGTAATCCGATGCTCCAAAGCTGCCGACGCCGAAGTTCTCTGGCGCCGATGAGCTCAGAGTAGCGTCAGTCAGTGGGGTCAGGCTGAGGCGCTGCTGAGATTCCGGACAGTCGTTTATCGGCGTAGTCTGTGCGGCTGATTTGGCTGGAAGGGACTCGTTGAGTACTTCCATGGGTGCCTGTAGCCGAGCGCCGAGTGCAGGCGCCGGTGGTTGTGACCAACCCGTCGATGTAGCGGGTGACCTGCCGTCTTGCCTTGGCACGGGTGGTGAAGACGGAGCGGTGCAACCATTCGTTCTTAAGCGCGGCGAAGAACGACTCGGCCATTGCGTTGTCGTAGCAGACCCCGGTGCGGCCGACCGCGCGGCGGATGCCCAGGCCGATCAGGAAGCGGCCGAACTCGTCGCTGGTGTAGTTCTCGCGGTCGGTGTGGAACACGGCACCGGGCTGGAGCAGGCCGATGCCGGCGGCCATCCGGATTGCCTCCTAGATCAGGTAGGTGCGGTAGTGGCCGGCCATCGCCCAGCCCGGCACCGCTTTGCTGTGGCAGTCGATCACGGTGGCCAGGTAGAGGAATCCCTCCCAGGTGCGGGCGTATGTGATGTCGCCGACCAGCTTGGTGCCCGGCCGCTCGGCGGTGAAGTCGCGGCTGACCAGGTCGGGGATGCGCGGAGTCGCCCTGGCTGGTGGTGGCCGGGGTGAGGCCCTACTCGCGCATCAGGGCGCGCACCAGCTCGGCCGAGCAGTGCTCACCGTGACGGGCCAGGGCGGCGTGTACCCGCCGGTAGCCGTAGGTCTCATGCGCGCCAGCGAAGATCTCGGCGACCAGAGCGGCCAGCAACGTACGGCGTTGTGGGCGGCTGAGACCGGCCGGTCGCGCCAGTCGTAGTAGCCCGAGCGGGACACGCCCAGCCAGGCACACATCCGCGCGATCGCATGATGCGCCTTCTCCGCGTCGATCAGCTCGTACTTGGCGTGCGTCATCGACTGTCGGCCGCGAGGAAGGCGGCTGCCTTTTCAGGAACGCCAGCTTCTTCCGCAGCGCGGCGTTCTCCCGCTCCAGCTCCGAATCCTGGCCCGCTCCAGACCGCAGAGCGGCTGCCGCTCATCCTGAGAGTGCGTGATCCGGTGCTGGCTCACCGAGCTGCCCAGGGTGCTGGCATTGATGCCGAACTCGCGTGCCACCAACGCGACCGTCCGATCGCCCTCCAGCACCATGCGGACGGCTTCTTCCTTGAACTCCGGCGAGAACTGCCTGCGACGCCTCGTCACGTACCTACCTCTTCCAGACTTCTGTCAGCTTATGTAGCCGACTATCCGGAATCCGCTGGGCACCTCAGACCCCGTTCGACGAAACTTCAGTAGGGTGTACGGCGATGCTGAGCATCGAGGGACGATCATCACGACATCCGCTGCGGGGGATGGTCAGAGCCGAGGACAAGAACACGTACAGCGATTGAATGTTCGGGGTGTCATGTCGATCTCGAGTCGGTGATCAGGCCGGTGTGAGTCAGGAAGGCGTCCAGGAGATCGGGGCGGTACTGCATCTGCTTGAGTCGGCTGCGGATGATTGCGGCCAAGTCGTCGAGGGTGCAGGGCGCCAGGTTGCCCAGGGCGCGTTTGAGATGCGACCACACGTTTTCCACCGGGTTGTGTTCAGGCGCGTAGGTCGGCAGGCGGAACACGGTCAGCCAGGGGCGCGCCACGATCAGGCTGCGCATCAGGGTGTCGACGTGGGTGTTGACGTTGTCCCAGACAAGCACGATCGGCCCGCCGAGCTGCTGATGAGCGGCATCCAGCAGGCGGGCGAAGCCGGCTTCGTTGAAGCCTTTGCGTTCGTTCTTGCGGCGCCGGTAGATCAGCATGCGGAAGATCAGGCGGGTTCGCCGGCCCGGCTTGAGGCAGATGAGCCCGGCCAGATTGACGCGGCCGGAGCCCTTGCTGGTGACGGTGACGGTCGGAGTGCGTCCACGGCGGGACCAGGTACGGGCTTTGGGAGGCCTTAGCGATTGTCCTGCCTCGTCGGCGAAGCAGATCCACGCGTCCTGATCCCGCGCCGTTGTTCCACCAGTGGCCAGGTCTCCTTCACCCAGGTGGCGACCTGCTCTTCGTTGCGTTCGGCGGCGCGCCGCTGGGGCACTTGCGGGCTCCAGCCGAGACGATGCAACAGGTAAGAGATCCCGCGTGGAGTGTAGGAGACGTGGAACAACCGGCCCGATACAGACGGCAACGCGCGCCAGCGTCCACCGTTGACCTCGGCCCATCCCCACACGGCTGGACCGGCATCCAGCGCGGCCTCCAGCCGCTGCACCTGCGCGGCGTTCAGACGGCAGTGCTGTCCGCCCGGCCCTTTCGAGGTCAGCGCCCCGGCTCCTGCCGTGCACCAACTCTTGTGTTAGGCGTAGGCCGACTTGCGCGAGACTCGTAACTTCTTGGCCACCTCGGGCGGTGACATGCCCACGGCGAACAGCCCGGCAGCTTCCAAGCGGGCCTGTTCATGCTTGGCTCGCGCCGCCGGGGTCAGACCACCACCATCCGGATAACGCATCCCACCGGCATACTCCCGAACCGCCTGCTCGGCACGCAACCACGCCGCGTCACCTCAGACTTTCAACCGCTGTAGTCGCCGCAAATCGAATGCTCAAGGAACGTCATAGGCGCTGGACCAACCACCGCCGACGCCGTCGTTGCATGCTCGTCGGCAGCCGATACGGCCTGACATAGGGCGGCATTCTTGGACATTTTGAAATCGACTTTCACAGCGAGGTATCGCCCGACATAAAGCCTGTCGACTTTAATCAGCGGGTACTCCTCAGGTGAAAACGTTCTACTATCGTCAGCTCCTGACATGCGAGTACATTGGGGCTTAGGTACATATTTGGGCTGCACCCCGCCGGGGGCACTCATCTCCACCAGGAATTTCGTGCTCTGACCTGCGGCTTCTCTGCCGCAGGCCTTTTGCTTTCCCAGCCTCTCGTAGGTCGCCGAGGGCACCCTTATGCAGCCGTAGGACCATGATCCGGGGATATGGCCGGGATGATCTTGATGACGTTTTCCCAGGTCGTCGCAGTTCTCAAGCTTTGAAGCGCGCGGGAAGACCGTAACTATCATCACCGCCCGACCAGCTGCGCCACACCGGTGGACAGCCAGGCGGTGCGGCAGCCGAGAACTTCCTCTACTCGGACCCGCCATGCCTGACCATGGTCATGCGATAACGCCACAGGTCACGCCCGGAATCGGAGTTTCCGATCCCATGGCGTGTTCCTGACGTGTTCCCGGAAACCTTGACACGTGACTGCCTATGGATCTACCTTCGATTTCGGAACACGTCAGGAACACGAGGAGGGCATGTGGCTGCTCGCTACTACACGGCGTCAAAGGTTCGCGACAAAGGCCGTGAGCGGTACTCGGTTATCTTCCGTCATCCGGTCCGCCTCGATCCCGCCACCGGCAAGCCGGGGCGAAGGGTAAGGCGTGGTCTCGGCACGAATGATGAGGCCGAGGCCGAGGAACTGGTAACTCAACTCAACACGCTCCTGAGCGACGAGAGCTACTGGAGCGCGACCGCCAGGGCAAACGCCGCGGGAAGGTTCGACGAGCGCGTTGTCTCGGCCTTCTTTGACGGCATGACACCCGCGCGAGAGAAGGCGTCGGCCGGGCTCCGGGAGAAGCTGCTGCCGCTCCCCTCGGCGGATGATGGATACTACCGAGTGCTGCTGCTGGGTACGACCGGCGCAGGCAAGACCACAGTCGTTCGGCAGTTCCTCGGAACCCATCCGGAATTCGACCGATTTCCCTCGACCTCGACCGCCAAGACAACCGTGGCGGACATGGAGCTCGTGATGAGGTCCGGCCCCTTCTGCGCGGTGGTGACGTTCTTTCCGCGCGATGAGGTTGTGGATCATCTTGCTGACTGCGCGTCCAAGGCTGCCCTTGCTGCACTCGACGGGGCAGGAGATGGAGAGATCCGCAGGCTTCTACTCGATCATGAGAATCAGCGGTTCCGCTTCAGCTACGTGCTCGGCCGGAGGGGAAACCCTATGATCTCCCGTGCCATCTCAGCTTCTGACGAGGACGACTTCGATGAATTCGACGACGAGGAAGCGGACGAGGCGTCGGCTCGGGACTTCAGCAGCCAGCCGGCAGGCCTGGTCGGCATAGATCTCGATGCCACGATGACACTGGTCGACGAGGCTGTGGCGACTCTGCGCGACCTGGTCAAGGAGCACGAGGACTTCGCTCGGTCCATGCTCGAAACGAATGATAAGGAAGATGAGAGAGTCGTCCGGGAGCTTCTTGATGAGGAGCTGGACAAGATTCTCCGGGGAGACGAGCGGTTCAATGCCATAGTGGACCTTTTTCTCGAAGAGATCGAGAAGAGGTTCGACGCCCTCCCCGTCGGCACCATCAAGCGCGACCAGCAGGGATGGCCGCTCACGTGGACGTGGGAATCGGACGAACGGGCCGAGTTCCTGCGGGCTGTCAACCGCTTCACATCGAACTACGCGCCGCTATTCGGACATCTTCTGACCCCCCTTGTGGATGGGATCAGGGTGGCGGGGCCCTTTGCCCCGCAATGGTTGGACGGGGAAGTTCCACGCCTGGTTCTCATCGATGGCGAAGGCCTCGGACACACTCCCAAGTCCGCCGCGGCGATCTCGACCCCGGTGGCCAAGGCGATCGACGAGGCCGACGCCGTACTGCTGGTCGACAACGCCACTGTACCCGTTCAGGCGGCGCCTTCCTCGGCCGTTCGGTCCATCCTCACGTCGGGCAACGCCGACAAGCTTCTCTTCTGCTTCACGCACTTCGATGAGGTGAGGGGTGACAACTTGCGAGGGCTGAAGGACCGGAGAACCCATGTCCTCGCCTCGGTTGAGAACCTGCTGTCCAACTTCCGCATTGAATTCGGCGTGAGATCTGAGCTTATGCTGCGGCGGAGGCTCGACTTGGCGGTGTTTCTTGCCGATATCGACAAGCCGCTCGACCCCGAGACCCAGTCAGGCCGTCTGTCGATCAGCCAGTTCAAGAAGCTGCTCTCGGCAATCGAAATGATCACTGAACGTCCAGAGCTGGGCCCGGCGCGGCCCGTCTACGACAAGGCGAACCTCGTGCTCGCCGTCGCCGCGGCCGCGACGTCGTTCCATCGACGGTGGAACGCAGTGCTTGGCATCCAGCGGCAGGCTGACGTGGCCAAGGAGCACTGGACGCGGGTCAAGGCCCTGAGCCGCCGCTTCGCTGAGGATACGTCGGACCAGTACGATTCGCTGCGACCGGCTTCGGACCTGCGGGAATTCCTGAAGGATGAGATCTACAAGACTCTGCAGCGTCCTGTCGGGTGGACGGGCGGTTCGCCTGCGGATGACGAGACCCTCACTGCCGTCATCAACGAATTCTCCCAGGCGGTAGCCAGACGACTCTCCGCTCCGATCAGGGAACGCCTCTCCGTGCGTCCCATCAGGGAGTGGCAGCACGCCTACTACATGAGCGGAAACGGATCGACCTTCGTGCGTGCCCGGCACATCTCTAACTCAATTTTTGAGCGGAACGTGCCGATCCCCGGAGTCACGCCATCGCCCGATCACAATGACTTCCTCCATGCCGTGATCGCTGTAGTCAACGACGCGGCCGAAGAAGTCGGTGTGGAACTACGCTGAAGGCAAGACTGCGCCTGCGGGATGCAGCCGTATGGTGAGCATTCTGGTCCGGCTGCGGTAGGTGGACGCATCGAGCGGCGTTCACGGCAGCGCTCATTGACCTCTATTGCAGCTTGCTATAGCGGGAACGAATCGGATGTACGAGCGGGGAGTCGTCGGATAAGGTCCAGATCGTGCGCCTGGGCGCGTTTTCAAGGGCAGTTGCCGCGGTACTTGTCTGTTTCGTGGTCCTTACGGGCTGTTCGGGCGAGTCAGAGCCGCCAACGCTGGATGAGTCGACCCGTCAGCTCGTGACCGACGGGGACGCACTGATGTCGCTGATTGAGTCAGACCTGACGGGGCTGACGAAGGAGCGTGCCGACCAGGACCGGACGACTTCATGCAGCACAGGCCAATCACAGCGGTATTTCGTGGCCAAGGGGAACTTCACTGACCCGTCAAGGCAGGATCCGCTCAGCCGTATCGGGCTGCTGAAAGGCAAGCTCGAGACCCTGGGATACCGGGAGGTCGTGGATGAACTCGACCTCTGGGAGAACGAGCTGGGCGTGACCGTGGTCGTCAACGACAAGGCCAAGTTGACCTTCGTGCTCCTCGGGCGCTTGTCAGAGACTCCCAACCTCGTGATCGTCGGAAAGACTGAGTGCTATCCCCGCAACGGCTGAAGGTCTTACATGGGATCCGGCGCTTGAGCGGCCTCCTCGCGGAGTTGCCTGGCGCGGCGGCGAAGATTCTCGGCGGTGGCCAAGCAGCCGTCTTCGAGGTTGGCCACCTGGCGTCTGAGCTGGACGGCATGTGTGAGGTAGCGCTCTGCAGCCGGCCCCTTCCAGAACGACTCACTGCCGCTCCGTTCCGACGGGATGCCGTCGAACACGTCGGCAAGGGCCTTGGCATATCTGGTGAAAGTGGCGGCGAGGGCCTCCTTTTCAGCCGCCTCACGAAGCAGCTGATGTTTGATGGGCATGGTCAGCCACCCCGTCTCTTCAGGGCATCGGTCAAGGCACTCAGGAGCCGGCCCTTGATCGCATCTCTCATCATGGCTCTCTCTGCCGCCCCGAGCGGCGGCTGCCCATGAGCTTTGAGCGACTCGACCAGGAAAGCTACCTGCTGTTCCACCAACTTGTTGGCAACGGCTTCAGCGTTCTCAGGCGTCTTCTTATCGAGATAGTCCGTGATCATGTCCTTCGTGACGTCTTTGAAGTCGTCGAGGACCTTGTCCTTACCGGTGGAGACGAGCGCGCTCCCTATGGGCAGGTACTTGTTGTTGAAGTAATCGACGGGCATGAGGAGGTATCCGGCCAACTGTTCCGCATATTCGTCGTCGCTCCACTCCGCGTACGTTGAGCCCGCCAGCAAGAGGTTCGCCATCGCCCCCGTGCGCTCGGCGAGGTTCACATGCGCCTCTCTGCTGTAGGAGTCTGGGGCGAAGGGATTGAAGCGTCCCATGTCCAGTTCCTTGGTGTACTCCTTCCCCGCCTTCATCAACGTGTCGGCCGCAGCCGGATCCTGCATCAGCGCACCCATGAAGCGGGCACTTACGCTGGGGTCGAGCTTGTCCCACGGCGCTCTAGGTTTCAGATGGGGCACATCGGAGGAGTTCCGCGCCGCCTGCCCGCGAGCGAGATGGTCAAGGATGGGCTTTATATGCTGGGCCAGCATCCGGCTGATAGGCGAGTTGGCGAAGGTTCCGAGACTGCCGCCGACCCAGAGGCTGTTCTCGGATCCAATGCTGTTGATGACGGTGAGCCAAGCCCGATCTCGCGCGTCATCCGTCCCAGAGCCGGGCTTCAATGCGCCGTCCAGCGCTTCTGCCAGCGCCTCCTCATACGCGGGCACGCCGGTCGACCTGATGGTGTAGGCGTCCAGCAGGACCCCGGCCTCCTTGGGGTGCTCGGCCAGGAATCGCTGGAACGCCTCCGGATTCGCCGCATACGCCTTGGCCAGGTTGTACAGGTTCCAGTTGGGGTCGGTGGGAAACGCGTCGGAGTTCGGTGGCCGGTTCAGCAGGTTGGTCGCCACCCGGTTGAGGAACGTGCCGGACTGCGGGGCCAGCCCGACCAGGGCAGTCAGGATGTCCGATGGCGCCGTCTCGACCATCTTCTGCCATTCGTTCCCGAGTCGCCCGGAGCTTTCCGCGCTGGCGAAGGCCTTAGCCAGCAGGCCCGGTGAGGCGGCGCCGGCCCGCTTCAGCGCTTCCGGGGTCAGACCCCTGCGATCTCCCTTGGCCTGGGTGTTCATCCAGTCACGGAACAACTTTTGGAAGGTCTTGGGGCCCAGCGCGGCCAGCAATGCCGCAGCATAGGCAGGGTCGTCGACCCTACCCTTGAGCGCCCCCAGAGCCTTCTCCACCTCGTTCCAGCTCTGCCCAGAGAGGTACTGGTCGTGGTGTTTGAGTGCTTCGGTGATGGCGGCCGCGTCCTTCTTGGCCCCCTGCACCGCCTCTGTCTCGCTGCTGAAGGGGAAGGTGCCGGTCAGCATGCCCTTCTGCTGCGTCGGCACCATCCGCCTGATGGCCCCGACGCGCCATTTGAGGTCCTGCTGCGACTCGTGGAAGAACGCCCAGGTGCGGTGCATCGCGACGACGCCCTCGCGGCTATCCCAGTCCTCACCGGCCTCGGCAATCGCCGCTTCGAGCCCTGGCCGCGCTCTGCCGAGGACATCCTTCCCCGTCTCCATCTGGCGGATCAGCTTCTCTGCGCCGAGGGGATCGATCCCGACGAACTCCCCCATGGACCCTCCCCGAGGGTGTGGCTACATGGCGCGAGTCAAGCACAACGGGCGTCTCGGGTAAACGCGTTATACATTCTTATTAACGGACTGAACCGCCGATGTGTAACTAGTCGTAATAAGCCTGGACGCAGTCGAACTTGGCGGCAGCGCCCGATTTAACTAGCCCAACATCTCGCGGCAAGCGTAGTTCCGAATCCGGAATTCAGGACGGGACGGCGGAAACAACTCGTCGCACTTCTTAGCGATCAGCGGTAGGGATGGCTCATGGGTACGGCCTTCCGTCGTCTGGTTCCTGGACTTTCGCGCCCCAACAACGGAGTCCGTGCTCGTCATAGGCAAGGGCTTTCGGACGCTCGCTTGCCGTCTCCTTGGCACCGGCTGGACTCTTGCTCGGTGACGCTTCTCGGCTGCTGTCGCTTCGTCCTTCGACGCCTTGGGCGTCGCCGAGGGCCGCACCCGAGCCAAGGGTGTGGGCGAGGACGGCAAGGTGACCAGGACGGAGCGCCCCGCAGCACTCAGGCCAGGCGTCGGCATCGAGACGGCCTTCGTCGGAGAGGCGCGGTCCGCATCCCATGCACTCAACCAGACGCCCAAGCCTACGCATGCCAGGAAGCCAACGAGGAGCACCGGTCGGGTTAGGCGATCCCAGCCTCGAAGCGGGGACCTCTCTGGTGGGACGGGAGTCGAGTACGTCCGCCAGCCGAGGGAGTCAGACGCAGGTGGAAGCCGGGCCCGGTCCCGAATCGGCAGGCCGTACGGTGGTCGCCGCAGCGGGCGGAACTCCCTGGCTGACGGGGCGGTGAGGTCGTGGTCTTGGTGCATGGTCCTCCTCTCTCGCTGCGCGTGCATGCCAGAGTGACGCAGCGTGTCGGTGTTTGGCGGGAACGACGCGGCCGGGTGAGCGGCGCGAAGTGAAATGGCCCCGGTCACCCGGGGCCGGAGATGGATGAACGGGGCTATTCGTTCAAGGCATTATTGATCTTGCCGTTGACTTGCTCTTGCTGGCCGTCCATGCATTTCGCGTAGACCCGCAGGAGCACATCCACGCTGTGACCGGCGCGCTTGGCGACTTCAACGGCCGGGACGCCTGCGTTCAGCCAGAGCGACACCGCCGCGTGGCGGAGATCGTATGGTCGAGCGGCCAGCGATGAGGCGATCTGTTCTGAGGTGAGCGCGAGTTTGCGAGCTTCCTGCCAGACGTAGGAGTGCGCCGAGCCGGAGTACGAGCCACCGGTGCCCGAGCTGAAGATCCTGCCGTCCTTGGCGGTGCCGTACTTGGCGATGTGCTCGCGGAGCATGGCGACCAGGACGGGCGGGATCGGAATCTCTCGACCTGCATCTGCGATACCCGCCGGGCCGGTGCCATCGGCACCTGCTCCGGCCAGGCGCCCGCCTTCACGGGCGCGTCTTTCGCCATGGCAGCCTCTTCTCCTTCTTCCGCTGCCGCCCTTCGCCCTGTGACCGGCTCTCCCGGCCTCCGACTACTACGGCGGCTCCGCCCCGTCCCGGCCCGATCGGCCGACGATGAGCCCAGCCCCACCAACCGCCCCGGAACGAGCGAGGTAAGGGCGAGAGCCGGAACGGTTCCCGTGTTCACTACTGATCGTTTGACGAGGGAGGAGCCCGGCTCTGTCTCCGCGATATCGCCACGGCTCCGCCGCAGACTGTTCTCCATGGCCTCCTGACTGAGTAGCCCAATCAGCCTGGGAGTTCCCCGCCCGTGATGAGGAGCGGGTGCGCACCGCGACCAGCCCATATCCGTCAGGTTTGAGCTGGTGGGGGCTAAGGAGACGTAACACCACCGGTTCCTGGTCGTACTCCACCTCATCTCGCTAGCCGGACCCGAACCATCTGACAGTGCTGGCCCGTCCCGTCGTTGTCAGGTCTGCTCCCGCCCTCCCCGGCACCTCCCGGATCAGGCTGTCCTCAGCTACACCGCCCCGCTACGACGGGGTCGATGGTGGCGGTCTTTCACCTCCACTCGATCAACAGCGCCTCACGGCGCACGGGCTCCACCGCCCCCAGACCCCCGCGAACCGCGGCAGCCGTCGACGCCCAATCTCGTTGATCACAACCCGCCGTAGCGTCGCCGGCCACCACGGGCCGAGCACGCTTGACACCGCCGCCGATCGGATTGTCTCGGGCCTGGAGGCCCTGCGCTCCGGGTCGGCTTGCCACCGGATGACGGGGTGGGCGCATGCTCGGTTGGGGGATCTACGGCGGACAACCTCCCTGGCCACGGACAACCGTCCGCAGGCCATTCGCATCGCCCAGTTCAAGGAGCGTAAAGCAAGCAGCGTGCGCTCCTGCTTGCGGTGCCGACATCTCGGGCTTACCGCAAATAGACGAGGATGAACAGGGCTTACTGGCCGGGATTGCCCCGGTGCCTGGGCGAGATGACCGCCTTGTAGTGCCAGCGCGGTGTTAGCGGTCATGCGAACCCTGCCGCGCGGACACGTCATGCCAGGTAGACGGCCATGTGGATCCTGCTAGGCGGCCAAATGAACTCCAGGCAGGCGGACATCATGGACAGATTCCCGAGATGGGGATCCACGGACGTCGCAGTACATCTTCGAACGGGACATCACGGCCCACGAGGTCTCGCCGGCGAGCCAGACCCTGGTGCCCGATGCCGTGAGGCCCGACCGAGGAGGGCCTTGAGGCATCAATCGCCCCAGCCCCGTATGGCGGTTGCCGAAGTCAGCGATCGTGATGGTCTTGGCCCGGAACTCTCCGAAATTGCTCAGTACCACTGGATGGCCGCCCACCTGGATATCTCGCGTCCGCCCAGCTGGTGGGCTTCATGTCCGCGTACCTGGATCGTCATGGCCGCCTAGCTGGGGAAACTCCTGTCCGTCCACACGCAGGATGCCGAACAGGCAAGAAGCATTGATGTGACATTGGCCGCGCGGCGTGATGGAGCGGCAGCTAGGAGCCTTCGAATCGAAGTTGACCTTGAGTTAGGCGGTCGTCTGCAAGCGGCTCCTCCGCTTGTCGAGCAACCTCTCCCGCATCGCATGGCGATCCTGTGGGCATACAAAGCCGGGTACGCTGACCACTGTGACGCCCGGGCGAATGTTCCGATGGATGGCATTTAAGGAGCCAAGCAGTGACGACTAACTGGCAGGACACGCTGAGAGCCATTGGGTTTCGCCCGTATGGCGATCTCGGCGCCATGCGTGCTCGGGTAGAGGATGTGGAGTTCGATGCGATTCCGCATCCGTTGAAGGGCCTATCGATTTCCGTTACACACATAGGCAGTCGCACGGCGACCAGCTACGAGAAGTTCCTACCCCTCGACAGCGACGTACAGACGGTTGCGAAGCTGATGGCTGAAGCGTTCGAGAGCATTCACCCCGAGAGACGGGACGAGGCTAGGGAATAGCGTCCCAGGGACGCGGCCCACAGTACGAGCCGCCCGACGCAGAATCGAGACCCCACCCTGACCAGAGTTCCGCCATTCAAGCTCAAGTAAACCGCACAACGGACCACAAGAGGCAACGTAGCGTCGGGACTTGCGCGGTGGCGTCCTCTAACGGTAGGTCTACGACCTTCATGTTTCCTTGATTCCCAAGTTCGGTTGCGCCACCCCACAACCATGACCAGGTGATTGCAGGAGGTCTCTGGCGCTCCGAGCCTGGCTTGCCGCCGGATGACGCGTGCGGAATTGGCCGGGATATTTGTGGGATGATCTTGTAGGGCATGTGCACTGGATGAGCTATTTATCCAGCTCAAGCCGCTTTAGCAGACGGAGCAGCCACCGCTCTCCTAAAGCGGGTGCTGCAGACGTACGATCCGCCTAAGGTGTCAGGCGAGTGACCGGTCAGTTGGGAATGCGGCTTTCCTGGCTGGCGCCGTCCACGCGCACGTATGTCCCCATCGATGGGCGCCTGATGGCTAGGCGGCGTGGTGCGGACTACGGTCGGCGGCCGACGGCTGTCTTCACTTCCCCCACTAAGGTGGCCGCTTTACTGACGATCTGCTCGATCAACTGTGTTGACTCGCCGACATGGCCGAGCAGGCGCTGCGCCCGGGCAGCGAAGTTATGCGGGGCGATAGGCAGCCGGTCGGCCGAGGCCACCATTCCCTCTTCGTTGATCAGCCACTGGCCTGCGTGACCGTGCAGGGCATGGCAAGCGACGCCGACGGCGCGAAACAGGCAGCCAGCTGCGTAAGTGGGATCGGTGCCGGCCGCTCCGTACCGCGCCAAGGTCACGGAGAAGTCGGCTTCCCACAACCCGTTTACGAGCGCAGCGCTCAGTGCCAGCGGGTAAGTTTGGGCGCGTTCTCGCAGGTTGGTAAGCTCTCGGCTGGGGTCGGCCAGCACCTGGCACAGCGCTACCTCGCCGGCGTAGGAGTGGGAGTAGAAACCCAGCGGATGTCCGGCCTGGGTTCCGACCTCGTAGCGGCCTACCTGACAGTCTGCCCAGATCTGGTCGACGCGGTCCAGATCGCGGTAGATCCAGTCGACTCGCCAGTTGTCTATCGTCAGCCAGCCAGCGCCATTGACCCATGGCCCCCAGCCACCCGGATCGGTCACTTCGGCCTGCTGGCCGGTCTCCTGTACGGCCAGCGCACGCAGCGTCATCACGTCCAGATCGCCGCGGTAGTACAGCCCCAGATCGATGTCTGAGTCCGGGTGGTACGTACCACGGGCCCGGCTGCCACCAAGGACCACCGCGACCACGCCGGGTATCTCTATCAACCGCTGTGCAAGCGCCCCCAGCGCCCTATCATCCACAACTGCGTATTCGATCACGCGCCCGATACTTCCCCCTCCCGCTCCCTCACGGGCTACGTCTGTGTGAAGCCGGAGGGGCGTTCTGTCGGCCTGATCAAGCAAGGCTGGCAGAGTTCTCTCCTCGGCGTGATCACCGACTGGGACGGCTACATGGCCCGGCTTGACGGCTATCGCCAGGCCGGAGCATTCGCCGCTCGGGATCCCATCGGATTTCTCCAGCAGGTCTCCGACTGGAAGACCTTGACCACGGATCCGGCACGCTGGTTCGGACGATTCCTTCCCGACATTACGATCACGGCCGTTACGGCCGGCGCCGCGGCGGGTAGCACCACGGCCTCCAGGCTGGCTGCCACTGCCGGCAAGGCGGCCCGCCCCTCGGAGAACCCCAGTGCCAGGCCGGCATCCCCGGGTCCAGGAAGTACCGGCGCTGCAGGCTCGCCGGGGGTTCGATACGGGCCCTCGAATCCCGGTCCGCTCGCCGACCAACCGGATGTGATGTCCACGTTCAGGAGCGGCAGCTATTCAGTGGTGACGACCACCAAGCCAACCGCGCTCTACCGCGTCTACGGTGGCACCGCCGGTGAACTGGGAACATACTGGACCACGGTGAAACCCACCGGCCCTGTCCAATCCATTCTCGACAGCGCCTTGTTCACCCAGTGGGGAAACACAGCGACGAAGTGGGTGGAGATCCGAGTGCCTCCAGGCGTCACCTACTACGAGGGTATCGCCGCCGAGCAGGGCGGCCTGGCCGGTGGCGGCGTCCAGGTGGTCATGCCACAGCGCGTGGATCAAAGCTGGATCGTGGACCGCGGCGAATTCCCGATGAGGAACGATGACTGAACACTACGACGAGATCCATGGATTCAGCAGCCCTGGAGAATTCGATCGGTTCCAGAAATGGCTCGACTCCGCGATCAGGAACGGGGACTTCGAGGAGATTCCCGTCGAGTCACGCTACGGCAACCTGGAGAACTTCCAGGAGCGTTGGTTCCGCGACTTCTCCGGCACTGTCTGGCGTCTCGTGTCACCGGAGCCGCCGTTCATGGGCGTCTTCCTGCCCGTGCCACCGCAGGAACATGCGATCGAACCATAGGATGCCGCGCAATGCGCACTTCAAGGTGCGCACATAGCAAACGAGGTGACGTCAGGCCAACGGTGGAAAGAGCTTGACGGCAAGGAGCAGACGGTCATCTGGTCCCGCCATGAGATATCCCGTGCTTAGCGGCGTAAGAGGAGAGTTGTTGGTCCTCGGGCAGTCCGTTCATTATCCAGGTGTCACCGCTGCCCTTGACCACGACGATCGGGCCGTAACCCGGACCAGCTCAACATGCCGAAAGGTCCAGAGAATCTTTTGTGCGGTGATGCGATTCTGGCCTGGGTCGCGAGTTCAGAAACTCTACGCGCGGAACGTACGCCGATAGGTGTCCGGGGGGACGCCGACCGTGCGGTGGAAGTGGCGGCGCAGAGAGGTGGCCGTGCCCATACCCGCGGCCAAAGCGATCACATCCACACTGTCGTCCGTGGTCTCCAGCAATTCCTGCGCCCGCCGTACCCTCTGCGTGACCAGCCACCGCAACGGCGTAGTCCCGGTGACGGCCCGAAAGACCCGGGTGAGCTGCCGAGAACTCATGCTGGCCTGCCGAGCCAGATCCTCCACCCCAAGCGGCTGATCCAACCGCCGCATAACCCACGGCAACAACTCGGCGAGGGGGTGATCGTCCTGCGCGGGAATGGGGGTGGTGACGAACTGGGATTGGCCGCCGGCCCGGTGTGGGGGGACGACGAGGCGGCGGGCGACCAGGTTGGCGATCGTGGAGCCGTGGTCGCGGCGGACGAGGTGCAGGCACAGGTCCATGGCCGCGGCCTTGCCCGCGGAGGTGAGCACGGTGCCGTTGTCGACGTAGAGGACGTCGGGGTCGACGGTCACGCGGGGGAAGCGGGCGGCCAGCTCGTCGGTGTGGGCCCAGTGGGTCGTGGCGCGCAGGCCGTCGAGGATGTCGGCGGCGGCGAGGACGAAGGCGCCGGTGCAGAGGGAGACTATCCGGGCGCCGGCAGCGTGAGCGGTGCGGACTGCTTCGACCAGGTCGGCGGGCGGCGGCTGGGAGATGTCGGCCAGGGCGGGGACGATGACGGTTTCTGCGCGGGGCAGCCGGTCGAGCCCGTGGTCGGGTTCCACCAGGAAGCGGCCGGCCCGGACGGGGTGGGTGCCGCAGACGACCACGTCGTACCAGGGGCCGGGCACCGCATCCGGGGCGGAGGCGAAGACCTCGTAGGCCAGCGCCAGCTCGAAGTGCAGCATCCCGTCGGTGGCCGCCACCGCCACCGAGCGCGGAAATGGGCTCATGTCCGGAATTGTACGGGTCGTGTCGTTCCGGACACTGGGCACGCCAACCCCCTGCCAGCAAGGATCGAGGCATAGCGAGAGAGGGCGAGGCTATGGGATCGGGTCAGATGGTGGCGGTGTTCGGCGCCTATGGGCATACCGGGCGGTTCGTGGTCAAGGAGTTGCGGGAGCGGGGGTACGTACCGCTGCTTCTCGGCCGCGATGAGGAGAAGCTGCGCGCGATGGCGCAACCAGGAGATGAGGTGCGGCAGGCGGACGATCTCACCGGCGCCGCAGCCGTGATCAACACGGCCGGCCCCTTCGCGACGACAGCCGCCAAGGTCATCGAGGCGGCATTGCGCGCCGGTATCCCCTACGTGGACGTAGCAGCAGAGATCGAAGCGAACCACGACACCTTCCAGCACTTCACAGGAGAGGCGGCCAAAACACCGGTCATCCCGGCCATGGCCTTCTTCGGCGGCCTGGGCGACCTCCTCGTCACCACAGCCATGGACAACTGGAACGCGGCAGACGAGGCCCACATCGCCTACGGCCTCAGCGGCTGGCACCCCACCCCGGGAACGCTGGCCTCCGGCGCGGTCTCGGGACAGCGCCGATCCGGCCGAAAAGTACGCTTCACCGGCGGCCGCCTGGAGTACCACGACGACCCGCTGCCGACCCTGAAGTGGCCCTTCCCCGAGCCGCTCGGAACCCAGAACGTGATCGCGGAGTTCACCATGGCCGACGTCGTCACGATTGCGAGCCACCTGGCGATCCCGGAGATCCGTACCTACATGACCGAAAAGGCGGCCACAGACCTGTCAGCCCCGGTAAACGAGCGCGAACGGCCGAAGGAGACCTTCGTGGTCGACGTCCGCGTTAGAAAGGGTGACGAGGAACGCCGCGTGACCGCCGAAGGCAGGGACATCTACGCCACCAGCGCCCCCTTGGCCGTGGAGGCGGTCGAACGCATCCTCACCGGGCGTACCAGAACGAAAGGCGTCGCCTCGGCAGGCGCGGCCTTCGACGCGCCGGACTTCCTCCGCGCGCTGTCCGCGCACGTCACCGTGCGGACCGAGGCCGGTTCCACCACAGGGACAGCGACAGCGCCGCGGTGATCAGCACGGCCCCGCCGGCCGCGAAGTAGGCGGCCGTGTCGACGCGTTGCCGAACCACGATGAAGCTGCCCGGCAGCGTGGCGAGGGCGGTCTGGAGCTGGCCGGCGTTCTCGGCGCGGTGGTAGGAGCCCCCGGTGGTCTGCGCGATGCGCTTGAGGGCCGGCTCGTCGATCATCCGTACGTTGCGGCCCCGGTCGAAGCCGCCGCGACCGCCCCAGCCACCGAACCCGCGCCCGTCGAACTGGGAGTTGTCACACACCATGGGCGCCGGTTTCGTGGTGCCGAAGCCGATCGTGAACACGCGTACCCGCCGCAGCGCCGCCTCCTGCGCGGCGATCTGGGGTTCGACGCCCTGGGTGTTGGCCCCGTCGGTGAGCACGACGATCGCGGCGCCGGCGTAGTCGGGGCCGGGGGCGGCCACGTCGGCACCGGTCGGGGCGACGGCAGGGTCGACCTCGGCGATCGCGTCGATGGCGGCGAGCATGGCCTGCCCGATCGCGGTGCCGCGCGAGACCGTCAGGCCCTCCAGCGCCTCGACCAGCGCGTCGGTGTCGTCGGTGGGCGGGACGAGCAGGCCCGCACTGCCCGCGAAGGTGACCAGCCCGATGCGCGGCCCGCCCCGCTGCGACTCGATGAACTGCGCGGCGGCCTTCTTCGCGGCGGTGATGCGGTTGGGGTCGACGTCCGTGGAGCACATGGAGCCGGAGGTGTCGAGCGCGAGCAGGATGGTGGCCGAGGTGGTGGGCACGGGTACCGACGCCTGCGGGCGCGCGGCCCCGACCGCCAGGAGCGCGAGTCCGGTGATGAGGAGCGCCGGGGGGATTTTCCGCGTCCATCGGGTACGGCGGGGCAGCGCGAGCCGTACCAGAGCGATGGAGGTGACGCGGACCGCGGCTCGCCGGCGGCGGCGCAGGGCCCAGGCGCGGATGGCGAAGATCAACGGGATGGCCAGAACGGACAGCAACGCCCACGGCCACGAGAACTCCATCAGATCACCCGCCCGGATCGGAGCACGGTGAGCGCGGCGCCCGCGGTGAGCAGCAGGACGGCGAGCGCGATCAGCCCGCCGGCCAGGGGCAACGGCTCGTCGGAGACGGTCAGGCGCAGGTCGATCGTGTCGGCGATCCCGTCGAGGCGCGCGGCGTCGGAGGCGGGATGGTAGGCGCCGCCGGTGGTCTGCGCGATCAAGGTGAGGGTGTCCTCCTCCAGCGAAGTCTGCAGGTGGTAGCCGTCGACCTTGACCGTGGTGCCGGCGGTGGTGCCGACGCCGACGGTGTGGATGTGGACGTTCGCGCGCTGTGCGAGGGTCGCGGCGGGTTCGACGTCCGCGCCCCGGTTCTGGCCGTCGGAGAAGATCACGATCGTCGCCGAGGGCCAGTAGCCGATGTCGGGCGTGTCGCCGTCGCGGCCGATGGCCACCTGCTTGCCGGTGATCGCCGACAGCGAGGCGGTGATGGCGGTGCCCAGGGAGGTGCCGCCGGTGATCTTGAGCCGGTCGATGGCCTTGAGCGCGACGGAGTGGTCTGCGTCGGGGCGGGCGGTGGTGAGCGCGCCGCGCTCGAACGCGACGACCCCGATGTCCACACTGTCCGGTTGCGCCGCCACGAACGCGCGGGCCGCCCGTTGCGCGGCCGCCAGCCGGGTGGGCGCGACGTCGTCGGCGCCCATGCTGTTGGAGACGTCGATGGCGAGGATGACGGTGCCCGCCGTCCGCGGCACCGGCACCATCGCCGCGGGTCCCGCGGTGGCGAGCGCGAGCACCCCCACGCCGGCCACCGTCAGCCCCACTCCCAGGTACGGCCGGCCGCCCGTCACCCCGGCCCCCGCCCGCGCGAGTAACGCCGTCCGGCGGCGCGCGGTGACGACGGCCGCCCAGGCCAGCGCCGCGGTGACGAACAGCCCGACGACCAGCAGAAACGGGGAGGAAAGGGTCATGGCGCCCGGTCCCGGGTCCTGGCGACGACCTCGACGAGCGCCTGGGCCAGGTCGCGTTCGGTGTCGATGCGGTGAACGGGCACGCCGGCCCGTCGCATGCCCGCCGTCAGCCGGGCGTCGCGCTCGTCGACGGCGGCGCGGAAGCGGACCCGCAGCAACGGGTCGGCCGAGTCGACGACGAGCTGCTCGCCGGTCTCGGCGTCCTCGACCACGATGAGCCCGGCCTGCGGAAGCACGTCATCGGCGGTGTCGGTGATCCGCAGCGCGACCACCTCGTGCCGCCTGGCCAGGCGCTGCAGCGAGCGTTCCCAGTCGCCTTCGCCGATGAAGTCCGACAGCACGACCACGAGTGCGCGGCGGCGCGCGAGCCGTCCGGCCGCGTCGAGCATCTCGGCCAGGTCGGTGGTGGCGGTGCCGCGGGCCTCGGCGGTGCGGGCCAGCTCGGCGCCGATCCGCAGCGCGTGCCGCCTGGAGGTGCCGGGCGGCACCACCCGCAGCGAGCCCGCGTCGTACAGCACCGCGCCCACCCGGTTCCCGCCCCGCCCGAACAGCCGGGCGAGGACGAGCGCCAGTTCGGCCAGCACGTCGTGCTTGCCACGCCCCGGCCGGCCCGCCGCCATCGACGCCGACCGGTCGAGCACGAGCCACACCGTCAGCTCGCGATCCTCCGTGAACACCCGCAGATGCGGCTCATCCAGCCGCGCCGTCACATTCCAGTCGATGTGCCGCGCGTCGTCGCCGTCGGTGTACGCGCGCAACCCGGTGAAGTCGATCCCCGCGCCGCGGTGCGCGGTGCGGTGGGCGCCCTGGAGCCGGCCGTCGAGCCTGCGGACGACCTTCCACTCCAGGCGGAGCAGGAGTTTCTCGGTGGCGGTGGCCATGGTCAGCGGTTCTGCAGGACGACGTCGGGCACCCGGACCGCGCCGAGGACCCTGGTGATGATCGTGTCGGCGTCGACGTCGTCGGCGTGGGCCTCGTAGGACAGCACGAGGCGGTGCCGTAAGACATCGAGGGCGAGTTCCGACAGATCATGCGGAAGGGCGTAGTCGCGGCCGCGCAGGAAGGCGAGCGACCGCGCGCCGGTGACGAGCGCGATGGACGCGCGCGGGCTGGCGCCGTAGGTGACGTACCGCTCCAGCTCACCGAGTCCGGCCGTGGCGGGGGTACGCGTCGCGGCGACGAGCCGTACCGCGTAGTCGACGACGGCCGGATCGACGTAGACCTGCTGCGCCCGCGCGCGCATCGCCATGAGTTCCTCGGCCGTCACCGTCGGCTGCGGCGGCTCGGGCGGGCGCAGCGCGCGCCCGACGATCGCCTGCTCCTCGGCCTGCGTCGGGTAGTCGACCACCACCTTCATCATGAACCGGTCCACCTGCGCCTCGGGCAGCGGATAGGTGCCCTCGGACTCGATCGGGTTCTCGGTCGCCATGACCAGGAACGGCTCCGGCACCCGGAACGTCTCCCTGCCGATCGTCACCTGGTGCTCCTGCATCACCTCCAGCAGGGCGCTCTGGACCTTGGCGGGGGCGCGGTTGATCTCGTCGGCGAGCAGCAGGTTGGCGAAGACCGGGCCGAGTTCGGTGCGGAACTCGCCGGAGTGCTGGTGGTAGACGCGCGTGCCCACGAGGTCGGCGGGCACCAGGTCCGGCGTGAACTGGACCCGCTGGAAACTCCCGGCGATCGCCGCGGCCAGCGACTTCACCGCGAGCGTCTTGGCCAGGCCGGGCACACCCTCCACCAGCAGATGGCCGTCGGCGATCAGCGCGACGGCCATGCGCTCCAGCAGGACGTCCTGGCCGACGATCGTACGTTTGACCTCGAACAGCACCTGTTCAAGTGGATGGGTCATGGCCTTCCTTCAGATCAGGGGCCCGCCGCCCGGCGGACCGTCGCCTTCGTCGCCGCCCAGGGCCACGCCGATCGGCACCGCGAACGCGATCCCGGCGAACGCCTCGTCGCCGCCCGGATCGGCGATCGAGACCACGACCCCGACGACCAGCCCGCGGGCGTCCAGCAGCGGACCGCCGGAGCTGCCCGGATTGACGGAGGCGTCGAACTGGATGAGCCCCTCCAGATCACCGTCCTGGGAGGTACGGTCGAGCCCCGACACGACACCGGTGGACACGCTGTAGGTCAGCCCGAGCGGATTCCCGATCGCCACGACCGGCGCGCCCACCGTGACGGAGCCCCCGAGCGTGGCCGGGACGACGATCTCCGGCAGCTTCTCCGGCTTGAGGGTGGCGATGTCGCGCTTGGGGTTCGCGGACGCCACCACCGCCTTGGCCTTGGTGCCGTCGGCGAAGGTGAGCGTGACGTCCTTGGAGCCCTTGACCACGTGGTGCGCCGTCAGGACCGTGCCGTCCTCGGCGGCGATCATCCCGGTGCCGAACGCCTTGCCCGCCTGAATCACCACCACGGACGGCCCGACCCGCTTGTACACCTCGGGCGTCGTGAGCGTCGTCGCCGTAGGTGTCGGCGACGGACTCGGCCTCGGCACGGCCCCGCCTCCCCCAAGGCTCCCAGCCCAGTAGGCCAGCAGCGCCACGACGAGCAGCGCACCGCCGGCGACGGCGAACCGGCGAGCCCTCCCGGCCACGGCTTGCTGCGGCACGCGCTCCATCGCCCCATCGTCATCAAAGTCGGCGAAAAGCGCTATAAAGCGCGTCTAAGAACTCCATGAGAGCCGCAGCCCCCGCCCAGGCCGCCCCATCTGACGCTGCACACCAATCCTGGCAATTCGGTTGCTTCACCGGATGAGGTGCAGTCCAATGGCCAAGAGCTTGGTCAACGCCTCCGAGGGAGTCGCCCATGACCCGGGAGCAAGTAGAACAGGCCTTACGCCGAGCCGAGCAGCTCACCGACCAAGCCAGGCCCGCCCTCGACCGCGCGGCCGCGCTCATGGCCCAGAACGTCTGGACCGGCCCGGCCGCGGAGCGGTTCGCCGACGAACTGGCCGCTCAGCGTCAGGCCCTGAGCAGAGGGTGCGCCGACGCGGTGAACGAACTCCGGGCACTGCTGGCTCGTACGACGTGAGCGAACTGGAGGGCATGGTCCCCGAGGGGGTCCGCGCGCTCAAGGACGCGTTGCGCCAGGCCGAAGCGTCCTTGGACGCCATCGGCGAGGAGTTGTGGTCCATCCTCCGCGGGGCCTGGCTGCCGACCGCCTCCGCCGACGCCATCCGCCGGACCGCGGCGTGGGCCGGAACGCAGGGCCCCGACATCAACAAGCGGCTGCTGCTCCTGGAACGGATGGAGCTGGAAAAGCCGGAGCTCTTCGGCGCGGGCAAACCAGCCATCTCCATCGACGCCTCCCTCTTCGCGCCCGGCGCGGTCCTGCCCTTGGCCGGCGGGTTCTGGGACCGGGTCGGCCACCACGCCCAGGCCACCTTCGACGCGAACCTGAACTCCGGAGACAGGACGATCGAGGCGGCCAAGGGCGCGGTGGAGAGCGTGGCCGGGCTGGGCAAGCTGGTGATCGACTACTCGCCCGTCCGGGCGATGGCCGACTTCATGGGCTGGCAGCGCAGCCTCAGCGACATGGCCCAAGGACTGCTCCACGGCGTTCAGAACCCGGGCGCGTTCGCGAAGTCGGTGGTGGACTGGGGCACCTGGATGTCCAATCCCGATCGGGCGTTCGGCCGTCTCATTCCAGACATCGTTGCCGCCATCACCACCGCGGGCGCCGGCGGCGGAGCCTCGGCCACCACCCGGACCGCCGGAGCGCTCGGCAGGGCGGCCAGGTCCGTGGTCCGTCCCGGCGACACTCTGGACGATGCGCTACGGCACGGCAGCAACGCCGCCGGACGCGCATGGGCACGGGACAACCTGCCGTTGCCGGGTCTGACACTCGAGGAGATACGCGCGCTACGGTTCTACGGCGGCTCCGGCTACATGGAGATCAACCCGGCGCTGCGGGCCAAGGCCGTCGACCCCGGCGTCGTCTGGTCTCCCGACGTCTCCGACCACATCACCGCCATGGATCGGGCGATCGCCAAGTCTCCCCTGCCCTCTGACGTGGTCCTGCACAGGGGTGTGAACAAGAAGCTTCTGGAGGCGATGGGAGTCGACATCAAGTCGCCGGAGGAGATGGAAGGGCTGGAAGGCGCCGTCATCACCGAACCGGGGTATCTGAGCACGAGCGTGGGGCGGCGGGCAGGGTTCGACGGGGACGTCCGCGTGATGTTACGCGTCCCCAAAGGACACGGGGCGCTCAACATGTATCCCGTCACCGGGCTGTACACCGAACGCGAGATCCTCCTGCGCCGCGGCACGTCGTACATCGTGCGCGGTGTATACCGTAAGGACGGCCAGTGGTACATGGAGGCGGACGTCGTCCCGGACGGCTGGACCAGACCACCCGACTGGGACGCGCCACCGTCCATGGACGCCGACCGCGGGTGGAAAGGACCAGCCGATGACTGAAAACCCGAATCCCCGTTTCCACGACTACGTGACCCCCGTGACCGTCTCTCGGCCCGACACCTACGACGCCAAGCCCACCGGTCCGGTACGCCGGGCCGCCCTGCACGATCGGCGCGGACGGCTGCTCGGCCACGTGTGGAGCGACGATCGTCAGGCCGCCGGGTTCACCAAGATCGAGGACCCCGAGCCGGACATGGCCTACGCGGGCGGACGCGTGCGCCGGATTCTCGCCGATGCCCACAGGGCGGGGATTCCCGCCGCCCGGCTTCTGGACCCCGCCCTGTACGCGCCGGACTTCGAGTTGCGCGTGACGCCGCCTGCCGAGTGAACGAGCCGCTCAGCGGCAGGGGGTCCAGGGGGTGGCGGTGAGGGGGAGGGTTTTGAGGATGGTGCTTCTGGCGGCCTTGTTCGCGGGTGGGCAGGTGGTGTGAGCGGTCGTGCCCTCGTCCGTGTATTCGATCTGGAAGACGGGCTTTCCGGCCTTCAGGAAGGTGTTCAGGACTTCGCATTCGTTCCACGCCTGGCAGCTTTCGTTGACCGCGTAGTCGAACGACTTGACCAGCGTGGATACCTGGTCCAGGTCGTTCTTGAGGCCGGCGGACAGGCCGTGGGAGTGGGCGAGGCCGGCCAGGGCCTTGTTGTAGGCGAGTTGGTGGGCGGCGGTCAGGGGGAAGCCGGTGTTGTCGTTCTGGAAGGCGTCCACGTTGTCGAACTCGACCGAGTCGAAGCCCGCCTGGGCGCATTTGGCGACCCTGGCTTTCATGATGGGGAGCAGGACGTCGCGTTTGCGGATGTCGAGCCATTTCTCGCCGGGCCAGTTGTCGAGGTTGTTGCCTTTTACGGAGGCGCGGAAGGCGTTCTTGTCGGGGCGCCAGTCCTCCCAGCTTCCGGCCGACACGTAGCAGATGGCGTGGCCGCCGGCGGCGTGGATGGCGGCGACGGCCGCCTTGTTCGGGGTGACCTGGTCGGGGCCGTAGAGGTCGATGTCGTAGACGTTGGGTTTGACGCAGGCGCCTCCGGTGTACGGCACGGCGCACAGGTCCATGCGGATTCCGCCGACGGTGCCGGGGCCGGTGGCGTTGGGCTGCAACTGGTACTGCCAACGGTCCGACGGCTTCGGGACCCAGTCGGCGGCGGCCGTACCGCCTCCCAGCAGGCCGGCGAGCAACACGGACGTCAGAGCCAGGACCTTCATTTCACTCCCGTTCGAAGAGGGCGTTGACCTGCGTGTTGGCCGCGGTGAGGGCGGAAGGGCGTCCTTCTCGCCCAGCCACACCCGTTCCATCGCGGTGCCGACGATCTCGTTGATCTCGTCGGCGTGGTCGCAGGCGGTGGAGCCGAGGAACTTGACCCACTTCCAGGCGGCGCGCTTCCCCGTCCAGCGCCCTGACCAGCGCCTCCACCGTGGCCCTGAGCCCGGGATCGCGATCGTGCAGCACGATCTCCAGCTCGCCGCGCAGGACGGGGGTGAGCAGCAGATCGGACAGCACACGACGGACCAGCTCGACATCCCCAGCCCGACGAGTACAATCCGCCGCATCGCCCACCTCCTGTGCTGAGCAATCCAGTTCACCTCACGGTACGACCCGCCAGCCGACCTGGCCGCCCACCGCCTGGATGAACTCCCGCCACCCGCCCCTCCCCGTCAAGGTGAGCTGGAGCGTGCGCTTCAGCGGATGGGGCGAACGCATGATCGCCTCGTTGCGCATGGCCAGCCGGGTGAGTTCGCCGGGCGTGGGCGGCCGGTTGCTCTTGCGGGCGTTGCAGGGGCGGTGTGCGGGGGCGAGGTTCCAGATCGCGTCCAGGTCGACGGCCGACACGAGGCGCCGGAACGAGTACGGGAACACGTGGTCCACCGCCACCTCGTCCACCCCGGGAACGAGCGGGTCGGCGCAGATCAGGCACCGGCCGTGCTGGAACCCGATGACGGCCTCGGTGACCCCGGTGACCGGGCGCCGCCGTACTTTGTCGGTGATCCGCAGCGTCGGCAGGTCGACCGCGACGCCCTCCTCGACCAGGCTCCTGCCCACCCCGGCGGCGAACGACATCTCGACGATGCTCCACCGCGCGGCCAGTTCCGCCCGCAGGCTCGGCTGCTGCTCCGACCGGGCCACCTCGAGGAGCGGGCCGGTCAGCCTGACCACGCGCTCGCGAGCAGGCCCGGTCACCTCATAGAAACGATGCGGCACCTCGCCTCTCAACCGGTGAAACTTCCGCATGACCATGGCGGGCATCGACTTCATGGCGGCGGCGAGCAGTTTCTCGGTGGGACGGCCGAGCCGTACGGACTCCTCCGCCTCCTCCCGCGCCACGGCCAGAAAGTCCGCTCCCGCGGTCACGACCTTGGATGAAGCCTGCGGCGCCTGGGCCAGATGCTCCACCAGACTCATCGCGTACGGCACGGCCAGATCCTTGAGCAGGATGTCGCCCCGCCCCTGGGCGGCGGCGTCCAGCAGGGCCTCGCCCAGGGCGAACTTGTAGGTACGCACGTTGGCACCCATGAGCACCGCCAGCCGCCATGAGGAGTGGGCGGTCGGCTCCTCACGGAAGAACTCCACAGTCATCCGGACATACCAGCCTTGATCGCGATATTTATTGATCTAGCGTAATTCGCGATCACCGAGGAATGTCACCGCGACTCGCTAAGGTCACGCGGTATGGGGAAGCTGGTGCGGGACAACATTCCGGAGATCATCCGGCGGGGCGGCGGGGAGCCGGACGTGCGGGTGCTTGGTGTGGCGGAGTATCGCGGGGCGCTGCTGGCCAAGCTGTTCGAGGAGGCCACTGAGCTGCGCGAGGCCCCGGCTGACGAGGTCGCCGGGGAGATCGCGGACGTCTACGAGGTGCTCCGGGCGATCGCGGCGGTTGACGGGCTTGAGTGGGATGCGGTGGAGAAGGTGGCGGACGGCAAGCGGGCGGAGCGGGGCGGGTTTCGGGACCGGTTGTATCTGGCGTGACATACAAGGTGTACGCGAGAGTGAGGGTTGGGTAGTGTCCCGGTCGTGCGCCCAGACATTCGACGACTGGCAGCCGCAGCGGCGTTCGTTTCCCTTTTCGGGCTGACAGGCTGTACCCGAGAACCTGAGAAACCTGGTCTGGACGAGGCCGCGAAACTTCTGCTCGCCGATGGCGAGAAACTGCTGGCTTCACAGGACATGAGCGCCGTCGGTTCAGCCTCCATCACAGAACGGGCGGATCAGGATGAGGAGGCGGGATGTCTGAAGGGACAGGTTCAGCGGTTCTTCCGCGCCCATGGTGATCTAACGGGGCCGCCGTACAAACAGTCGCCGGGAAACGTCGCGGGGCTGCTGGCGAGTTGGCTGCGGATGCGCAGCTACTCTCCTATTGTGGATGACCTGGATTTTCGCGACGACAATCTCGGAACGACAGTGGTACAGCATCCCACTACGGGAATCACCTTTGCGATTGCCATCCGCAATGGGCAGAAACCGCACATCCTCATCGTTGGCAAGACGAGCTGTTACGAGCGGGGCGCATGACGTCCGGCTCAGATGGAAAGCTGAGCCGCTTCGGTGCGGGTGAGCTCGGCCTGACGACGAAGGCGTTCCGCCGTGGACACGCAGTTCTCTCTGAGCAGGCGGATCTCTCGGGCCAGTTGCACGGCTTGGGCGGTGAAGCGGCCCGCGGCCGGTCCCTTCCAGAACGCGTCGACGGCCTGCGGCTGCGCGAGTAGCCCGGAGAAGACCTGGTCGAGCTCTTCGGCGTACCTCATGAAGTCGGCGGCGAGCGACTCCTTGTCCGCGGCCTGCCGGAACAGCTCCCCCTGATTGGGAATCGTCACCTTCATCCTCCCCGCTGCTGCAATGCCGCGACCAACGCCTCATAGAGGCGCCCCCGGAATGCCATCCGCAACTCATTCCGCTGGGAGGCCGTCAGCGGCTTCTGCCCATGCTCGTTCAGTGATTCCGTCACCCACTGCATCTGCTGGTTGATGATGTTGTCTCCGACGTCCCGCGCCGTCGCAGGGGTCTTGTTGTCAAAGTAGTCCGTGATCAGACTTTTGACGCCGTCTTTTGCGGCGTCCAGGCCGATGTCTCGGCCTGTGGCCAGTGTGGGGTCCTGGATGGGCCAGTATTTGTTGGAAAGCCATGACACAGGCAGCAACGCCACCCCCGCCACCCAATCCGCATACTCGTCATCAGACCATTCCGCATGCGTGGACCCGCTCAGCATCAGGTTCGCCACTCCCCCGGCCAGCGCCGCCCGGGACGTGTACTGGTCCTGGACGGCCTCGTCGCCGAAGGGGCGGAAGCGGCCGATGTCCAGGCTCAGCGTGTAGTCCTGGGAGGCCTTCATCAGGAGCCGCGCCGCGTCCGCGTCCTGCATGAGGACGCCGACGAAGCGGGAGGCGGTGTCGGGGGTGAGGGTGTCCCAGGGGGAGGTGGGGTGGATGGCGGTCAGTTCGGGGGAGTCGCGTTTGGACTGGGCCCGGGCCAGCTGGTCGAGGTGGGGGCCGATGTTGGCGGCCAGGGTTTCGCTGATCGGGGAGTCTTTCCAGACGCCCCAGCTCGCCGAGGTCCATGGGCCGTCTTCGGCGCCCAGGGTGCGGATGATGTTGAGCATCGCCTGGTCGCGGTGGGGGCCGGAGGCTAGAGCCTGGTCCAGGACGGTGGCCAGCTTCTGCTGGATGTCGTCGATGCCGCTCATCCGGACGCGCTGGGGGTGCAGCAGGCCGTGGGCGGCGTTCTTGTCGGTGGCGAGCAGGGTCTGCAGGGCCGCGGGGTCGGCGGCGTAGGCGTCGACGAGGGCGTTGAGGTTCCAGTTCTGGCTGGTGGGGAGGTCGGCGGCCAAGGGGCGGCCCAATACCCGGGTGGCCACCTTGTTGAGGAGTCTGCTGGAGGGGCGGGCCAGCGTGATCAGTGAGGTCAGTACGCCGGGCGGGGTGGAGGCGAAGAAGTCGTCCAGCCATTTCGGGCCCAGGCGTCCGGCCCGTTCGGCGTTCGTGTACGCCTGGGCCAGCGGCGTCAGCCCGGTCTGCCGCAGGACGTCCGGCGGCGCGCCCTTGTCCGTGGCCGGGCCCAAGTTCTTCATCCCGTGCATGAACAGCGCGCGGAACCGGTCGGGGCCGAGGGCGTTGAGCAGGGCGGCGGCGTAGGCGGGGTCGTTCAGGTGGGATTGCGTGGCGGCCGCGGCGGCGGTCACCTTTCGCCACGTTTCCACTGTGGGGTCTATTTCCATGTTCTTCAGTGCGTCGGCGATACGTCGGCCGGCGGAACTGCCCTGCCGGGCGGCCTCCGTTTCACTGGCGAAGGGCAGCGACGCGCTCAGCAGGCCGGTTCCGGGAACCATTTGGCGGAGCGTGTCCATACGCCATTTGAGGTCGCGCCGGGTTTCGTCGAGAAAGGCCCAGGATTTGTGCATCGCGGTGGTGCCCGCGGCGCCTTCCCAGGAGGGACCGGCTTCGGCAATGGCGGCTTCGAGACCGGGCCTGGCACGGCCGAGAACGGCCTGGCCCCCGGCCATTTCGCGCATCAGTTGTTCCGCCCGAATGGGGTCGATCCCCACGAACTCCCCCATGGCCCCTCCCCGAGGCTGTGGTTACAAGGGAGGAGTCAAGCACACCGTCAGAGCACGGTAAACGCCAACTGATACGCGGCCGATACGCGGCCACCGCGGGGCGGATGAACGGGCGGCCCAGAGTGTCCGGCATGACGAAGCGACTGGCCGTCTGCGGCCTGCTGGGGCTGGCCCTGCTCACGGGGTGCGGGAGTGCGGGCGGGAACGCGTCCGCCCCGGAGCCGGAGGCCAAGGACAGACGGCACGAACGGGAAACGCTGATCGCGGACTGCATGAAGCAGAAGGGCTTCACGTATGTGGTCCACGTGCCGCCGTTCCGGCAGTCCGACCTTGAGAAGCGCGTGGCGGGCGGCGACTACGCGAGTTTGAAGGAGGTCAGGTCCAAGCATGGGTTCGGGATGTTCTCCCGGTTCGTCTACAAGGACGAGGCCGAGCCGCCGAGCCAGGATCCCAACGAACCCGTCAAGGCGGGTTTGGGCAAGGGGCAGCGGGAGGCGTACGAGAAGCAGGTGAAGACCTGCTACACGAGCGCGGTCAAGCAGGTCTTCGGGCTTGAGGTCACCTCGCTGGCCGACTTCTCCGACCTGACGGCGAAGGCGATCGAGCAGGTGGACAGGGAGCTCAACGGCGACGCCAAGCTCAACGAGCTGGCCGGGCCGTTCGCGCAGTGCCTGACGGGCAAGGGGGAGAAGGTCCGCTCCACCAGGCCGCTCGACCTGGTCAGCCGGGGGCCGCAGGAGTGGTCGGACCTGGTGGGGCAGAAGGAGTGGTCGGCGCAGGCCGCGCGGCCGTACCTGACGAGGGAGATCAAGGCGGCGCTGACCGACCTGGAGTGCGGCAGGGAGTTCTACGCGGCGTTCAACCCGCTGAGCACGCGGCTCAACAACGAGGCGCGGCTGCGGTTCGGCTTCCTCCCGCAGTCGTGAAGAGCAGGAAGCCGCTGGCCGTGCTGACGGGAGTCGTGGTGGTCGCGGCGGCGGGCTGGGGCGTGAGCACGCGGCTGCGCTCGCCGGCCGACGAGGCGGCCATGCGCACGCCGCCGAAGCCGTCGCTGGTCACGGCGCCGGTGGAGCTGCGCAGGCTGGTCAGCACGGTGGTCGTCGCGGGCACTCTGGAGTACGGCTCGCCGCAGCCCGTCATGCTGGCAGGAGTCGTCGGCGGCGACGAGACCCTGCAGCGCGCCACCCGCGCCCCGGTGCCGGGAAGGGTCAGGGACGGCGGCACGCTCATGGAGGTCAACGGCCGCCCGGTCTTCGCCTTCACCGGCAAGGTCCCGATGCACCGCACGCTGGCCCCCGGCACCAGGGGCGAGGACGTCAGGCAGTTGCAGCGGGCGCTGCGGGTGCGGGCGTCGGGGGTGTTCGACGCGGCCACGGTGGCGGCGGTGACCCGCTTCTACGCCGGCAAGGGGTACGCGGCGCAACGGCCCACGATCGAGGCCAGGCAGCGGCACGACGAACTCCGCCGGGCCGTGCGAACCGCCCAGGAAACGCTGGCCGACCAGCGCAAAGCCCTGGAGCAGGGACGTGACGTGGGGCCGCTCAAGCTCAGGCTGGCCAACGCCGAGCAGGATCTCCGGGACGCAGAACGAGCCCTGGCCGAGGCGGCCGGCTACCTGCCCGAGGACGTGGCCAAGGTGGAGGCGGCCGAGGCCGCCGTACGCGCTGCCGAGGAGAAGATGCAGGCGCCGAGCCCCAGCCCAAGCCCCAGCGCCAACCCCGGCAATGCCCAAGCGGACCTCGACGCCGCGCACCGGGCGCTCGACCGTGCCCGCGCGGAGGCGGAGCAGGCGCGCGAGCGGCGGCTGACCGAGGCGCGCAAGGCGGTGCGGCTCGCCCGCGAGGCCGTCGCCACGGCCGGGCAGGCGCTGCGCCAGGCCAGGCAGCTCTCCCCGGTCAAGCTCAAGGTGGCCGGCGCGCGCGAGGATCTGGCGGCGGCCAGGGCGCTCCTGGTGGAGTACTCGCGCACCTACGGCACGACCGTCCCCGCGGGCGAGGTGGTGTTCCTGCCGAAGCTGCCCGCCCGGCTGCACAAGGCGGCGGTCAAGGCGGGCGAGGTGGTGGACAAGGCGTTCGCGACGGTCACGAGCTCCGCGTTCGTGGTGTCGGGCTCGGTCGAGGCGGCCGAGGCGAAGTTGTTGAAGCGCGGGCTGGCGGCGGTCGTCGAGACCGAGGCGGGCAAGGCCATTCCCGCCACCGTCAGCTCGGTAGGAGTGGGCAGGGCCAAGGCCGGCGCGGCGGCGGTGCTGGTCACGCCCAGGTCGATGGCCGGGCTCAAGGGCCTGGCCGGAGCGGGCGTCACGGTGCGGGTGACGGTCGGCGCGACCCGGGAGAAGGTCCTGTCGGTGCCGGTGGCGGCCGTGGTCACGGCGGCGGACGGCCGGCCCAGGGTGCAGGTCGAGGTCGGCGCCGACCGGACGAAGGACGTCGAGGTACGCACCGGGCTGACCGCCGGAGGCCACGTGGAGGTCACCGGCGCGCTCAAGGAGGGCGACCGGGTGGTGGTCGGCGGTGCCTGAACCGGTGATCGAGCTGACCGGGCTGACCAAGGAGTTCCCCGCCGACCCGCCGGTGCTCGGGCTGTCGGAGGTGTCGCTGCGCGTGCACGTGGCCGACTACGTGGCGGTCGTCGGCCCGTCGGGGTCGGGCAAGTCGACGCTGCTGAACGTGCTGGGCCTGCTGGACCGTCCGACCTCGGGCAGCTACCGGCTGGACGGCATCGAGACCACCTCGATGCCCGACAGCGCCAGGACCAGGCTGCGCGGCAGCCGTATCGGCTTCGTCTTCCAGGCGTTCCACCTGCTCGCGCACCGCAGCGTGGTGGAGAACGTGATGCTGGCCGAGGTGTACGGCGGGCGCGACCGCAGGACCCGCAGGACCCGCGCGCTGGAACAACTGGACCGGGTGGGCCTGTCGCACCGGGTGGACTTCCCGCCCGAACGGCTGTCCGGCGGCGAACGCCAGCGCGCCGCCATCGCCCGCGCCCTGCTCGGCGCACCCTCGCTGCTGCTGTGCGACGAGCCGACCGGCGCGCTGGACAGCAGGAACACCGAAGGGGTGCTCGCCCTGTTCGACGAGCTGTGCGCGCAGGGGCTGACGATCGTCGTCATCACCCACGAGAACGAGGTGAGCGGCAGGGCGGGGCGCCGGCTGCGGATCACGGACGGAGTGCTCAGTGAAGATCAGTGACCTGTGGGCCGAGGCGACGGCGGGCCTGCTGGCCCGTCCGGTCCGCTCCGCCCTGACCGCTCTGGGCACCGTGCTGGGCATCGCCACCCTCGTCATCACGCTGGGCACCGCGGCCACCGCGGGCAACCAGATCGTCGGCCGGTTCGACGAGCTGACCGCGACCTCCGTGACCGTCGACGTCCCCGCCGACGACCATCCGCTGGTCGGGTGGGCGGATGTGAAGGAGGTGACGCGGCTGCGCGGGGTGACCTCGGCCGCCGCGCTGGCCGAGGCGGAGCGCAGCGCCAACATCGCCGTCCGGGCCAACGACCTCGTCGATCCGAGCCGGGCGGCCGAGCTGACGCTCGCCGTGGTCGCCACCGATCCCGGGCTGCCCGCGGCGGTCAAGGGCCGCATGCTCCAGGGCCGTTACTTCGACGCCGGCCACCTGGCCCGCGGTGACGAGGTGGTGGTGCTGGGCGAGCGGGCGGCGCGGCTGCTCGGGGTCACCCGGCTGGAACGTGCCCCGGCGGTGTTCATCGGCGAACGCGCGTACACGGTCATCGGGGTTCTGGGCGGCCTGCGGCGGGAGAGGAGCCTGGACAGCGCGGTCCTGCTGCCGCCCACCATCGGGCAGCGCTTCGGCCTGCGCGAGGTGACCCGGGTGCTGATCAACACGAGCATCGGCGCGGCCGACCTCATCGCCGGGCAGGCGCCGCTCGCGCTCAGTCCGGACAGGTCCGCCATGCTGCAGGTGAGCGCCCCGCGGAGCCCGACCAGGGCGCGTGACGGTGTCGAGAACGACGTCAACGCGCTCTTCCTGATCCTCGGCCTGGTCTCGCTCGTGGTGGGCGCGGTCGGCATCGCCAACGTCACGCTGGTCACGGTCATGGAGCGGGTGACCGAGATCGGCCTGCGCCGCGCCCTGGGCGCGGCCCGCCGCCACGTCGCCGCGCAGTTTCTGCTGGAGTCGTCGCTGACGGGCCTCACGGGCGGCGTGGTCGGCGCGTCCGCCGGGGTGGTGGCGGTCGTGGCGATCTGCGCGGTCAAGCAGTGGACACCCGTCCTGGACGTACGGCTGGCCGTCGCGGCACCGCTCGCCGGGGCGCTCGTGGGCCTGCTCGCCGGGCTCTACCCGGCCCTGCGAGCGGCCAGGATGGAACCCGTGGACGCCCTGCGATGACCGGGTAAATCCGGTTGGCCGGGGCGGGTGGTCTCCGTAGGATCGCCGACCATGACCACCAAGCGTGCGGAACTGCTCGTCCATCAGCTCGACATCGCCTGGGCGCTGTTCGAGTACCACCTCGACGGGCTCGACGACGAGGCGGCGCTGTGGGAGCCGGCCCGCCACACCTGGAACGTCCGGCAGGGCGCGGACGGCCGCTGGGTGGCCGACTGGGCCGACAGCGAGCCCGACCCGGTGCCGGCGATGTCGGCCGGCTGGCTGATGTGGCACATGGGCTACTGGTGGACGACCACGCTGGGCCACTGCTTCGGCGACGGCGCCCCGGAGCGGGAGGAGATCGTCTGGCCGGGTAGCGCCACGGCGGCGGCCGAGTGGCTGCGCGGGCTCAAGGACGCCTGGCGCGAAGGGCTGCTCGGGCTCAGCGACGCCGAGTTCGACTCGGCCGACCGGGTCGCGAAGCTGCCGTGGGGCCAGGGGCAGACGATGGCGAGCGTCGCCGGCTGGCTGAACGTGGAGCTGACGAAGAACGTCGCCGAGCTGGGCTACGTGCGGATCCTGCGCGGGGCCGGCTGACGGACGCCATGCACGGCTAGCCGACCCCGCCCCTGCGGGCGATGAGCTGTTCCACGCCGTCGAGCAGCAGGTTGAGGCCGAACAGGAAGTCCTCGTCGTCCACCCACCCCACCGCACCGGAGAAGACGCCGCCGCGCACCGCGGCCGACAGGTGCGGGTACGCCTCGGGGTCGAGGACGTCGGCGAGCGCGGCGCCGAAGTCGTCGGCGCCGGAGATCCCGGCCTTCTCGTACGCGGGATCGCCGGCCGCGAAGGCCACGGCGGCGTCGGTCAGCGCGTAGCCGGTCAGGGTGCTGGCCACGTTGACGCGTTCGCCGTCGTCCAGCCCGGTGCCGTCGAGCGCGGCCATGAGGCGGTCGAGCCAGAGCAGCCGGCGCGGGCCCATCGGCGGCACGAGCGGGCTGATCGTCAGCACCCACGGGTGTTCGAGCATGATGTCGCGCTGGGCGCGGGTCCAGGCGGCGAGGTAGCCGCGCCAGGGCTGTCCCGCGGGGTCGGGCGGCAGCGGCGCCACGGCGTCGGCCATGGCGGTGAGCAGGTCTTCCTTGCTGTCGATGTAGCGGTAGAGCGCGGTCGCGGCGACCCCCACCCGGGCGGCGACGCCGGCCATCGAGACCCCGGCGATCCCGTCGGCGTCGGCGAGCTCGATCGCGGCCGCGGTGATCATGGCCAGGTCGAGCCGAGGCCGCGGTCCCCGGCGGGACGCGGGCTCGCGCCCCCACATCCGCTCGACGACGGGCGGCAGCGACCGATCCTGGTCCATCGAGTTCCTCCCTTGACGCACACCTAGGATTCTGCATTACCTTAAAACTATGAACATCATACACAGTAGGTCATTCACAGATGCCATCGTGGCACGGGGGCTGACGAAATCGTTCGGCGACACGCGGGTGCTCGGCGGGATCGACCTGACCGTGCCCGCGGGCTCGCTGCTGGCCCTGCTCGGGCCCAACGGCTCAGGAAAGACGACCACGGTGCGTATCCTGACGACCCTCATGCCGCCGGACGGCGGCAGCGCCACGGTGGGCGGGCACGACGTGGTGCGGGAGGGCGGCGCCGTACGGCGGGCCATCGGCCTGACCGCCCAGCAGGCCACCGTGGACGACCTGCTCACCGGCAAGGAGAACCTCGAACTGTTCGCCGGCCTCTACCACCTCGGCCGCCACCAGGGCCGGCGGCGGGCGCAGGAGCTGCTGGAGCGCTTCGACCTGGCCGACGCCGCCCACCGGCGCGTGGGAACCTACTCGGGCGGCATGCGCCGCCGCCTCGACCTGGCCGCCAGCATGGTGGCCGCGCCCAGCATCCTGTTCCTCGACGAGCCGACCACCGGCCTCGACCCCCGCAGCCGCGCGGAGCTCTGGGCGGTGATCCGCGAACTGCTCGCCACGGGCACCACCATCCTGCTGACCACGCAGTACCTGGAGGAGGCCGACCAGCTCGCCGACCGCGTCGCGGTGATCAGCGGGGGCCGGGTCGTGGCCGACGACTCCCCCGAGGCGCTGAAGCGGCAGGTGGGGTCGGAGCGCCTCGTGCTGCGCATGGCTCCGGCGGACGTGCCCCGCGCGAGCGCCCTGCTCGCCGCGCCGGGCGGCGCCGACCCGGCCGAGCTGACGCTGGCCGTACAGGGGCCCGACCACCTCCGCCACACGCTGGACGAACTCCACCGGGCGGGCATCCCCCTCGAAGGCGTGGACCTGCGCACGCCCACCCTCGACGACGTCTTCTTCGAGCTGACGGCGGTGGCGGCATGAGCGCGCTCACGGCCATGGGCGACCTGCGCCGCCTGGTCGGCCGCGACCTGCGCCGCGAGCTGCGCGTCACCGACAGCCTGCTGGTGAACCTCGCGCTGCCGGTGATCATCATGGTGCTGTTCGTGTACGTGTTCGGCGGCGCGATCACCACGGGTTCCAGCGGGCTGGACTACATCGACTTCGTCGTGCCCGCCGTCCTGCTGATGTCCGGCGGGTACGGCGCCGCCCTCACGGCCGTGTCCATCGCCGACGACCTGACCGGCGGCATGATCGACCGATTCCGCACGCTGCCCATCAGCGGCTGGGTGGTGCCGGCCGGGCACGTGGTCTCCTCGCTGGTGCGCAACGTGGTCGCCTCCGCGATCGCGCTGGCCGCCGCGATCCTGCTGGGCTTCCGGCCCTCGGCCTCGCCCGGCGAGTGGGCGCTGGTGCTGGCGCTGGTGACGGCGTACATCCTGGCGATGTCGTCGCTGGCGGTGCTCTGGGGGCTGACGGTGCGCTCGACGCAGGCGGCGGGGGCGTTCAGCTTCGTCGTGCTGTTCCTGCCGTACCTGTCGGACGGAGTGGTGCCCGCCGAGACGATGCCGCCGGTATTGCGCGACTTCGCCACCCACCAGCCGATCACGCCGGTCGTGGACACGCTGCGCGCGCTGCTCCTGGACCAGCCGATGGGCTCGTCCGCCGCGCTGGCCGCGGCCTGGCTCGGGGGCACGGTCGTGGTCAGCCTGCCGGTCGCGGCGGTGATGTTCCGCAGGCGGACCGCGCGGTGAGGCAGGGGCCTTCATCCCCAGCCGACGCCGCGTCCCGGCCTGAGCCGGGCCGACAGTACGGCGGTGGCGGCCAGGGAGTAGGCGAGCGCCAGGGCGGCGCACATGCCCAGGTCGAACAACCACTGCCCTGAGGTGTGCGACCACAGGGCCTCCCGGCCGCCGGGCAGGCCGGTCAGGGAGGCGGTGGCGGCCAGGCCCCAGCGGTCGGGCAGCAGCGCGGCGGCCACGGCCAGCGCGCCGCCGCCGGACAGGTCGGCGGTGGAGCCGTTCAGCGCGATCTGGGCGACCGAGGTGAGCGTGACGGCCAGGACGGCCTGCTCCAGCTTGCGCACCGAGACCGAGATGAGCAGCCCGAGCGACATGGCCGACACCGACAGGACGGCGAGGGTCAGGAAGAGGTCGAGCACCGGCGTCGTCCACAGCGGCTCGGCTGGTCCCGGGCGGATCCAGGTGAAGACCAGCGCCATGATCAGCGCCTGGAGGATCGCCACGGCGGCGAAGACCTGCCACTTCGCCGCGAGCACGGCGGTGACCATGACGCCGGTGCGGTGCTCGCGGGTGATCGTGCCCATCTCGGCGACCACGTCGCTGTAGGTGAGGGCCTGCCCGCTGAGCATGGCCAGCGTGGTGAGCAGGCTGATCGCGGTGACCGCGTCGCCGGCGGCGCCCTTGCCGAGACCGTCGGGGCCGGTGACCCAGGCGGCCAGCGCCGCGGACCCGGCCGCGACCAGGAACGGCATCAGGGCCACCGTCCATCGCCTGACCGGACCGGTCGCGCCGGCCCGTACGCCGCGGGTGGCCAGGAGCGCGACCTGCCTGGACACCAGCACGCGCCACTGGCGGGTGAACGTGGCCGGCCGCGGTCCGCGCCTGATCCGCTGGCCGGGCCGGGCGGCGGCGTCCCTGGCCCGGATCTGGACGGCGGCGTCCCTGGCCTCGGCGTCGGCCCGGCGGCTGCCGTACCGGAGGGCGAAGTCGTCTGCGTGGACGTCGAGGTCCTTCATCAGCGCGGCCCAGCGCTCGCGCCCGAGGTCGGGCAGGACCCGCTCGGGCTGGCCGTAGAAGACGGGACGGCCCTGCTTGACCACGACGAGGACCTGGTGGGCCTGGCCGAGGTGTTCGACGGCGTGCGTGACGATCATGACGGTGGCCTCGCGGGTCTCGGCGTAGTCGCGCAGGAAGGTCATCACCTCGTGGTCGAGCCCGGGGTCCAGCCCCGAGGTCGGCTCGTCGAGGAGCAGGAGGGTCGGCTGGTTGAGCAGCTCCATCGCGATCGACACGCGGCGCTGCTGGCCGCCCGACAGGGCGCTGACGCGGTGGTGGCGGCGCTCGTCGAGCTTGAGGTCGCGGCAGACCTCGCCCACGCGGGTCCCGGCGCGGCGGCCGGGTCCGCGCAGCCGGTAGGCGTAACGCAGGAGCTGATCGACGGTGAGGGTGGTCAGCAGGTCCGTCCCCTGCGGCACGAACCCCAGCCGCTCCCTGATCTGCGGCCCGTGCGCGGCCAGCGACAGCCCCTCGAAGTACAGCTCGCCCGCGCTCAGCGGCAGTTCCCCCAGCAGCGCGCTGAACAGCGAGCTCTTGCCCGCCCCTGACGGCCCCAGTATCGCCAGCAGCGTGCTCTCCGGCTGCACGAACGACATGTCCCTGATCCGGAAGTACCGGTCGGTGCTCGCCTCCAGCCCGTACGCGACGACCTTGCGCTCCCCGAGCCGGCTGACGTCGAGCGCGTCGAGGCCGGGCAGCACGTGGTAGCGGTACTCGCCGAAGTCGAAGTGGTCCCCGTGCGACAGCAGCGCCTCGCGTACCGCGCCGCCGCCGATGTAGGGGCCGTTGCCCCGGCCGAAGTCGCGCAGCCGCAGGTACTCGCCGTCGCGGGCGAGGCGGAAGTGCCTGGGCGCCGCATAAGCCTCCCCCAGCCGGTACGGCGGCGCGCAGTCGGCCCCGAACACGTTCTCCCCCGGCTGGAGGCCGACGCGGAAGGCCGGCGGACGCACCGGCTCCACCTGCACCGGCGGCGTCACCGATGGCGGCTTCCTGATCCAGGCCGGCGCCTGCCCGCCGAAGCGGAGCTGGTCGGCGACCCACGCCTTGTCCGGGTGGAAGCGCAGCAGGGAACGCAGGTAGGCGTCGAGCCGGCGGGCGTACAGGCGTTCCGCCAGCCGTACCCGGGCTGAGGCGGCCTCCAGCGACCGCTCGCACAGCGACTCGGCCTGGATGCGCGCCGCGGTGGCCGCGCCGAGCGCGGCCCTGGCGCGGGCGGCGCTCTCGCGGGCGGCGGCGAGCTGCCTGGCACGGGCGCGGCGGCGGCGCTCGCGCACGGCGGCGTCGTCGAGCCCCGCATCGCCGGGACGCCGCTCGCGCTCCTCGCCGCCGGTGAGCGGGCGCTCCAGCGCGGCCACGTCGGCCTCGGCCAGGCGGCAGGTCTCGCGGGCCGCCGCCTCCCGCGAGCCCGCCTCGGCGATCAGGCCGGGCAGGGGCGCGATCTGCCGCTGGTGGCGGATGTACTCCTGGTGGTAGACCTGCCGGGCCTCGCCGATGATGACGTCGCGGTGCGGCGAGCTGATCGGCACGGGCCGCGCCGCCTTGGGACGGTCGGGGATCTGCCGCAGCCCGTCGCGCAGGCCGTTCCACCAGTCGCTCCACCGGCTACGCAGGCCGTAGGCGAGCGGTTTCAGGGTTTCTGGCATTGTCCCCGCCGGATGACGACCTTGCGGTTCTGGTTGGCTTTGGCCGGGTCGAGCCGCCCGTCGGGCAGGGTGTCGTCGACGTGGTCCGGCCAGTCGGTGGCGACGCCCCTGGCGGTGATCTTGTTCTCCGGTACGCCCAGCGAGACCAGGATCTCCTTCACCCGCTCGGCCCTGGCCTGCGACAGGGGCCGGTTGACCGCGTCGCCGCCCTCGGAGGAGGTGGTGCCGATCAGCTCCACCGGCCGGTCGGCGGCAGTCAGGGAGGGGGCGAGGCCGCGCAGCGTGGCGGTGGCCGCGGCGGGGTGGCGGAAGTCGGCCCTGCCGCGGACGAAGCCGACGTCCCCGGCGTTCTTCAGGACCACGTCGCCGCAGGGCCGCAGCGGCGTGGGCGTGGGCATGGCCACCGTCGCCACCGGCGGCAGCCCCGGCATGGCCGAGGGCTGGCCGGGACCGGTCGTGACCGCCGCGCATACGGCGCCCGCCGCGGTGGCGGCCTTGGTCCAGATCTCGCCCAGGTTCCCGCTCACCCGGGGCGGCAGGTCCTCCTGCGGGTCGGCGGCCAGCCCCAGCCCGTCGAACAGCACGCGCCGCCCGGTCAGCTCGGGCAGCAGCTCGCCGTCCACGAGGTGGTCGACGAGGTCGTCGGGGTCGGCTTCCAGCACGCCCTCCTCGGCGAAGTTCAGGTCGCCCGCGGTGGCGAGGGCGGAGTCGACCACGACGACGCTGCCGCCCTCCCCCGCCATGCGGGCGGCGGCGCCCAGCGCCTTGAGCACGTCGGCCTCGGCCACCCGGGCCTTGGCCTGGGCGTTGATCGCGGCGGAGATGTCGGCGATCCGCCGGTCCACGCTCGCCTCCAGCGCGGGCGTGTTGGCGGCGGTGGAGGTGAACGGGGTCGAGTAGATCTCCTGCGGATCGCCGTCGAGCCGGACGACGTACACGCTGTGCCGTGCCATGAGAACCTTCCGCACCAGGGCGTTGAGCGCCGGGGAGATCACGGGCGCGGGCGAGTTCGACCGGGCGCCGATCACCAGCGCCAGCGAGCCGCCGTCGCCGACGCAGGCCGGCGGCCTGGGCGGCGGCTGGTCCACGCCGCAGGCGGTCAGCGCGGCCGCCAGCGCGGCGCCCGCGAGCACGGTTCTTCTCATGGGTCCTTCTTCCAGTGCGGGCGGTGGTCGGGCTGGAACAGCGCGTTGGTGGCGCTGGGGTCCCCGTGGTACGTCGCGTGCTGGACGCGGACCATCTGCTTCAGCTCCTCGGCGAGGGCCGCCCTGGTGCCCATCTCGGCCAGGTGCGACTGCCTGGCCTCGCGCAGTTCCTCCGCGTACTGCGTGCGCTCGCTCTGGGCCCGGCTCAGCCGTGCGCTGGAGGCCGCCGCGGCCTCGGTCACCGTGCGCAGGTTGCGCATCGCGCGGGCGTACTCGGAGCGGGCCGGATGCGTGGTCAGGTAGCCGCCGAGCGCGGCGACCAGGCCGGTCGCCAGGTAGAGCGCGAGGAAGACGCCGGCCTGGCCGAGCGCGGCAGGCAGGCCGGGCTCGGGCGCCGCGGCGCCGATGACGATCACGGCCGCCTCGCCGGCGTCGCCGAAGAAGTAGCGCAGCGCGGCGGCGCCCGCGCCCAGCACCAGCCAGACCAGGAAGCACAGCACCACCCACCGGATCCGCCTCTTCGTCCCCGCGCCCGCCTCGCGGGCCTGGACGCCGATCTGGTGGCTCAGGTAGAGGGCGGTCGAAGTCAGCCCGGCCACGATCAGCGCGCCGGCCACCGGGGGCAGGTCGTGCAGCAGGATCTGCATGACCTGCCAGAAGGCGGCGGCGTCCGCGCCCGCCGCGATCACCAGCGCCACCACGTGCAGGAACGTCGCCGGTGAGCGCCCCGCCAGCAGCGGCGGGTTGGCGAACCCCTGCCGCGTCGGGTCGCTGCCCACCAGGCGGTCCCTGGCCGAGTCGACCGCGGTCCTGGCGTCGGCCAGGCGGCGCTGGAGGTAGTCGTCGCTCCTCTCGTACTGGGCGAGGACGGGCTCGACCTTGTTGAGCCTGACCACGCTCTCCACCTGGAACCCCGCGTACTCGGCCGCCGCCTGGTACTGCCAGGTCTCGTGCCAGGCGTTGATCAGGTTGTCGAGCACTCCCCCGGTGAGCTCGTCGCTGCCGGGCGCGAGCTGGTCTGCGTACGACCTGGTCAGCACCAGGTGTCCCGCCCGGTCGACGGGCGTCGGGCGGAAGCTGTTGCGGGCCGGCGGCGGCGCGTGCGCCTCCTGGAACGGCACGCCGCCCAGGCCGGTGATCCGCAGGTCCCGCCTGCGCAGCCACCACCGCCCGAACGCCTGGAACACCCTCATGCGCTCTCCGTCGGCTCGTCGCTGATCCACCGGGGCAGCTCGGGCGCGCTCAGCCTGAGCAGCAGGTTGAGCAGCCCCGGATCGGGATGCCGGGCCAGCAGCCCGGTCAGGTACACCGCCCGGCGGCGCCGGAAGTGCTCGTACACGCGCAGCGCCCGTGCCCGCGCCACCCCCGGCCGCAGCGCCCGCCGCTCCGCGAGCGCGGCGGCCCGCTCCCGGTGCCGGTCGAGGCGCGCGTGCAGGTCCTCGAAGGCGCGCAGCGCCCGTAGCCGGGCGTTCTCCCTCGCGGTACGGCGGCGCCGTTCGATCAGGACGTCGGGATGCGTGAGCGGGTCGAGCTCGGCCGGTCCCCTGCGCAGGTCGTCCTTGGTCAGGGGCCGGGCGCACTCCTCCACGGCCCGGTGCAGCCGCCTTCTGGCCTCCTCCAGCTCCCTGGCGAGGGCGTCCTGGGCGGCCACGGCCCTGCCGTGTTCCTCGCCGAGCCTGGCCAGGTCGTCGTCCCTGGCGACCCGCTCGGCGGCGATGCGTTCGAGCGCCTCGCCGGTCAGCATGGCCAGGTAGGCGGTCTCGGGTGCGGGCGCGCAGTCCTCCCCCTCGTCCGCCACCCGGCGCAGGAGCTCGGCCAGGAGCCTGCGCCGGCCGTCCCGCCGGCCCGCGGACAGGTCGGCGCGATGGACCTCCCGCGGGTACGGCAGGGCCTCCTCGGGAGGACCTGCCCAGCGCGCCGTGTCACCGATATCACCCATCAGGCTTTCTCTAACTTTAGGTCGGAGTGACCTTATCAAAGGCGCGATGTTTAGGTCAAGCTGACCTAAGGTAGGCTCTAGGGATGTCCAAGTACGACGGGACGGCGCCGGTCGCGGTGACGGTCGATCTGGTGATCTTCACGCTCCGCGAGTCCGCCCTCCAGGTCCTGCTCATCGAGCGGGGCAAGCCGCCCTACATGGGCGGGCTCGCGCTGCCCGGCGGCTTCGTCCGCGACCACGAGGACCTGCGCGGCGCCGCCCTGCGGGAGCTGGGCGAGGAGACCGGCCTCGACGGCGGCAAGCTGCACCTGGAACAACTGCGCACCTTCGGCACCCCCGGGCGCGATCCCCGGGTGCGTACCTTCACCGTCGCCTACCTGGCCCTCGGGCCCGACCTGCCCACGCCGGTCGCCGGCACCGACGCCGCCCACGCCCGGTGGATGCCCGTGGCCGAGGCGCTCACCGTGGAACTGGCCTTCGACCACCGGGCGATCCTGCGGGAGGGGCTGGACCGGGCTCGGGCCAAGCTGGAGTACACGACCGTGGCGGCGGCCTTCTGCCAGGAGCCGTTCACGCTGGCTGACCTGCGGCATGTGTACGAGGTGGTGTGGGACCTGGAGCTCGACCCGAGCAACTTCCGGCGCAAGGTCTTGAAGGCGGACGACTTCGTGGTGCCTACGGGGGCGTTGCGGGCCCCTGAGGTTGGCCGGCCCGCCGAACTGTACCGCCGCGGCCGATCCGAGATCCTCTATCCCCCCATGGTCCGCACCACCCACCCCTCCTGACCCCACTCGGCCACCAGCGACACCCCCCGGCCTACGGCCTGAACAGCGACCCCCCATACCCGCCCGGCAACGGCCTCCGGACCACGACCTTCGGAGGCGGCCAACCCACAGAGCAACGACCTTCGTAGGCAGCCGACCCGCAGGGCAACGGCCTTCGGAGGTGGCCGACCCGCCCGATCAGCGCCGCGAAGCGGTGGCCACCCACCCGCCAGCGGAGGAAAGCGACGGGCGCCAACCCGCCAGGCGGCGGAAGCGGGCGAGCACAGCCGAGCGGGCGAGCGCGCCGTAAGGGGCGGGGCGAGCGAGGTGGAGGTGGACGGAGAGGACGTGGTAGTGGGGGGAGCGGGCGGATGGCCGGGGGGCGGACGGCGGGTGCGGGAGGCGGGCGGTGGGGAAGGTGGCCGGGGCGGGCGGAGGGTCTCGGGTCAGGTTGGGGGGTTGGGTGGGGTGTCGAGGGCGCCCAGGTCGAGCATGCGGAGGACGAACTCGGCGGCGTTGCGGGCGGCCCCGGCCTGGTGGCGCTTGGTCTTGGCCACTCCCCAGTCGCTGATCGCCTTGATGACGATCCAGTCGGTTCCGTGCTTGGCGGCGGCCGCGTACACGCCGGCACCTTCCATCTCGCCGCCCAGCGCGTCCGGATGGGCGGCGATCAGGCGGTCGCGTTCGGCCTCGGAGTCGACCAGCGTGTTGCCGGAGAGCATCACCCCGATGTGCGGCCGCACGGTGTCCACGGCGTAACAGGCGTTGAGCAGCGCCACCGACGGCTCCGCGCGGGCGCCGCGCGGGATCTCGACGGGGCCGGACTCGCCGTCGACCAACTTCCTGAGGTCCAGGACCCGTAGCTGGTTGGCGACCAGGACGTCGCCGATCCGCTGTGTGCCCCTGCGCAGCCCGTAGCAGATGCCGGTGAGGATGACGTAGTCCGGCCGCAGGTACTCGATGAGCGTCTGGGCGGTGAGCATGGAGCCGGCGGTGGGCGTGGTGCCGGCCTCGGAGCGGGCCAGCAGGACGGTGGCCCTGCTGACCCTGCCGAGGTTGAAGACGGCGTGCCGGCGGTGGAACTCCACCTCGGACGCCTTTTCGGTGTGCGCGCGCAGCACGGCCTTGACCTGCTCGTGCTCCACGGCGGTGGCGACCAGGAGCAGCACCTTCGTGGTGGTGTCCATCTCTTCCAGCTCCATGGCGACTCGGGCGCGGCGCCGGCGGTGGGCCGCGAGGTACCAGCGGAACGCCGTCACCGCCACGGCGACGCCCGTGAGGGCCATGATGCTGGTGAGCCAGCCGACGACGACGGCCTGCGGGGTCGCGGGGCTCAGGTGGGGCGGGTCGGTGAGCAGCAGGCGCTGGGAGAGCCAGCGCACGGCCGTCCAGTAGGTGGCGGGGCGGCCCGCGCAGGCGTTCCCGCAGGCGTCGGCCTCGTAGCCGGCCACCAGCAATGCCTCGCCGAACACGACGGCGGCGCCGGCGAAGACGTACAGCAGCAGGCCGGAGATCGCCTGGCGTTCCGTGGGCTCCCAGGGGCGCGGCTTGGGCAGGGAGATCAGGAACGCCAGGCCGTCCCCCTGGTCGTCGAGGCGGGCGTGCCTGGCGCGGGCGCGGAAGGTCGCGCGCATGGCCTCGGTGGTGACGCCGCCCAGCACGCAGACGAGGACGCCGCGGTCGTCTCCCCAGCCGCCTGGCAGCGCCTTGAGCCGGTGCTCGATCTGCCTGATCAGCGACTCGGCGTGATCGGGGCGCGTCTGGTGGCAGAGCGCCACCGACCAGTGCTCGGCGCGCAGTTCCTCGGTGGTGACGCGGTGTTCCCGTCCGCGTTCCACCACCGGGCGTACGGCCTGCCACAGAAGGTTGACCATCATCAGGAGCATGACGACGGCCACGTACGAGGAGGCCAGCACGGGCAGGGCGATCACCACGAGCCCCCATTCACCCTGGGCGAGCGGGACGAGCGCCAGGCTGAGCAAGAGCAGGAGTGCGGGCGGGGCGAAGGCGACGAGCATGTCCCAGCGCCGGTCGGCCCCGCGCAGCCACGCGCCGGGGGTGCCGGGGGCCGGGCGGCGGCCGAACGGGGGTTCCAGGACGGCGAACTCGCCCTCGCCGTACCAGACCAGGCGGCGTTCGAGGGCGGCGCCGTAGAGCTGGAGGGAGAGCGGGGCGCGGGAGCGGATGGCGCCGAACAGGCCGCGCGGGCGGGCGGTGCGCAGGACCTGGCGGCCGTGCTCGGCGGCGCGGACCGCGCGGGCGGCGGCCCTGGCCTGGGCGAGGGTCACGGCGGGCGGGTGGGCGCGGCCGGGGTCAGCGTGGTCGCCGGACATGGTCGATCCTAGGCATCAGACCTGCCCGCTCATCGTGTTTCTGATGAAATGCGCGCCCAGAACGAGCGTTCCGGACGCCTCCACCGCGATGAGCATCATGAGGCCGGTGGAGTGAGGGGCGTTCATCCAGGCGGCGCAGAGTGCTATGAAGGCGGTGAGGCAGAAGAGGGTGAGGTCCACGGCGAGCTGGAGGATCTTGCGCTGGCCTCGGCGCGGGTCCTGGCGGTGGCGGTGCTCCCAGGTGAAGACGCCGTCGGGCGGGTGGCCGAGCCGTACCAGCTCGGGCGTGATCGCGTGCTGGATGTGCCGTCCGATGGCGGTGATGCGGTCGTCGTTGATGAGGTAGGTCCAGCCGAGGATCATGCAGACCGGCGGGAGCAGGGTGAGCATCGCGGACGCGCCCGTCTCGATGGCCCCCGCGATCACCAGGGCGAACGCGCCGAGCGAGGTGTAGACGAGGTTGTCGCGGGTGGAGATGCGTAACCGCTGCTCCTCCTTGAGGTGCTCGTACTCCAGGAGCAGCAGGCCCGAGTCGTCCCGCATGCAGCCTCCTTCCCCTTTAGGTCGTTCCGACTATAAAGACTGCCGTACGATAAGGTCAAGATGACCTTTAAGTGGAGGGCGGGCCCATGACGTGGTGGCAGGGCGAGGACGGGTCCCCGCGCGACGTGGTGGTCGTGCTGGCGGCGCTGCCCCTGGAGGCCGACGCGGTACGCCGCAGGCTGCGGAACGTGGAGCGACGCCGGCACCCGTCGGGCACCCTCTTCAGCGTCGGCGAACTGCCGGACGTGCGGACCAAGGTGGTGCTCGGGATCACCGGAGAGGGCACCAAGGAGGCCGCGGTCATCACCGAGCGGGCGATCGAGATGTTCCGGCCCGCCGCCGTGCTGCTCGTGGGCGTGGCGGGGGCGCTCAAGGACAGCGTCGGGCTCGGTGACGTCGTCGTGGCCAAGCGCGTGCACTGCTACTCGGGCGGCAAGGAGACGGCGGGGACGTTCAAGTCGCGCCCGCGCACCTGGGACGCGGCGCACCGCCTCCTCATGCTCACCTACGACCTCGACGTCGACTGGCCCGCCGAGCCGCCGCGGGTGCACCACAAGCCGATCGCCTCGGGCGACACCCTGCTGGCCGGTCGCGGCGGCCCGCTCGCGGCCATGCTGGACGAGCGGTTCGAGGACGCGGTGGCCATCGAGATGGAGGGCGCGGGCGTGGCCGTAGGGGCGCATCTGAGCGAGACCAACGCGCTGGCCATCCGCGGCATCAGCGACCGCGCCGACGAGCGGAAGCAGGCGGCGGACGCGGGCGGCTCCCAGGAGCGGGCCGCCGCCAACGCCGCCGCCTTCGCCGTCGCCCTCATCGCCGCGTACGCCGCCACGCTCAGGAGGCGCGGTACGGCCAAGCCCGTGCCCGGCAGGCCAGGCGGGGAGATCCTGACCGCCAGGCTCGGCGGCGCGGTCAACAGCCTGTGCTTCGGCCCCGGCCGTACACTGCTGGCCGCCGCCCTGGGCGGCCCGATCCGCCGCTGGCGGCTGGACGACGGCCGGGAACTGCCCCCGATCCACGCCGCCACCTGGATGCCGCCCCGCTACGGCGTACGCGTGGCCGCCTCCCCCGGCCGCGGCCCGATCCTGGTGCGCGACGGCTACGAGCTGCGCGCCCTGCACCCGGACGAGCCGGACCGCCCGCCCGTCTCCCTGGGCGGCGTCACCTATCCCGGCGAGCTCTACTTCGCCAGCACCGCCTCCTACGCCCTGCTGTCCTGGGCCACGTACTTCCGCCTGCGCTCGACCGCGACCGGCGCCGACCTGCTGTCCTTCACCGCGGTGGCCGTCTCGATCTCGGCCGACGAGAGCACGCTGGCCGTGGCGAAGGGCCTGATCAGCGGCGGCCGGCACGTCCAGGTCTACCGCCTGCGGCCCGGCGAGAGCCCGGTGCCCACCGGCCCGCCCATCGAGCTGCACCAGGCGGCCGGCATGGCCCTGCAGATCGCGCTGTCGGCCGACGGCAGCATGCTCGGCGGCATGACCGCCCGCTGGGCCGGCGTCTTCGACGTCGAGCGCGGCGTGCCGATCATGCCGAGGTCGGGCGGCGGGGACCTGCTGGCCCAGTTCCTGCCCGAGGCGATGAGCCTGGTCTGCACCCCGCGCGGGCGGCTGCTGCACATGAGCAAGGGCCGGGTGCTCCAGCTCGACGTCAACAGCCGCGACGACGCGCCCTTCCTGCCCGGCGACGGCGGCTACCGGCGCCTGGCCATGAGCCCGGACGGCCTGCTGGCCACCGGCGACGCCTCAGGCTGGGTGCGGGTGCGGCACTGGGAGGACTGAGCTTCCGCCCTCAGGGTGCGGCAGTGGCCGAGGACTGAAGCTCAGTCCGCGGCCCGCGACAGGGCGGCCAGCTCGGTGCGCGAGCTGACGCCCAGCTTGGGGAAGGCCTTGTAGAGGTGCTGGCCGACGGTGCGCGGGCTGAGGAACAGCCGGGCGGCGATCTCCCTGTTGGCCAGCCCCTGCGCGGCGAGCTGCACGATCTGGCGTTCCTGCGGGGTGAGCGCGGCCAGCGGGTCGCGGGCGCCCGAGCGCGAGGTGGCCCAGCCCGCCGCGTCGAGCTCGGCCCTGGCCCGCGCCGACCACGGATGGGCGCCGAGCCGGTCGAAGGTCTGGAGCGCCGAGGTCAGCGGCGGGCGGGCGTCCACGCGCCGCCTGGCCCGCCGCAGCCACTCGCCGTAGAGCAACTGGGTGCGGGCCCGCTCGAACGGGCGCGGGTGCAGTGCGAGCGCGGCGGTGAAGTGCTCCTCCTCCGGCTCGACCAGGGCGTGGCAGCGGTGGGCCAGCGCGTGCGCCCACGGCTGGTCGAGGATGGCGGTCCACTCGGCGAACCTGGCCAGCGGCTTGGCGGCCCTGGTCGGCCGGCCGCACCGCACCGCCGCCTCCACCAGGTCGGGGACGACGCGCATGGCGGCGATCTGGTTGCGGGCCCTGCCGTACAGGAGGTCCTCAAGGGCGAGCAGGGCCGGCTCGGCGCGGCCGAGCCCGAGGTCGAGCAGCGCCCGCGCCTCGGGGAAGCCCTCGCACGCGCCCTCGTCGCCCTCGATCGCGCCCAGGTGGGCCAGCAGCGCGCCGGCCTGGGTCGCCCACTGCGGCTGGGCGGTGTCGCGGGCGATCCTGACCGCCTCGCCGGCGTGGGCGCGGGCGTCGGCGTGCCAGCCGAGCGCGAGCTGCGTGCTCGCGAGGTACGTCAGCGCCTGCGGCAGCAGGCCGACCCGGCTCTCCTCCCTGGCCTGGGCGGTGACCCTGGTCGCCAGGTCGTGGGTGTGCCGGTCGGGCTGGGCCAGGCCGAGCGCGCCGACCAGGAGCAGGCCGCGGCGGTCGAGTTCGGCCAGCTCGCGGGCGGCGGCCACCACCTCGGGCAGCGGCGGCAGCCCCTCGGCGGGCCTGCGCAGGGCGAGCGCGGCGAACCACCGGCACAGCAGGTACACCGGCGTCACCGGGTCGCTTTCCGGCAGCCGCAGGTCGGCGAGCTGCCGGTCGGTCCTGATCGCCATGTCGCGGTCGCCGTCCAGCCAGATGAGCGAGGAGGCGTCGAGCAGCAGCCAGGCGGCGGCGCGCGGGTCGTCGGCGGCGAGGTGGTCGATCCCGATCGACAACTGCGCGTGGGCGCTCGGCAGTAGCCCCATCCCGTAGTCGGCGCAGGCCCGCACCCGCAGCAGGCGGGAGGTCAGCTCGGGGTCGTCGTGGACGCGGCCGGCGTGCTCGGCGATGGCGCGGGCGTGGTCGAAGCGGCCGCCGTGCTCGGCGGCCTCGGCGGCCAGCGTGAGCCGCCTGGCGCGGTCGTGCGGGTCCGCGCTGAGCTCGGCGGCCCGCTGGTAGGCGGCGGAGGCCGCCGCGCCGCCGCCGCGCTCGGCCGCGCGCTTGGCGGTGCCCTCCAGTTCGTCGGCGAGCCGGTCGTCGGGCGCGGTCGCGGCGGCCGCCTGGTGCCAGGCCCGCCGGTCGGCGTCGCGCGGGTCGTCCAGCGCCGCGGCCAAGGCGGCGTGTACGGCCAGCCGTACCTCCTCACCGGCGGCGCCCTGGACGGCGGCCCGCACGAGCGGATGACGGAACCCCAGGCGGCGCCCCTCGATCGTGACCAGCCCGCTCTGCCGGATCTCCGCCAGGTCGGCGGCGGTGCCGCCCAGCGCGCGCCCGGCGGCCAGCACGACGTCGAGGTGGCCGGTGCCGTCGAGGGCGGCGACGGTCAGCAGCGTTCTGGCGGAGGCGGGCAGCGCGCCCGCGCGGTGCTGGAACGCCTCCCGCAGCCGCCCGGTCAGCGGGTGCAGGCCGAGCGACTTGGGCAGCTCGACGAGCGCCAGCGGGTTGCCGCCCGCCTCGGCGAGCACGCGGTGGCGCAGCTCGGCGGGCAGGTCGCCGGCGGTGGCGTCGAGCAGGGCGGCGGCGTCGGCGGGCCGCAGCGCGCCGAGCCGCACCTCGGGCAGGCCGGGCGCGGGGAAGCCCGGCTCGCGGGCGGCGAACAGGAGGAGCACGCCGTCGGCGTCCAGGCGCCGGGCGGCGACGAGCAGCGCGTCGGCGGAGGCGTGGTCGAGCCAGTGGGCGTCGTCGACCAGGCAGAGCAGGCCGTCCGGCGTGGCCAGTTCCGACAGCAGGGACAGCACGCCGAGCCCGACGAGGAAGCGGTCGGGGGCGGCGGGGCCGAGGCCGAAGGCGCCGCGCAGCGCGTCGGCCTGCAGCGGCGGCAGGTACGGCAGGTGCCCCAGCACCGGCTGCAGCAGCAGGTGCAGCCCCGCGTAGGGCAGTTCGGCCTCGGACTCGACACCGGCGCCGCGCAGCACCCGGGTCGGTCCCGCCGCCGAGGCGGCATGGTCGAGTAGAGAGGTCTTGCCGATGCCCGGATCACCGCGCACCACCAGCGCGCCGCCGACGCCCTCCCGGGCCTCTGCCAGCAACTGGTTCAGCGCGGCCTGCTCGCCGTCGCGCCCCCACAGCACGTGTCGCAGCCTATTACCTATGAGATGACTCATTCACCCGGTTTCACCCACGGGCTAATGTCGCGGCCATGACGCCCTTCCAGATCGAGATCCCCCAAGAAGACCTTGATGACCTGCGTGAACGGCTCCGCCGTACGCGCTGGTCGCCCGAGTTGCCCGGCGCCGGCTGGGCCCGCGGCGTACCCGTCGACTACCTGAAGGGCCTGGCCGACTACTGGGCCAACGACTTCGACTGGCGCAAGGCCGAGGCGGAGCTGAACCAGTGGCCGCAGTACCGGACCGAGATCGGCGGGCAGACGGTGCACTTCCGGCACCTGCGCGCCGAGCGGGAGGACGCGCTGCCGCTGCTGCTCATGCACGACAACCCCGGCGGCATCATCGGCCTGCTGGACGTGCTGACGCCGCTCTCGCGCGACTTCCACGTCGTCGCGCCGACCGCGCCGGGCTTCGGCTTCTCCACGCCGGTGGCCAGCACGGGATGGACGGTGCCGCGTACCGCGGGGGTGTTCGCGGAGCTGATGGCGAGCCTCGGCTACGAGCGCTACGGCGCCCACGGCGGAGGCGGCGGCGCCAACCTGTCGATGGAGCTGGGCCGCCAGGTGCCGGAGCGGCTGGCCGGGATCCACGTCAACGCCTACGTCACGATCCCGGCCGGGGACCTGCCCGAGCTGAACGAGGACGAGCAGCGGCGGCTGGGCCTCATCCAGCGGTTCATGCAGGACGGGATGGGCTTCAACATCATCATGACCACGCGTCCGCAGACGATCGCGCACGGGCTGCACGACTCGCCCGTCGGCCAGGCCGCGTGGATCGTGGAGAAGTTCAAGGAGTGGACCGACGACAGCGCCGAGCTGCCCGAGGACGCCTTCTCCCGCGACCGCATCCTCACCGAGGTCAGCACCCAGTGGTTCACCGGCACGCAGGGCTCGATCGCGCAGAGCTACCGCGACGTCTCCGAGGACCCGAACGCCTGGGGCCCGAAGGCGCCGGTCACGGTGCCGACCGCGTTCGCGGTGGCGGCCGGCGACGTGACCGTGCGCGCCCTGGCCGAGCAGGAGACGAACGTCGCCAGGTGGACCGAGTTCGACCGCGGCGGGGCGTACCTGGGGCTGGAGCAGCCTGACCTGCTCGTCGCCGACCTGCGAGCCTTCTTCGGAGAGAGCTAGACGGCTTTCCGGCACGGCTGGACCGGGACCCGCTCGCGCAGCCGGAAGCGCATCCTGCACACCACCGCGTCGGTACGCCTGCGCAGCGCCCTGGCCAGCACGGCGCCGCGCTGGTTCTGCAGCAGGCGCTGCCACGCGTGTTCGGGCTCGACCTCGGCGATCAGCACGAACACGTGGGTCTCGGGCGCCTGGCGCAGATAGGTGACCAGCGGGTCGTCGAGGCGGCCCCGGGCGTCGAAGAGCTGGACCAGCTCGACCTCGGGGTGCCAGCGCTCCCAGTCCTCGACGAAGCGGCGGGCTTCCCCCTCGTCCTCCGGGTGAACGATGTTGACGGCCACCACGCGGTCGCCGAGCGAGAGGGCGGCGGCCAGCGCGTCGCGGCTGAGCCGGTTGACCGCGTGGACCGGCACCACGACCAGCGAGCGCCGCGGGCGCGGCGGGGCGGGCGTGCGGCCGAGTTCGAGCCGGTCGCCGATGCGCGTGTACGACCGGTTGACCCACGTCATCGCCGCCACCATCAGCGGCAGGGCGACGGCGACGAGCCACCCGCCCTCCGCGAACTTCGAGACGGTCACCACGACCGCGGCCACCCCGGTCAGCAGGGCGCCGAAGCCGTTGAGTGCCACCTTCCAGCGCCAGCCCGCCGGGCGCGCGGCCAGCCAGTGGCGGACCATGCCGGTCTGGGAGAGCGTGAAGCCGACGAAGACGCCGATGGCGAACAGGGGGACCAGCAGGTTCATGTCGCCCTGGGCTGCGACCAGCAGGACGGCGCTGGTGACGGTGAGGAAGGCGATGCCGTACCGGTGGACCTGGCGCTCGGCGCGCAGCGCGAACAGGTGCGGCAGGTTGTTGTCGGCGGCCAGCAGCCGGGCCAGCACGGGCAGGCCGCCGAAAGAGGTGTTGGCGGCCAGCGCGAGCAGCACGACGGTGGCGAACTGCACCAGGTAGAACAACCACCCGTCGCCCAGCGCGGCCCGCGTGACCTGGGCGAGCACGGTCATCCCCTCGACCGGGGCGATCGAGAACTTCTCGATCAGGGCCGCGATGCCGATCAGCATGACGGCCAGCAGCGCGCCGAGCGCGACCTCGGCGTTCTGGGCCCGCCTGACCCTCGGCTGCCTGAACGAGGGCACGGCGTTGGCGATGGCCTCCACGCCGGTCAGCGAGGCGCAGCCGTTCGCGAACGCCTTCAGCAGCAGGAGCACGCCCACCGTCTGCAGGCTCGTGGCGGTGTGGCCGGGGTCGACGGCGGCCTCGCCGCGCACCAGCCCGGCCACGATCACCAGCATGATCGCGCCGACGTAGACGAGCGTGGGCACCACGAACGCGCGGGCGCTGTGGGCGATGCCCCTGAGGTTGATCGCGGTGATGAGCGCGAGCACGCCCAGGCACAGCCACACCGTGTACGGCAGCAGCGCGGGCACCGCCGAGGTGAGCGCGGCGACGCCGGCCGCCACGGAGACGGCCACGTTGAGCACGTAGTCGATGATGAGCGAGGCGCCGGCCACCAGTCCGGCCTTGCGGCCGAGGTGGGCCTTGGCCACGCCGTACGCGCCGCCGCCCTGGGGGAAGGCGGCGATGACCTGCCGGTAGGAGAACGTCAGCACGGCCAGCAGCGCCGCGATGGTCAGCGTGACCGGGATGGTGAACCCGAGACCGGCGCCGCCGGCCAGGGCCAGGACCAGGACGATGGCCTCGGGTCCGTAGGCGACCGAGGCCATCGCGTCCAGCGAGAGCGCGGCCAGCCCGCCGACGACGCTCAGCCGATGCCGGTCACCGGGAGGTTGTGCTTCAAGACTCACGACTCCCATAGGAGCCTTTTCCCGACATATCGCACAACCACCATTTATGCGTTCACAACGGCATATATCGCAATTTCTGCGCCTTGTTGACGCGATATCGGCACGGCGTCAATGTTGCGGCTTCCCGCGTAGGGATCGCATGGCGAACACCCCACCACCCCCACTCCCGGACCTAGCGTCACCTACTGCCACGACGCATCCCTGGAGATGAAATGTCACTCTTCGTCCCGGTCCATCAGGGCCGGTTCAGCGCCTCGCTCCGCCTGTTCCGCACCGCCTCGGGGAAGCCGACGGCGGTGGCCTTCAGCTCGCCGCTCCGCCTGGCCGCGGTGCTCGGCACCGCCCAGCCCTGGGTACGGCTCAGCGAACCGGCCCTGCGCGGCATGCTCCGCGACCTCGACGTCATCGGCGTCGTCGTCGATCCGGCCGGCGTCATGGCCCGTAGCGGCGCGGGAGCGGCCTGATGCGTGTGATCTGCGACCGATTCCTGCGTGAAATGCGGCCTTTTGGGCATAGGAGTGGTTCTACCCATCCGTGTTGGAAGGAGCATTGATGCGCCCCCAGAAGCCGCGTCCCGAGGCGCTCGGGCTCCTCGCGCTGATCGCCATCGCCGCGGCCATCACCCTCCTCGTGGAGGTCCTCGCCTAGCCTCTCCCCGAAGCCGGCAGAGGCCGGCGGCCGTGCGGAAAGCCGCGTTCGCAGAGCACGAGCGCGGCTTCCGCGTGTCCGGGGGTCAAGGCTGGAAGCGGTAGCCCATGCCGGGTTCGGTGATCAGGTGCGCGGGGTGGGCGGCGTCGGGCTCCAGTTTGCGGCGGAGCTGGGCCATGTACTGGCGCAGGTAGTGGGTCTCCTTGACGTACTTCACCCCCCAGACCTCGGTGAGGATCTGCCGCTGGCTGACCAGCTTGCCGGGGTTGCGCAGCAGGAGTTCGAGGATGTGCCATTCGGTGGGCGTCAGCCGTACCTCGCCCGAGACGGTCTTGCTGGTGAGGTCGACCAGGTGCTCGCCCACCTTGACCCGCGCCAGCTCCGACTCGTGCAGCGTGGTGCGGCGGGTGACGGCCCTGACGCGGGCCAGGAGCTCGTCGATGCCGAAGGGCTTGGTGACGTAGTCGTCGGCCCCGGCGTCCAGGGCGTCCACCTTGTCCTGGTTCCCGGCCCGGCCGGACAGGACGATGATCGGGACGGTGGTCCAGCCGCGCAGGCCGTGGATGACGTCCACGCCGTCGAGGTCGGGCAGCCCGAGGTCGAGGATGACCAGGTCCGGATGCCAGTCCGCGGCCTCCCGCAGGGCCGCGCCGCCGTCGTGGGCCACCGCCACCTCGTAGTGGCGGGCGACCAGGTTGATGCGCAGCGCCCGCAGGATCTGCGGCTCGTCGTCGACGACGAGGATTCTGGTCATGCGGGCCGCTCCTTGATGGGCATCGTGAGGATCATGGTGAGACCGCCCCCCGGTGTCTCGTCGGGGACCAGCGTGCCGCCCATCGCCTCGGCCAGGCCCCGGGAGAGGGCCAGGCCCAGGCCGACGCCGGTGTGGTTGTCGCGGTCACCCAGGCGCTGGAAGGGCAGGAAGACACGGTCGTGGGCGTCCTGCGGGATGCCGGGGCCGCGGTCGATCACCCGGATCTCGACGTGCCGGCCGTGCCAGCTCGCCGTGATGACCACCTTCTGCTCGGGCGGGCTGTAGCGGACGGCGTTGGACATCAGGTTGACCAGTACGCGTTCGAGCAGCGCGGGGTCGGCGACGATCTCGGGCAGTTCGACGGAGACGTCGCCCTCGACCCGGTCGCGCAGCGGCCCGAGGTCGTCCACGGCCCTGGGCACCACCTCTTCGAGCGCCACCGCCTCCAGCCCCACCCCCAGCACGCCGGCCTGCAGCCGGCTCATGTCGAGCAGGTTCGCCACCAGGCGGTCGAGGCGCACCAGCGACTCGTCGGCCGTGGCCAGCAGCTCGCGGCGGTCCTCGGGGCTCCAGTCGATCTCGTCGCTGCGCAGGCTCTCCACCGCGGCCTTCGCCGAGGCCAGCGGCGTGCGCAGGTCGTGGCTCACGGCGGCCAGCAGCGCGGTGCGCATCCTGTCCGCCTCGGCCAGCGGCCTGGCCTGCTCCGCCTCCTCCTTCAGCCGCTGCTGGCGCAGCGCCACCGCGATCTCCGCGGCGAACGACTCCAGCACCCGCCGGTCGGCGGCGTCCAGCAGCCCGCCGCGGGCGGCGAGCACGAGGTCCTCCTCGATCACCACGTCGGTGTCGCCGCCGGACGGCGTCGTGCACGGCGTGCCGCCGGTCGTGGCGACGATGCGCCAGGCCGCCGGGTCGGTGTGGTCGTCGGGCGCCCTGCCGGTGTCCGGCAGGCGTTCCAGCAGCGTGACCGAGGACAGCCCGAACGTCTCACGCACCCGCACGAGCAGCTCGGAGACCGCCGACTCCCCGCGCAGCACGTGCCCGGCCAGCGTCGAGAGCACCTCCGCGTCCGCGCTCGCGCGCGCCGCCTCCCGGGTACGGCGGGCCGCCAGATCCACGATCGTGGACACGGCCGCGGCCACCACCACGAACACGATGAGCGCGAAGAGGTTCTCCGGATCGCTGATCGTGAACTCGTTGACCGGCGGCGTGAAGAAGTAGTTGAGCAGCAGCGACCCGCCCACCGCCGCCGTGATCGCCGGCCACATGCCGCCGATCAGCGCCACCCCGACGGTCATGAGCAGGAAGAACAGTATCTCGCTGGGCAGCGACAGATCCTCCCGGAACGGGACGAGCCCCGCCGTCAGCAGCGGCATGCCCAGCACCGCCGCCACCCACCCGGCCAGCCGCCGGGTCCGGGTGAGCGCCGCCCTGGTGCGTGCGGGGCGGCGGCGGCCCTTCTTCGCCTCCTCGTGCGTGATCATGTGCACGTCGATCGAGCCGGACAGCGCCGTGGTGTCCACGCCGACGCCGCGCGAGAAGATCTGCGCGAACCTGCCGCGCCGGGAGGCGCCGAGGACGAGCTGGGTGGCGTTGACGCCGCGGGCGAAGTCGAGCAGCGCGCGCGGGACGTCGTCGCCGACCACCTGGTGGTAGGTGCCGCCCATGCTCTCGACCAGGGAGCGCTGCCTGGCCAGGCTGGCCGGGTCGCCGCTGGTCAGGCCGTCCGCCCTGGTCACGTGGACGGCCAGCAGGTCGGCGCCCTTGGTGCGGGCGGCGATGCGGGCGGCCCGCCGTACCAGGGTGTCGCCCTCCGGGCCGCCGGTCAGGCAGACGACGACGCGCTCGCGCGCCTCCCAAGTGCCCTTGATGCCGTGGTCGCTGCGGTAGCGGTCGAGCTGCTCGTCGACCTTGCCCGCGACCCACAGCAGGGCCAGCTCGCGCAGGGCGGTGAGGTTGCCGATCCTGAAGTAGTTGGACAAGGCGGCATCGACCTTCTCCGGGGCATAGATGTTGCCGTGGGCCATCCGGCGGCGCAGGGCCTCCGGTGACATGTCGACCAGCTCGATCTGGGTGGCACGGCGGACCACCTCGTCGGGCACGGTCTCCCGCTGCGGGATGCCGGTGATCTGCTGGACGACGTCGTTGAGCGACTCCAGGTGCTGCACGTTCACGGTGGAGACGACGCTGATGCCGGCGTCGAGGATCTCCTCGATGTCCTGCCAGCGCTTGGCGTTCCTGGAACCCGGGACGTTGGTGTGCGCCAGCTCGTCGATGAGGGCGATCTTCGGCGCCCGTGCCAGGACGGCGTCCACGTCGAGTTCGGTGAAGGTGGCCCCCCGATGGACCATCGTCCTGCGGGAGATCACCTCCATCCCGTCCAGGAGCTCCTCGGTGTTGGGGCGGCCGTGGGTCTCGACCAGGCCCACGACCACGTCCCTGCCCCGCTCCAGCGCCCGCCGGCCCTCACCCAGCATCGCGAAGGTCTTCCCCACCCCTGGTGCGGCGCCCAGGTAGACCCTCAGCTTGCCGCGCGGCATCCGCTACTCCTTGTCGAGTGCCAGGTTGAGCATGAGCACGTTGACCGCGGGCTCGCCCATGAAGCCGAGCGCGCGGCCGGTGGTGTTGTCGGCGATCAGCTTCCTGACCGCCTCGACGGGCCTGCCGCGCTCCTTGGCCACGCGGGGCGCCTGCAGCTCGGCGTAGGCCACCGAGATGTGCGGGTCCAGTCCGGACCCGCTGGCGGTGACCGCGTCCGCGGGGACCTTCACGTCGGTGACGCTCCCCCGCACCGGCACGGTACGGCCGGCCGCGTAGTCCTCGCCAGGCCGGCCGCACTCGACCTTGACGCCCTGGTAGGCGGCGACGAAGGGCTGGGCCGGGCACGCCTGGTTGACGCTGACCGCCCGGGCGGGCGTGCCGATGGCCGGGAAGACCTTCAGCACGGCGCCCACGCCGTCCGGCGTGCAGAACGGCCGGGCGCCACTGACGCCCTCCAGCTCGCCGGCCGCCTTGGAGCGGGCGCAGACCTGGGTGAGCAGCGACTGCTGGCCCTCCTTGGCGGCGTCGTCGGCGCCGTTCGGGTCGGGCAGGACGTCCAGGACGTCCTCGGGGCCGAGGTTGCTGGCGGCGGTGGACAGCATGTCGTAGCCGTCACCGGCCGCCGACGGGCGGCTCTGGAAGTACTTCCTGACCGGGTTGCCGTCCTGGTCGGTGAACTTCTGGCCGATCAGCTCGCTGCCCTTCCCGGTCATCGAGCCGTTGGCCTGGTGGTTGAACACGGCCTGCGCCGCCCCGGTCACCAGGAGCGGGTAGATCGCCCCGGTGACCAGGGTCAGCACGAGCAGCGCGCGGACAGCCGCGAGGTGCTGGCGGATCCAGCTAGGCAGACGTTCCATTTAAGACATCCCCGGAAGGAACTGGATGAGGAGATCAATGATCTTGATCCCGATGAACGGGGCGACGATGCCGCCCAGGCCGTAGACGTAGAGGTTGCGGCTGAGCAGCTTCGAGGCGCTGGAGGGCCGGTAGCGGACGCCGCGCAGGGCCAGCGGGATCAGCGCGACGATGATGATCGCGTTGAAGATGACCGCGGACAGGATCGCCGACTGCGGGCTGGCCAGCCGCATGATGTTCAGCGTGTCCAGGCCCGGGTAGACCGCCGCGAACATCGCCGGGATGATCGCGAAGTACTTGGCGATGTCGTTGGCGATCGAGAACGTGGTCAGCGCCCCTCGGGTGATGAGCAGCTGCTTGCCGATCTCGACGATCTCGATGAGCTTGGTCGGGTTGGAGTCGAGGTCGACCATGTTGCCGGCTTCTTTGGCGGCGCTGGTGCCGGTGTTCATGGCCACGCCGACGTCCGACTGGGCGAGCGCGGGGGCGTCGTTGGTGCCGTCGCCGGTCATCGCGACCAGCCGGCCGCCCGCCTGCTCCTGCTTGATCAGCGCCAGCTTGTCCTCGGGCGTCGCCTCGGCCAGGAAGTCGTCCACGCCGGCCTCGTCCGCGATCGCCTTGGCGGTCAGCGGGTTGTCGCCGGTGATCATGACGGTGCGGATGCCCATGCGGCGCATCTCGTCGAAGCGCTCGCGCATGCCCGCCTTGACGACGTCCTTGAGGTGGATGACGCCCAGCACACGGCCCTTCTCGGCCACGACGAGCGGGGTGCCGCCGCTGGCCGAGATGCCGTCCACGATGTGGCCGACCTCGTCGGTCGGGTGGCCGCCGCCGTCGCGTACCCACTTCATGACCGCGGTGGCCGCGCCCTTGCGGATCTCCCTGCGCTCAGAGTCGGGCGCACCCGGATCCGGTGCCAGATCGACGCCGGACATGCGGGTCTGGGCGGTGAAGGGCACCCAGGAGGCGTTGTGCACGTCGCGTTCGCGCAGGCCGTACCTCTCCTTGGCGAAGACCACGACGGAGCGGCCCTCGGGCGTCTCGTCGGCGAGGCTGGAGAGCTGGGCCGCCTCGGCGAGCTCCTGCTCGGTGACGCCGGCGACCGGGACGAACTCCGACGCCTGGCGGTTGCCCAGCGTGATCGTGCCGGTCTTGTCCAGCAGCAGCGTGGACACGTCGCCGGCGGCCTCGACGGCGCGGCCGGACATGGCCAGCACGTTGCGCTGGACCAGGCGGTCCATGCCGGCGATGCCGATCGCCGACAGCAGCGCGCCGATCGTGGTCGGGATGAGGCAGACCAGCAGTGAGACCAGGACGATCCCGCTGACGCCGTCGGCGGTGAGGGCCAGGGAGTCCGGGATGCCGGGGTTCTGGCCCTTGGCCCAGATCGCCATCGGCTGCATGGTGACGGTGGCGACCAGGAAGATGACCGTGAGCGCGGCCAGCAGGATGTTCAGCGCGATCTCGTTGGGCGTCTTCTGCCGGTTGGCGCCCTCGACCAGGGCGATCATCCGGTCGATGAAGCTCTCGCCCGGCTTCTGGGTGATCCGGACGACGATTCGGTCGGACAGCACCTTGGTGCCGCCGGTGACCGCCGAGCGGTCGCCGCCCGACTCGCGGATGACCGGGGCGGACTCGCCGGTGATGGCCGACTCGTCCACCGAGGCGATGCCCTCGATGACGTCGCCGTCGCCCGGGATGATCTCCCCGGCCTCGACGACCACGACGTCGCCCTGCTGGAGCTGCGTGGCGGGAACCGTCTCGCCGGACTGCCTGCGCGCCACCGTGTCGGTCTTGGCCTTGCGCAGCGTGGCCGCCTGGGCCTTGCCGCGGCCCTCCGCGACCGCCTCGGCCAGGTTGGCGAACAGCACCGTCAGCCAGAGCCACACCACGGTCGCCCAGGCGAAGAACGAGGGCCGCACGACCGCCAGGACCGTGGTGAACACCGCGCCGATCTCCACGATCAGCATCACCGGGTTGCGCCACAGCGTGGCCGGGTTCAGCTTTCTGACCGCGTCCGGCAGCGACCGCACCATCTGCCGGGGATCGAGCAGGCCGCCACCGACCCGGCCGGTGCTCTTGGGGGTCTCGACCGTCTGGGTCGTCATGACAGGAGTCCTTCTGCGAGCGGCCCCAGCGCGAGCGCCGGGAGGAAGGTCAGGGCGACGAGGATGATCGTCACGCCGACGACCATGCCGACGAACTGCGGGCGGTGCGTCGGCAACGTGCCCGCGGTGTCCGGGACCGGGGTCTGCCGGGCCAGCGAACCGGCCAGGGCGAGCACGAAGATGATCGGCAGGAAGCGGCCCAGCAGCATGCACAGGCCGAGCGCCACGTCGTACCACGGGGTGTTGACGGTGACGCCGCCGAAGGCCGAGCCGTTGTTGTTCGAGGCGCTGGTGAAGGCGTAGAGGATCTCGGAGAAGCCGTGCGGCCCGCCGTTCAGCATCGCCGCCAGGCCCGCCTCGTTGCCCATGGCCAGCGCGGTGCCGGTCAGGACCAAAATCGGGGTGACCAGGAAGTACATCGAGGCCAGCTTCATCTCGCGGGCGCCGATCTTCTTGCCGAGGTACTCGGGCGTGCGGCCCACCATGAGGCCCGCCACGAAGACGGTGATCACGGCGAGGATGAGCATGCCGTAGAGGCCGGCGCCGACGCCGCCGGGGGCGACCTCGCCGAGCATCATGTTGAACAGCAGCATCATGCCGCCGAACGGCGTGTAGGAGTCGTGGAAGGAGTTCACGGCGCCGGTGCTGGTCAGCGTGGTGGCCGCGCCGAACGTGGCGGAGTTGGCCACGCCGAACCTGACGTCCTTGCCCTCCAGCGCCGCGCCGATCGCCTGGGGGACGGTGGCGTTGCCGGCCAGTTCGAAGACGTTGGTCAGCGTGATGCTGACCAGCGCGATGACGCCCATGACGGCGACGATCGCGTAGCCCTGGCGGACCTGGCCGACCATCTTGCCGAAGGTGCGCGGGAGCGCGAACGGAATCAGCAGGATGAGGAAGATCTCGAACCAGTTGGTCCAGGAGGTGGCGTTCTCGAACGGGTGCGCCGAGTTGGTGTTGTAGAACCCGCCGCCGTTGGTGCCGAGCTCCTTGATGACCTCCTGGCTGGCCACGGGGCCGCCGGTCATGTTCGTGGGGCCGGTCAGGCCGGCGATCTCGTGCGGTCCGGCGAAGTTCTGCACCAGGCCGCCCGCCACCAGGATCAGCGCGCCGACGAAGGCGATCGGCAGCAGGATGCGGACGGTGCCGCGCACCAGGTCCACCCAGAAGTTGCCGAGGGTGTCGGTGCCCCTGCGGGCGAAGCCGCGTACCAGCGTGATCGCGACGGCCATGCCGACCGCGGCCGAGACGAAGTTCTGCACGGCCAGGCCGGACATCTGGACCAGGTGGCCCATCGTCGACTCGCCGGAGTACGCCTGCCAGTTCGTGTTGGTGACGAAGCTGACGGCGGTGTTCCAGGCGACGTGGTCGGGGACGGGGGCGAAGCCCAGGCTCAGGAAGAGCTTGTCCTGGAGGCGCTGCAGGCCGTACAGGAAGAGGAGGGAGACGACCGAGAAGGCCAGGACGCCGCGCGCGTAGACGGCCCAGCGCTGCTCGGCGTCGGCCTGGACGCCGAGCAGGCGGTAGATGAGGCGCTCCACGACGTTGTGCCTGGCGCTCGTGTACACGCGGTGCATGTAGTCGCCCAGCGGCTTGTGCGTGAGGACGAGCGCGAGGACGAGGGAGGCGATGAAGATCCAGCCCACTAGAACCGCTCCGGGAAAAGCAGGGCCGCGACCATGAAGATCACCAGACCGACGGCCACGACCAGGCCGGTGGCATTGATCGCGCTCACAGGCGCTCCACCGCCTTCACCACTAGCCCGAGGATCACGAACAACGCGATCGTCAGGACGACGAAGATGACGTCGGCCATCCCCACTCCTCAGCTCCGGAAAGTTGCTTGCTTCCGTAAGCAAAGCGGGTGATTTGGGGGCTTTTGCCGTTCTTGACGGCTTCCATACGCGCGCCCATCACCTTTTGACGCCCTCCCGACGCGGCGCGCCCGAGACCATCCGTTACGGCAGGCCACCGCCCCCACCCCCCGCCGCCCCCAGCACCGCCCGATCGTCCGGCGCTCCTCACGCCGGACGTGGTGCTCGCCGCCACGACGCCCGCTGGCCGCTTCCCACGGCCCCGGGCGCGCGCCCCCGTCCCTCGATCAGGGGCGCGCGCCGGCTCAGGACGCGGGCCGGGTGCGCCGCTTCATACCGGCGACCAGGGCTATGGCCAGGGCCGCGAGCAGGAGCGGAGCGGCCATCGCCGCCTCCGCGCCCGGTTCGGCGGCCGGGGCGGCGAGGAACTTGGCCGAGGACGACGACGCCGCGAGGTTCGGCCCCAGGTGCCCAGGAGCCTGGTCGGACGGCTGTTCTGGGCCGGGGGATTGAGGGGTTGTGTCCGGGTTGGGGGTGTCGGGGTTTTGGCGTGACGCGGCGGCGGCCTCGGTCTTGGCGGGGTAGCCGTAGCCGACGACCTTGCTCTGGTCGCGCTCCTTCCGCTTGGCGAAGCGGGCGTCGACGTTGCCCTCGATGGTGGTGATGCGGGCGCCGTCCACCTTCGTGACGATGCCGATGTGGTCGATGCCGTCGAGGCTCTTCCCGCCCGACCAGTCGTAGAAGACCAGCGCGCCGGGTTCCGGCCTGGTCCCCCACGCCCCCTGGTCGCGGAACCAGGCGGCGTGGTCGGGGGTGTAGGCGAACTGCCCGTACACCTCGGTGAGGCCGGCCTTGTCCGCGCCCCAGGCGAGGAACATGTCGCACCACGCCGCGTTCGAGAAGTCGTAGCTGCCGTCGACGTTCTTCTGGTACCACTCTCCGAACTTGGTGTATCCGGAGCCTTTCTCTGTGTAGCCGATCTCGGCGTCGAGCACCTCGATCAGTTTCTGGATCCCGTTCTCGAGGTCGGCGTTCATGGGCGCCGGCCGTTTCCGGGCATGGCGACAACGCGGTTTCGCACGCGTGCTCCTTGATCTCCTCTGCCGCCTACCGGGTTAGCTGACGGGTTCGGGCGAAGGAGTGCCCTACCGCTGCGAGCAGCGGATTCACCCCGGGAAACACGAGTGGGTCCCCGGCTCCCCCGGCGTGCACGGCCAGGAGACTCGGCGGTCGGTCGGTCATCGACCGATAAAGGAGGACCCTAGTTGCGGTCAACCCCTTACCGCAATTGTGTAATGGTAAAGAATGTCCGGATAAGGACGCTTCAAGGGACTACACTTTCGGGCTCCGGACGGTTTAAAGTTCAGGCAATCTCGAAGCTGTGACGGGCGGGGCTGGTGAAGACGAAGCGACGCCTGGGGTCGTGGGTGGTGGCGGTACTCCTGGCGGCCTGGGCTCTGGCTCGTGTCACCGGACTGGAGATCGGCTGGCCGGTCACCCAGTTGCTGACGCTGACGCCGCTCGGCGCGGTGCTGGCGGTGCTCGCCGCGGCGATCCTGTTCTTCCGCAACCGTGCCGCCGCTCTGGTGGCGCTGGTCTCGGCCGCCGCGATGGTCGCCGTGATCGTGCCCAGGGTCGTTCCCGATCCGGCTCCCGCCGGTGGGACCGCGCTGCGGGTGCTGACCGTGAACCTGTTCGGGCGGGCCGACGTCACGGCGGTCATCGACCTGGTCAAGCGGTTCGACGTGGACGTGTTCACCGCGCTGGAGCTCCGGCCCCGGCAGGTGGCCGCGCTGGAGGCGGCTGGGCTGGGGCGGCTTCTGCCGTACAGCGTGCTGGAGGAGGCGGACGGGCCGTCCGGCAGCGGCATCTACGCGCGCCACCCGCTGACCAAGGTCGAGGGGCTGTTCACCCCGGTCGGGCACAACATGCCGGCGGCCAGGCTCGCGCTGCCGTCCGGGCCGGTGGAGGTCGTGGCGGTGCACCCGAACCCGCCGTTGCCCCGTCTCTACGCGGAGTGGAACGTTGCAATGGCGGCGCTGCCGCCCGCCGCGCCGGGGCGGATCCTCGCCGGCGACTTCAACGCCAGCCTGGACCACCGCGCCTTCCGCGACCTGCTCGGCCGCGGCTACGTGGACGCCGCCGCGCAGGTGGGCAAGGGACTGGTCCCGACGTGGCCGCACGGTCGCGCGATCCCGCCGCTCATCACGATCGACCACATCCTCGTCGACCGTTCCATCGGGGTGCGGCGGGTGGAGATCTCCGACGTGCCGGGGACGGACCACCGGGCCGTCTTCGCGGACCTCAGTATCGGACAGCCGTAAAGCGGGTTTCGCGTGTCCTTTCACACAAGAGGTGGACGGAGTCACGCTCGGTCGCTAAACATGCGCCTGATGATGCCCCCCGAACATCTGCTCGTCCCCGCGCTCGCGCGAGCGGACACGATGCTGCGCGAGTGCGCGGCCCAGGCCGACGAGACCCCCGAACTCGCCCCGCTGGCCGGCGCCCTGCGCGCCGCCGCGGCCCGGCTCGCCGAGCCCATGCGGCTGGCCGTGGCGGGCCAGATCAAGCGTGGCAAGTCCACGCTGGTCAACGCGCTGCTCGGCGCGGACGTGGCGGTGACCGGCCGCGAGGAGCTGACGTTCAACGTGAACGAGCTGGTCCACGCCGCCCGGCCGACGCTGACCGTGCACTTCCGCGACGGCCCCGCGCGCCGGGTCGCCCCGGCGCAGTTCGCGCGCTGGACCGTCCGCGACGAGGCCCACCTCGCCGACCTCGGGCGCGTGCGCAAGGTCGAGTACGGCCTGCCCAACCCGTTCCTGCGCGACTTCCACCTCGTCGACACCCCCGGCCTGGGCAGCGTCTACGGCCAGGACTCCGCCAACACCCTGGCCACGATGGGCGTCAAGGACCCCGCCGTGCTGGAGCTGCTGGGCCGCGACCCCCAGACGCTCCACCAGGAGAGCATCGACGAGCTCGACCAGGCCGACGCCGTCCTCTACCTGTTCAGCCGGGACGTCAGCGGCCCCGACGTCGCCGCGGTCTCCGCCTTCCTCGGCGACCGAGCCGGCATGCTGACGCCGTTCAAGGCGTTCGGCGTGCTCAGCAGGTGCGACCAGAGCTGGCCGCCGGCGTTCGGCGACCCGCTGGCCTTCCATCCGCTGCGTGACGGCGCCGAGCAGGTCATCGACGTCTACCGGGGGTCCACCGACCTGAGCCGCCTGTTCTACCTGGTCGTCCCGGTCGCGGCCAAGGTCGCCGCCGGGGCGCAGGCGCTGGAGGAACGCCATCTGGCCTGGCTGCGCGAGCTGGCCTCGGTCTCCCCCGCCGAGCTGGCCGACGAGCTGAGCGACCTGCGCGAGTTCCAGGACGCCGCCGGTCCGCTACGGCCGGCGTACCGGAGAGAGCTTGTCGAGCTGCTCGGCGCGTGGGGCGTGCATCTGGCGTGCGCGGCGCTGCGCGACGGCCTCGACCCCGGCGCGCTCGCCGAGCACCTGGTCGAGGAGAGCGGCGTGGGCGGGCTGCGCCGGCTGATCAGCGGGCACTTCGGCAACCGGGCCGGTCTGATCAAGCTGGACCAGGCCATGATCTCGGTGCGGGCGGCGCTGGCGAGCGGCCGCGAGGGCCTGCCTCCGGACAGCGCCGCCAAGGCGGCCGCCGACGAGGTGGCCAGGCGGGTGGAGCGTTTCCGGCGTTCCGAGCACGGCTTCGCCGAGCTGACCGCGCTCGCCGCCCACTACCAGGGCGCGACCAGCCTGCGGCCGGCGGAGGCCGAGCAACTCCTGCAGGTCACCGGCGAGAAGGGCACCTCATGCGCGGCCCGGCTCGGCTTCGAGGACGACGAGCCGGTCAGCCGGATGATGCGACGAGCGAAGGAGCGAGCGCACCAATGGAACACCCGGATGAACGACCCCCTCACCGGCAGGGTCGACAGGCAGACGGCCCACACGATGGTGCGCAGCTACGAGCGGATCATGGACCGACTCCAGCTCGCCCAGCGCCTGCTCGACCCGGGGACCTGCTGAGCAGGCTGTTCGAGCCGCTGTTCCGGCCGCGCCGGCTCGCCGAGCACCTCCTGGTACGGCTGGCCGCCCTCACCGGCCGCCGCCGGGATCCCGCGGGACTCGGCACCGCCGCCCTGCTGGAGCACGCGCTGACCGAGGTCGAGACCCTCGAACACCGGCAGCGCGAGCTGGACCGCCAGGCGAAGGACCCGCACGAACCGAACCCGAAGCTGGTCGGCGCCCTGGTAGACCTCGCCGAACGCCTGGACGAGCTGCGCGAGCGCGACCTCGCCGCCGCCCCGGAGACGCCCGCGAAGCTCGTCGGCTGGGTCGCGGACCAGCTCACGCTGATGCTGCGCGAGGGCGAGGTGGAGCCGGTGGACGACCGCGGCGAGCTGGACCCGGAGCGGCACCAGGTCGTGGGCGTGCGCACCACGGACGAGCCCGACCTGCCGGGCACGATCGCCGAGACCGTCCGCCCCGGATACCAGTGGCGCGGGCGGGTCCTGCGCCCGCAGCAGGTGCTGGCCTACGTCGAGGAGCGGGCGCGATGAGCCACGAGGAGCTGGGCAGGCTCCGCGCCGACGTGCTCGCCCTGCACGAGCGCCTGGTCGCCGCCCCGGGGCTGGAGCTCACCGAGGCGCTGCGCGCCAAGCTCGACCAGAGCGTCCAGCGGGCCGAGGCCGGGACATACCAGGTCGTCGTGATGGGCGAGTACAGCCGGGGCAAGTCCAGCCTGATCAACGCCATGCTCGGCCGCGAGCGCCTGCTGCCGGTGAACTCCGCCGTGACCACCTGCGTCGTGACGGTCCTGCGCTGGGGCGAGCGAGAGGCCGCCTTCGCCCACGAGCCCTCGGGCAGGACCCGCGAGATCCCGCTCGACCAGCTCGACCGGCACATCGCCGACCGGGTGAACGTCGGGCACATGATCACCATCGAGGCGCCCGCGGACCTGCTGCGCGACGGGCTGGTCCTGGTCGACACCCCGGGCATCGGCGGCGTCAACAACGCCCACACCGACGCCACCTACGCCTCCCTGTCGCAGGCGGACGCGATCCTCTACGTCGCCAGCACCGAGGAGACGCTGAGCACCAACGAGCTGGCGCACGTGAAGAAGGCGTTCGCCGCCTGCCCGGTCGTGGTCACCGCGGTCACGAAGGCGGAGACGGTCTTCGACCCGGGCGGCGAGGTCGCGGCGGCCCGCAGGAAGATCGCGGCGGCGACCGGGCTGCCGCCGGAGGACCTCGTGGTGCTGCCCGTCTCCGCCCACCGCAAGCTGCGGGCGCTGCGGCGGGGCAGCGAGGAGCTGCTCCGGGAGTCCGGCCTGCCCGAGCTGGAGCGCCGGCTGCGCGACCGGCTCGCCGCGACCTGCGGCGCCCGGTATCTGGAGAGCGCCCTCGACCTGCTGGACGAGGTGCTGGCCGCGACCGAGGCCCCGGTCACCAACGAGCTGGCCGCGCTGGAGGCCGGCGAGGACCTGGAGAGGATCGCCGCCGAGCTGCGGCAGAGCAGGAGGCGGGCGGAGGAGCTGCTGGCCGGCCGGGCCGCGTGGCGCGAGGCGCTGTCGGCCTCGTTCGACGCCGCCGCCGCACCCGTGGCCGAACGGCTGGCCGCGCGCAACCAGGAGATCTGCGACCGCTTCGTCGGCCACATCCACTCGCCCGCGGTCGTCCACGACGCCCAGGGCCTCATCAACGCCACCACGCAGGCGCTCGCCGACGCCGCGGACACCGCCCGCGCCGAACTGCTGGCCGCCGTCGACCGCACCGGCGAGGAGACCGCCGCCGCCACCCGGCTGCCGATCGGCGTGATCGACGCCGCGGTCCCCGGCTTCCAGCCCCGGCTGGACGTCTCGGCCATCATGCTGCGCAAGCACGCCCGCGAGGGACGGCTGTCGTCGGTCAACTCCGGCGTGACCGTGGCCGGGGCGGTCGGCACCGCGATCTTCACCGGCGCCGGCGCCCTGCTGCCCGGCGTCGGCGTCGCGATCGGCGCCATCGCGGCGATCGCCCTCGGCGCGCTCGGCGTCATGGCGGGATTGCAGGAACACCGGCACCGCGTGCTCACACAGGTCAAACTTGAGCGGTCGGCGCAGTTCAGCCAGGCCGTGCTGCCCATGGTCGAGCGGAACGTCGCCAGGGCCGAGAAGGGCCTCGCCGAGGCGGTCGAGCACTGCAAGACGCTCATGCTGGCGCACTTCGACGACGTGCTGCGCCAGACGCGTGACGCGCTCGACCGGTCGATCGCGCGGCTGGCCGTACTGCGGGAGGCGAGCGCGCGCGACCGCAAGAGCCGGATGGCGGAGCTGACGGTCACGGCGGGACGGTACGAGCGGGTGCGAGGGGAGCTGTCCGCGATGCGCGAGCGCGTGCGGCGGCTCGGCGACTGACGGAGGGAATCAGCAGGTGGGAGTGGTTTACGGCATCGACTTCGGCACGTCCAACTCCTCGATCATGGTGGGGCTGGCGGACGGGCGGATCGTCGTCGTGCCCGATCCTGAGACGCCGGGCGCGGCCGAGATCCCGACGGCGGTGCTGGCCGCCGGAGGGAAGCTGCACGTGGGCACGGCGGCCAGACGGCTGGGACCCGCCTACATCCAGGACTATCGGACCGAGTTCAAGCGCGACTTCGGCGACGACGCGCCCGTCCACCTCGACGGCCGCCGCTACCTCGTGCACGAGCTGGCCGCCGAGGTCCTGCGTTTCCTGCGCGAGCAGGCGCGGCGGGCGGCGGCGGGCGAGCCCGACGTCGTGGTCATCACCGTGCCGGTGAGCTGGGACGCGGGCAACCACGACCTGATGCGGCAGGCGGCGGAGTCGGCGGGGTTCGATCCGGCGACGGTGACGCTGGTGTCCGAGCCGGTCGCCGGGGTACGCGGCGCGGTCACCGGTCAGCGCTTCTTCGACGAGCAGACGATCCTGCTCTACGACCTCGGCGGCGGCACCTTCGACTGCGCCCTGACCCGGGGAACCACGGACGCGGGCTTCCGCGACGTGGGCCGGCCGGGCGGCATCTCCACGCTCGGCGGGATCGACTTCGACAGGGAGATCCTCACCGCGATCAGGCAACGCCACCCCGAGCAGGTGGACGGCCTGTTCGCCGACCCGGAACCCGGCGTGGCCGTCCTGCGCAGGCGGCTCGGCCTCAGGGACACCTGCGAGAAGATCAAGCACGCGCTGTCGGAGCGGGAGGAGCACGAGGCGCTGCTGTCGGAGCTGGACCCGCCGGTGCTGTTCAGGATGACGCGCGACGAACTGGGCGCGCTGCTCGACAAGTCGCTGGCCGAGACCGTGGACGAGTGCGAACGCCTGCTCGGCGACCAGGAGCTGGCCTGGAGCGACGTGACCAAGGTGATCCCGGTGGGCGGGAGCAGCCGGCTGCCGATGGTGCACGCGCAGATCTCGCGCCGCTCCGGGGTGACGGTGCTGAAGGTGGAGGAGCCGGAGCTGGCCGTGGTACGCGGGGCCGTACACCTGGCCATGGAGATCAGGGACGCCCAGGTGGAGGTCGAGGAGGAGCCGGTCGCGGTGGCGCCCGAGCCGTCGCCGTCACCTTCGCCTGCGTCGCCTCCGCGACCCCTGCGGACGCGGGCGGTCGTCCCCGAGCACCTGGCCGTGCTGAGCTTCGTCTGCCTGTTCAGCGCGATCATCTACCAGACGGGCGCCCGCCTGGACAGCGCGGGGCAGGTCGTCCTGCTGATCCTGCTGTTCCTGCCGGTGCTCCTGGCGGCGCTCGGGCTGTTGGGGGACGCGCTCGACCGGAGGGATCCCGCGGCGGTTCTGAGCATGGCGGGCGCCGCGGTGATCGTGCCCGTCACCGCCGCGGTCGTCGCGGAGCTCCGGCCCGTCGCGGAGGCGGACGCCGTCCTGATCGGGGGCATGTTCGTGGCGGCGGTGACGGCCTGGTGCGGCGCGGTGGTCGCGGACGGCGAGCGCCGGGTCTACATGATCATCGGCGGCGCGTTCCTGGCCTTGGGCGCGGTGGGCTACCGGCTGGACGTCGGCTCGTCCGGGGTGGGGTCGGTGATCGGCGGCTCGGTCATGGGACTGCTGGCGCTGCTGGTCGGAGCGTTGCTCGACGATAGCCGTACGTCTCGCCGGTCTTCTTGAAGCCGAGGGCGGCGTAGAGCCTTCTGGCGGGGACGTTCTCCGCGTTGTGGTTGACGGTGACCACGGTCAGGCCGAGGTCGCGCATCCGGTGCATGGCGTGCAGCATGGTCGCCCTGGCCAGGCCCAGGCGGTGGAAGCCGGTGTGGGTGCCGACGGGTTCGAAGTGGCCGGTGGCGTTGCGCGGGTCCACCCAGTAGACGAGGAAGGAGGCGATCCTGCCGCTGCCGTCCGGCGACTCGGCGACGATCTCGCGTTCGACGTCGTAGCCGGGCTTGAGCATGACCTCGTCGCGGTACTGGTCGCCGGTCCAGTCCGAGCCGAAGGCGCTGTTGCGGGCGCGGGCCAGCTCTCCGGCGTCGGCGAGCGTGGCGGCGCGGATCGTGAAGCCCTCGGGCGGGCTCGGGGCGGGCAGGTCGGCCAGCGGGGCCTCGTTGACGTCGTCCCAGGTACGGAAGCGGGTGAACCCGAGGCGTTCCAGAACCTCGATCCTGGCCGTGTCGCAGCCGAACACGTCGGTCAGCACCTCGTCCTCGCCCTGTCCGGTGGTCACGCAGGCGGCCTCGATCATGTCGGCCTCCGCCTGGGTGCCGCGCAGTTCCGGGGCGGTGAAGACGTCGAAGGCGTTCTCGAAGCGGGTGTTGATCGCCAGACCGGCCAGCCTGCCGCCGTCCGCCCAGACGTGCACGACCTCGCCTACCGGGCGGCGGCCCCTGATGTTCTCGTAGATGCGATGGGGCAGCTCACCGATGTGGTCGTAGGCGCAGCGGCCGGCGTCGGCGATCCACTCCGCGACGGTGTCCTGGATCCAGGGCAGGTCGGCGTCCGTGTACGGGCGCATGGTCAGCATCTGTCCATTGTGCGGTGCCGCCACCCTGGGCTATGAATTGGAAAGGCGTTTCACTATGCGGAACAAGCGGCTCTAGCTGCTGAAGGAGTGGCATGCGTCCCCACGTCGAGGTGATCCACGAAGGCGACTACATCTGGCACGCGGCCGAACTACCCGGCGGCGAGGGGCGGGCGAGCGAGCGCCGCCTGTCGGTGGACGAGGAGGACGGGTCGTCGTCGCTGCGCGTCGACTTCCACACCGGGTGGGGGCGCGGGCCGGGCGCGCATCACGCCGACACCGAGTACTACGTGCTCGAAGGCTCCATGACGTACGGCGGGCGCCGCCTCGGCCAGGGCGGCTACGTACACGCGCCCAAGGGGGTGCCGGTCGAGGCGATCACGTTCGCGGAGGGGACGAGGATCCTCCACTACCGCGAGTACGGCGACGCCGGATTCGACACCGGCGCCGGGCGGCAGGCCGGGGCACGGGAGGAGGTGATCGTGCTGGACTCGGCGGCGATGGAGTGGGACGCGGTGCCGAACCCTGGGCCCATGCCCGGACTTTTCATCAAATATCTCCATGTGGACCCTTTGACGGGCTTCTATACCCGGCTGGTGCACGCGCAGGAAGGCTGGGCCGACCACCGGCTGGCCCACCATCCCTGCTACGAGGAGGCGTACACGGTCCAGGGGCACATGGAGTACAACTTCGGCACGCTCGACCTCGGCACGTACTTCTTCCGGCCCGCCCGCGTGAAGCACGGGCACTTCACCTCGATGGAGGGCGGGGCCACGTGGTTGCTGCGGTCGGACGGGGAGCTGTTCAACTGGTACACGCAGCACGAGTGGGTCCGGTGGGGCGGCGAGGCGCTGAACTACGGGCCGGAGGGGCGCTGGTCGCAGTCCAGCCATGACCTGGGGGTGGGGCACCGGGCGCCGGAGGAGCTGGAGATGTTGCGGGCCTCGCTCGCGTACTCGCGGCAGACGGGCGCCACCGACGCCGACTACGTCCCGCACGGGCAGGGCGCCGACCACAGCCTGCTCGCCATGGCCAAGGCCCTCGACACCGCCCGCCTCCAGGGCGGCCACACCCACCCGGAGGACGTTGACGGCGGCCACACGCACTCGGCGGACCATGAGGACGGCCACCCGGCGGGCTCGGGCGCGGACCATCGGCACCCGGCGGGCTCGGGCGCGGACCATCGGCATTCGGTGGACTGGGGCGCGGACCCCGCCACGCTGGAGCATCCGGATGAGCGGACCGACGCGGGCGCGCACAACCGGGGCACCGGGCGGGCGTGGAAGCCGGGCGATCCGATCCCGGCGCCGATCATCTCCAGCCTGCCCGTCCGCTCCCGCTCCCGAGGCCGCTGGGACGGGGACGGCATGTAGATTGGCCCATCCGTTCCGGCGTGAGGGTGGGGAGAGCATGTACCGCTGGCAGATCATGACCAGGATCGCCGAACGCCGCATAGTCGGCATCGTCCGCACCGCCGACGCCGGGACGGCGGTGCGCGCGGCCCTCTCCACCGTGGACGCCGGTCTGGACGTCGTCGAGGTCTCCATGACCACCCCAGGCGCCCTGGACGCCCTCGCCGAGATCGCCCGCTCCCGCCCGGAGGCGGTGATCGGCGCCGGCACCGTCCTGGACGAACCGACCGCCCGCCTCGCCGCCCTCGCCGGCGCCCGTTTCCTGGTCTCGCCCTCCTTGCACCGGCAGGTCCTGTCCACCGGTCATCGGTACGGCCTGGCCGTACTTCCTGGCGTGGCCACGGCGACCGAGATGGTGACCGCGCTGGAGTCGGGCGCCGACGCGGTGAAGCTCTTCCCCGCCCGCGCCTCCTCCCCCGACGTCCTGCGCGACCTCCTCCAGGCCCTCCCCCAGGCCCCGGTGGTCCCGACAGGCGGCATCACCGTGGCCGACGCCCCGGCCTGGATAGCGGCCGGAGCAGTGGCCTGCGGCATAGGCAGCGCCATCACCTCCGGCGACACCACCACCGTCCAGACCCTCCTATCCACCCTCCACCCCTGACCCACCTCCCCACCCCTCGGTCTCTCGCCACCCCTCGATGCCCATGACCATGGGCCCAGACCCGGAGCGAGGCTGCGGAGCAGGGATCACCGAAGGTCGAAAGGGGCTGGAAGAGCCGTGGCACGGCCGCGGGGCCATGGCGTCGCGTACGGGCCGGAGCGCGGCGCAGGGGCCAGGCGTGGTGGAGGGGCCGGGGCGTGGCGCAGGGGCCAGGCGTGGTGGAGGGGCCGGGGCGTGGCGCAGGGCCGGGCGTGGTGGAGGGCCCGGGCTCGGGTGAGCGCGGGCCCTCCGGGGTGCGGGGATATCCGGGGTGCGGGACTAGCCGGCGGTGGTGACCGCCACCGGCGCGTTGGCCGCCACGCTGTGCTGCGGGATCCCGCGCAGGTTGAACGCGTACCGGGCCGTGGAGTCCGCGATGGCGTCGGCGTCCACGTCCAGCGCGGTCATGTTGATGTTGGAGATGGTGTCGCAGGCCAGGTGGTAGCAGACGTCATAGGCGACGCCCGCCTGCCCGCCGAACAGCGCGGCCTCAGCCGGGGTCTTGATGCCCTCGGCCCCGGTGAAGATGCCGCCGGAGGGGATGCCGACCGCGATGAACGGCCCGTAGTCGGAGCGCCCGTCGAAGTCGGTTCCGACGGTGGAGAGGTTGCGGGACTTGAAGAACGAGTTGAGCTGCTTCTCGATGTGGTCGCTTCCGGGAGGACCGGCGGGCGAGCCGGTGGCGTCGGAGTCGTCGCCGTCGTAGAGCTTGAAGGCGTAGTTGGGCGAGGCCACCATGTCGAAGTTCAGGTACACCCTGATCCGCTTGCGCTCGGCCGCGCTCAGCCGCTCGACGTACTGGTCGGAGCCGAGCAGCCCGATCTCCTCGCTGGTCCAGAAGGCGAAGCGGACCTTGTTCTTGACCGGGATGTGCGCGAGCTGGAGCGCGGTCTCCAGGATGGCGGCGCTGCCGGAGCCGTTGTCGTTGATGCCGGGGCCGGCCTCGACGCTGTCGAGGTGCGCGCCGACCATGACGACGTTGCGCGGGTCGCCGCTGCGGGTCTCGGCGATGACGTTGTCGCTCTTGCCGAGCGTCAGCGTGGCGTCGACCTTGAGGCGCACGGTGGCGCCCGCGGTGGAGGCCAGCTCCTGGCCTACGGCGAAGTCGGCGAAGACCATGGGAACGCCGCCGCGCCACTCGCCGATGTCGAGGGGGAAGGCGTCGGTTCGCCCGGGCTGACCCTCGTTGAACACGATGATCCCGGAGGCCCCGGCCCGGCCGGCGTTGCGGATCTTCTGGGCGAAGGCGCAGGTGCCACGCTGGATGAGGGCGATCCGGCCGGCGACGAACCCGTTGAAGTCCTCGGGCTCGCAACCGCTGGTGGAGGAGGGGGCAGGGGTGGGCGGGAGCGTGAGGTCGACGCCCTGGACCTGCGCGGTCACGTCGCCGGGCGGCGACGGCTGGAAGGTGAAGAAGTCCTCGTTGGGCACGTAGGTCTTCTGGTTGGGCGCGGTCAGATTGAGGGTGGGGGCGTTGTTCTCCACCCAGCCTTCGACGAAGTCGGTGGGCTGGAGCGTGACCTTGTAGCCGGCCCTGCGCAGCTTGTCGGCCACGTAGTCACGCGACGCCGGGTATCCGGGCGTGCCGGTGGCGCGGGTGCCGCCGTTGGCGGTGGCGATGGCCTGGAGTGCGTCGAGGTGCTTCTTGACGTTCGTGCCCTTGACCTTCTTCACCATCACTTTGGCGATGATGTCGTCCAGTCCGCCGCCGGCTTGTGCCGGGGTCGCCAGGGCCACCGGCAGGGCTATCACCGCGACGAGTGCGGTGATCCCCCTGCGCAGAGAGGTACGCATACGGGACTCCTAGGATTTTGGCTGAGATTTCCCCGATGGTGCGCTTCGCCCTCGGAACGTAACAGGTGATGATCGGCCCGCCTAGGCGTGGTTTGTTACACCTTGCGGGTTGTAAAGCGGCACGGTGTGATGCCGGGCGAGACGCCGTACTCCCCTGACTTCCACCACGAACTCGGACGATGCGGCCACCTCAGCCGGAAGGTAGCCACAGAAGATCTTCTCCCCCGCCGTTTGTCCAAAACCGGCACTTTTCACGAGAGTCAACCTCCGGTCAGAAACGCCACGCCGTCGGAGGGGGGCCACAGGTCCGCCGCCAGGGGCGGGTCTACCCTGGACAGGGACATGAACCTCGAACAGTGGATCGCCGACTATGTCCGGGCGTGGAACACCAACGACCCGGACGGCATAGCCGCGCTCTTCACCGAGGACGCGTCCTACTACACCGAGCCCTACGCCCGGCCGCACACCGGCCGGGACGCGATCGTGACCGGCTGGCTGGCCGACCGCGACCAACCCGGCGAGACGTCCTTCACCTGGCAGCCGCTCACGGTGGACGGGGATCTGGCGATCGTGCAGGGCACCACGGTGTATCCGGACCGTACGTACAGCAATCTCTGGGTGATCAGATTCGGGCAGGATGGCAGATGCCGGGAATTCACCGAATGGTGGATGGAACACCACTCCAGATGATGCAATGAGCCTCTGCCGCCACCATGCCGAGGAGCCCCGTTGACCGACAACCTCGACCTCGCCGCCAGTGCCCAGGAACTCGCCGACCACGCGCCCGCCGGCTCGGTGAGCCGCGCGGCGGCCTCGTCCGTGGCGATCACGCTGGCCACGACCCGCGACACGAACCACGCCAGAACCACCCTCGACGGCCTCGCCCCCGCAGAGGTACGGCAGGCCGCCCTCGACATCTTCGACCGCCTCCTCACCAGGTAGCCATCCCGGCGAACCCCGGGAACAGGGGGCTCCCGGGGCCACACGTCAGCGGCGGAGCAGGTCCACGATGCGCGCGACCTGCTCGGCGTATCGCTCCCCGAACTCCGCGGAGGCCGGGTCGAGCCCGGTGGCCGCCTGCACGAGCTGGGGGAACGACACCCCGGCCGCCGCCATCGCGTAGCAGGCCACGAGCAGCATCCCCGGATCCACCTCGCCGGGAAACTCCCCTTCCTCCCGCCTGCGCGCCAGCTCCGCCACGTTGCGCCGCACGTCCTCGACGTACGCGGGATCGGCGGGCACGCCCTCGGTGAGCCCCTCCCAGACCATGACCTTGCCCAGGTCGCGATGGGCCGAGTTGGCCCGCACGTAGCCGCCGACCAGCTCCCCCAGTGACGCCGCCCGGTCGGCGAACGCGCTCTCCTCGCTCTGCCACCGCCCGGTGAGCTCCCGGTAGAGCCCTTCCTTCCCACCGAAGTAGTACGAGATGAGCTGCTTGTTCACCCCGGCACGCGCGGCGATCTCGCTCACCCTGGCCCCCGCGAACCCCTTCGCGGCGAACTCCGCCACCGCCGCGTCGAGGATGCGCGCCCTGGTGCGCTCGGGGTCGCGCTGCTTCTCCTCCGGTGCACGTCTCATGCGCCCCACCTTATCATCCATCCGGATGGTTGACAGAATCATCCATACGGTTGATAGTGAGAAACATGACGACGAAGAAGCACGTGGCGATCATCGGCGGCGGCATCGGCGGGCTCTGCCTGGCCCAGGGGCTGCGCAAGGCCGGAGTCCAGGTCACCGTCTACGAACGCGACCGCACCCCCGCCGACCGCCTGCGGGGCTACCGGGTGCACATCGACCCGCACGGCGCCCGCGCCCTGCGCGACTGCCTGCCGCCGGAGCTGTGGCGGGCCTTCCTCGACACCACCGGCACCAGCGGCCAGGACTTCGGCTTCCTGACCGAGCGGCTGGACCTGCTGGCGCTGATCGAGACGCCCAAGGCCGCCGATCCGGCCGACGACCACCACTCCGTCAGCCGCATCACGCTCCGGCAGGTCCTGCTGTCGGGGCTGGAGGACGTGGTGTGCTTCGGCAGGACGTACGAGCGCTACGAACGCCTGCCGGACGGCCGGATCCGCCTCCACTTCGCCGGCGGCGGCACCGCCCTGGCCGACATCGTGATCGCCGCCGACGGGGGCAACTCGCGGGTGCGCAAGCAGTACCTCCCGCACGCCGAGCGCGTCGACACCGGCATCACCACCGTGGCCGGGAAGTTCCCGCTGACCGGCGAGACCCGCGGGCTGCTCGCCCGCCGCCTCACCGACGGACCCAACAACGTCATCGCGCCGCGCGGCGTCGGCATGTTCTGCGCCCCGCACGAACTCGACGGCATCGCGCCCGTCGCGGGCATCGGCGCCACCGAGCAGGACGGCGCGCTCATGGACAACGCCGCGAGCTACATCCTGTGGGCCGTCGGCGCCGCTGAGGGCCACTTCCCCGCCGACGTCGCCGAACTGGACGGCGCGGCGCTCAGGTCCGCCGTCAGCGCCATGATCTCCGGCTGGCACCCCGACCTGCGCGCCATGGTCGAACGTTGCGACCCCGGCACGGTCTCACTGCTGCCCATCCGCACCTCGATCCCGATCGAGCCCTGGCCCGCGAGCACCGTCACCCTGCTCGGCGACGCCATCCACAGCATGACCCCGATGCGCGGCATCGGCGCCAACACCGCCCTGCGCGACGCCCGCCTGCTCTGCCGCGCGCTGACCGGCGGCGGCGACGAGGTCACCGCCATCGCCGCCTACGAGGAGCGGATGCGCGAGTACGGCTTCGCCGCCGTGCGCGACTCGCTCCGGGCCGCCAAGCAGTTCGTCGGCGGCGGCCGGTTGGCGCGTACCGGGTTCAGGACCTTCCTGCGCACGGTCCAGCGCTTCCCCTCGCTGAAGTCACGCGTCTTCTCCTGAACCCGAGGCCGCCTGAGTAAGGGATACTCAGGCCAGATCGCCCGCGCGGTGCGAAGGTAGAGCCATGTTCACCATGCGGGCACGCCGCCTGTTCGACGGTCACGACCTCTACGAAGACCGGGTGATCACCGTCCGCGACGGCCGGATCGAGGCGGTCTCCGGCCCGGGACCCGCCGACCTCGACCTCGGCACGGCGACGCTGCTGCCCGGACTGATCGACTGCCACGTCCACCTGGCCTTCGACGCCAGCGCGGACCCCGTCGCGCACCTCGACCGGCCCGACCTGGCCACCCGTATGCGCCAGGCCGCCCTGCAGCACCTGGCCGCCGGCGTCACGACCGTGCGCGACCTCGGCGACCGCGACTACCTGGCGCTCCGTCTGGACCTGTCCGCCACGGAGGGCCCGGAGATCCTGGCCTCGGGCCCGCCCATCACCACCTCGGGCGGCCACTGCTGGTGGCTCGGCGGGCAGGCCGACGGCGAGGCAGCGGTACGCGCCGCCGTACGCGAGCGGGCCGCGCGCGGCGCCCATGTGATCAAGGTGATGGTCACCGGCGGCCAGATGACGGAAGGCTCGCAACCCCACCTCATGCAGTACGGCCCCGCCGAACTGAAAGCCGCCGTGGACGAGGCGCACGCCGCCGGCCTGCCCGCCGCCGCCCACGCCCACAGCCCCGAGGGCATCACCGAGTCGCTGCGGGCCGGGTTCGACACGATCGAGCACTGCGGCTTCTGGACCGAGGACGGCGTGGAACCCGATCCGCGCATCATCGCCGCGCTCGCCGACTCGCCCGTCGTGGTCTCGCTGACCGCGGGCATCGTCCCGGTGCCGGACATGATGCCGCCGCCCGAGATCATGGCCCGCTGGCCCAAGATGATCGAGGTGCTCAGAACCCTGTACACGGCCGGGGTGACGTTCGTGATCGGCAGCGACGCGGGCATCGCCCCGATCAAGCCGCACGGCCTGCTGCCGCACGGCGTGCAGATGCTGGTCGACTCCGGGTACGCGCCGCTGGACGTGCTGCGCGCCGTCACCTCGGTGGCCGCCGGCGCCTGCCGGGTCGGCGACAGGAAGGGCCGCGTGGCGCCGGGGTACGACGCCGACCTGCTGGTCGTGGCGGGCGATCCGCTGGCCGACGTCACCACGCTGTGCCGCCCGCTGGCCGTCTACAGGATGGGGCAGAGGGTGCCTTAGGCGGTGCCGTACATCCTGTGTCACTAGGGTGTCCCGCATGCTGCCGCTGTTCACCGCCGTGGAAGGCCCGCGATGAGGGCCATCAGAAACCACGGCGCCGAGGGGCCGAGGGTGGCCCCCTTCGAGCTCTTCTTCGACCTCGTCTTCGTCTTCGCCGTCACCCAGCTCTCGCACCTGCTGCTGGACCACCCGACCGCCCTGGGCGGCGCGCAGGCGCTGTTCCTGACGCTGGCCGTGTGGTGGGCCTGGATGTACACGACCTGGACCACCAACTACTGCGACCCCAACCACCCGGTCATCCGCATCATGCTCGGCGGACTGATGCTGGGCAGCCTGATCATGGCGGCCTCGGTGACCCAGGCGTTCGGGGACCGGGCGCTGTGGTTCGCGCTGGCCTACGTGGCCATCCAGTGCGGCAGGACCGCCGTGGTCATCTGGGCCACCGCCGGCACCGGGCTGCAGAAGGTCTTCATCGGGGTGGGCTTCTGGTTCCTGATCTCCGCGGTGTTCTGGATCACCGGCGCGCTGCTGGGCGGGACCGCCCAGGCGGTGCTGTGGATCATCGCGCTGCTGCTCGACTACGGCGCGCCGATGATCCGCTTCCCCACCCCGGTCATCGGCCGCACCTCCACCCACGACTGGCAGATCAACGGCGCGCACATGGCCGAGCGGTGCCAGTTGTTCATCATCATCGCGCTCGGCGAGTCGATCCTGGTCACCGGCGCCACGCTGGCCGGATCCACGCCGAACCCCGCGACGTTCGCCGCGTTCACCATCTGCCTGCTGGGCAGCGTCGCCATGTGGTGGGTGTACTTCGACCTCACCGCCGACCTGGCCGCCGAACGCATCGAGTCCTCCGACGATCCGGGCAGGCTGGGCCGTTCCGCGTACACCTACGCGCACATCCCGATGGTGCTCGGGATCATCGTCTCGGCCGTGGGTGACGAACTGGTCATCGCCCATCCCGGCGGCCACGCCGACCTGCCGACCGTGCTCACGGCCCTCGGCGGGCCCGCGCTCTACCTCGCCGGCCACACCTGGTTCAAGTACATCGTCTTCGGGACCCTGTCCGTCCCCCGCCTGACCGCGATCACCGCGCTGTGCGTGTTCGCCGTGGCGGTGATCCTGGTGCCCGTCGTGCCGCCGCTGGTCCTGAGCATCGGGTCGCTGGTCATCCTGATCATGGTCGCCGTCTGGGACACCCGCCACTACCGGCGGCTCCGGATGGCGTGAAAAATCTTCCCCGCCCTTGTCCGGTACGGCTGCCGCCGATCGTCACCATGGTGAAGTCACACCGAGGAGGACAACGATGAAGTACATGATGTTCGTCTGCAGCGACACCCAGCCCGACACCGACACCGCCCCCGAGCCCGACATCGAGGTGTGGGTGGCGGAGAACGACCGGGCGGGGCGGCGGCTGGACGGCTCGGCGTTCGCGCCGCCGTCGAGCGCGACCACGGTCCGGGTGCGCAACGGGGAGCTCCTGGTCTCGGACGGGCCGTTCGCGGAGACCAAGGAGGTCATCGTCGGGTTCGACCTGCTGGAGTGCGCGGACCTGGACGAGGCGATCGAGGTCGCACGGGCGCACCCGATGGCGCGCAACGGCCGCCTGGAGATCCGCCCGCTGATCGACCTGTGATGAACGATCCCACCCGGCCCGCCTCCAAGGCAGAATCCGGGGCCGCATCCGAGGCAGTCTCCGGGGCGGCTTCGGATGCGGCCTCCGAAGCCGCCTCCGAGGCCGCTTCTGAGGCCGCTTCTGAGGCTGCTGTCGAGGCGTACCCTCGGATCGTCGCGGCGCTGATCCGGATCACCGGCGACTGGACGCTGGCCGAGGACAGCGCGCAGGAGGCGCTGGCTGTGGCGTTGGATCGCTGGCCAGGTGAGGGCGTACCGGACAATCCCGGAGGCTGGCTCATGAGGGTGGCCCGCAACCGCGCGCTCGACGTGCTGCGGCGGGCCACCGTCGAGCGGCGCAAGCTGAGAGAGCTGGCGGTGCTCGCGCTGAGCGCCGCCACCGAGGAGGTGCCTCAGGAGGAGGTCGTGGACGACCGGCTGCGGTTGATCTTCACCTGCTGCCATCCGGCGCTGGCGATGGAGGCGCGGGTGGCGCTGACCCTGCGCACGATCTGCGCGGTGCCCACCGGCGACATCGCGCGCGCCTTCCTGGTCAGTGAGTCGACCATGACCAGGAGGCTGACCAGGGCCAAGACCAAGATCTCCGACGCGGGCATCCCCTACAGGGTGCCCGCGGGGGCGGCGCTGGGTGAACGCCTGCCGGGGGTGCTGGCGGTCCTGTACCTGCTCTTCACCCAGGGCTACAACGCCGACGGCGAGCCCGCCTTCGCCGAGGAGGCGATCCGGCTGGCCAGGCTGCTGACCGCGCTGATGCCGGAGCAGCAGGAGGCGGCCGCGCTGCTGGCCCTGTTCCTGCTCCAGCACTCACGACGCGCCGTACGCAGGGACGCCGAGGGCCGCCTGACCCCCCTCGACCGCCAGGACCGAACCCGCTGGGACCACCTCGCCATCCACGAGGCCACCGACATCCTGTCCAGACTGACCGACCCGGGCCCCTACACGCTGCAGGCCAGAATCGCCGCCTGCCACGCCACCGCCCCCTCCCTGGAGGAGACCGACTGGCCGCTGATCGCCGCATGCTACGACGATCTGGTACGCCTGCAGCCGAGCCCGGTCATCGAGCTGAACCGGGCGGTGGCCCACGGATATGCCTTCGGCCCGCCCGCGGGGCTGGCCCTTCTGGCCGGACTGCGGTCGAGCGGGGCCCTGGGCGACCACCCCCTGCTGCCGGCCGCCGAGGCCGACCTGACCGCCCGCGCCGGTGACCGGGAACGCGCCGCCGTACTGTTCCGGCAGGCCGCAGAGAGCACTCACAGCGAAGCGGAACGCCACGCCCTGCTCGCGAGAGCCGACGAGCTCTGACGGCACGGCGCGCGCGGGCGGGGTGGGGGTCTAGCTGGGGAAAGACGGTCTGGTCGGCGATGATCTTCCCTATGTGCCGCGAATAGGACACTGTTGGGGCGTGACTACAGAGATCAGAGGAAGCGACTTCGCGCGCTTGGCTCGGAGGATCACGGAGGCCGGTCTGCTTGACCGGCGGCTCGTGTACTACGCCGTACGGGGCAGCCTGGTGGGCCTCGCCTTCTTCGGCGGCTGGGCCCTGTTCGTGTGGGTCGGCGATTCATGGTGGCAAATGGGCGTCGCCGTCCTGCTCGCGCTGGTCTTCACCCAGATCGGGTTCCTGGCTCACGACCTCGGGCACCGGCAGGTGTTCAGGACCAGGCGGCCCAGCGAGATCTCCGGACGGCTGGTCGGCAACCTCGGCATCGGCCTCGGCTGGGCGTGGTGGACCGACAAACACAACCGGCACCACGCCAACCCCAACCACGAGGACCACGACCCCGACGTCTCACCCGCGGTGATCGTCTGGTCGACGGAGCAGGTGGAGCGGAGCCGCGGGCTGCCCCGATTTATCGCGAAATATCAGGCTTACTGGTTCTTCCCGCTCCTCACCCTGGAGGCGTGGCACCTCCACATAGCCAGCTTCAAGGCGCTGACCAAGCCGTCGATGCGCAACCGGGCGCTGGAGCTGACGCTGCTCGTGGCCCACGCCGCCTGGTACCTCGGCCTGGTCTTCACCATCCTCCCGTTCGGCAAGGCCCTGCTCTTCCTCGTGATCCACCAGGGCGTCTTCGGCATCTACCTGGGATGCACGTTCGCCCCCAACCACAAGGGCATGCCCGTCCTCACCGGCGACGTCAAGCTCGACTTCCTGCGCAAGCAGGTCCTGACCTCACGCAACGTACGCGGCGGCTGGTTCACCGACATCGCGACCGGCCAGCTCAACTACCAGATCGAGCACCACCTCTTCCCGAACATGCCGGCGGTCAACCTGCGGCACGCCCAGCCCATCGTCGAGCGCTACTGTGCCGAGGTCGGCGTGGACTACCTGACGACCGGCCTGCTCGACTCCTACGGCCAGGCCCTCCGCCACCTGCACGAGGTCGGCGCCCCACTCCGCAAACCCCACGCCGAGGCCCCCGCCCTCCCCTGACCAGCCCCTTAGACCTTCTTGCCAGGCCCACCCCGCCGCCACCCCAGCCCTAACCACCCCCATCCCTGCCTGCCCTCTGCCCATGGTCCGCTCCGCCGTCTCCTCGGTCCGTGCCGCCCGCTCCCCGCGCCGGGCCCGGGCTCGCCCGTGGCCCGATCCTGCGCCGCCGCGACCAGCGTTCGCCCAAGCCCGATCGTGTCCCGAGTCGGCCCAGGCCACTCCCCGGCAGCCCAGGGTCACCTGGGCCGGCCCGAGGCCGATCCGGCTTGGTCCGGATCCCGGTTCTGGAGGCGGTAGGCGGAGGGGCGGGGTCAGCCTGGTTCCTGCTGGAGGCGGCGGAGGAGGTCCTCGCGTCGGCCCTCGAGTTCTGTGATCAGCCGGTCCTGGCCGTCGGCCATCTCCAGCAGTTGGGAGCGCTCGACCTGGTCGGTCGCCCCCATGTCCCCGATCTGCTCCCGCAGCTCCAACGCCGTCTGGCGCAACCTGGCCAGATCCTCGTCCACCTGCTGGAGTTCCCCCTTTATGGTCATTCCTCTCACTTACCCACCAGGCGGCGAAGCCGTACACAATGGGCAGATGCACAGGCTGCAGCCGAGCACGTGGGCGTCGATCGCCGTGATCGCGGCCCTGATCGGGGGGACCGCGCTCACCTGGCGCATGCGTCCCGAGGTGCCGCCCAACGTCCTCGACTTCGTGCTGCCCGCGATCGCCAGCGCCGCGCTGCTGCTGCGGCGCCGCCTTCCGGTGGCCGCGCTGCTGACGACGGCGGTGTGCACGGCGCTCTACTATCCGTACGCCCGCCTCGACGGCCCGCTCCTCCTGCTCTTCCTAGTGGCCCTGTACAACGCGGCCGACCAGGGACGGCTGATCGCGGCGATCGCCACGGGAGCCGCCTCCGTGCTCGGGATGGGCATCGGCGAGCTGGGCGAGACGCGGCACGTGGACGACTCGCAGTTCGTGATGATCGGCGGCTGGGTGGTGGCCGCCATCGCGTTCGGCGGGGTGACCAGGAACCGGCGGGCCTTCCAGCACGAGGCCGAGCAACGCGCCCTCGATGCCGAGCACACCAAGGAGGAGGAGGGCAGGCGCCGCGAGACCGAGGAACGCCTGCGCATCGCCCGCGAGCTCCACGACGTCCTGGGACACAACATCTCCCTGATCAACGTGCAGGCCGGGGCGGCGCTGCACGGGCTGAAGAAGCGTCCCGAGGACGCCGAGACCGCGCTGCGCACGATCAAGGACACCAGCAAGGAGACGCTTAGGCAGCTCAGGACCACGCTCGGGGTGCTGCGCCAGGTGGACGAGCAAGCGCCCACCGCCCCCGCCGACAGCCTGGAGCGCCTGGACGAACTGGTGAAACGTTCCGGGCTGGAGGTGGCGGTGACGGTCGCGGGCGGGCTGGAGGGGCTGCCCGCGCAGGTCGATCTGGCCGCCGCCCGGATCATCCAGGAGTCGCTGACCAACGTCACCCGCCATTCCGGCACAGATCACGCGACCCTCACCATCAACCGCTCATCACGAAATATCGTGATCAGGGTGGAGGATGATGGGCCGGGCGCGGTCTACACCGACGGCAGCGGCTTCGGCGTGCAGGGCATGCGCGAACGCGCCACCGCACTGGGCGGCACCCTGGAGGCCGGACCCCGCACCGGCGCCGGCTTCGCGGTGGTCGCCACCCTCCCCATCGCCGGCCTCCCCACAGACACCCCACCCCAGCGGAACGGCACCGCCCGCCAAAACCCCACCGGACAACAGGACACTCAAGCACAGGACGGAAAGCGATGATCCGCGCGCTGCTCGCCGACGACCAGACCCTGGTCAGGGCCGGGTTCCGGTCGATCCTGACCGACGAGGACGAGATCGAGGTGGTCGGCGAGGCCGCGAACGGCGTCCAGGCGGTCGAGAAGGCGCGGGACCTGCGGCCGGACGTCGTGCTCATGGACATCCGCATGCCCGAGCTCGACGGCCTGGAGGCCACCGGCCAGATCGTCTCCGACCCCCGGCTGGACGGCGTGAAGGTGATCATCCTGACCACGTTCGACCTGGACGACTACGTCTACGGCGCGCTCAAGGCGGGCGCCAGCGGCTTCCTGGTCAAGGACACAGAACCAGCCGAGCTCATCCACGCCGTCAGGGTCGTGGCCAGGGGCGACGCGCTCATCGCCCCGTCGGTCACGCGACGGCTGATCGCCGAGTTCGCCGGCCGGGTGAAGCGCCCGGAGCCGGGGCCCGAGCTGAACGCCCTGACCGAGCGGGAGCGCGAGGTGATGGTGCTGGTCGCCGCGGGCCTGTCCAACGACGAGATCGCCGGGAAGCTGGTGCTGAGCCCGGCCACCGCGAAGACGCACGTCAGCCGCATCATGACCAAGCTGCGCCTGCGCGACCGCGCCCAGCTCGTGGTGCTGGCGTACGAGGCGGGCATGATCACGCCGGGCTGGCTTACTCCCTGAGTGGTACGCCGGGTCGTACCGACACCGTGAAAGTTGCGGGCCAGGTGCCCGCCGGAGCATGACGCGAGAGCGGTGACCGTACCGGGATGGTTCCGGCATGGACACCGTTGAGCTCGCCCGGCTGCAGTTCGCCCTCACGGCAGGGGCGCATTTCCTGTTCGTCGCCCTGACGCTGGGCCTGGCCACGCTGGTGGCGGTGATCCAGACGCGGGCGACGCTGACCCGCAGCCCGGTTCACCTGCGGATGACGCGGTTCTGGGGTCAGCTCTACGTCATCAACTACGCGATGGGCATCGTCACCGGCATCGTGATGGAGTTCCAGTTCGGCCTGTCGTGGAGCGGGCTGACGGAGTTCGCGGGCAACGTGTTCGGCGCCGCGCTGGCGATCGAGACGCTGGTGGCGTTCTTCGTCGAGTCGACGTTCCTGGGGTTGTGGATCTTCGGCTGGAACCGGCTGAACCGCTGGGCGCACCTGTCGCTGATCTGGGTGGTGACGCTGACGGCGTACGCGTCGGCGTTCTGGATCCTGATCTCCAACGGCTTCCTGCAGAACCCGGTCGGCTACCGGATGACCGGCGGCGTGATGGAGCTGGTCGACTTCGGCGCCCTGGTGGCCAACCCGGCGTCCCTGGTCGCCTTCGGGCACGTGCTGGGCGGCGCCATGGTCGTGGGCGGGTTCTTCATGGCCGGGGTGAGCGCCTACCACCTGCGCCGGCGTACCACCGAGCAGGACTTCTTCCGCAAGTCGCTGCGGATCGGCGTCGCGGTGGCGCTGCCCGCGACGCTGGTCACCGCGACCTTCGGCGGCCTGGGCTTCGAGACGCTGCAGCCGGCGAAGATCGCCGTCTGGTCGGGCGTGGCCGAGAACATGGCCCGCGCGCAGGCCGACATGGTCGCGCGGTTCGGGCCCGGCGACTACCTGCCGCCGATCGGGTGGGTGCAGGGGGCGGGCATGACGATGATGATCCTGTTCGCGGTGATGCTGTTCTTCTCGGCGGCGAGCTTCCTGTTCATGCTGATCAGGCCGGTGGTGCGCGGGTTCAGGCTGTGGCATTGGACGCTGACGCTGATGATCCCGGTGCCGTTCGCGGCGATGATCGCCGGTTGGATCTTCCGCGAGATGGGCCGCCAGCCGTGGGCCGTGTACGGGCTGCTGCCCACCTCGGAGGCGGTCTCGCCGGTGAGCGCGGGGCAGATGCGGATCTCGCTGATCGTGTTCACGAGCCTGTTCGGCGCGCTGATCGTCCTCAACTACTGGCTGCTGGCCCGGCAGGCCCGCCGGGGTCCCGACGCCGCCGCGCTCGGGGCCGCCGAACTGCCCGTCCCGGCCCACCCCGCCCCGACGTTCTGAAAGGACGCGACCATGGAGATCTTCGTTCTGGGCTTCTTCGCCATCGGATATCTGATCCTGGCCGGGGCCGACATCGGGGTCGGGATGCTGCTGCCGTACCTGGGAAGGGACGTCGGGGAGCGGCGCGAGGTGATCGCCGCGATCGCGCCCTTCTTCCTCGGCAACGAGGTGTGGCTGGTGGCGAGCGCCGGCGTGCTGGCGGGGCTGTTCCCCCACGCCGACGGCGCGCTGATGGGCGGCCCGAACTTCCTGGCGGTCGTCGGGCTGCTGACCGCGTGGATCGTCCGCGACATGGGCCTCTGGCTGCGCGGACGTTTGCCGGGGGCCCGCTGGCAGGCGTTCTGGGACGGCGCGGTCGTGGCGGGGAGCTGGGGGCTGGCGCTGGCGTGGGGCACGCTGCTGAGCGCGCTGCTGCTGGACGTCTCCTGGCCGGCCGCGGTCGTGCCGGCGCTGGCGGTGGCGGCGTTGTTCGGCACGCACGGGCTGGCGTTCGCCTCGCTCCGGCTGACCGGGACGCTGCGGGCGCGGGCCAGGGTGCTCTCCCCTGCCGACGGCGAGCTGCGCACGTACGCGCTGACCGGGGGCGCCCTGGCGGCGGTCGGCCTGCTGGCCGGTTCCGGACTCCACCTTCAGGCGGCCAACGCCTGGCTGACGCCGGTGATCCTGGTCCTGATCCCGTTCCTGGTCGCCGCGCAGGCGTGGGTGTGGTGGACCTTCCGTCACCGCGTGACCGGTCCGTCTTACCTTTGACCCATGAAGGTACGTGAATTGCGACTTGTCGTGACCGCCGAGGACTACGAAGAGGCGGTGCGTTTCTACCGCGACGCGCTCGGCCTGCCCGAGCGCGCCGCCTACTCCTCCCCCGACGGCCGCGTGACCATCCTGGAGGCCGGCCGGGCCACCCTGGAGATCGCCGACCCCAACCAGGCGGACTTCATCGACGAGGTCGAGGTGGGCAGGCGGGTGGCCGGGCACATCAGGGTCGCCTTCGAGGTGGACGACTCCCCTGCCGTCACCCGCGAGCTGACCGACGCCGGCGCCACCCTGGTCGCCGAGCCGACCAGGACCCCGTGGAACTCCCTGAACTCCCGCCTGGAAGGCCCCGCCGGACTCCAGCTCACCCTCTTCGAAGAACTCGCCTAGCGGGTACGGCCGGGCGGCCCCCTCCTCCGCCGCCCGGACGTACCGCGAGCCAGGTCAGACCACCACGTCCACGTGCACGCAGATGTCGATGTGCGCGGTGCCGAAGGCGGCCATCTCCTGGGCCATCTTCGCCACCCGCTCGGCCAGCTCAGGCTCCTCGGCGGCCAGGTCGTCGCTGACCGCCTGGTAGGCGACGGCGGCCTCCACGTAGTCGGCGGGCTCCAGGCGCATCTTGGCGAGCTCGACCAGCGCGGACCGGGACCGCGCCGGCAGCCCGACGACCGGCCACGGGATCGGCGGGAACTTGATCTTCGGCGGCGTGCCGCACCAGTCGTCGATGATCTCCGTCACGTACGCGGACACCTCTGCGACGGCCTCCTTGCGGTCCTCGCCGGACAGGACCCGGTTGACGATGTAGGCCGCGTTGGCCTCGGTGACCATCTTCGCCAGCGTGGGGCTCGGGTCGGGGCCGTACACCTCGGCGAACATCTTGGCCGCCGGCGTGTACTCCTCGCGGCGGCGCAGAAGGCGCAGGAATTCCTTGCTCACAGACATCTTTGCCATATCCGGAGCTTGCTCGCATACCGCTAACCCCGCATGAGTAGCCCCTACTCATCGCGCCTTGGCCGAGGCGTCCTCGGGCGGGACCTCCGCCGGCGAGGCACGGAACCACCGGCACCCGTGCGGATCCATGGGAACCTCCGCCAGCCCCTTCGCCGAGACCTCCAGCGTGCCGTCCGTCAGCAGGTCGGTGAGCAGGTGGTTCTCCAGCCCGTCGAGCTGGAGCTTGACGTCGGTGGCGCTGTCGCACAGGTTGTGCGCCACCACGACCGTGGCGCCGGCGGCGTCGCAGCGGTGCGCGAACACCGACGGGTGCCCCGAGTCCAGCACCGTGCACTCACCCCAGGCCAGCTCCGGGCACTCGCGGTAGCGCTCGATGAGCAACTGGATCCAGCGCAGCAGCGAGTCGTTGTCGCGCTTCTGGTCGGCCACGTTGACGCGCTCCGGCCTGAAGGCGCCGTCGGGCAGGTCACGCACCGGCTCGGCCGGCGAGAACCCGCCCTCCGCCGACCACTGCATCGGGCTGCGCACCGCCATCCTGCCCTCGGCCGAGAGGTCCTCGCCCATGCCGATCTCCTCGCCGTAGAAGAGCACCGGCGTGCCGGGCAGCGAGAACATCAGGCTGTAAGCCATCTTCATCCGGCGCAGGTCGCCGCCGAGCATCGTCGGCAGCCGCCGCCGCAGACCCCTGCCGAAGATCTGCATGTCCTTCTCGGGACCGAACGCCGCGAAGACCTCCTCCCGCTCGTCATCGGTCAGCTTGTCGAGGGTCAGCTCGTCGTGGTTGCGCAGGAACACCGCCCACTGGCAGTCCTTGGGCGGCTTCGGACGCTCACGCAGCGCCTCGGCGATCGGCGCGGCCTCGGACCTGGCCAGCGCCAGCCAGGTCCGCTGCATGCCGATGAAGTCGAAGCACATCGTGAGCTGGTCGCCCAGGCCGGAGCCGAAGTAGCGGAGAAGGTCGGGATAGGCCACGTTGACCTCGCCGAGCAGCATCGAGCTGCCCTCCCTGCGGCTCATGAAGGCCCGCAGGTCGGCCAGGAAGTCGTGCGGGTCGGCCAGCTTGGGCGAGACGTTCTCGATGACGAACGGCACCGCGTCCACCCGGAAGCCCGACAGCCCGAGCTCCATCCAGAAGCCGAGCACCCGGACGAGCTCGTCGCGCACCTCGGGGTTGGCCACGTTCAGGTCCGGCTGGTGCCGGTAGAAGCTGTGCAGGTAGTACTGCTCGGAACCCTCGTCCCACTCCCAGACGCTGTCCTCCTTGTCCGGGAAGACGATCTGCTTCGGGTCGTCGGGCTCCGGCTCGTCCGACCAGACGTACCAGTCGCGCAGGCGCGCGTCCCGGCCGGATCTAGAGTCGACGAACCACGGATGCCGGTCCGAGGTGTGGTTGATGACGAGGTCGGCGATGACCCGCAGGCCGCGGTCCTTGGCCGTCCGCATGAACTCCACGAAGTCGCCGAGCGTCCCCAGCCTGGGGTCGACGGAGTAGAAGTCGGTCACGTCGTAGCCGTCGTCCCGGTTCGGCGTCGGGAAGAACGGCATCAGCCACAGGCACGTCACGCCGAGCCCGGCCAGGTAGTCGATCTGCTGGGTGAGCCCGCGGAAGTCGCCGATGCCGTCGTCGTTGCCGTCCTTGAACGTCTCCACGTCCAGGCAGTAGATGACGGCGTTCTTCCACCAAAGGTCGCTCGTATAGGTCAGCCTCACGGGGTCCCTGCTACCCGGTCCGGGGTACGGTGAACGCATGAGGAGCCGGTTGTCCGCCGCCGTGCTCCTCGTGCTGTCCACGATCTTCCTGGGTGGCGGCCTGCCCGCACAGCACGTGCTGGCGATCTCCGCCCAGGTCAGCGCCGCCCCACCGGACCAGAGCGGCCACCGGCACGCGGCCCCGCAACCGGGCAAGCCGAAGGCCGCCGCGGACGCCGGTTCGCATCATGGGTTCGGCGGGCTGGCCGTACCTCCGCCCAGGGCTCTTGACGTACGGCTGGCGCGCGGCCTCGCCCGCGCGGGCGGCGACCACGACGTGCCCGCGGCCGAGCGTCCGCGCGCCCATCCCGCCCGCGCGCCGCCACTCCACAGCGCCTGATCTTCCTTTTTCCCTGCCGAGGGCCCGCGCGGTCGTCTCGGCGTCAAGCCTGTGGAGGCATCCATGTCACGTGCGCCCTTGTGGCGCGCGGTGGCGGCGCTGGCCGTCATCGCGACCTCTTTGTTCCTGGCGTTCACCATGTCGCCGCGGCTCGGGCTGGACCTGCGCGGCGGCACGCAGCTCGTGTTCGAGGCGAGGGACTCGCCGACCGTCAAGGCGGACGCCGCCGCCACCGACCGGGCGCTGCAGGTGTTGCAGCGCCGTGCCGACGCGCTCGGCGTGGTCGATCCGACGCTGGTCCGCTCGGGCGAGAAGCGGATCATCGTCGAGCTGCCCGGCGTGCTCGACCCGCGCAAGGCCGCCGACGTGATCGGGCGGACCGCGCAGCTCTCCTTCCACGCGGTGGAGAGCATTGACGACTCCGGCAAGGGCCTGCCGGACGAGTCGGGCCAGAAGCTCAAGCTCGGGCCCGCGGTCATCACCGGCGAGGGGGTGACCGACGCGGGCGCGCGTACCGACCCGCAGCAGGGGCCCGGCTGGTTCGTGACCGTGGACTTCCGTGAGCCCGGACCCTGGCAGCAGTTGACCGGGGCCGCCGCCTGCGAGCCCATGGGCGACCCCAAGCGCCGGGTCGCGATCGTGCTGGACAACAAGATCATTTCTTCGCCCGAGGTGGTCCAGGAGACGCCGTGCCGGGCGGGCATGCCCGGCGGGCGTACCTCGATCACCGGCAACTTCACCGCCCAGGAGGCCACCGACCTGTCCGTGCTGATCAAGGGCGGTTCCCTCCCGGTGCCGCTGGAGATCGTCGAGCAGCGGACCGTCGGCCCCACGCTGGGCGCCGACGCCATCGCCGCCAGCGCCAAGGCCGCCGTCGTCGGCGTGGCGCTGACCGCGCTGTTCATCATCGTGATCTACCGGCTGGTGGGCCTGCTGGCGGCGCTCGCCCTGGCCACCTACGCGCTGATCTCCTACGCGGCCCTCGTCGCGCTCGGCGCCACCCTCACGCTGCCCGGTCTCGCCGGGTTCGTGCTGGCGATCGGCATGGCCGTCGACGCCAACGTGCTGGTCTTCGAAAGAGCCAGGGAGGAGTACGGCGCCGCCGGCGCGACCCGCGCCAAGGGCCCCAGGGCCAGCGGCCTCGGCCAGGCGCTCAACCGGGGCTTCAAGAACGCCTGGAGCGCCATCGCCGACTCCAACGTCACCACCCTGCTCGCCGCCGGCCTGCTGTTCTGGCTGGCGTCAGGCCCGGTGAAGGGCTTCGGCGTGACGCTGTCGATCGGCGTGCTGGCCTCGCTGATCTCCGCCATGCTCATCACCCGCGTGCTCGCCCAATGGATCATCGACAGGGTGCCGCCCAAGCTCTCCGGGCTCGGCTCGGTCGGCCGGATCCGGCTGTGGCTGACCGCGCGCAACCCCGACCTGATGGGCCGGCGCAAGCTCTGGCTGGCGGTGGCCGGCGGGCTGCTGGTGCTGGCGTTCGCCGGGCTGGCCGTACGCGGGCTGAACTTCGGCGTGGAGTTCACCGGCGGGCGGATCATGGAGTTCGCCACGAGCAGGCCGGTCGCCGCGGACGCCGCGCGGCAGATGGTCGCCGACGCGGGCTTCCCGAACGCGGTCGTGCAGTCGTCCAACGACGCCATCTCGGTGCGTACCGGCCAGATCTCCGCCGACGAGGCGGCCAAGATCCAGGAGTCGCTCGGCCAGGTCACCAAGCTGCGCGACGAGCTGATCGGGCCCTCGCTCGGCGAGGAGCTGCGGCGCAACGCGCTCATCGCGCTCGGCGTGGCGCTGGCCGCCCAGCTCGTCTACCTGGCGGTGCGCTTCCGCTGGACGTTCGGGGCGGCGGCGGTGGGCGCGCTGTTCGTGGACGCCCTGCTGGTGCTGGGCGCGTTCGCCTGGCTGGGCAAGCCGATCGACGGCGTGTTCCTGGCCGCGATGCTCACGATCGTCGGCTACTCGGTCAACGACAAGGTGGTGGTCTTCGACCGGGTCAGGGAGATGTGGACGGCCAGTCCGAAGGCGCCGTTCCCGAACGTGGTGAACGGCGCGATCCTGCAGACCGTGCCGCGCACGGTGAACACCGGGCTCGGCGCCCTGTTCATCCTCGCGGCCCTGGCGGTCTTCGGCGGCGACTCGCTGCGCGACTTCGCGATCGCGCTGCTCATCGGCATCGTGGTGGGGACGTTGTCGTCGTCGTTCGTGGCCGGGCCGACGGCCATCGCGCTGGAGCGCCGCAGCAAGCAGCCGCCGCCCGCGCCGCCCAAGCCGCGCGACCGCCGTACCCGCGAGGGGTCGGGGGCGGTGGTCTGACCTCCTAGGGACGCACGATCTCCACCGGCACGGGGGCGTCCACCTCGACCTCCGTGCCGTGGACCGCGACCTCGATCAGACCGTGCGGCGACGGTACGGCCCCGCGCGCCCACGCCAGCCCGCCCAGCCGGGGCGCCACCCGCACCTTGGCGTAGCCGGGCTCGGCCGGCGTGATCCCCAGGGTGTGGACGAGCAGGTCGCGTGCGGGCGTGGCGGACCAGCCGTGGCAGTAGGAGCCGCCGTCCCAGCACTCGCGGAAGGTCCCGGCCTCCGTGAGCGCGGTCCAGTCGCGGCACAGCTCGGCGATCCGGTCCGCCGCGCCCAGCAGGGCCAGCGCGTCGTGCACGACGTAGCGGAAGAACGGCTGCGCCCCCACGACCCGCCGGTCCACGTCCCAGTCGGGGGCGGCGCGCAGGCTGACCGGGTCGGTGGCGAGCGGGCCGCCGCGGTCGGCGCCCCTGGCCCCCATCGGGCTGCGGGTGAACATGGCCCGGCGGTCCAGGAGCAGGTCGCGCACCGCGGGCCGCCGGGAGCCGGGCACCAGTCCCGCGCAGACCGCCGCGGCGGCCGTGTGCTCGCTGACCGATCCGGTGAGCAGGTGGTCGCGGTAGGCGCCGCGCCGTACATCCCAGAAGAGCTCGAAGCCGCGGGCCAGGGCGACGTGCAGGTCGCGCGCCCACAGCGCTCGGCCGAGATCGCCGAGCCACTCGGCCATCTCCGCGAAGTCGGCCAGCGCCCGGCCCCACAGGGCGTTGAGCGCGGCGCTCGTCCCGCGCACCTGCACCGGCGACCAGTCGATCAGCACCCAGCCGGTGACGTCGTGCAGCAGCCCGTCGTCGCCACGGAAGGGCAGGAACCAGCGGAGCACGCCCTCCGCGGTCGCCAGCAGCCCGGCGACGAGCGAGCGGTCGCCCGTGTAGCGGTAGAGGTTGTGCACGGACCTGATCCAGTGCAGCGACCAGTCGGGGATCGTCGGCAGGTCCTGGGCGGCGAAGTCACCGGCGACCACCATCGGCAGCATCCCGTCGGGACGGGGCTGCGCGGCCAGCACGGGGTGGTGGCGGGCCAGGCTCCAGTCGGGGTTGGCGACCAGGTCCACGGACTGGTGCACGACCGAGTCGCCGGTCCAGGCCCGCTGCTCGCGGGTGGGACAGTCGATGTAGACGTCGTGCGCGGTCAGGTCCACGGTACGCAGCGCCGCCTGGAAGACGGCGTCCAGTTCGGGATCGGAGCAGGTGAAGTACGGGCCCGGCGGGCGTGGGCGCAGCCGCTCCACCACCTCCACCGTGTCCACCTCCGCGCCGCCGGTGACCTCCAGCACCGCGTACCTGCCGCCTACCGGGTCGGTCATCTCGAAGACGTCGTCGTGGCCGCGCAGGGTGTAGGCGAAGCGGTTGGCGATCTCCAGTCCGGCCGGGGTCACGACCTCGGCCACCGCCCCCGTGACCACCGCCCCCGCCGGTCCTCGCACGGCCAGCCGCAACGTCCCACTGACCACCTGCCCAAAGTCAGCCACCAGATCGGGGCTGAGGCTGGCTTGGCGTACCGAGGAGGTGAGGGGTGGGATCGGGCGGGGGCGGAGTGCGCCGAACGGGTCGGAGGGCGGGTGGGGGTCGGGGTTGCCGCCGACCACCGCGCGGGCCTCGATGACCTGGGCGGGCACCCAGGCGGTGTCGTCGTGGCCGGGGAGTGTCCAGTCGGGGGCGAGCTTCCTGGCGTCGAAGATCTCGGGGAGCTGGGAGAGGAGGTGGTGCTTGGGTTCGGCCGGGGTCCAGGCGGTCGGCTCGTGACAGGTCCAGGTCTCGTCGGTGACCAGCCACTCCTCACCCAGCCGCTTCTCGCCCCGCCGCACCTCGCCCCGCCATCCCTCGCCCAGGCGCAGTTCGGCGACCAGGCAGCCGCCGCCGAGTGTGAAGGTCGGGGGTGACGGTTCCCACCACGGGGTGGCGTGGCCGTAGAAGCGGGCCAGGACGGCGACGGCGTTGCGGCCCACGCGCAGGGCGGGCGCGGCGTCGCCGGTGTCGTAGTGCAGCGCGCGCGGGCCGTGCCGGACCGGTCCGCGGGCCAGTTCGGTCCCGTTGACGTAGAGGACGTACCGGGAGTCGGCCGTCACCCGGAAGGGCGCGCTGTCCGGGACCTCGTCCAGCGTGAACACGCGCCGGAACAACACCCGCCGGTCGTACGCCTCCGGCAGCAGCGAGCCGCGGGCGGCCGGGCGGATCGTGGGGCGAGGCGACCAGATCCACTGGCCACGCCACCTACCGGGCAGAAACGGCATCGGACTCCCTTCGCTGGGCCAGGTCACCGGCCACCCGCGTGGCCAGTTGCCGGGAGATGGGGTACAGGGCGAACACCAAGGCGGCCAGCAGGGCCAGGCCGCCGGGCAGCAGCGACTGGGCCAGCACGATGCCGCGCAGTCCCTCGGCGGTCTGCTGCTGTCCGGCCAGGTAGCCGGTCATCGCGAGCGTGTAGCCGGTCAGCGCCGCGCCGATGCCGCCGCCCGCCTTGGCCGCGAACGAGCCGAGCGAGGCCATCGCGCCCTCGACGCGGTAGCCGTGCCGCCATTCGACGTAGTCCACGAGCTCGGCGACGACCACGTAGATCATGGTGAGCGCGCCGCCGCCGCCGAACGCGGTCACGCCGAGCGCGACCAGGGCCAGCGGCCAGGCCGTGGCGGGCACGAGCAGCAGGGCGCCGATCGCGAGCGCCTCCAGGACCAGGGCGCCGACGAAGGTCGCCTTGTAGCCGTGGAAGCGGGCCAGCCAGGGGAAGACGATCGTGCCCAGCGCCGTCGGCACGACCGTGGCCAGCGCGGCGACGGCGATCAGGCCGCGGTCGCCGACGAAGTAGGTGAAGTAGTAGGCCATGCCCGCGCTGCGTGCCCCGCTCGCCGCGGTCAGCGCGATGACGGTGCCGAGCAGGATGACGACGGCCCGGTTGGCGAGCAGCATGGTGGCCAGGTCGCGCCAGCCGTACCTCTCCTGGCGGACGGGGGTGACGCGCTCCCGCACCCTGGTCGCGGCGAGCGAGGTGAGCAGGAGCGAGACCACCGCCAGCCCGACCACGAACGCCGGCCAGCCGGCCCGGTCGGCCAGCGGCAGCGCCACCGCGGTCACCACCGCGCCGCCGAACAGGTAGGAGAACGCCTTGATGCCGGAAAGCTGGCGGCGGTCGCCGGGATGCGTGGCCATGGCCGGGATCAGCGAGTTGAGCGGGATGTCCATGAGGTCGAAGGCGAACCCCCACAGCAGGTACGCCACCCAGACCGCCACCAGCGGCGCCGGCGACAAGGCGGGGGCCAGGAACAGCGCGACGAAGCTGAAGGCGGCCACCGCCCCACCGACCAGCAGGTAGGTGCGGAAGCGGCCCCAGCGGGTGACCGGCAGGTGGTCGACCACGTAGCCCATGACCGGGTCGCTGACGCCGTCGACGATGCGCGCGACGAGGAACAGCGTGCCCACCGCGGCGGCGGCCAGCCCGATCTCGTCGGTGAGGTAGATCAGCAGGAACGAGTTGATCGTCGTGCTGAACACGATGTTGCCCACGTTGCCGGCGAAGAAGCCGGCCTTCTCCGCGAGGCCTACCCTGGGCGTTGTCATGCGTTACATAGTTGAATGGCCGGACCGAGGAATCTATTGGAGCGATTCGCAGAGTTCGTTGTGACCGATGACAAAGAGTTGATGATCGGCGGCGTCAGCGTGCACCGCCGGCTGGCGCGCGAGCGGGCCCGGCTGGCCCGGGTGCTCGTGGCGCGGGTGCTGGCCGACGTCGAGCAGTACCGCGACCTGCCCGCCGGGGAAGTGGCCCACGACATCGTCGCGCTCGTCGAGGAGAACCTCCTCGCGCTGTCGGAGGCGCTGCGCGAGCGCGCGGTCCCCGCCGAGCCGGGCGGCCGGGTCGCCGAGACCGCGATCAGGGGCGCCGAGCAGGGCATGCCGCCCGGCGCCCTCGTCGAGGCCTACCACCTGGCCTTCGCCGGGACCTGGCGGGCGCTGACCGAGCGGGCCGGGCCGGACGACCTGGCCGACGTGCTCGCCTGCACCGAGCTGATCCTCGACTACACGCGGCGGGTCACCGAGGTGGTCACCTCCGCCTACTTCGACGAACGCAGCCGGCTGTCGGCCGAGGAGCGCGACGAACGGCACCGCCTGCTGTCGGCCCTGCTCGGCGGCGAGCACGTGGACGGCCTGGCCCCGGCCTACACCGTCCTGTCGCTGTCGGCGGGCGAGGGCGGCACGCTCGCCACGCGGCGCAAGCTGCACAGGATCGAGCGTGAGCTGGAGGCGTTCGCGCCCGGCACGCTCTTCGACCGGCCCGCGGGGACCGCGTTGCTGCCCTGGTCGGGGCCGTGGGAGCGACTCGAACTTCTGGTGGTACGGCTGGCGGAGGCCGGACGCGGCCCGGTGACCGCGGCGGCTGCCCATGCCGCCCCGGCCGAGGTGCCCGACCAGATGCGGCTGACCAGGGAGGTGCTGGACGTGGTCGGCTGGTTCGGCCGCGGTCCCGGTCTCTACCGGCTGTCGGACGTGCTGCTGGAGTACCAGCTCACCCGGCCCACGGCGGCCTCGCGGGCGCTGGCGGCGCTGCTCGACCCGCTGGACGCGCATCCCGAGTTGCTGCGCACGCTGGAGGTGCATCTGCGCCACGGGCGGTCCCGGCGGGCGACGGCCGAGGCGCTGCACCTGCATCCCAACACCGTGGACTACCGGCTGCGCAGGGTGGCGGCGCTGACCGGGCTGGACCCGTCGGGCGACGCGCACGTGCAGCGGGTGGGAGCGGCCCTGGCGGCCAGGATGAGCCGCTAGCGCCGCCAGCCGCGGGTGGCGGTGGCTGAAGACAAGGTGGCTGGGGACAAGGTGGCTGGAGACAAGGTGGCTGGGGACGAGGTGGCGGTGGCAAAGGCTGGGGCGAGGTGGAGGTGGCGGCGGGGGTCGTCAGTGGAGGTAGAGGTCGTGGAGGGCTTGGAGGTCGGTGTCGGTGAGGCCGAGGGCTTGCCGTACATAGCCCGAAATATCGCCGTAGGTGGCTGCGACCTGGTCGAAAGCCGCGTTGAGGTAGACCTCGCGGACCTCCAGCAGCGGGCGGACCAGCTCACGGTCGATGCCGTGCTGGGCCACCAGGTCGTAGACGCTCACGGCCATCGCCTCAAGGTGGCCGTTGCTGGCCAGGTAGTCGGCCATGACGGTCTCGCGCTCCACCCCCAGCAGGGTGAGCAGCAGGGCGGCGCCCCAGCCGGTGCGGTCCTTGCCCGCGGTGCAGTGGAAGAGCGTGCCCGGCCTGGCCAGGGCGCGCAGGAGCTCGGCGTACGCCTCGTGGGCGTCCGGGCTGGTGATGAAGGAGCGGTAGACCTCGATGAGGAAGTTCTGCGCGGTCTCCGGTGAGCGCAGCGCCTCCGCCTTGTCGGGGGAGGTGAACAGGGCGGCGATGTCGGCCCCGTGTCCGCCGCCGCGCTGCACGTCCAGCACGAGGTAGGCGATGCCGTCCGCGAGGCGGTCCGGCTGCTCGGAGCGTTCCGTGGAGGTGCGCAGGTCGCACACCAGCCGCACGCCCACGTCGTGCAGGCGGCGCTGCTCCCGCCCGTCGAGGCGGTCGAGCGCGCCCGCGCGGAAGGCCAGGCCGGTGCGGACCTTCCTGCCGTCCTTGGTGGCCTGGCCGCCGACGTCACGCAGGTTGGGCGCGGAGTGGATGACGAGATTCTCCCCCATGAGATCAGACCATATCCAGATATATCCGGCCTGCGCGGCGGAGGTGGCGTTCAAAGGCGTGATCGGCGGGGTAGACGTGGTCCTCGTGTCAAAAGCCCACCGCTGCGACAAGCCCCCGCAAGTCATCCCATTTCTCAACTCACCCCAGCCGTTCGCCACTAAGGTCTGACCCGACACAGGAGGAACATCAATGAACGACTACGAGACGACCTTCAAGCTCATCGACGCCGACGACGACGGTCTCATCTCCCCCGAGGAGTTCGTGCGGCTCATGGACATCCTCGGCCAGCCGGTCACGATCGAGCGCGCGGAGGAGGCCGTCAAGCAGCTCGACCTCGACGGCGACGGCCTGATCAACATGCAGGAGCTCGGCAACTTCCTCGGAAGGTGACAAAAACAAGCACTTGCTACCCACTCTTTCGGCGCATCAGTCACAATGGCGTCGGGAGGGACCATGGCCATCAGGAGCGACACCCGGACGCCCGCGGACGTCCTGACGACACTCCGGGAGGGGATCGGCCGGGTCTCCACCGAGGTGATCGAGGAGATCCAGACCCGCATCCCCGAGTACGCCCGCCCCTCGGACGAGGTGTACATCAAGGTCATCCGGATGGCCGTGGAGCAGGCCATCTACGGTTTCCTCGACCGCATCGAGAACCCTGACGCCGCCTGGGACCCCGAGCCGTTCCGCATGATCGGCCGGGGCGAGGCCGCCGAGGGCCGCAACCTCGAACCCCTGCAGACCGCGCTGCGCCTCGGCGCCCGGGTGGGCTGGCGGCGGCTCACCGAGATCGCCGAGCCGCTCGGCCTGTCCCCGCAGTCGCTCTACGACCTGGGCGAGGCCATCTTCGTCTACCTCGACCAGCTCGCCGACGCCGCGGCCGAGGGCTTCGACGAGGCGCGGGCGCACGCCGCGGGCGAGATGGAACGCCGCCGCAACCGCCTGCTCGACCTGCTGCTCACCCAGCCGCCCGCCGGCCAGGAGGCCATCGCCGACCTGGCCAAGGCGGCCGGGTGGCGGCTGCCCAAGACCGTTGCCTGCGTCGCGCTGGACGACCAGCACGGCGCCTACCGCCGGCCCGCGCTGCCGCCCGACGTGCTCACCGGCCTGGAGCGCGCCCATCCGTGCCTGCTCGTGCCCGATCCGCGCGGACACGGCCAGGCGCTGGACGTCGCGCTCCGGGGGTTGAAGGCCGCGATCGGGCCCGCCGTACCCCTTGCCTCGGCGACGACGTCGCTGCGGTGGGCCACCGAGGCGCTGGAGCTGTCCGCGCGCGGCGTGCTGCCGCGCGGGCTGCTGCGGTGCGCCGACCACATGGCGACATTGGTGGTGTTCAAGGACGAGGAGCTGGTCGGCGCGCTGGCCGAGACGCGGCTGGCGCCGCTGGCGCATCTGCGGCCCACCCAGCAGGACCGGCTCGCCGAGACGCTGCTGGCCTGGCTGCGCCACGGCAGGGGGGCGGGCGAGGTGGCCGCGCGGCTGCACGTGCACCCGCAGACCGTCCGCTACCGGCTGCGGCAGTTGGAGGAGCTCTACGGCGACCAGCTCGCCGACCCCGACATCCGCTTCGAGCTGGAGATCGTGCTCAGGGCCCGGCAGGCGCTCGGCGGAACAGCCTGAGCCGTTCCTCGCCGATCCGCTCGCGCAGCGCGTGGTCCTCGACGCCGAGATCCTCCCCGGGCGCGAGCGCGAGCACGCCGACCTTCCCGACGTGCGCGTTCGTCTGTACGGCCCGCGCCGCCTCCCCCGTGCGCTCCAGCGGGTAGACCCGCGACAGCGTCGGATGCACCATGCCCAGCGAGATCAGCCGGTTGACCTCGTGGCACTCCTGCTGGTTGGCCCCGTGGGAGCCGATGATCCGCTTGAGCTTCATCCACAGGTGCCGGTTGTCGTAGGCGTGCTCGTACCCGCTGGACGACCCGCACGTCACCACGGCGCCGCCGCGCCTGGCCACGTAGACCGAGGCCCCGAACGTCTCGCGGCCCGTGTGCTCGAACACGATCCCCGGATCCTCCCCCACCAGCCGCCGCACCTCCGCGCCCAGCCGCCGCCAGCCCTTCTCGTCGCCCAGGTCCTCGAACCCGGACCGGTCGATCACGTGCTCGCACCCCATCGCGCGCAGCAGCTCGCCCTTCTCCGGCGAACTGACCACGCCGACCGGGATGCCGCCGCCGTTCCCGACCAACTGCACGCCGTACCCGCCGAGGCCGCCCGTCGCCCCCCACAGCAGCACGACGTCGCCCTGCCGCATCCGCGCGCCGCGCTCCCCCACCAGCATCCGGTACGCGGTCGCGGCGCACAGCAGGTTGCAGGCCGCCTCCTCCCAGCTCAGATGCCGCGGCTTGGGCAGCAACTGGGTCGCCTTGACCACCGCGAAGTCGGCCAGCCCGCCGAAGTTCGTCTCGAACCCCCACGCCCGCAGGTCCGCGGTCAGCATTCCGTCGTGCTGGGCGATCGGGTCCTCGCCGTCGACGTAGGCGGGTCCGGCCACCACCCGGTCGCCGACCTTCCACCTGCGTACGGCCGCGCCCGTGCGCACGACCACCCCCGCGGCGTCCGAGCCCAGCACGTGTGTGGACAGGTCGTGCCTGGGGTCGGTACGGCCCAGCCGTTCGAGGAAGGCGAAGGTCGGGACCGGCTCGAACATCGCCGACCACACCGTGTTGTAGTTGATCGCGCTCGCCATGACCGCGACCAGCACCTCGTCGGGGGCCAGCTCCGGCATCGGGACCTGGCCGACGTGCAGCGACAGCCGTACGTCCTTGTCGCCCTCCCTGTGGGCGGCGGCCTTGAACATGCCGACCTCGTCGCGGTGGATGTAGGCGGCGCGGTAGGTGGGCGGCACGTCGAGGCGGGCCAGTTCCTCGGGCGGCGCGCCGGCGACGACGGCCTGTGCCAGGTTCATAGCAGGTCCTCCAGGTGGGCGGCGACGAACTCGACGTGGGGCGGGTCGAGCAGGTTGAGGTGGTGCGAGCCGGGCACCTCGACGATCTCCAGGCCGGGGCTGTAGGGCGCGAAGCCTCTGGCCGGGTCGTCGTGGTGCAGGTAGCGCGGGTCCTCGACGGCCCAGGGGGTGGGCTCGGTGCTGCGGTAGAGGATCACTCGGCCGGTGTGGACTTCAGGCCGGTAGCGCTCGATGGCGCGGGTGTCCTCGTGGGAGGTGATCTGGTGGCGGAGGATGGCGGGGCTCAGCATGGCCAGCACGCCCGACTCGGCGATGCGGGCCTCGGCCAGGTCGAGCTGGGCCTGCTCGCCGAGCGCCGCCAGCTCGTCCGCCTCCAGCCGGACCCGCACGCCGTACGTGGTCCCGAGATATCCCGCGAAATCCGCGTATCTGCGGGCATGGAGTAGCCGCCGGTCCTCCTCCGGCACCGCGTCGGGCAGCCCGGAGTCGATCATCGCCACCAGCTCGCAGTCGTCGCCCAGCAACCGGCCCGTCTCGAAGGCCAGGATGCCGCCGAACGACCACCCGCCCACCCGGTACGGCCCCGGCCCACTGCGCCGGATCCGCTCCGCGTACCGGGCGGCGCGCTCGGGCACGCCCAGCGCCGGATCGTCGATCCGCTCCAGGCCCACCACCGGAACGCTCAGCCGGGAGGCCAGCAACGTGTAGACGCCGGTGGTCCCGCCGGCCGGATGACCCAGGAACAATGCCTTTCGCTCCTGCGTCCGTCTGGCGCGGGGGTTGAGCGGGCGGAGGAGCCCGCGTTCGCCCTCCACCTCGTCGACGGCCCTGATGGCGTCGGCCAGGTCGCAGATGCGCGCCTCCGGGGTTCCGACGGTGACGACCCGGCTGCCGACCTCGCGGCCCAGCACGTCCAGCGCCACCGGCACCACCTCGGGCGGCACGGTGTCGGTGACCGAGGGCGCGTACCCCATCAACCCGGTCAGCACCCGCACCACCTGCCGCTCGGCCGCGTCCCTAGGCCCGATCGGCCGGGCCGGACCCACCGCCGCGACCAGCTCCCCGAGCGTCCCCCCGTTGAGCAGCGGCGCCACCGGCACCACCACCCCGAAGTCGTACTCGATCAGCCCGCGCAGCCGGGTGGCCGCCAGCGAGTCCAGCCCCAGCTCGGTGAGCACGCTGGCGTCGTCCAGCCACACCGGGTCGAGGCCGAGCACCGCCGCCACCCGCTCACGCACCCGCGCGGCCACGTCCCCACCCGCCCGCGCAGCCTCCCCTTCCACCACCTCCGAGAAGTACGGCAACCGCCCGGCCTCGGGAAAGGCGGCCAGGGCCGCGACGGGATCCAGCTTGACCACCCCGGCAGACCACCCCCGCCCCAGCAGCGCCGCCAACGCCTCGACCCCCTCCTCAGGGGTGAGCACCTCGACCCCGGGCAGCGCGCCTGTGGCGCCGGACCAGGGGCCCCAGTTGACGGTGATGGCGGGCGAGCCCTCCGACCGGCGTACCTGGCAGAGGGCGTCGAGCCAGGCGTTGGCGGTGGCGTAGGCGGCCTGGCCGGGTGAGCCCAGCAGGGGCGCGGCCGACGAGAACGCCACCCACCAGTCCGCCGCCCGGGTGGCCTCGTGCAGCTTGAGCCCGCCGGTCACCTTTCCCGCCCACACCCTGTGGAGGGCGGCGGCGTCGAGGTCGGCGAACAGCCGGTCGTCGAGCACGCCGGCCGTGTGTACCACTCCGCGCAGCCGGAGCCCGCCCTCGGTGGCCGCCTCGACCAGCCGCTCGGCCGTGCCGTCGGCGGCCAGATCCCCGACGACCGCCACTGCCCCGGGCGGGAGTTCGGCCGGGGGCGCCGAACGGCCGTTCAGCACGATGCGCGTGGCGCCACGGGCGGCCAGCCACCGCGCGACCTCCATCCCGAGCCGCCCGAACCCACCCGTCACCACATACGCCCCCGCCCCCACCACCTCCCGAACGGGAGCAGGCGCCCACTCCACCCGCCTGAGCCTGGCGACATAACGCACCCCACCCCGCCACGCCACCTCATCGTCAGGACCCGTTTCCTGGTCAAGGACGGAGAGGTCGTCCACGTCCACCAGCGTCGCCCGCAGCTCGGGCCGTTCCAGGGCGAGCACCCGGACCAGCCCCCGCAGCGACGCGGCCCCCGGATCGGGCCTCTCCCCGTCGAGGACGGCCTGGGCCCGCTGGGTCACGATCGTCAGCCGTCCGCAGGTGGACGCCTGACGGGCCAGCCGCAGGATCAGCTCCTGGGTCTCCAAGGGCGACAGCCCACGCGGCACCACGACCACCGCCCCAGACCCCAACCCCGCACCCAACCCCGCCCCGGACCCCGACCCCGCACCCAACCCCGCCCCAGACCCCGACCCCGCACCCGACCCCGACCCAGACCCCAACCCCGCCTCGGACCCCGACCCCGCCCTATGCCCCGACCCCGTGCCTGGCCCCGGTCCCGTGGTGGGCTTCTCGGAAGGTGCCTCGACCCAGACCCGCTCGACCAGCTTGTCCTTTAGCCGGGCCGGCACCTCGTGCGCCCCGGTCTCCCGGATCTCCAGACCCTCCAGCGTCCCGTCCGCCGCCATCCTCGCGGCCTTCTCGAAAGGCTCTCCATCCGGCGGAAGCCCGGCGGTGCCGTACACCCTCCAGACCCCGGCGGCGGACTTGGCGCTGACCCTGACCACCCCGCGAGACAGCGTCACAGTGACCCGCGCGGGCAGCGGCAGCAGCGCGTGCAGCGCGACCCCGTCCAGCGCGGTGTCCTCGCCGCAGACCTCGCGCACGGCGGCGTGGGCGAGCCGGGCGACCACCGCGAGCGGCAGCACCGGACGGCCGTGCCGGTGCCAGCGGGCGGATTCCAGACGCCAGGGGGCCTCGGTCAGGTCGTCCAGGAGGGTGCTCCACGCGTGGCCGTCCGGGGTCTCCACGTGCTCGCCCAACAGACCGTGCCCGCCTGACAAACCGTGCCCGCCTGACAAACCGTGCCCGCCTGACAGACCGTGCTCGCCCAGCAGGCGGTGTGCGCCCAGCAGACGGTGTGCGCCGTCGGCGGGGCGGGGCGGTGGTGTGGTCCAGTGGCGCTCGTGTCGCCAGGGCGGGGGCGGGACGTCCACGATCCGCCCGGCCGTCCGCGGCGGTACGGCGGCGGCCACGCCGGCCACCTGCGCGTAGAACTCCGCGTCGGCCCCACGCCGGAGCGAGTGGGTCACCAGCGCGCCCCTGGTCAGCGTGTCGCGCAGGGCGGAGGACAGCAGCGGATGCGGGCCGATCTCGGTGAAGACCGTGTAGCCGTCCTCGGCGGCGGCGCGCACCGCCTGCGCCAGCCGGACGGGACGACGCGCCCCCGCCGCCCAGTACGCGGCCTCGAAGACCGGCACCTCCCGCGGATCATCCAGAACCGTCGAATAGTAGGGCAGCATCGGCTTACCTGGATCGATCCCGGCAAGCTCCTCCCTGATCAGCGGCAGCAACGGCGTGACCTGCGGCGAATGCCCCGCCCCCTCGGCGGTGAGCATCCTGGCCGACCGCCCGGAGGCGGCGATCCGCTCGGCGAAGGCGGCCACCCGGCCGGGTTCGCCGGTGACGACGGTCTGCCGGGGCGAGGTGTGGACGGCCACGTGCAGCGTCGCGGGGACCTCGTCGGCCGCCGCCTCGACGATCGCCATCGCGCCGCCGCCGCCGAGCGTGCCCAGCAGCCGGGCACGGCGGCAGATCACCCGGACCGCGTCGCGCGTCCCGAGCCCTCCGGACACGACGGCGGCGGCCACCTCGCCCATCGAGTGGCCGATCACGGCGGCGGGACGAAGGCCGTACGCCTGCCAGAGCCTGGCCAGGGCGAGCTGGCAGGCGAAGATCAGGGGCTGGGCCTGGGCGACGCCCTCGGGGCCGGCCCAGAGGTCGAGCTCGGCTTCCGCCCTGAGCAGCGGGGCCAGCTCGTCCAGGGTCGCGCGGTAGGCGGGTTCGGTCTCGTAGAGGTGGCGGCCCATGTCGCGCCACTGCCCGCCGTACCCGCTGAAGACCCACACGGGACCGGTGCGGACGGCGGGGAGCGGGAGGGGGCGGGCGGCGCGCAGGTTCGCGGCGAGCTCTTCGGCGGTGGCGGCGACGACGGCGGTGGCGACCGGCCCGCGTCCCGCGCGCCTGGCCAGCGTGTGCGCCACATCGGCGAGGGACCACGCCGGCGAGGTCGTCCCTGCCGCCGTCGTCCCTGCCGCCGTCGTCGGCGTCGGCGTCGGCGTCGCTGTCGCTGTCGTCGCTGTCGCCGTCGCCCGCTCGGCGAGCAGTTCGGCGTGGGCCTTCACCCGGTCCGCCGTGACGTCGCCGAGCACGAACACGTGCTTGGCCGTCGCGGGCGCGGTCGCGACGGCGGGAGGGGCGGCGGTCAGGGCGACGTGGGCGTTGGTGCCGCCGAAGCCGAAGGAGGACACCCCGGCCCGGGGGTGCGGCCAGGAGGTGGGCTCGGTGACGACGGACAGGCGGTCCCAGGGGATGTGCGGGTTGGGGTTGGTGACGTGGATGCTGGGCGGGATGACGCCGTGGTGCAGCGCCAGGACCGTCTTGATCAGGCCGGTCACGCCCGCCGCCGCCTCCAGGTGGCCGAGGTTCGACTTGGCCGAGCCCAGCAGTACGGCCGCGCCGGGGAAGGCGGCGGCCACGGCGCCGGCCTCGATCGGATCGCCCAGGTAGGTCCCGGTGCCGTGCGCCTCGATGTAGGCGGGGTCGGGCAACCCGGCGTGCACCTGCCTGAGCAGCGTCTCCTGCGCCTCCGGGTTCGGGGCGACCAGGCCGTTGGAGCGGCCGTCCTGGTTGACGCCGGTGGCGGTGATCACGGCTAGCACGCGGTCGCCGTCGCGCAGCGCGTCGGCCAGCCGTTTCAGCACCACCACGCCGCAGCCCTCGGCGCGCACCATCCCGTCGGCCGCCGCGTCGAAGGCCCGGCAACGGCCGGTGGGCGAGGTGCCGCCGCCCTGGTCGAAGGCCATCGTGACGATCGGCGACAGCAGCAGGTTGACGCCCGCCGCCACGGCCAGGTCGCTCTCCCCCTCGCGCAGGCTGCGGACCGCGAGGTGCGTCGCCACGAGCGAGGACGAGCAGGCGGTGTCCACGGCCAGGGAGGGCCCGCGCAGGTCGAGCAGGTACGCCAGCCGGTTGGCCGCGATGCTCAGCGCCGCCCCGGTCGCCGTCCAGGCATCCACCCGGGCCGGGTCGGCGGTGGTCAGGTAGGCATACTCATTCCCGGAAATACCAACAAATGTCCCGGTACGGCTCCCGCGCAACCCCCGAGGCGCGATCCCCGCATGCTCCAGCGCCTCCCAGGCGGTCTCCAGCAACAACCGGTGCTGCGGATCCATGACAGCCGCCTCACCAGGCGCGATGCCGAAGAACGCGGCGTCGAACCCGGCCACGTCATCCAGGAACCCGCCGTGCCTGGTCGTCCTGGCCAGCGCCGCCGCCGTCCGGTCCGAGCCGTCGTCGAAGGCCGCCCACCGGTCACCGGGCACGGTCCCGACCGCGTCCCGCCCGTCCATGAGCAGCCGCCAGAACTCCTCCGGCCCATGCGCCCCCGGCACCCGGCACCCCACTCCGACCACCGCGACCGGCTCGTCGCCGACGCGGGCACGGTGCTCGCGGGCCGCCGCCGGAGGCTCGGACAGCGCGCGGACCAGGTGGTTCACGGTCGGGTTCGCCCAGACGAGCGTCGGGCTCAGGTCCCGGCCGAGCAGCTCGGACAGCTCGCCGGCGATGGCCACGGCGTCCCTGGACGACAGCCCGTACTCCTCCAGCGGCCGGTCCGGATCGACCTCCTCGCCGCCCAGCCGGGCCGCGAGCCGTTCAAGGAGAAAGCCACGGACGTCCACGTGCGCTCCCATGCTGCCGGGGTGATCGGCCAACCTACCCAGGAGGCCGGGGGCGACGGCAGGCCCGTGCCGAACATTCCTCCGGGGCGATTTATCACGCGGGTGACAACTGGAGCGCCGATTCGTTGCCCGGGGTTCATAGCCGGTCGGGCGGGCGGGGCCCTAGCCTCACCGGCGGAGGAACCCACCATGCGATCGCGTGTCCTGCCGGCCCTGGCCGTCGTGCTCACCCTCGCCGCCGCAACGCCCGCGGTGGCCGATCCCGACTGGGCGATCGTGCCGGAGGGCGGGCCGACGAAGGCGCCGGCCGTACCGGCGAACCCCCAGCAGGAGCGGCCCACGGCCGGGAGCGGCTACGTGCCCTGGCAGAAGGCGCTGCCCGGCAGCGCCCGTGTGGTGCGCGAGCGCCGGCTCGGGCCGCGCACGCTGGACATCCTCATCTCCTCGCCGTCGATCGGGCGGATGATGCCGGTACGCCTGCTGCTGCCCAAAGGCTGGTCGAAGTCGGCCCGCCGGACCTGGCCGGTGCTGTACCTGCTGCACGGCGGCGCCGACGACTACACCTCGTGGACCCGGATGACCGACGTCGCGGCGTTCACCGAGAACGTGGACGCGATCGTCGTCATGCCGGAGGCGGGCCGGGCGGGCAACTACTCCGACTGGCACAACGCCGGCCGCGGCGGCGCCCCGAAATGGGCCACCTTCCACACCTACGAGGTGCGCCGCCTGGTGGAGATCGGCTATCGAGGCGGCACGCGGCGCGCCGTGGCGGGCCTGTCCATGGGCGCCTACGGAGCGATGAAGTACGCCGCCCGATACCCCGGAATGTTCCGCTTCGCCGGCTCCTACAGCGGCATCCTGGCCACCCGGCTCCCGGGCGTCCCCGAGATCATCATGAACGCGCAGGCCAGCGAGAAGCAGAACCCGAAGGCCCTCTGGGGCGACCCGGTCAAGGACGCGAAGGTCTGGGCGATGAACGACCCGATGGCGCTCGCGCCGGGCCTGAAGGGCACCAGCCTGTACATCTCCAGCGGCACCACGAGCTTCCTCGGCCCGCTGGACCCGCCCGGCTCCCCCTGGCATCCGGCGCACCTCGGCGAACCGATCTCGGCGTACACGGCGAAGGCGCTGTCGCGGCGGCTGAACGGGCTCGGCATCCGGCACACGCTCAATCTGTACTCCAACGGCACGCACACCTGGCCGTACTGGACGCGGGAGTTCAAGGCGTCCTTCCCGATGATCCTTTCCGCGCTCGGGCTGAAGGGCGGGGCCAAGGACGGCTGGCGGTTGTCCAGCGGTCGTTGACCCCGCCGACGCCGGGCGGCCCGGGCCGGTGCCGTACGGCGTCATCCCCCTCTACCGATCAGCCGGGCGGGATCATCCCGTTCTTGGCCACCGGCACGGCGAGCTGGTTGCGGCCGGTGAGCGTCGCCGTCTCGCCGGGCAGGTGCCCGAGGACGGGGTTGAGGTGACGCAGGTTCAGCGTGATCGGCGCGGTGGCGGCGGCGCCGACGTCGTACTTCTCCAGGTCGAGCCAGCGCACGATGTTCAGCGTCGCGGCGGGGATCTCGTCACCGCGCTTCTGCACGGGCACGCAGAGCTGGCGGGCGGCCAGGACCTGCACGTTCGCCGGCGGGACGTTGGCCAGCACCGGGTTGAGCTGCCTGAGGTTCAGCACCTGGTTCATGAGCGGGTTGGGGGTGAAGCCGTAGCACTCGAGGTCGATGTGGCGGATCACGGAGAGGACCTCGGCGGACGGGACCACGCCGTTCTTGACCACCGGCACGCAGAGCTGCTGCGGCTGGTTCAGCACGACCTGCTTGCGCGGCTGGTTCTGCAGGACCGGGTTGAGGTGGTGGAGGACGAGGGTCCTGTTCACCGAGGGACCGGTGACCCGGTAGCACGACAGGTCGACGAACCTGACGAAGTCGAGGACGCCGGGCGGCGGAATGACATTGTTTTTGGCGACCGGAACACATAATTGTTCGCGGGCGCCGAGCGTGACCTGCTGAATGGGCAGGTCACCCAGTTGCGGATTGAGGTGCCTGAGCGTAAGGGTGGTCGTGGGCGGCTGATAAGGGTTTGTCTTGAAACAGTCCAGGTCCAGGTTCGAGACGAAGGCCCGCGGCGTGGGCAGCACCAGCGCCGCGGCGGGCGGCACCACGAGAATCGCCGTCGCGCAGATCGCGAAGGCGATGGATAACCAGCGTCTGACCATGGGGGTACCTCCTCGGTCGCGGGCCGTGCCTATGACGCCTTGACTTTCTGTCAGGAAATCGATGAGGGCAAGGCCGGTGTCCGCTCTTTGCCACCGAAAAGGAAAAGAAAAAAGCCCGCGCCGGACGGCACGGGCTTTTTTTCGCGAGGTTCAGGAAGCGCGCACGTACACCGTGGAGAAGACCTCGGACAGCTTCTTCAGGTCGGTGGCCTGGTCGACCTCCGGCGTCGCCGGGTCGTAGATCGTGGCCAGCCTGGCCTTGACCGCGTCGAGCTTCTTGAGCTGCTCCCACGTGGCGTTGTCGGCGAGCTTGTCGCCCAGGACCCGGTTGACCGAGCCCTTGGCGTCCTGCCAGCGGGTCCAGAGGATGACGGTCTCGGCGGCGTCGGCCTGCAGCGGGGTGGCGACGCGGTCGGTGATGGTCTGCGTGGCCTGCTCGGCGGTGAGCTGGGAGGCGCCGGGGCCGGTGAAGACGGCGTCCTCGGCGGCGATGTGCGCCCAGGAGTCCCAGGCGCGGGCCCTGACCTGGATCCACTGGTTGCGCTGGGCCTCGGCGGCGTCGATCCGCCAGGTGGCGTACTCGGTGGACAGGTGGCCGCTGTCCAGGGCGAGCTGGTCGACCAGGCCCGCCTTCAGCCAGGCGCCGACCTTCTCGGGGTCGAGCAGCGGGTACTTCTTCGCGATCTCCGTCTTGCACGCCTCGTTCGCGCCACAGCCCAGAGCCGGTACGACGGTGTGCACGGCCAGCTTCTTGCCCGGCACCGCCTGGCGCAGCGCGTGGGCGGCCTCCGCGACGAACTTGTCCAGCTCCTCCGCGGTCTGCAGCGTCTTGTTGTAGCCGAGCTGCGAGCTGAACCGCACACCCACCACGCCCGGCTGGGCGGCCAGGGCGGCGACCTTCTTGGCGGCCTCGGCCAGCGTGCCGGCCTTCCAGTCGTCGGCCAGCTCGGCGTCGATCCACACCCGCATGCCGTCGGTGCGCGCGGTCTTGGCGCTCTGTCCCGCCGCGGTCTTCTCGGCGGCGGCGGCCTCGGTCGCGGAGACCTCGTCGGGGTCGATGTGGCACTTGCCGCCGTCGGGGCAGGCGTCGGGCGTGCCGCCGTCCTCGGACCCCTCGACGTCGGGCGAGCCGACGTCGTGCATCTCGCCGTCGCCCTCAAGGTTGGGGTCGCAGGCGTTCTCGGCCTCGCTGCAGTCGACGCCGACCTCGCTGTTGGGCCCGGCGTTCTTCATGTTCTCGCCGTCGTTGTCGAGCCAGAACTTCGCGATGTCGGCGGCCTCCTCGGGCGTGGCCAGCCACGTGCACATGACGTAGGCGGGCGTGTCGCTCGACATGAGGTCGTTGCAGCTACGGGGGTCGTCCGCCGACCAGGCGGGAATCCCGATGCCCAGCATCGACAGTGCGAGTCCGGTGACGATGAGCGGACGAAGTCGCATGGCACCTACTCTGGGAGGATCAAGGGGGCATGAAGCACACTACTGGGACGATCAGCTCTCTTCAATGAGATCGACAGCGTTCTTCACTCCGTCTTCAGCGCGCAGTAACCGCCCGATGCGCTGCGATTTTTCCTCATATAGCGGTACGGCCCGCAGCCGCGCGGCCAGTTCCCCCGCCACCAACCGCGAGATCGGCAACGGCGGCGGCCCCGCCCCCAGCGCCGCCACCCGCAGTCCCCAGAACGGCTGGTCGGAGAAGAACGGGCACACCACGCTCGGCACCCCCGCCCGCAGCGCCGCCCCCGTGGTCCCGGCCCCGCCGTGGTGCACGACCGCCCGCACCCGGGCGAACAACGCCTCGTGCGCCACCTCCCCCACCGGCAGCACCGCCGCCGACCGCTCCACCGGCAGCCCCTGCACCACGGCCCGCACCCCCGCCAGCCGCAGCGCCACCAGCACCCGCTCGGCCGTCGCCGCCGGATCGCCCGGCACCATGCTCCCGAACCCCACGTAAACCGGCCGCGGCCCCGCCTCGACGAACTCCGCCACCTCGTCCGCCAGCTTCCCTCCCGGCGAGGTCCAGTACCCGGTCTGCCGCACGTGGGCGGGCCAGTCCGCCGGACGCGGCACCACGTGCTCGCTGAACCCGCACAACACCGGCACCCCCTCTCTCCGGTCGGCGGCGAACGGGCTCCCCCGCAGCCGGCCCAGCCCGAGCGTCCGCGCCCGCAGCCGGTTCACCATCCGGGCCAGCACCAGCCAGCCGAGCCGCTCGACCACGGCGTAGCTGGCCCGGTTGCCGAGCCTGCCCAAGGACCGCGCGGGGATCAGCGGGTTGGGGAAGGCGGTCGTGGGGTGGCCGGGCTGGAAGTGCAGGATGCGGTACGGCAGGCCGTACCGGTCGTGCAGGTGCCGCCCGAACGCGCCGAGCGCCGGGGCCAGGACCAGATCCGCCTTCCGGCAGGCCGCGTCCACCTCGGACACCAGCGTCTCGGCCAGCGGCTCCACGACGGTCCTGAACCCGCGCACGAACCCCAGCGGCCCACTCTCCAGCCAAGCCCGCCCCTCTGGACTCTCCGCCACCGCCACCGGATCCACGCTCAACCCGGAGAACCGAACCCCACCCTGGGTTCCGACCCCGTCCCCTCTCTCGCTGCCGGTCCCGGCCCCGGCCCCGGTCCCGGTTCCGGTTGCGACCCCGGTTCCGGTCAACGGGCCGTACCGCCGCGCTGCCACGAGCACCACGTCGTGCCCGCGTGCGGCCAGGCCGTGGGCCAGTGCCACGCACGGCTGCGTGTCACCCCGCGACCCCAGCGCCAGCACCGCCACCCTCACGGCAGGCTCACCACGCTGACCAGCGCCCCGCCCAGGACCAGCACGGCGGCGGCGAGCAGCCCGGCCGGGTAACCGGCGGCGAACGTCCCCGAGGCGTGCACCACCCCGCCCACCCCCGCGATCCCGAACAGCCCGGACACCTCCCGGCTCACGCTGAACACCCCGCCCGCCACCCCGGCCCGCTCCTCGGGCACCGCGCCGAGCACCGCCGACCCCAGCGGCATCGTCAGCGCCGACCCCACCCCGATCGCGCAGACCGCGGGCAGCAGTTCGGCCCAGCCGTCCCCCGGCCGCAGGAAGGCCGCCACGACCATCCCCGCGGCCACCAGCACGAGACCCGCCGCCACGGTACGCCCCGCTCCCGCCCACCGCTCCACCCACGGCACCACGGGCGCGCACGCCACCACCAGCAACGCCAGCGGCACGAACGCCACCCCGGAGGCCGACGGCGAGAACCCCAGCACGTCCTGGAGGAAGATCGCGGTGTAGAAGAACACGCCGTTCACCCCGAGCCCCCACAGCACCTGCGCCACGACCCCGCCGCTGAAGCTCCGGGCACGGAACAGCGCCAGGTCCACCATCGGCCGCGCCGCCCGCCGCTCCACCACCACGAACGCCACCCCCGCCGCCAGGCTCACCACCGCGCACGCGACGACGGCCGGACGGGCCCAGCCGTACTCGACCCCGTGGATCAGCACGAACGTCCCCGCCGCCAGAAACACCCCGGAACACGCCAGCCCCGGCAGATCCAGCCCCGCCCACCACCGCCCCCGCGCCCGCGCCGCACCGGGCACCGCCACGAACGCCAGCCCGATCACCACCGCCCCCAGCGGCACGTTGATCAGGAACACCCATCCCCAGTGCAGGTGCTCGCTTAGGTACCCGCCGACCACCGGCCCGAGCGCCAGCGCCGCCGCCCCGGCTGCCATCCACACCGCGATGCCCGCCGACCGCCGCCGTTCCCCCACGCCCGCCAGCACGGCCAGCGTGGCAGGAAGCACCAGCGCCGCCCCTGCCCCCTGCACCACCCGCGCCGCCACCAGCACCTGAACGGTCCCCGCCAGCCCTGCGACCAGCGACGCCCCGCTGAACACCGCCATTCCCGCCACGAGTGCCCGCCGCCTTCCCCACAGATCGGCCAGCCGCCCGCCCGCGAGCATCAGTCCGGCGAACGTGATCACATACCCGGTGGCGACCCATTCCATGGCCGCCAGCCGTACCCCCAGCTCCCGCCGCATCGTGGGCACGGCCACCGTCACGACCGTGTTGTCCAGCGTCGTCACGAACCCCGCCAGCCCCACCACCCAGAACAGCCCGCCCCGAGCCCTGCTCACCCGGACGGCGGCCACGGTCACGGGTCCACCTCCGCCCAAACCCACCCGCCCGGCACGGCCTTCACCACCCTGGTACGGCCCGCCGTAACCTTGACCCACCCACCACCCTCCACCGCCTTGACCGGCTCCTCCCGCCGCGAGTAGGGCAACTTCCGCAACGGCCCACCCGCCTCCGGCCCGCGCCCACCCCCCGCAAGCCCGCGCTCGGCAACCACAGGCCCGTGAGCCGGCGCCGCACGCGGGCGCTCCACGGCCGGCGGCTCGTGTTCGGCCGCCACGGGCTCGGGGTCGGTGTCGGCCCCGAACACCACCCGCCCGCCAACCCCGCCCACCGGAGCCCCGTCCGTGCCCTCCCAGTACCACCCGGGCCCGTCGGGGTTGGGCCTGATGACCCGAGCCGGAGCCGCCCCGCCCAGGGCACGCGGCCGCACCCCCTCGGACCCCAGCGCGTGCACCGGAGCGCGAGGGTCCGGAGGGCCAACGGCGTGGGGTTGTGGAAGGCGGGCGGCTTGGGAGTCGGGAACGCGAGGGGCGCGGGCGTGGGGAAGACCGGGGGCGTGGGGGAGGCGGGGGGCGTGGGGGAGGTTGGGGGCGTGGGGGAGGTTGGGGGCGTGGGGGCGGGGGGCGTGGGGGTCGGGGAGGCGGGTGTGGAGGGCTTGGAGCCAGCGCGGCGACCACCAGTTGGCCCCGCCCATGAGGCGCATCGCCGCAGGCACCAGCAACGCCCGCACCAACGTCGCGTCCACCACGATCGCCACGAACATCCCCACCCCCAGCAGCTTCACGATCGTGATCCCAGCAGTGGAGAACGCCCCGATCACCACGAGCAGCAACAACGCCGCACTGGTGATGACCCCGCCGGTCCGCTCCAGCCCGAGCGCCACCGCCGCGGCGTTGTCCCGCGTCCGCAGCCACTCCGCCCGCACCCGAGACAGCAGGAACACCTCGTAGTCCATCGACAGCCCGAACACCACCGCCAGGATCAGCACCGTCACGGTCGCCTCGACGGTCCCGGTCGGCGTGAACCCGAGCACCGAGGCCAGGTGCCCGTCCTGGAAGGCCCAGACGATGACGCCGAAGGAGGCGCCGATGGACAGCACGTTCACGAGCAGCGCCTTGACCGGCAGCACCACCGAGCCGAACGCCAGGAACAGCAGCACGAACGTCGCCCCGCACACCACCAGCGCCATCCACGGCAGCACGGCGGCCAGGCTGGCCATCAGGTCCATCTGCGCCGCCGTCGATCCGCCGACCACGACCGCCCGCAGGTTGGGCTCGGGCGTCATGGACCTGATGAGGGTGACGATCCGCTGGGCCCGCTCGGACATGGGGTCGGAGTCGTAGCGGACCGACAGCCGGACGGCGCCGTTGGCCTGGGAGACTCCGGCCAGGTCGACCCCGGTGACGCCGTCGAGCGCGTCGATGCGGTCGGCGAAGGGTTTCGCGTCGAGCGGGCTGACCGGGGTGACGGCGGAGACGGGCGTGTAGCCCTGGCCCACGGGTCCCGGGGTGGCGGGACGGCCGGAGAAGTGGCGTTCGACGAGGACGTGCACGTCTACGGCGGCCATGGAGTTGCGCGCGAAGTCGCGGTCGACGGCCTCGGCGACCTGCCGGGACTCGGCGGTGGCGGGCAGGACGCGGTGGTCGACGTTGCCGAACTTCACGTGCGCGAACGGCAGCGCCAGCGCCACCAGCACCACCATCACCCCAACGAGGTATAAAACCGGCTTTTTCATGACACTGGTGGCTATGCGGCGCCAGAAGATGCCGTTTCCCGTGAAGACCGGGACCACCCGCACCGCGTCCACCCGCCGCCCCAGCACACCCAGCACCGCGGGCAGCACGACGAGCGCGGCCAGCATGGCCACGAGCACCACCGCCGCCGCCCCGAGCCCGATCGAGCGCAGGAACATCTGCGGGAACAGCAGCAGCCCCAGCAACGCCGTCGCCACGGTGAGCCCGGAGAACGCCACGGTCCGCCCGGCCGTGGCCATCGTGCGGACGACGGCCTGCTCGTTGGTGGCGCCCCGCCGTACCTCCTCCCTGAAGGCGCTGAGGACGAACAGCGAGTAGTCGATCGCCAGCCCCAGCCCGAGCATGGTGACGACGTTGAGCGAGAAGACGGAGACCTCGGTCACCTCGGTCAGCAGCCGCAGCAGGGCCAGCGCGCCGATCACGGCCAGCAGCCCGACCAGCAGCGGCAGCCCCGCGGCGACCAGGCTGCCGAAGACGATCACCAGCAGCACGAGCAGCACCGGCATCGAGATGGCCTCGGCCCTGGCCAGGTCGCGGGCGGTCTGGTCGTTGAGCTCCTTCACCAGCGGAACCGAGCCGCCCACCTTGACCTGGAGGTTCTCGACGGCGAGCCGGTCCTTGATTTCGGCGTAGGCGCGCTGCTTGGTCTGCGGGCCGCCGCGCAGGGTGATCAGCGCGTAGGTGGAGTGCTCGTCCTTCGAGACCATCCGGGGCGCGGCGGTGGTCCAGTAGGTGGCGAGCTTGCGCACGTGGGCCGCGGGCAGCCGCCGCAGCGAGTCGTGCACCGCCTTCTTGAACCTGGGGTCGGCGACCTTGACCCGCGGATGCCGGTAGAGGACGACCACGTCGGGCGCGTCGCCGCCGTACCAGGCGTCGTCCCAGCGCGCGGCCGTGGTCGAGTCGGCCTTGGGGTCCTCGAACCCGCCGTCCGTCATCCGCCCGAACAACTCCATGCCGAACGGCGCGGCCAGCACCGCCAGGGCGAGGCTCAGCACCAGCAGGGTCCACCTGCCGCGATAGACGATCCGCCCGGCCGACTCAAACAAAGGCGTCCTCCAGGTAGGCCCGCAGGCAGGCCCGCCGCGCGATCTTCCCGCTGGACGTCCTCGGTACGGCTCCCGCCGCCGCCAGCACCACGTCGTGCACGGCAAGGTCGTGCTTCCTGGCCACTGCGGCCCGCACCAGCCTGGCCACCTCGGCCCGGTCCGCCCCCAGCCCGCGCCGCGAGCGCTCGGCCACGACGACCAGCCGCTCCCCGTCCGCGCCCGGCACCGAGAAGGCGGCCACGTGGTCGCGCCGCACCGCCGCGCACGCCTCCTGGACGGTCGCCTCGATGTCCTGCGGGTAGTGGTTGCGCCCGTCCACGATGATCAGGTCCTTGATCCGCCCGGTCACGTAGAGCTCGCCCTCGTGGAAGACCCCGAGGTCCCCGGTGCGCAGCCAGCCGGATCCGAACACCTCCGCGCTGCGCTCTGGATCGCGCCAGTAGGCGCGGGCGACGTTCGGCCCCTGGACGAGGATCTCCCCGACGTGACCCTCCGGCGCGTCGACGCGCACCCGCTGCCCGGTCGGCCGCCCGCAGGAGACGAGCGTGCTCCTGGCCCCCGACGTGTACGGCACCGCCCGCCCCTCCCCGAGCGCGTCCCGGTCGAACTCGGTCACCTTGGTCATCTCGTCACACCCGGCGGCGGAGACGAACACGGTCGCCTCGGCCAGGCCGTACGCGGGAGTGTGGGCCTGCGGCCGCAGCCCGCAGCGCGCGAAGGCGGCGTGGAAGGCGGCGCCGGTGCCCGGCCTGACCGGTTCCGCGCCGTTGAGCATGACCCGCACGCCGGACAGGTCGAGCCCGTCCTTGTCGGCCTCGCTGACCCGGGCGGCCGTGTACTCGTAGGCGAAGTTGGGCCCGCCGGTGTAGACGTCGTCGAACTCGCTGAGCAGCCGCAGCCAGCGCACGGGGTTCATGACGAAGGCGACCGGGTCCATGAACGCCACCTGGTTGCCGCCGACGATGGGCAGCGCGATGGTGGCGATCAGCCCCATGTCGTGGAAGAGCGGCAGCCAGAGCGCGGCGACGGAGGTGCGCGGCTTGGCGTCGAACGCCTCCCAGAGCTGCAGGGCGTTGGCCTCGACGTTGCCGTGGGTGATCTCCACGCCGGTGGGCCGCCGCGTGGAGCCGGAGGTGTACTGCAGGTAGGCGAGGTCGTCCGGCCCGAGCGCCACCTCCTCCCACTCGTCGGCGAGCAGGTCGGAGACGGTGTCGACGGCGAGTACGGCGGCGCCGTCCGCGAAGGCGCGCACCTCGGGCAGCGCGGACGTGGTCGTGAGCACGAGGGCGGGCTCGGCGTCGGAGTAGGCGCGGGCCAGCCGGTCGGCGTGGCCGGGCAGGCCGGGCGCGAACAGCGGCACCGCGACGGTCCCGGAGTAGAACGTGCCGATCATGGCGGCGACGTAGTCGAGGCCCTGGGGCGCGAGGACGGCCACCCGGTCGCCCGGCGCGGTCAGCTCCCGCACCCGCACGGCCAGCGCGCGCGCCCTGCGGTCGACCTGCCGCCAGGTGAGCGTGTGCCGTCCGCCGCCGCCCGAATGGTCGACGAAGGTGTAGGCGGGCGCGTCGGGAATCTCCCTGGCCCACCGGGCGACTCGCTGTATCAGCACGCTCACGATCCAGCAAGTTACGGCAGACGCCACCGCGTTTCTTGCCAATCGCCTGCACATTCCCAAGCCGGTCTTGTTACCCGCTGACAGAAATGTCGCCGACGCCCGGAACAAGGGAGCGAGTGCCCAGCTTCCGCCAGGACCTCGGGTTGCTCCGGGACCAACCCGCGCCCGAGGCGCTGTCGCGGGTGAGCGCCTACGACGCGCTCGGGTCGCTGCTGTTCGGGCCGCTGCCGGCGGGGCGCCTGGCCGTACTCGTCGAAGCGAGGCCGGCGATGACGGCCTGCGCGGGCGTGGTGTCGGCGGCCGCCCTGCTCTCGCCCGGCGTACGCGACCTGCCGTCGCCCGAGTTCCCCGCGAAGTAGTCGTTGGCGCTGCGCTGGAACATCAGCGTCACCGCGCCCAGCACGGCGGCGAGGTGGAGCACCCGGCTCGCACCCATCGCGAGATCGGCCGCTCCAGCCGAAGAAAGGGCCGCCGACAGCGTGCCGCCCGCCAGGAAGTACTGGACGGGCCCGATGACCAGCGAGATCGTGCCGAACACGCCCAGGGTCGCGGTCAGCGTGAGCCTGGCCCAGTTCTTGCCCCTGCGCAGGGCGAGGGCCAGGTAGACGGCGGCGGCGAAGATCGCCATCCGGACGCCGACGCTCCCGGCGAGATCTCCCGCGCTCGCCTCGCCGCTGATGAGCAGGCCGCTGACGGCGATCGCCGTCTCGGCGGCGCCGAGCGCGACCGCGGTGAGCCACAGTCCCGCGGCGGTGCGGACGGAGTGCGGAGCAGACATCTTGGTTCCTTTCCGAGTTCCTGCCCGCAGTCTGCGCCGCGATCACCGTCCTGAGCTGCCCCGCACTCCCCCGAACCGCAAGTAGGGCTGGCCTTACCTGGCCTCTCCGCTCGTCCGCAGGCCCCTGCTCGGCGCCCGCACGCCGAGCCGGAAGCGCGCGTCGGGCTCGTGCTCGCCGTCCAGCACCCCCGCCACGTACGCGGCCAGCGCCGGCGCGTGCTTGAACCCGTGCCCCGAGTCCCCGCCCAGCAGCCACACGCCCGGCGCGGTCTCGGCGATGATCCACTCGGCGTCGGGCGTGAGCGCGTACTGGCAGACCTGGCTGAACAGCACCGGCGCGGCGGCCAGCGAGGGGAACCGGCGCGCGAGATAGGTCCTGGCCCGCTCCACGCCCGCGGCGTCCACGGTCCGCGGCCCGTTCTCCGGCTCGTACGGCCCGCCCTCCACGTCGGAGGTGGCCTTCATCCCCACCCCGTCCACGTCGCCGTGCCCGTAGAACGAGGCGCTGTAGTCCACGAAGGCCGGCATGCCGGGCACGCTCCACTCGGCCGGCACCGCGAAGTGCAGCGTGTCCTGCTTGGTGACGGTCAGCGGCGCCTCGAACAGCTCCGGCATCCACGCCCCCGTCGCCCAGACCACCCGGTCCGCGGTCACCGTCCGCCCGTCGATCACGACCCCGCCGTCCGCGGGCCGCGCCCGCGCCCTGACGAGCTCCGCCCCCGCCCGTACGGCCAGCGCCGCCGTCACCTGCGTGGCCCGCCGCGCCCTGACCACCCCGGCCTTCGGCTCCCAGAGCAGGAAGCTGAGCCCGCCGGGCCGGAACTCGGGGAAGAACCTGCCGCCGTCGGCCGGTTCCAGCACCTCGCAGGGGATGTCCAGGTCCTTCAGCACCCGTGCGCTGGCCTGCTCCCATCCGTCGGGGTCCTGGGCCAGCCACATCATCCCGGCCTCGTGGTAGAGCTGCTCGCCCGCCCGCTCCTCCAGGCGGCGCCATCCGTCGAGCGCCTGCCAGAAGAACCGCGCGTACCACTCGTCCTCCCCGTGCGCGGCGCGCAGCAGCCGGGTCTCGCCGGCGCTGGCCTGCCGTACGTGCCCGGGTTTGTGCTGTTCGACCAGCGTCACCCGCCAGTCGGTTTCGGCCAGCCGCAAAGCCAGCGACGCGCCCCAAATACCCGCTCCGACCACGATGACCGATTTCATGCCACCACCGTGGCCGCTCCGCGCCGCCCGCCGCAAGACCCCTCAGACCACGATCATCTTCACCACGACGCCCGCGCAGTTGCCGGCCACGCAGATGCGCACGGGCACCTCGTAGTGCCCGCTCACGGTGGGCACGCCGCCGACGTGGCCGTCGGGGCCGATGCTCACGCCCTCCGGCAGCTTGTCGTAGTCGGTGACGGTGAAGGTGGGCAGGACGCCGGTCGGGCCGCCGCTGATCGAGATCTCGCTGTTCATCGGCTGGCCGACCCTGCCGGGGAAGGTGAGGTTGCCGGGCGCCCATGGAACGTTCCGATAGACGATCAGCGTGATCGTGTCCTCCTCGCAGGTACGCCCGCGGCAGAGCTCGACCGGCGAGGAGAAGGTGCCGGGTCTCAGCGGTTTGCCCTGGAGGTTGCCGCCCTCGTCGACCCTGACGCCCGGCGCCACCTCCTTCGGGCGGATCTGGGCGTCCTCGTCGAAGGGCAGGATGCGCTCACCGACCTCGATGCCCTGGGTCGCGTAGAAGGTGCTCTCGACCAGCAGGCCGGGTTCGGAGGTCCTGGGCGGGGTGCTTCCTTCGCCGCGGATCAGGGAGGAGGCGCGCTCCCCGACCGAAGGCAGAGCGGGGATCACCGCGCAGATAGCCAGTCCGCCGATCAGGACAAGCCACATTTGCCGCATATTTACCCCCCGGTCCGACTAACCGGGTACTTACCCGCTTCGGTGCGGAGCGTCACACCAGCACCACGCATAATCAACTGCATGGCCGCTGAATCCGCCCAGACCCTGGAGCGCGGGCTCCGCCTGCTCAGGCTGCTCGCCGACGGGCACGGGGGCCGTACGCCGACCGAGTTGGCCGCCTCCTTGGAGCTGAGCAGGCCGGTGGTGTACCGGCTGGTGACGACGCTGATGAACGAGGGCTTCGCGCGCCGGGACGCCGAGGGGCGGGTGCATCTCGGGTTCGGGGTGCTGGTGCTGGCGCAGGCCGTACAGCCGCTTCTTCGTGCGGCGGCGCTGCCGACGCTGCGGCGGCTGGCCGAGGAGGTGGGCGCCACCGCGCACCTGACCGTCGCGGAGGGCGACGACGGGCTGGCGGTCGCGGTCGTCGAGCCGTCCTGGACCGACCTGCACGTGGCCTACCGCGAGGGCTCGCGGCATCCCCTGGCAAAGGGCGCGGCCGGACAGGCCATCCTCGCCATGCGCGACGGCAACACCGGGTACCAGGTCACGGAGGGCCAACTCCAGGAGGGCGCCCGTGGCATCGCCGCGCCCGTGACGGGGCTGCCGTGGCTGGAGGCGTCCGTGGGGGTGGTGAGCTTCGGCGGACTCGCCGAGGGCACGGGACCGCGCGTCGTGGTGGCGGCCGGGGAACTCGCCGCCGCCCTTGGTTGACAGTACGGCCCGCCATGAAGGACGGTAGTTACACATAGAGGACATAAGTGTCCGATAACCGGACGGAGTGAGAGAGATGCCGTACTACCGGCTCGTAGGCGAGGTACCCAGGAAGCGCCACGTGCAGTTCCGGCGCCCGGACGGCGGCCTGTACGCGGAGGAGCTGATGGGCGAAGAGGGCTTCTCATCCGACTCCTCCCTGCTCTACCACCGCTATCTGCCCACCGCGATCGTCAAGGCCGAGGCCGTCGAACCGCTCCTGCCCACCTCGGCCAGCCCCAACCTGCCGCTGTCGCCCCGCCACTTCCGCACCCAGGACCTCGCCTCCGCCGGCGACCTGGTGACCGGCCGGATGCTGCTGGCCGCCAACGGCGACGTCCGATTGTCGTACGCCACCAGCGACCGCCCCAGCGAGCTGTACCGCAACTCCATGGGCGACGAGTGCGTCTACATCCAGCGCGGCAGCGTCCGCTTCGAGTCCACCTACGGCGTCATCGAGGCGGGAGAGGGCGACTACGTCGTCATCCCGACCGGCACCATCCACCGCTGGGTGCCCTCGGGCACCGTGAACGTGCTGGCCATCGAGGCCGCCGGGCACGTCAGGCCGCCCAAGCGCTACCTCTCCCAGTACGGCCAGTTCCTGGAGCACGCCCCCTACTGCGAGCGCGACCTGCGCACCCCGCAGGAGCCCTTCACCGCCGAGGGCGAGGAGGTCCCGGTCCTCGTCCGCACCCGCGGCGGCCTGACCAGGCTCGTCTACCGCAACCACCCCTTCGACGTGGTCGGCTGGGACGGCTACCTCTACCCCTACGCGTTCAACATCGACGACTTCGAGCCGGTCGTGAAGAAGACGCACGCGCCGCCGCCCGTCCACCAAACCTTCGAGGGGCCCGGCTTCGTCGTCTGCTCGTTCATGCCGAGGCCGCTGGACTTCCACCCCGAGGCCGTGCCGATCCCCTACAACCACCACAACGTGGACTCCGACGAGTTCATGTTCTACGTGGGCGGCGACTACTCCGCGCGGGCCGGATCCGGCATCGACGTCGGCTCGATCTCGCTGCACCCGGCCGGCTTCACGCACGGCCCGCAGCCCGGCGCCGTCGAGGCGGTGATCGAGGCGGGCGCCACCCACACCAGCGAGATGGCGGTCATGGTCGACACCTTCCGCCCGCTCGACCTCGGCCAGGGCGCCCTGTCGTGCGAGGATCCCGGCTACGCCTGGACCTGGGCCCGATGAACCCCCTGTTCACGGCCCTCGTCGACGACGCCGGCCTGTTCCCGCCGACCTCGCTGCCCATGGACGAGGCCCTCGCCAGGCACCGGCGCGACGCCGAAGCGGCCGGCCTCCTGCTCACCCACCGCTTCCTGTGCCCGGCCTCCCGCCTCGACAGCCTGCGCCGCGCCGAGTCCAGGCCCGCCCGCATGGGCCTGATCCTCGACACCGACGACCTGCCCGCCTTCGACGACCTCCCCGTCGACTTCCTGGAGGTACGGCTGCCGCCCGAGGAGGCCGGCCGCCTGGACCTGCCGCCGGGCGTCCGCCTGTTCATCGAGGTCCCGGCCCGATCCCAGGTCACCGGCCTGCCCGAAGGCGCCGGGCTCAAGGTGCGCTGCGGCGGGCTGAGCGCCGACGCCTTCCCGCCCGCCGAGCACCTGGGCGCCTTCATCCGCCACTGCGTGAGCCACGACATCCCGTTCAAGGCCACGGCCGGGCTGCACCACGCCGTGCGCCACTTCGACCCCGCGCTCGGCGTCGACCGGCACGGCTTCCTCAACCTCGTGCTCGCCGTCTGCGAGGCCGTGGAGCACCGCGATCCGGTGCCCGTCCTGCGCACGACGGACGTCGGTCAGCTCGTACGGCTGGCGCTGGCCGTACCCGAGGAGACCGCGAAGCGCGCCCGAGCCCTGCTGGTCAGCTACGGATCGTGCAGCACGAGCACGCCCACCGACGATCTCAGGACGCTAGGAGTGATCAGTGACGGAGCGTAGATGGGGCGTGGAGAACCTGCCCTACGGGGTCTTCTCCCGCCAGGGCGAGGCCCCGCGGGTGGGCGTGCGTTACGAGGACAGCGTCCTTGACCTGGCCGCTTTCCTGCACGACGAGGTGTTCGCCACCGGCAGCCTCAACGCCTTCATGGCCCGCGGGCGGCACGCCTGGCACGACACCCGCGCGCTCATCCAGACCAAGCTGACCGACGACCTCTCCCTGGCCGAGCCGCACCTGATCCCGCTCGACCAGGTCACGCTCCACCTGCCCGTCGAGGTCGCCGACTACGTCGACTTCTACGCCTCCGTCGACCACGCCACCAACATGGGCAGGATGTTCCGGCCGAACGCCGAGGCGCTGCTGCCCAACTGGCGCCACCTGCCCGTCGGCTACCACGGGCGCTCGGGGACCGTGGTCGTCTCCGGCACGCCGGTCACCCGGCCGAGCGGGCAGTTGCGGGCCGGGGAGTTCGGGCCGTCCGCCAAGCTCGACATCGAGGCCGAACTGGGCTTCGTCGTCGGCGTGCCGTCCGCGCTCGGAGCCCCTGCCGGGGCGTTCGAGGAGCACGTGTTCGGGGTGACGCTGCTCAACGACTGGAGCGCGCGCGACATCCAGGGCTGGGAGGCGCAGCCGCTCGGGCCGTTCCTGGGCAAGTCGTTCGCGACCTCCATCTCGCCGTGGGTGACGCCGCTGGAGGCGCTGCCGCGGGTGCCGGGGCGCGAGCAGGACCCGGCACCGCTGGACTACCTGCGCAGGCAGGGCGACTGGGGGCTGGACATCGAGCTGGAGGTCCTGCTCAACGGGGCTGTGGTGTCGCGGCCGCCGTACCGGAGCATGTACTGGACGCCGGACCAGATGCTCGCCCACCTGACCGTGAACGGCGCGTCGCTGCGTACCGGCGACCTCTACGGCAGCGGGACGATCTCCGGGCCCGAGCCCGGCCAGCGCGGCTCGTTCATGGAGCTGAGCTGGAACGGCGCCGAGCCGATCAAGCTGCCCGACGGTTCGGTCCGCACGTTCCTGGAGGACGGCGACACGGTGACGATCACGGCCACGGCCGGCGGGCTCGGGCTGGGGGAGGTTTCCGGAACCATCCGACAGGTGACTTGACGTGCTCAAGCCGTGACTCACCGCTACTCTTGGAGCTCCCCGCCCCCAGGAACCCAGGAGTGAGATGCGGCGTGCCGCGGCGTTCTGTCTCGTCGTCCTGCTCACGGTCGCGGGGTGCTCCTCGGTCACGGCCGAAGGCCCCGCGGCCGCGCCCCCGGTCATCACCACCTTCCCGGCCTTCGACTCCGCCCGCGCCCGGCCGGACCGCGGCCTCGTGGTCAAGGCCGGCGGCGGCACACTGCGCCAGGTCCTCGCGTACGCCGCGGGCCGCCCGGTGCCCGGCGAGCTCGACTCCGCAGGCACCACCTGGCGTTCGAGCCGGCCGCTGAAACCCGACACCGAATACATGGTGACCGCGACCGCCGCCACGGCCGCCGGCCCCTCGACCGTCGCCATGGGTCGCTTCCGCACCCGCGCCGCCGGCCGTCCCTTCGGCATCGCCTCGGTCTCACCGCTGCCCGGCGAGGAGGTCGGCGTCGGCATGCCGATCATCGTCACCTTCGACGGCCCGGTCCGCGACAAGGCCGCCGTGGAGCGCGCGCTGGAGGTCACCTCCGACCAGCCCGTCGAAGGCGCCTGGCGCTGGATCGGCGACACCCAGGCCGTCTACCGCACCAGCCAGTTCTGGCCGGCCAGGCAGAACGTCGCCTTCACCGCCCACCTGACCGGCGTACGCCCCTCCCCCGGCGTCTACGGCACCGCCGACCACACGCTCACCTTCACCGTCGGCCGCAGGCAGACCAGCACCGTCGACACCCGCACCCACCGCATGGTCGTCAGACGCGACGGCAAGGTCGTCCAGAACATGGCCATCAGCGCGGGAATGGCCACCACCCGCGAATACACCACCACCAGCGGCATCCATCTCACGATGGAAAAGGGAAACCCGGTGCGCATGGTGTCGCCGGGCCGCAAGAAAGGCGACCCCGGTTTCTACGACCTGATGATCGACCACGCCGTGCGCATCTCCAATTCCGGCGAATACGTCCACGCCAAGAACAACGTGTGGGCCCAGGGCCGGGCCAATGTCAGCCACGGCTGCATCAACTCCCGCCCCGACCAGGCGGCCTGGTTCTACGAAAACTCCCTGCGCGGCGACCCCGTCAGCATCACCGGCACCGACCGTCCCCTCGAATGGAACAACGGCTGGGGCTTCTGGCAGCTGTCCTGGGAGAAATGGCGACTGGGCAGCGCACTTCACGATCCGGCAACCGATGGCGGATGGGTGCAACAAGCGCCCGCTCCAGGTTTACCGTAGGTAGGGGAACATGTTGCAGTCCCAGGCCCGTTCATCTGTCAGGAGGGCCAACGCATGGAAGACTGGGTCATCTGGATAATCCTCGCCGTCGTCCTCGGTGTGGCGGAGATCTTCACCCTCACCGCGTCCCTGGGCATCCTCGGCGTCGCTTCTCTCTTGACGGCCGCCACAGCGGCACTCGGCCTGCCCATTCCGCTGCAACTGCTCGTCTTCACCCTGTCGTCGGCGGCCGGGCTCTTCGTGGTCCGGCCCATCGCCATGCGGCACCTCCACCAGCCCCAGCTCCAGCGCTTCGGGGTTGAGGCGCTGGTCGGCAAGCCCGCGTACGTGGTCGCGGAGGTCACCGGACGCGACGGCAGAGTGCGGATCGGGGGCGAGGAATGGTCCGCACGCGCCTACGACGAGACGCTGGTCATCCCCACGGGAGCGACCGTGGACGTCATCGAGATCGAGGGCGCCACAGCCCTCGTCTATCCCCGGGAGTGATCATATGGAGCTGCTGATCGTCGGCTTGGTCATCGCCCTCTTCGCGGTGATCACGGTACTCAAGGCAGTCCGCATCGTGCCGCAGGCGAGGGCCCGCAACGTCGAGCGGCTCGGCCGATACAACCGCACACTCAAACCCGGACTCAACTTCGTCATCCCCTACGTCGACCGCGTCTATCCGATGATCGACCTGCGCGAACAGGTCGTCTCCTTCCGCCCCCAGCCGGTCATCACCGAGGACAACCTCGTCGTCGAGATCGACACCGTCCTCTACTTCCAGGTCACCGACCCGCGCGCGGCCGCCTACGAGATAGCCAACTACATCCAGGCCGTCGAGCAACTGACCGTCACCACCCTGCGCAACGTCGTCGGCTCCATGGATCTGGAGAAGACCCTCACCTCCCGCGACACCATCAACAGCCAGCTACGCGGCGTCCTCGACGAGGCCACCGGCAAGTGGGGCCTGCGCGTCAACCGGGTCGAGATCAAGGCGATCGACCCGCCCAAGACCATCAAGGACGCGATGGAGAAGCAGATGCGGGCCGAGCGCGACAAGCGGGCCGCCATCCTCACCGCCGAAGGCCAGCGCCAGTCCCAGATCCTCACCGCCGAGGGCGACAAGCAGGGCCGCATCCTGCGCGCCGAGGGCCAGCGCACCGCCGCCATCCTTGAGGCCGAAGGCCAGTCCCGCGCCATCGACCAGGTCTTCCAGGCCGTCCACCGCAACGACCCCGACCCCAAGCTGCTCGCCTACCAGTACCTCCAGGTGCTGCCGCAGCTCGCCCAGGGCGAGGGCAACACCTTCTGGGTCATCCCCAGCGAGGTGACCTCGGCCCTGCAGGGCGTGTCCAAGGCCTTCACCGAAGCCCTCCCCCGCTCCGCCGCCACCCGCGAGGAGATCACCGACGCTTCGGCGGCTGATGAGGAGGTGGCCAAGGCCTCGGAGGCGGCAGCCGAGGCGGTGGCCGACGCGCAGGAGGCGGAGAAGCCGGGTCTGCCTCGCCAGCTGGGCGCGGCCGTACCGGAACCCTCCCCGTTCCCCAACCTGGAAAAGGACCCCCAACACCACACCCCCTGAAAGGAGCTCCGCTACGCTCCGCGCGTGTCTCCGGTCGAGCTGAAGCTCGACCCCTGAAGGACCTCGCTCCGCTCGGGCTGCCTTCTTGGGGGCCCACCCCCTGCCCAGTCAGGACCACGGCACCCATGGGTGGATGGTCGACAACACCGACCGGGAAGGCGACGTCGGCCGACGCCGTGGCCTCGCTGGTCGGCAAGATGCTGGGCGACCCCAAGCACTTCTACCGCTCCGACAGCACCGCCGAACTGGACAGGACCTGGCCACTTGGGCACTGGAACTGGACGAGTGGGGACTGCCCCCTGGTAGACGGGTTGATCTCGCCCTTCACCCGGTCGGCAGGCATAGCCGGGTCGGAGTAGTGGCGCTGACGTCCGTGTCTATCCGGCGTTCGGTTCGTCGTGGCCGCGCCGGTGCAGGGCCGTGACCAGACCCGACTCGTAGGCCACGATCACCGCCTGGGCGCGGTCGCGGACGGAGAGCTTGTCGAAGATGCTGGTGATGTAGTTCTTGACGGTCGACAGGCTGAGGTCGAGGACGCGGGCGATCTCGGTGTTGTCCAGGCCGGTCGCCATCAGCCGCCATACCTCGACCTCGCGGGGCGTGAGTTCGCCCAGGCCCGTGGGGTTCGGCCGGGTGCCGTGGGGCGCCCGTACGTAGGTGGAGATCAGCCGGGTGAGCAGGCGCGGCGCGACGGCGGCGTCACCGGCGTGGACGGTGCGGATCGCCGCGCTCAGGTCCTCCGGGGAGCTGTCCTTGGGCAGGAACCCGTAGGCTCCGGCTCGCAGCGCGCCCACGAGGTACTCGTCCATGTCGAAGGTGCTGAGCGCCAGGACCCGGCTGCCGGGCAGCGTCGCGGCGAGTTCCCTGGTCGCGGCGACGCCGTCGAGGACGGGCATCCGGATGTCCATCACCACGACGTCGGGGCGCAGTTCGTGGGCGAGGGTGACGGCCTGGGCACCGTCCTCGGCCTCTCCAACGACCTCGAAGGACGGATCGGGGGAAAGGATCAGCGACAGGCCGCGCCGTACCAGCAACTGATCGTCGACGATCAGGACCCTGATCATCGGTGCGCCTTTTCGTGCTGGACGGCCGTCTCGTCCGTGGTCAGCGGCAGCTCGGCCAGGACGGTGAACCCGCCGTCCTGGCGCGGGCCCGCGGTGAGTGTGCCACCGTGCAGGGCGACGCGTTCGCGCATGCCGATCAGGCCGTATCCCGCCGCCGCGTCCTCCCGTGGCGGTGGGCCGCCGCCGTCGTCTCGCACCTCGATGGTGACCCGGTCCCGGCCGTACGTCAGCGACACGGACGCGCGCGCCGGCCCCGCGTGCTTGCGGGCGTTGGTGAGGGCCTCCTGGGCGATCCTGAACACCGTGAGGCCGACGGTCGGCGGCAAGGACCGCGGCTGCCCGTGGACGCCGAGGTCCGTCGGCAGTCCGGCCAGGCGGGACTCCTCGACCAGGCGGCCGAGGTCGTCGGCGCCGGGCTGGGGCTGGGCGGGTGTGGTCTCCGGCTCGTCGCCGTCCCGCAGGACGTCGAGGAGCTGGCGCATCTCGCGCAGCGCGAGCCGCCCGGAGGACTCCAGGGTGACCAGGGCCTCCCTGACCACCTCCGGTTTCTCGGCGTTGGCGCGGGCGCCGCCGGCCATCAGCTGCATGGTGGTGATGTGGTGGGCCACGATGTCGTGCAACTCCCGTGCGATACGGCGCCGCTCGTCGGCCACCGCGCGGTCGGCGAGGAGTCTGCGGTTGGCCGCCACCTCCGCCTGCCAGCGGTTGACCGCCATGGCGGTGCCTACGACGATCAGGGTGGTGAGGGGCGGGACGACGGCGTCCTGCCAGGTCAGGACATGGCCGACATTCTGGCTCAGCAGCGTCAGCATCACCGTCGCAACGGCCGCGAGCGCCGTGATCCGGCCGGGGCGGGCCCTGGCGACCGCGTACAGGGCGACCACCAGGACGGCGCCGAAATGCCGGGGCAAGGGCACGATCAGGGTGGCCGCGGTGTCGAGGGCCAGGATGGCGGCGAGCGCCGCCACCGGATGGCGGCGCCGGGCGAGCAGCGGCAGGGCCGCCACGGCGACGAAGAGGAACCCCGCCACGCTCACGGCGTGCCGGCCGTCGGGGGAGTTGAAGAACACGTAGCTGAGCAGGTTCATCACGCAGGCCCCACCGGCGACGAGCGCGTCGCTACGGGCCCACGGCAGCTCCCGGGCGTTGCTCAACAATGGTGTCCCCCCATATCCGGCCTTACGGCCCCCCGAAACAGGGTTACACAGCCAGGCCGGGACCAGGACCACGGTCCTGGTCCCCGGGAGACGGAAGGACCCAGGGCCCCGGTGCGAATCATCCGCTACCAGGAGGTTTGCCGCTTCTGCGACTGATGGTCTAGAGGTCGGCCGGGAGCCCCCGGCAGCCACCGTCCGCCGGAGGAGATCGTGATCCGTGCCCTGACCGGGTACTCCACCAGACACCCATGGAAGGTCATCGCCCTCTGGGCGGTGCTGGGCGTCGTCCTGAGCGCCTTGACCCCGATGCTGTTCGACCGCGTCACCCAGAACCAGGCCGGCGACTTCCTGCCCCGGAGTTACGACTCGGCCGCCGCGCTGCGCATCGCCAAGGAACGGTTCGGGGTGAACCCCGACGCCACCACGGTGACCGTGCTGGTCGCGCGGTCCGACGGCAAGGCCATGACCGCCGCCGACCGGCAGCGCGTCGAGGCCGAGGCGGCGAAGCTGGCCAAGCGCCGGGTGATCATGCCCAGGGAGGACGACGGGCCCCAGCGGTTCCTCATCCCGGACCGTTCCCAGACGCCCCGGATCGCCCCGGCGATGACGGCGCCCGACCGGAGCTTCCAACTGCTCTCCGTCGAGCTGATCGGCAACCGCGGGGACAAGGGCCTCCAGGACGTCTACCGGACCTTCCGGGACTCGGCCAGGATCCAGTTCTCCGAGGCGGGGATGCGTACCGGCTTCACCGGAGCGCTCGCCGAGACCGTCGACACCGTCGACTCCCGCAAGATCGTCACGACGGTCGGGAGCGGGCTCATCGTGGGCCTCATCGTCCTGCTCAACGTGCTGGTGTTCCGCAGCGTGCTGGCGGCCCTGCTGCCGCTGCTCGCGGTCGCCATGATCGGCTTCGTGGCGGCGGGGGCCGTCGCGGGCGCCGCGATGCTCACCGGGCTCAAGCTCGACGCGGGCACCCCGGGCCTCATCAACGTGGTCCTGCTCGGCATCGGCATCGACTACCTGTTGTTCCTGCTGTTCCGCTACCGCGAGCAGTTGCGTACCCGGCCCGGGCAGTCCGCCCGCGAGGCGGCCGCGCAGGTCTCCGGCCGGGTCGGCACCGCGATCACCTCGGCGGCGCTGACCATCGTGGCCGCCTTCGCCACCCTCGGTCTGGCGACCTTCGGGCAGTTCCGCTCGATGGGCCCCGCGATCGCCGTCGCGGTCGTGGTGATGATGGTGGGCAGCCTCACTCTCCTGCCGGCCTTGCTCGCCGCCGCCGGGCGCAAGATGTTCTGGCCCTCCCGTACGGCTCTGCGCCCCGAAACCGGGGAGAGCTGGGCCGCCCGCCTGGGCGCGCTGGTCACGCGCAAGCCGCTGATGATGCTGACCGCCTCCGTCGCCCTGCTCGCCGCGCTGGCCGCCGGGCTGATCGGCATCCGCATGGACTACGGCCAGGCCGGCTCCGGCGCCCAGACCCCCGCCGCTGCCACCGCGGCCGAGATCTCCCGTACGCTGCCGGCCGGCGTGTCCGACCCGACGAGCGTCTTCATCGCCGCCGAAGACGGCAGTGCCCTCACCGCCGAGCGGCTCGACGGTCTCTCCCGGGCGCTCACCCAGGTCAAGGGCGTGGGCCAGATCGCGCCGACCGTCCTGAGCGGGGACCGCCGCGCCGCCCGCATCGACCTCTACCCGACCGCGGACCCGCGGAGCCGGCAGGCCCGCGACCTGGCCGTCGGACCGATCCGGGCCACGGTCGCCCAGCACACGCCCGCCGGGATGACAGCTCACGTGGGCGGGACGCCGGCCATCGTGGCCGACATCTCGACCGCCGTTGACCACGACCTCACGATCGTGTTCCCGGTCGCGGCGGCGCTGATCGCGCTGATCCTCCTGCTGCTCCTGCGCAGCCTGCTCGCTCCGGTGATCCTGCTGCTCTCGGTCGGGCTCGGCTTCGCCGCGACCCTCGGCGCGGCCGCGCTGCTGTTCCAGCACGTCATCGGCGAGCCTGGCGTCGGCTTCACGCTTCCGCTCGTGCTGTTCCTGTTCGTCGTGGCGCTGGGGACCGACTACAACATCCTGATCGCCGACCGCGTCCGGGAGGAGATGCGGCGATCGGGTACGGCTCGCGCCGCCGTGGCCCGCGCCGTACGGCACACCGCGCCGGCCATCGCCACGGCCGGCCTGGTGCTGGCCGCCTCCTTCGCCGGCCTCGTCACGTCCCCGGGCAACGAGCAGATCGCCTTCGCGATGACGCTCGGCATCCTGCTCTCCGCGCTCGTCGTGTCGCTGGTCCTGGTCCCCGCTTTGGCCGCGCTGCTCGGCCGGGCCATCTGGTGGCCGTTGCGCCCACGACCCGCCGCGGCCGGCCATCGCACCGGCCCCTTCGAGCCCCACCCACCTGCTTTCGAGTCCCACCCGACCGCTACGGCGGTCACATCTGCCGGGAGGCAAGAACGATGAAGAGGAATCCGATCAACCACCGCATCCACGCGATCGTGGCGTCGGCGATCACGGCCGCGACGGTCGCCACACTCGCGGCGGGCCCGGCCCACGCCACGTCCGGCTACGACCGGACGGCCCTGCGGCGGGACCTGGCCGCGATCCGCGACGCCGGCACGCTGGGGGTGCAGGCACGGGTGGTCTCCCCCGCCGGTGACCTGGCGGCGGCAGCCGGTACGGCGGTGCGCGGCCGTACCGTGCCGATCCCGCTCGACGGGCACTTCCGGATGGGCAGCAACACGAAGACGTTCGTGGCCACCGTGATCCTTCAACTGGAGGCGGAGGGCCGTCTGTCCCTCGGCGACAGCGTCGAACGATGGCTGCCCGGACTGGTGCGCGGCAACGGCAACGACGGGCGCGCGATCACCGTCAGGCACCTGCTCCAGCACACCAGCGGCCTGCACGACTCCGTGGGCGACATCGAGATGAAGATGCGCACCGAGCAGGGCTACCGCGCCTACCGGTTCCTCCGCATGTCCCCGCGCGAGCTGGTCGCGCTCAGCGTGGACCGGCGCCCGCTCTTCTCCCCCGGCGCCCGCTGGAGCTACTCCAACATCAACTATCTCCTGGCCGGGATGATCGTCGAGAAGGCCACCGGCAACGGCTGGCGCGACGAGGTGACCCGCCGGATCATCACGCCGCTGCGGCTGCGCGAGACGACGCTGCCCGGCGACGCCGCGCGGCTGCCCAAGCCGCACCCGCAGAGCTACACCGAGGACGCCAGGACCGGCCGGCCGTTCCGCGCCACGGTGCTCAGCCTCGGCTGGGCCGGCCCGGCGGGCGAGGCCGTCACCACCACCGGCGACCTGGGCAGGTTCTGGCGAGCGTTGCTGGGCGGCCGGCTCCTGACGCCACGTCAGCTCAAGAAGATGACCACCACGGTCCCCGTCGGCGCGCCCGGCAGGGAGTTCGGCCTGGGCCTGGCGAAGCAGCGGCTGAGCTGCGGGATCACGGCATGGTCGCATCCCGGTGGCACGCCCGGGTTCATCACCGACAACGCCGTCACCGCCGATGGCCGCACCAGCGTGATCGTCTCCCGCACCACCTACCCCGGCACCCCGGCCCAAGGCCAGGCCACGGCCCGCCTGATCGACAACGCGCTCTGCGCCAACACCTGAGCGGCGTCAGCCGGGGCTGGAGCGCCCGTGCCGCCAGTAGCCGATGAAGGCGATGTCACGCTTCTCCATCTGCCGCTCCCCGACCAGGTGGCGGCGTACGCCGGTGGCCAGCCTCGACTCGCCCGCGACCCAGGCGTAGGAGGGCTTGCCGAGGTCGGGGGCGGCTTTGACGGCCTCCAGGGCCAGGGTCCCGGGGATCGAGGGAGCGCCGTCGCGGGAGAGCCAGGTCACCTGTACGCCCGCCGGGCACGAGATGCCGGAACGGATGTCGCCGGCCTCCGGAACCTCCAGGAACACCTGCCCGGTCAGGCCGGCGGGAGCCGTACTCAGGATGGACAGGACGGCGGGCAGCGCGCTCTCGTCGCCCACCAGCAACTGGCGGTCGGCGGCGGCGGGCGGCAGGTAGGTGTAGCCCTCGTCCATGAGGCCGGCCGGGTCGCCGGGACGGGCGCGGGCGGCCCAGGCCGAGGCAGGGCCCTCGTCGCCGTGCAGGGCGAACTCCATGTCCAGTTCCTGCAGGTCCGGCCGGTGGTCGCGGATGGTGAAGGTGCGCACCCACGGGCGGCGGGAGGTGGGTTGCAGCAGCGTCTCGGGCAGCCAGGCGTCGTTGCGGAGGCTGGGCAGCCACAGGCCCGGCTGTCCCGCGCGCGGGAAGAACAGGCGCACGGCGTGGTCGAGGCCGGGGGTGGCGAAGCCGGCCAGGGCCGGGCCGCCCAGGGTCAGGCGGGTGAACGACGGGCTCAGCCGGACGTTGGCGCGGACCTCCAGGGGCATGGGGCGGCGGCCCTTGGCCCGCTTGATCTTCGGGATCATCGCAGCGCCTCGGCCAGCCGCAGGCGTACGCCGTCGAGGAACAGCTCCAGGCCGTAGGCGAAGCGTTCCCCGGGGTCGGCGGTGACCAGGGCGGTGACGGCCTGGTGCAGGTCGGTGCCGGCCAGTTCGCTGCCGCGTTGCTCCCAGTCGCCGGCCTCGCGCTGGGCCTGTTCCTCGATGGTGTGGCCGAGCACGTAGTACATGGCGGTGAAGATCACCCAGGCGGCCCGGTCGGCGGGGAAGCCCGCGTCGGTGAGGATGCGCAGGGCCTGGCCGCCGCCGCGTACCGTGTTCGGTTCCGTCACGTAGGTGCCCGCCACCACGCGGGCGCCGTCGCGGTGGGCGAGCATGGCGCGGCGCAGGCGGTGGGCGATCTCCGCGAGCTGGGCGTCCCAGGGAGCGGGGGTGAGCGGGGTCCGCGTGGCCTCGCCGACGATCCGGTCGGCCATGGCGCCGAGCAGCGCCTCTTTGCTGGTGAAGTGCCAGTAGATGCCGCCGGCCTGGACGCCGAGCCGCGCGCCGAGCTTGCGCATGGTCAGGCCGTCCAGGCCGTCGGTGTCGAGCAGGGCCAGCGCCCCGGTCACGACGTCCGCACGCTTCAGTTGCATGCGGGCAGTGTCACACGGAACCTGAACACCGTTCAATCCTGAACGGCGTTCAAGTGAGCGAAGTCACCATTCCAGGAGCACGTACCCCCGGTGCGGGACGTCGGCCTCCACGTGGACCCGGCCACCCTCGCGCCGGACGGGCACCTCGACCGGCTCGGCGAGCGGCGCCAGCAGGGTCGCGGTGACGGGCCGGTCGAGGTCGACGACGGGGCGGGCCGGGTCGGCGGAGCCGTTGGCGATCGCCAGCCGCCGTCCTGTCGCGGTTCCGGCCAGGTGGGGCAGCAGGTGCGGGCCGCCGGTGACCAGGGGAAGGTCCGCGCCCAGGTAGCGGAGCGCGCGGTGGGCGAGGGCCTGGCCGTCGTCGCAGCGGCCCAGCGCCTCGGGGGTGCAGGCCGCCAGGGTGACGACGCGTCCGCCCAGCCGGTTGGTGAAGGCCACCCGGCCGTCGCCCCAGTGCTCGCCGCGCGGGGTGAGGATCTCGGTCCAGGTCTCGGCCCCGGGCAGCGCGGCGAGCCGGGCCAGCGCCGGCTGCACGTTCACGCTGAGCAACTGCCCGCCGTCCAGAACCCGCTCCATGCTGTACGGCTGCCGCGAAGGCGCCCCCCGCTCGGCCACCTCCTCCACCCGCACGCCGAGCAGTTCCCCGAACCCGCGCTCGGCCAGCACGAGCGCCGCGTGCCCGTCGAGCAGGAGCCCGCCGGACAGCAGCCGCTCCACCTCGTCCGCGGGCACACCCCAGGCGACCTTGCCGAACACGGCGTTGACCGCGCCTGCCCCGGCCTGGATCGGCACCCCGTAGGGCAGCAGGTATTCGGCGGCCCGCAGCGGATCGGCCTGCAGCCCGTCGAGGCCGCCGTCGCCCCACACGTGGGCGGCGGTGTCCGGCCACCACGGCACCCCAACCCCATACACCGAAATATCCGGACTGTACGCCCGCTCCACCGCCGCCCGCGACCGCGACAACATCCGGCCCACGCGCGGATAGCGCTGCGGGTCGCCGGTCACGAACGGATGGACGTCCAGCAGCAGCCCGCCCGCCCCCGACAGCCGGGCCGTCACCATCTCCGACCACGTCTGGGTGTCGGACTTGGTCCACTCGGTGTGCGGCCAGTTCTCGATCTCCGGCGCCACCTCCACCCCGGCGGGCCGCAGCCCCCGCTGCAGCTCCAGCATGGCGATCGAGTACGACAGCCGCCGCCCCGGCGCGTCGCCGTAGGGTGCGAAGTGCGGCCGGTGCACCTCCACCCGGTCGAAGAACGCCGCCCAGTCCCGGCCCTCGACCGAGGCGACGCCCAGCCCGGAGCTCATCAGGCCGAGCTTGGCCCGGCCGGCCACGGCCTGCCGTACCAGATCGAGGACCTCAAGCTGGGCCTCGCGCCAGGTGCGCTGCAGCAGCGCCCGCCAGGGGTGCGGCGGGCCGGTGGCGGTGATCGCGGCGACCAGCTCCTCGCGGGTCGGTTTGTCACCCGAGAGCAGCGCGAACCGCTCCAGCATCTCGGGCTCGAACCCGCCGCCCCAGGTCAGCGGGGCGTGGTTGTGGAAGCGGAAGTCGTCCTCCAGCCAGAGGACGCGGAAGCCGAGCTGGGAGAAACGCCCGTAGTGCCCGGCCAGCCAGTCTCGCCAGACCGGACAGGCGAACGAGGCCGTCGCCGTCGCCGCCTCGCCCAGCGGCGAGACCATGGGCGCGAACCCGAGATCCTGGGTGCGCCCGCGGTCGGCGTGGCCGACGGTCACCCACGGGTTGAGGCTCGCGCCGATCCCGTGCGCGTCCAGCACGTGCTTCACCTCGGCCACGTGCTCGAACCACAGGTCCTCGCCGACGCCGACCGGGTGGCCGGCGTGCAGCTCCTCGGAACCGTAGATGAGCACGACCTCCTCGATCCCGTGCCCGGCGCAGTACGCCGCCAGCCTGGCCGGATCCCGGCCGGGCAGCACCTGGTAGCGGAGGTGGTAGGTCATGACTGCCCGCGGTCGAAGTAGGCCACGAGCTCGGGGTCGAGCGGCGGCACGTCGTACGGCATGCCGCCGTCGCGCAGCGACATCGTGGCCATGTAACCGGCGGCCACGCTCATCCTGGCGGCCACCGGCGAGGTGTCGGTCACGCCGCCCTCGCGGGCGAACCTGGTGAACTCGACGATGATGCCCGGGTCGGCGCCGCCGTGGGTGCCCTTGGACTCCGGCACCCGGTAGACGACGTCGGCGTCGGAGCGGTGGTCGCTGGGGCCGGTGTTCCAGACCTTGACCGTGTCGCCGGGGCCGTCGCCGAAGTTCTCCAGGCGGCCCTCGGTGCCGATCACGGTGTAGTTGCGGAAGTAGTCGGGCGAGAAGTGGCACTGCTGGTAGGCGGCGATGACGCCGTTGTCCAGGCGCATGTTCATGACGGACACGTCCTCCACGTCCACGACGTGGTTGAGGTCGCGGCGGCTCGCGGGCGGCCAGTCGAACTCCTTCAGCCACCCCTCCGGCCTGGGGGTGTCCGCGGCGCGGCGGGGCAGGTCGCCGTAGACCATGAGGTCGCCGAGGGCGTTGACCCGGCTGGTGTAGCCGCCGGCCAGCCAGTGGATCACGTCGAGGTCGTGGGCGGCCTTCTGCAGCAGCAGGCCGGTGGTATTGCGGCGGTCGGCGTGCCAGTCCTTGAAGTAGTAGTCGCCGCCGTAGGAGACGAAGTGCCGCACCCAGACGGTCTTCGGTTCGCCGATCACCCCCTTCTGGATGATCTCCCGCATCAGCCGCACGACGCCCATGTGCCGCATGTTGTGGCCGACGTAGAGCCGCGTACCGGTCCTGCGCGCGGTCTCCAGGATGTTGTCGCAGCCCTCGACCGTGATGTGCATCGGCTTCTCGAGGTAGACGGCCTTGCCCGCCTCCAGGCAGTCCACCGCCAGCTTCTCGTGCGTGTCGTCCGGGGTCGCCAGGATGATCGCGTCGATGTCGTCGCGTTCCAGCAGGTCGCGGTAGTCCTCGGTGAGGATGTCGGCCTCGAACCGCTTCGACTGCCGCTTGAGGACGGCCGGATCGATGTCGCACAGCGCGCTCACCACCGACCCCTTGCCCGGCCGGTGCGCGGCCAGGTGCAGACTCGTCCGGAGACCGAGACCAACGGCTCCGATGCGCAGATCTTCCACTTAGATCCCTTCTCGCGGGTACGGCGAGCCGTTCCACATCTTGCTGGCGAGGATCGCGAACGTCGGCCGGATCAGCCGGTCCACGTCCTGCTCGGTGTAGTCGAGTTCGGTCATGTCGTTCCACACCGCCGACATCGCGCCGCGCAGCAGCGGATGCCGGGGCTCGACGGACCTGCCGCCGGGGAAGACGTGCGGCTGCCACTCGCGGGCCAGGTACTCGGCGTCGAGCCCGTCCGGGTGGTAGTAGCCGGCCTTCGGGACGACGTAGAGGGTCTCGTCGTTGGTGTTGATGAACGGGTAGCCGTCCCTGATCGCCTCGACCGGGTCGTACCAGGAGTTGGCCCAGGTGTTGATCGTCACGTCCCGGTCGTAGCCCTCGGCGTCGCCGGTCATCCTGGTGAAGCTGCCCCAGGCGCGGGCCTGCTTGCCCGCCGCCCTGACGTGTGCGGCCATGGCGTTGAAGTAGTCGCGGAACAGCCCCGGGTCGGCGAAGTACTCGTCGGCGCCGAAGTGCACCGCCGGGCCGCGGAACCACGGCATGAACTCGTCGAACAGTTCCTTCATGAACGCGGTCGTCTCCGGCCTGGACAGGTCCAGGTGGTCGCCCTCGCCCAGGTCAGGACGGAACCGGGTGAAGGCCAGCGAGTGCGCGGGGCCGTCGATCTCGGGGATCAGCCGCACGCCGTTGGCCGCCGCCACGTCCTCGAAGGAGTCCCAGTCGGCGCGGGTGTAGACGCCGTCGGTCGCCGACAGGCCGGGGAAGCGCTCGCTGGCCAGCCGGAAGGCGGCCTGCACGCCGTCCCAGCCGCCGTCGTCCTTCTTGAAGCCGTTGTCGTTGAGGTGGAGCTGCAGCTCGTTGAGCTTGAGCTCGCCCATGTGCCCGATCAGGTCGCGGATGTAGCCGGGGGTGAAGAAGCGGCGGCCGACGTCGAGCATGAAGCCGCGTACCTCGTAGTCGGGCCAGTCCACGGCCTCGCCGACCGGCAGTTCGCCGTCCCTGGCCAGCGCCTGTCGCACGGTGCGGGAGCCGTACAGGAGGCCGGTCTCGGAGGGGGCGGTGACGACGGCGGCGTCAGGCGTGATCGTGAGGCGGTAGCCCTCCTCGGCGAAGCGCGGGCCGCCCTCGTCGTCGCTCAGACCGGGGACGAGCTCGGTGCGGATCCGCGCCGGACGGCAGGTCCCCTGGCCCGGCCGCCAGCGCCGGACGTTCCTCACCGCTCCACCTGGCCGCGCTCGAAGTAGGCCACGAGCCCGGGGTCGAGCGCCGGAATGTCGTACGGCCGGCCGCCGTCGCGCAGCGACATCGTGGCCATGTAACCGGCGGCCACGCTCATACGCGCCGCCACCGGCGAGGTGTCGGTCAACCCGCCCTCCCGCACGAACCCGGTGAACTCGGTAATGATCCGCTCGTCGGAACCGCCGTGTGAGCCCTTGGTTTCCGGCACTTTGTAGGTGACGTCACCTTCGGCGCGATACCCGGTCGGACCGTGGTTCCACACCTTGATGTGACCACCGTCATTCTCCAGACGGCCCGCGTCGCCGATGACCGTGTAGCTGCGGTTGTAGTCGGGCGTGAAGTGGCACTGCTGGTAGGCGGCGATGACGCCGTTGTCCAGGCGCATGTTCATGACCGAGAGGTCCTCGACGTCCACCACCGGGTTGAGGTCCTTGCGCGCGGTGGGCGGCCACTCGAACTCCTTCAGCCACCCCTCGGGCTTGGCCGCCCCCAGGGCGCGGCGGGGCAGGTCGCCGTAGACCATGAGGTCGCCGAAGGCGTTGACCCGGCTGGTGTAGCCGCCGGCCAGCCAGTGGATCACGTCGAGGTCGTGGGCGGCCTTCTGCAGCAGCAGTCCGGTCGTCCTGGACTGCTCGGCGTGCCAGTCCTTGAAGTAGTAGTCACCGCCGTAGGAGACGAAGTGCCGCACCCAGACGGTCTTGGGAGCGCCGATGTCGCCACGCTGGATGATCTCCCGCATCAGCCTGACCACGGCCATGTGCCGCATGTTGTGGCCGACGTAGAGCCGCGTACCGGTCCTGCGCGCGGTCTCCAGGATGTTGTCGCAGCCCTCGACCGTGATGTGCATCGGCTTCTCGAGGTAGACGGCCTTGCCCGCCTCCAGGCAGTCCACCGCCAGCTTCTCGTGCGTGTCGTCCGGGGTCACGACGAGGACGGCGTCGAGGTCCTTCCGGTCCAGCAGGTCGCGATGATCCTCGGTCAGGTACGGCGTGCCGAACCGCTCCCCGGCCTTCTTCAGCGCGGCGGGGTCGGAGTCGCAGAGCGCGGTGACCACCGACCCCTCGCCCGGCCGATGGGCGGCCAGCGCGAGGCTGAGCCGCAGCCCGAGGCCGATGACCCCGATGCGTAGATCTTCCACGTGCCGTCCCTTCAGGCTCCTTGACCAGTCCTGAAGGGTAGCGGTGATTTATGAAAGAATCTATAGAAAATCAGGCAGAAATTCCGGCGTAAGCGACACCAGGGCCGTGAACGACCCTGGAGATAAGCAACTCGGTAGCGTTAAAGCCCGACGGAGAAGAGGGTTCTGTCGGCGTGGTTGAGCGCCAGCCGTACCGCGCCGACCACGATCGACTCGCGGCCCAGCTCCGAGGCGACCACCTTGGGCGGGTAGAGGCAGACCTGGTCGAGATACGCCTGGATCGGGTCGACCAGCAGCTCGCGGCCCCGCGCGAGCGCGCCGCCGATCACCACCATCTCGGGGTCGAGCGGGTTGACGATCGTGACCAGTCCCTCGCCCAGCTTCAGCGCGAACTGCTCCACCGCCTCCACCGCCGCGCGCTCCCCCGACCTGGCCCGCTCGAACGCGAACTCCGCCATGTCGCTCGGCGCCCTCAGCTCGCCCGGCTCGGCGGCCATCGCGTAGGAGATCACGCTCCCGAACGCCGACCAGTTGCCGTTGGGCTGCTCGCCCAGCTCACCCGAGGCCGCGTGGGCTCCCCGGTACGGCACGCCGTCGATGAGCAGGCCCAGCGCCAGCCGGTTGCCGGTGAACAGGTAGACCACGTCGCGGCACTCCTGCGCCACGCCACGCCAGTGCTCGGCCAGGACGGCCAGCCGCATGTCGTTCTCCACCAGCAGCGGCGCGGAGATCGCCTTGCGCAGCTCGGCCTGCAGCTCCAGGCCCGTCCAGTCGCGCAGCCGTACGCTCTTGACCACGCGGCCCTCGCCGTCCACCACGCCCGTGGTGCCGACCCCGACCGCCGCCAGATCCCTCGCCCTCAGCCCCAGCTCGCCCGCGCTCTCCTCCACGAGCTTGACGACGGCCGCCATGCGCTCGCCCGCGTCCACCTCGCGCGGCACGCCGACCGAGCGCGAGCCGACCACGTTCCCCTTGAGGTCCGAGGTCATCGCCCGGATCGTGGAGCCGCCTATGCCGATCCCGACCACGTGCTTGGCCGCCGCGCGGAACCGGTAGCGCCGGGCCGGACGACCACGCTGCCGGTCGCCCAGTTCTTCCTCGCACTCCTCGGCCCAGCCTTCGGCCAGGAGTTCCTCCACGATCGCCTCGGCCGTGGGCCTGGACACCTTGGCCGCCCTGGCCAGCTCGGTGAGCGTGACGTCGTCTCCGGCACGCAGGATCCGCAGGATCGCCGCCGAGTTCAGCCTGCGCAGAAGGGAGGCGTCGCCGCTCTGCTGTACCACCGGACCTCCACCCTTCTGGTTGAACGGACAGTCTACTTAGCCAACCTTGTTACGTAATCACAACCACCAACCACCCCGCCCCACGCCACGACCTCCTGCGAAACGCCACCCTGGTCCCAACCCGGCAAGACACCCGCCAGAACACTCGCGGCCCGCCCCACAACCCCGCGCGGCGCACTCTGCCACCCACACCCGACCCCGCCGAGCGGCGCGCCGAGACACCCCGGCCGGGTTTGGGTGCCCGAAGACCGTCTGCCACCGGCATGGCCGCGACCGGTGTGCCCTCGACAGGACGGGTTTGGGCCCGGAGGGCGGCACGCGGTGACGGTGTGGGGTGACACGCCCGGGGAACGCGGGGCAACCCCTGGGCGGCTGGGGGATTTGGCGGGCTGCCAGGGGCGTGAAGGTTCTCTGTGGGGGGAGTTAAGGAAACCTCGATGGACACGCGCGAAGCCCGCCGGGCACAGTGCGTAAGGTTCAGACGAGGGGGTTGGTTGCCATGAAGGCGCTGGTCAAGGAGCGGCCCGAAGCGGGGCTGTGGCTGAGGGACGTGCCGGAGCCGACGGTGGGGCCGGGTGAGGTGCTGATCAAGGTGCTGCGTACCGGCATCTGCGGCACCGACCTGCATATCCGGAAATATGATGACTGGGCGCGGCACACCCTCGACCTCCCACTCATCGTCGGGCACGAGTTCAGCGGGACCGTGGTCGAGGTCGCGCCGGGGGTCGAGGACATCAAGGTCGGCGACCTGGTCAGCGGCGAGGGGCACATCGTCTGCGGCAAGTGCCGCAACTGCATGGCCGGTCGCCGCCACCTGTGCCGCAACACGATCGGCCTGGGGGTCAACCGCGACGGCGCCTTCGCCGAGTACGTGTCGATCCCGGCCACCAACGTCTGGGTGCACCGGGTGCCGGTCGACCCCGACATCGCGGCCATCTTCGATCCGTTCGGCAACGCCGTACACACGGCTCTGTCGTTTCCGCTGGTCGGCGAGGACGTGCTGATCACCGGCGCCGGGCCCATCGGGCTCATGGCCGCCGCGGTCGCCACGCACGTCGGCGCGCGCAACGTCGTGATCACGGACGTCAGCCCGGAACGGCTGGACCTGGCGGGCAAGCTCGGCGTCACCCTCGCGCTCAACGTCGCCCAGACGCCCATCGCCGACGGGATGAAGGACCTCGGCATGCGCGAGGGGTTCGACGTCGGGCTGGAGATGTCCGGCAACCCTCGCGCCATGCGCGACATGATCGCCACGATGACCCACGGCGGGAAGATCGCGATGCTGGGGCTGCCGTCGGAGGAGTTCGCGATCGACTGGTCCACGGTGGTGACGTCGATGATCACCATCAAGGGCATCTACGGCCGGGAGATGTTCGAGACCTGGTACAACATGTCGGTGTTGCTGGAGAAGGGCCTCGACCTCTCCCCCGTGATCACCGACCGCTACGGCTACCGCGACTTCGACGCCGCCTTCGACACCGCGGCCAGCGGCCGTACCGGCAAGGTCATCCTCGACTGGGAGTGAACGCCCCGCCGTACCCTGATCATGGAGGTTTGATGTTTTCCACCGTCCGCGAGCAGTTGCGCGTGACCCTCGACGAGATCACCGAGGCCGGGCTGCACAAGCCCGAGCGGGTCATCAGCACCCCGCAGAACTCCCACGTACGCGTGGGCGAGGCCGAGGTCCTGAACTTCTGCGCCAACAACTACCTCGGCCTGGCCGACAACCCCGAGGTCGTCGCGGCGGCGCAGCAGGCGCTGGAGCGGTGGGGGTTCGGGATGGCGTCGGTGCGCTTCATCTGCGGCACGCAGGAGGTGCACAAGGAGCTGGAAACCCGCCTGTCGGACTTCCTGGGCATGGAGGACACCGTTCTCTACAGCTCGTGTTTCGACGCCAACGGCGGCGTGTTCGAGACGCTGCTCGACGCGCAGGACGCGGTGATCTCCGACGCGCTGAACCACGCGAGCATCATCGACGGCATCCGGCTGTCGAAGGCCCGCCGCCTGCGCTACGCCAACCGGGACATGGCCGAGTTGGAGGCGCGGCTCAAGGAGGCGTCCGACGCGCGGCGGCGGCTGATCGTCACCGACGGCGTGTTCTCCATGGACGGATATCTCGCCCCGTTGCGGGAGATCTGCGATCTGGCCGATCGGTACGACGCGATGGTCATGGTCGACGACTCCCACGCGGTCGGCTTCGTCGGCCCCACCGGCCGCGGCACGCCGGAGCTCCACGGCGTCACCGACCGGATCGACATCATCACCGGCACGCTCGGCAAGGCGCTCGGCGGCGCCAGCGGCGGCTACGTCGCGGCCCGCAAGGAGATCTGCGAGCTGCTGCGGCAGCGGTCGCGGCCCTACCTGTTCTCCAACTCGCTCGCGCCCGTCATCGCCGCCGCGTCCCTGCGCATCCTCGACCTGCTGGAGACCTCCAGCGAGGCCCGCGAGCGGTTGCGCGCCAACACCGAGCGCTTCCGCGGCCGGATGACCGAGGCCGGGTTCGACATCCTGCCCGGTGAGCACCCGATCGTGCCGGTCATGATCGGCGACGCGGCCGAGGCGGGCGCCATGGCGGAGCGGCTGCTCGGGCTCGGCATCTACGTGATCGGCTTCTCCTACCCCGTCGTGCCGCACGGGCAGGCGCGCATCCGCGTGCAGCTCTCGGCCGCCCACTCCACCGAGGACGTGGACCGCGCCGTGGACGCGTTCATCACGGCACGCAACGGATAGACCCTATGCTCGGCCGCGTGATAGAGACGCGGCGCCTGCGCACGCTGCGCGCGGTGGCCGACCACGGTACGGTCACCGCCGCGGCGGCGGCCCTTCACCTCACGCCGTCGGCGGTGTCCCAGCAGCTCGGCGCGCTGGAGCACGAGGTCGGGCACCGGCTGTTCATCCGCGACGGCCGCGGCGTGCGGCTCACCGCCGTCGGCCGCATCATGCTGGCCCACGCCAACGAGGTCCTCGCCCAGCTCGAACGCGCCGAGGCCGAGGTCGCCGCCTACACCACGGGCGCGGCCGGCGAGGTCAGCGTGGCCTCGTTCGCCACCGCCATCGCGGCGCTCGTGGCGCCCGCCGTACGCACGCTGCGCGAGCGCGCGCCCGGCCTGGACGTGCGCGTCCGCGACGCCGAGGGCGACCACAGCCTCACCATGCTCCTGGACGGCGAAGCCGACCTGGCCATCGCCGTCGAGTACCGAGGCGCACCGGCCGACCAGCGCCTGACCCGCGTCCCCCTGTACGCCGAGCCGTTCGACCTGGTCCTACCCACGCGCCACCCCCTGGCGGGCACCGGCGGCGTCGTGCTGGCCGAGCTGGCGACCGAGAGCTGGATCGGCCCTTACCCGGGCAACCCGGTGCACGACGTCATCGCCGTGGCCTGCGAGCAGGCCGGGTTCACCCCGGACTTCGCCCACTCCTCCGACGACTTCCGCGCGGTCGTGGCGCTGGTGGGCGCGGGTTCGGGGGTGGCGCTGGTGCCCCGTCTCGCGCTGCGCGACCTGGATCTCACCGGCGTCGTGGTCCGGGAGGCGCCGGGGCCGGAGCGCCGCGTGTTCGCCGCGGTGCGCAGGGGCGCCGAGCACCATCCGCTGCTGCGTCCCCTCCTGATCACCCTGGACGCGACCGCCACCGATCTCTTCCCCACCCCTTGACCACATGAAATATCGGGCAGAGGATATATATAGGAACCCCGATATAACGGAGGTGTCGCCGTGGCGACGCAGGATCAGCGGCGGGCCGAGACCCGCACCCGGCTGATCGACGCCGCCGCCGACCTCTTCGCCAGAAAGGGGTTCCACGCCGTCTCCGCCGAAGCGGTCGCCGAAGCCGCCGACCGGACCACCGGCGCCCTCTACAACCACTTCGGCGGCAAGGAAGGTCTGCTGCTGGCCCTCCTGGAGGTGTGGAAGAACCAGACCGCGGCCGACCTGCTCGCCGGATTCGAGGAGATCACCGAACTCGACGACCGGCTGGCCGCCCTCTTCGACGTGCTCACCCGTGACGAACCAGATCGCGGTGCGGCCTGGCTCCTCCTCGAACTGGAGCTCTGGCTGCACGGCGCGCGCGATCCCCACATCGGCGAACCGCTGGCCAGGCGCTACGCCGACATCCGCACCCGACTCGCCGAGGGGCTGTCCGACTGGGCGGCGGCCGCGGGCGTACCGCTCAGGCGCTCGCCTGAGCAGACCGCCGTGGCCGTGCTCGGGTTGCTCATCGGCTGCGCGGTGCAGCACCGCCTCGACCCACCCGCCGTCGAGCGGGCGGCCGTGGTGCTCGCCCTGCGCGACCTGCTCGGCTTCTGACCCCCACATCCGGTACGGCGCCGCCGTACCCGAGACCAGGCCCCGAACCCCCGCGCCAAAGGGAGCCCGATGCGCATCGACCTGCTCGAGAACACCTGGGAACGCCACGTACCCCACGACCAGTTCGCCTACCTGCGCCGCAACGCGCCCGTCTACTGGCACGACGTCCCCGACGACACCGGCTTCTGGGCGCTCACCCGCTACCACGACGTGAAGGCCGTCAGCCGCGACGCCAAGACGTGGTCCACCGAACTGGGCACCACGTTCATCAGGACGCAGACGCCCGAGTTCATCGAGATCGCCAAGCTGACCCTGCTCAACATGGACCCACCCAAGCAGACCCGCTACCGGCGGCTGGTCAGCGCCGGGTTCACGCCCAAGATGATCGCCAAGCTGGCCGGGACCGTACAGGCGCGGGCCGAGCGGATCGCCGACGGCGTACTGGAACGCGGCGGCGAGGTCGAGTTCGTCACCGACGTCGCCGAGTACCTGCCGCTGCAGATGATCTGCGACCTCATCGGCGTCCCCGAGAGCGACCACCACCTGATCTTCGACTGGTCCAACCGCATGGTCGGCTTCCAGGACCCCGACTTCCGCACCACCCCCGAGGACGGCGAGATCGCGGCGGCCGAGATCTTCGCCTACTGCGACGCCCTCGTGGACGAACGCCGCACGCGGCCCCGCGACGACATCCTGACCGCGCTGGTCCAGGCCGAGGTGGACGGCGACCGGCTGACCAGGGAGGAGATCGACTCCTTCTTCGTCATCCTCTGCGTCGCCGGGAACGAGACCACCCGCAACCTCATCGCCCACTCCATGAACGCCCTCATCGACCATCCCGCCGCCTACCGCGAACTCGCCGGCAACCTGGGCGACGAGGCGTTGTGGCGCAGCGCGACCGAGGAGTTCCTGCGGTGGGGCTCGTCCATCCACAACTTCCGCCGCACCGCCACGGCCGACACCTCGATCTCCGGCCAGCCGATCCGCGCGGGCGACAAGGTCGTCACCTTCTACGCCTCGGCCAACCGCGACGAGACCGTCTTCCCCGACGCCGACCGCCTCGACCTGCGGCGCACCCCGAACGACCACGTGACGTTCGGCGGCGGCGGCCCCCACTTCTGCCTCGGCGCCAACCTGGCCAGGCTGCAGATCATGTGCATGATCCGCGAACTCGTCCGCCGCTTCCCCGCCGCCACCCACACGGGACCGGTACGGCGGATGCGCTCGGACTTCATCAACGGCATCAAGCACATGCCCCTCGCCTTCACCCTCCCCTAACCCCGTCCCCCTCTGCCCCGAACCCCGGACACACCCGCGCCACGCTCGGGCGGCTGGGCCGGGGCGCCGGGCAACAGTGGGGGTGGGTCAGGCGCGGGCTTGGGTCAGGGCGGTGGTGAAGGCGGTGTGGCGGTCGAGTTCGGTGGTTACCGGGTCCAGGACGTCGGCTCTGGCCACCTCGGCCACGGCGGTTCGGAGGGCTCGGGCGGTTTTGCGGGCTCGCCGCCGTCCGCCGATCCAGGCGGCCAGCCGGGACAGCAGGGCCACCAGTACTCCGGTCAGCGCTCCCCCCACCAGCAGCACCGTCGGCCACGGCACCTCCAGCACCGTGGGCGTGGGCAGCTCGGGCAGCCGCAGGTAGTCCAGGCCGAACAGCACGCCCAGCCACAGCGCCCCCGCCGCCATGGCCGCGAACACCGCCCACTGCACCACCCCCACGACCCGCCACCACCGAGGCCGCCGGGCCGCGCTCAGCGACGTGGTGGACACCGCCTTGTCCAGCGCGTCGGCCAGCTCGCCCGCCCGCGAGCGCGCCGCCCGCCGCACCGCCGCCGCCCAGGCCCCGGGCAGCCCCTCGGCCGCCGCCTCGCCGACGTCCCTGATCGCGGTCTCCACCTGCGCCTTCTGTACGGCCGAAGCCTCCGGCAGCGAGGTCTTCCCCACGATCTCCCCCCGAGTCGGGGACCCGATGCGCAACCGCCGCAACGGGTCAGGCCGGAACCGCCGTACCCACCGCGTCACCGGCCACCCGGTGGCCACCACGGCCCGGTGCCGATGCGCCTTCCCCACGGCCTCGACCACCAACGGCACCCCGGCCGCCGAACTCAACGCCCCGATGAGCGCCTTCTCCACCCCGCCGGCCAGCCGCCCCTTTTCAGAAGCAGCATCAGAGCCGGCGCCCCCAGCCGAGGTGGCCAGGGCGTCGGCGGCGGTGGCGACGTCGGCCGACAGCCGGCCCGCCCAAGCCTGCCGGTCCGCCACCTTCTCCCCCAGCAACGCCCGCAGCTCAGGCACCCCGTCCCCAGTACGAGCCGACACCCCCAGCACGGGCACCCCGTCCAGCCCGTCACCGGAAAGCAGCCGCCGCAGATCGTCCAGGCACCGCGCGACGGCCGCAGGCGGCAACCGGTCGATCTGGTTCAGCACCACGACCATCACCTCCCGGTGCCTGGCCAACGGCCTGAGGTAGCGCTCATGCACCGCCGCATCCGCGTACTTCTGCGGATCCAGCACCCAGACCAGCAGATCGACCACCTCGACCAGCCGATCCACCTCAAGCCGATGCCCCAGCTCGATGGAGTCGTGGTCGGGCAGGTCGAGCAGCACGAGCCCGGACAACGTCTCAGCGGCGACCGCGTGGCGGCGCGGGATCTCCAGCCAGTCGAGCAGCGGTCCCGCCCCGTCGCCCTCCCACAGCGCGGCCTGGGCGGTGGAGGTGGTGGGGCGGGTGACGCCGACGGTGGCGAGTTCGGCGCCGGTCAGCTCGTTGAACAGCGACGACTTGCCGCTGCCCGTGGCTCCGGCCAGGGCGGCCACGGTGTGGGAGACGGACAGGCTCCGCCGTACGCCGGCCCGGTCGGCGACCTTGCGGGCGGCGGCGACGACGTCGGCGGGCAGCCGCCCCTCGGCCAGGTCGGCCGCCTCCAGCAGGGCGGTCAGCCGATCGTCCAGGGACGGGGACGGCCCGCGGCGCAGCAGCTTCACCCCTCCTCACCTCCGGCGGCGGGCAGGTCGTGGCGGTGGGCGGCGATGTCGGCGGCGGCGGTCCTGAGCGCGGCGGCCGTGTCGGGCGGCGGCTCGGCGTCGGCCAGGAGCGCGGTGAAGCGCTCGGCCTCGGCGTCGAGCAGCGTCTGGACGCGGGCGCGCAGGTCGTCGCGGGCCTTGGTGGTCAGGGTACGCACCGCCTGGTCACCGAAGATCGCCTCCAGGAGTTTCTGCGACAGGACGCTCGTCCCTCCGGCGATGCCCACCTCGATCCCGGTCAGTCCTCCGGTGGAGGCGAACACGGCCAGCATGACCAGCAGCCCCGCCCCGTTGACGCCGAAGGAGGCCATCCGCGCGGTGGTCCGCTTGGCCGCGCCCTCCTGCCGCACCAGGTCGAGGACGTAGTCCTGCCATCCGCGTACCGCCTTCTCCGCGGCGGGGGCGAGCGCGGCGGAGGCCCGGCCGAGCCGCGCGGCCTCGACCGCGCCGACCCGGTCGAGCAGTCCGGGCCCGCCGGGCGCGGCGGACCAGCCTTCGAGCGCCCGCTCCGCCGACCCGTCGGCGGCGCCCCTGATCAGCGCCTCGACGCCGCTCTCCAGGGCGTCACGGAGCTGGGTGGCCTGCGCCTTGCCGGTGAAGAAGCCGACGATCCGGTCGCGCAGCCAGCCCACGCGGCTCTCCAGCGAGCGCATGAGGTCGCCGGTCCCGATGAAGTCCTGCCAGCGGGCCATCACCTCGCCGCGCAGCAGCGACCCGTCCCGCATTCCGGCGTCGAAGTCGGACATGCCGCCCGCGTACGCGGCGGTGACGATGGAGCGCAGGGCGGCGAAGCCCTCCTGCTGGCGTTCGACGGCGTCGGCGAGGGCGGGGACGCGGGCGGCCAGGCTGTCGAGGGCGCCGGAGAGCGTCTGGCGGACGACGCGGGAGCGTTCGGCGGCGTCGGCGGCCAGTTCGGTGAGCCAGTGGACGATGGGGCGTACCGACTCCTGCGGCAGCCTGGCCTTCTCGTCGGGCAGGACGGATTCCCGCACGGTGAAGAGCTTGGTGCCGCCGAGCCCGTTGGCCTCCAGGAGGCGGGTCAGGTCGGCGGAGACCGCGGCCATGGCCTCGGGCGGGACCCGGTCGAGGACGACGGCGAGAGCCGTACTCCTGTCTCGGGCCGAGCGCAGGAAGCTCCAGGGCACCTCGTCGGCGTAGCGGGCGGCGGTCGTGACGAAGAGCCAGAGGTCGGCGGCGGCGAGAAGCTGGGCGGCGAGCTGCCGGTTGGCGGTGACCACGGAGTCGATGTCGGGCGCGTCGAGCAGCGCGAGACCGGGCGTCAGCGTGTCGACCGTGACCACGCGCAGCGCGCCCGGGCTGTCGCCGGTGGCGCGGGAGAGTCCGGGCAGCACGTTCTGGCCCATGAACCAGGCGTGGTCGGCGGGGCTGACCGCGAGCGTGGGCACGAGCGTGGTCGGCCGCAGCACGCCGGGCTCGGCGACGTCGGCGCCGGCCAGGGAGTTGACCAGCGTGGACTTGCCCGCGCCCGTGGAGCCGCCGACGACGGTCAGCAGCGGCGCGTCGATCGAGCGCAGCCGCGGCAGCAGGTAGTCGTCGAGCTGGCCGGTCAGCTCCTGGAGCGCGAGCCGGTCGGCCGCCGCCGGTCCGATCGCGAGCGGGAAGAGCTCGCGGTCGAGCCGGTGGCGCAGTGACTCTAACGCGCTCACCAGTTCCATGAGGACACGCTAACCGGCGGAGGGCTCCCTCAGCACGTAACCGACGCTGCGCAGCGTGTGAATGAGCCGCGGCTCGGTGTCGTCCATCTTCCGCCGCAGGTAGGACACGTAGGACTCGACGACGCCGGTGTCACCGCCGAAGTCGTAGCTCCAGACGTGGTCGAGGATCTGCGCCTTGGACACGACCCGCCCGGCGTTGGACATGAAGTAGTGCAGCAGCTTGAACTCCGTCGGCGACAGGTGCACGCTCTGCCCGCCCCGCCACACCTCGCGCGTCTCCTCGTCGAGCTCGAGGTCGCCGACCTGCAGCCGCTTCGGCGGCGTGATCTCCCCCCGGGTACGGCGCAGCACCGCGCGGATCCTGGCCTGGACCTCTTCCAGCGAGAACGGCTTGGTCACGTAGTCGTCGCCCACGGCCAGCCCGGTGATCTTGTCGTCGGTGGCGTCCCGGGCGGTCAGGAACAGCACGGGCGCCGAGATCCGCCGCGCCACCTCGAACCCGTCGAGGTCGGGCAGCATGACGTCCAGCACGACGAGGTCGGGCGAGGAGCGCTCGGCGATCTCGACGGCCTCCCTGCCGTCGGCGGCGGTCAGCACCTCGAACCCGGCGTAGCGCAGGCTCTCGGAGAGCAGATCCCTGATGCTGGGCTCGTCGTCCACCACCATGATCAGGGCCTCTGGGGTACTCACAGCCACAGGGTGCCCGAGCGACCTTAGGGAAAGCTGAAGGGTCACTCCAAGTCGAGTGGGAGTTCCACCCTGAAGACCGAACCGGCGCCGGGCGTGCTGCGCACCACCACGTCGCCGCCGTGCGCCCGCACGAGCGCGCGGACGATGGCCAGGCCCAGCCCGCTGCCCCGGTCCTCGCCCGAGCGGCGCGAGCGGGCGGAGTCGGCCCGGTAGAAGCGCTCGAAGACCCGCTCGACCTGCTCGGGCGTGAGCCCCGGCCCCTGGTCGGCGACCTCGACGAACACCTTGCTCCCGCCCGTCCCGGCCCTGACGACGACCGGGGTGCCGGGTTCCGTGTGGTGCAGGGCGTTGGACATGAGGTTGGCGACGACCTGGCGCAGCCGTACCTCGTCGCCGGAGACGATCAGGGCGGCGTCGCCGACGACGTCGAGCTTGACGTTGCGGTCGGGCGCGAGGATGCGGGCGTCGTGGACGGCGTCGGCGGCCAGCGCGAGCATGTCCACGGGCCGCATCTGCAGCGGCCGCTGCTGGTCGACGCGGGCCAGCAGCAGCAGGTCGTCGACGAGCAGGCTCATCCGGCCCGCGGCCTTCTCCACGCGCCGCATCATCTCGGCCGGGTCGGCGCCGGGGTTCTGCCTGGAGTACTCGGCGTACCCGAGGATGGAGGTCAGCGGGGTGCGCAGCTCGTGGGAGGCGTCGCCGACGAACTGGCGCATGCGGTCCTCCGAGCGCCGGGCGGCGGCCTCGGAGGCGGAGCGGGCGGTGAAGGCGGACTCGATCTGGGCCAGCATGCCGTTGATCGCGGTGGCGAGCCTGCCGACCTCGGTGCGCGGGTCGCCGTCGGGCACGCGGCGGCTCAGCTCGCCTGCCGCGATGGCACCGGCCGTACGCTCGATGGTGATGAGCGGGCGCAGGCTGCGGCGCACGAGCGCGACGCCGACGACGGCGAGGATCAGCAGGATGCCGCCGCCCCCGAGCGACTCGATCAGCACCAGCCGCCGGGTGATGTCGCGGACCTCGGACAGGTCCACGGCGACGGTCGCCTCGCCGTGCGGACTGGTGGTGCGCAGCACCCGCCACTCGCCGTCGCCACTGACCGCTGGCACGGTGACGGGCGTGCCCACGACCTCCGTCGGCGCCGGCTTGGCCTTGAGATCCACTTCCCTGACATTGGTGTACGGCGGCGCCGTCCGCCCGTCCGGCCACCGGACCATGACGATCGTGTCGGACTCGATGAGCAAGCCCTTGCGGCCTTTGTCCAGCTTGTTCTGGACCCGCTGGGACAGCAGCACGATCTGCCCGTCCACCCGGTCGATGAGGTAGCGGTGCAGCACCGAGACGCTGATCACGCCGATGAACGTCAGCCCGATCCCGAGCAGGGCGAGCATCGCGGCGATCAGCTTGATCCTCAGCGGCAGCCTGCGCATCAGGGCCCCGGCGGCAGGCGCAGGACGTACCCGACCCCGCGCAGGGTGTGGATGAGCCGCGGGTTGCCCTTGTCGATCTTGCGACGGAGCACCGACACGTACGACTCCACGATGCCGACCTCGCCCCTGAAGTCGTAGTCCCAGACGTGGTCGAGGATCTGCGGCTTGGACAGCACCCGTCCCGCGTTGGTCATGAAGTAGTGCAGCAGCTTGAACTCCGTCGGCGACAGCGGCACCAGCCGTCCGCCGCGCCACACCTCGTGGCTCTCCTCGTCGAGCTCGATGTCGGCGAAGGTGAGCCGCGGCGGCGGCGCCTGCGCGCTGGTACGGCGGAGCACCGCGTGGATGCGCGCGATCACCTCTTCGAGGCTGAACGGCTTGGTCACGTAGTCGTCGCCGCCGAGCGTCAGCCCGCGGATCTTGTCCTCGGTGCCGTCACGGGCGGTCAGGAACACGACCGGGGTGGCCGCGCCGCCGCTCCGCAGGCGTTTCACCACGTCGAACCCATCCATGTCGGGCAGCATGACGTCGAGCACCACGAGGTCGGGACGGTGTCGCTGCACGGCGGCGACCGCCTCGTGCCCGCCCCTGGCGGTCAGGACGTCGAAGCCCGCGAACTTCAGGCTCGCGGCGAGGAGGTCGAGGATGTTGGGGTCGTCCTCGACGATCAGCAGGCGTGATTCCATCACCCCTAAGGATGCACTCACCTGGTGGGTGCTGGAACAACTCCCGCGATATGCCGCGCAATGGCCAGACTCGACGTGGCCGCAGGAGACGGTGCGTTTCTCACCAAAACCACCTTTCCATGGACATCGACCACGAAGTCATCCACCAGCGCGCCGTCCCTGCCCACGGCCTGGGCGCGGACGCCGCCGTGCGCCCGTTCCAGGTCGGCGGCGGTCAGGGCGGGCACGTAGCGGCGGGCGGCGTCCAGGAACGCCTGCTTGACCAGCGACCCGTAGACCTCCTTGACGCCGGTGCGCCAGTGCTTTCTGGCCATGCGCAGGGTGCCGGGCCAGGTGAGGATGCGCCGGGCGTCGCGGACGTCGCGCCACGTGTAGCCCTCGTAGGCCAGGGCCAGCACGGCGTTCGGGCCGACGAGGACCTCGCCGTCGATGTGCCGGGTCAGGTGGACGCCGAGGAACGGGTACCTGGGGTCGGGAACCGGGTAGATCAGGCCCCTGACCAGGTCTTTGGCAGATCCGGCCAGCGAGTAGTACTCGCCGCGGAAGGGGACGATGCGGACGTCGCCCTGGCGGCCGGCCATGGCGGCCACCGCGTCGGTGCCGAGTCCCGCGCACACCACCAGGCGGTCGAAGGCGAAGATACGCCTGGCGGCCAGGACCTCGACCTTTCCGGCCCGTTCCCTGATGGCTTTGACGGGGTGCGCGAGCCGTACCGAACCTCCTTGCTCGGCCACGTCCTGCACGAGGCGGCGCGCGACGGCGGGGAAGTCGGCGATCGCGGTGTGCGGCGAGTGGATCGCGGCCACCCCGACCGCGTGCGGCTCGATCTCGCGCAGTGCGAGCGCGTCGAGCTCGGCGATGCCGGGCACGCCGTTGTCCCTGGCGCGCGCCGCCAGCGCGGCGAGTCCCGGCCGCTCGTGCCGTCCCGCCGCGACGACGAGCTTCCCGGCCTCCTCGTACGGCAGGCCGTGCTCGACGCAGTAGGCGCGCAGCATGGCCACGCCCTCACGGCAGAGCCGTGCCTTGAGCGAGCCAGGAGGGTAGTAGATGCCCGCGTGCACGACGCCGCTGTTGTGCCCGGTCTGGTGGACGCCCACCTGGTGCTCCTTGTCGAGCACGGTGACCTCGGCGCCCCTGACCCGGGCCAGTTCGCGGGCCACGGCCAGGCCCAGGATGCCGGCGCCGACGACCCCAATCTTCTCCGTCACGGGGCTAGTCTGCCGATTCTCCGGGCGTTCAGGTGACCTTCGGCCGACAGCCAGCGCAATGTATCCGAAACGGTGTCTTCCACCGGGCGCAGGGTGACGCCGAGGTCGTCCAGCGTGGCGCGGTCGTCGGTCGGCACCAGCGTGAGCATGAAGTCGGCGGCGTCGCGGGTGAGCGGGTACGGCACGTGCTTCACGCGCTTGACGGCGTCGAGGGCGGCGGCGAGCGTACGCAGGAGGGCGGCCGGGACCGGGAACCTGCGGGCCCTCCTGCCGGTGAGGTGCTCGCAGAGGTCGGCCAGTTGCCGCCAGGTCTGGAAGTTTCCGCCGATCAGGTAGCGGCGTGCGCCTCTTCCCGGCGTCATGCAGCGGGCGAGGGCGCCGGCCAGATCGCGTACGTCCAGGACGCCCACCCCGCCGGGCACCATCGGCCAGCCCAGCGCGACGCCGGCGCGCAGTCCCTCGTTGAGCGCGTCGACGGTCGGCTGGTTCGGGCCGACGACGCCGCCCGGGTAGACGATCGTGACGCCGTCGAGGCTCCTGGCATACAGCTCGCCGGTGACCTTGGAACGGCCGTAGCCGTTGCGCGGCCCGGCCAGCGGGGTCCGCGTGGTGATGACCGGATCGGCGGGCGGGACGAAGACGGCGACCGTGGAGACGTGGACCACCGGGTCGAGGCCGAGTTCGACGGCCTGGCCCAGGACGTTCTTCAGGCCGGTGACGTTGGCGCCGTCGAGGTCGGCGGCGTGGCCGGTGACGCCCATGTCGGCGGCGGCGTGCAGGACGGCCTGGCACGCGGACAGCGCCTCCCGGACCTGTCCGGCGTCGCGGATGTCCCCGACGTGGACCGGGAGGTCGGGGTTGATGTGGAGACGTTGGAGGCCCCGAGCCGCCTTTTCCGGATTTCTCACGAAAAGGTGGGGCTTGTGGCCTTCGTCCAGGAGGGCAGCGACCGCGTACGAGCCGACGAACCCCGAGGCGCCGGTCACCAAGACGTGCATGCTTTGCAAGCTAGCGCTTACTTGGTTTCCCGTACAGGCCCCGCCTCCATGGACCGCGAGTCGAACATGAGTACGATGGACGTATGTACGTCCCGCCCGAGTGGCCGGCCGAGGTCCGACCGCCCAGCGTGCCCGACTGGGAGACCTCGGCCGTGGCCTGGTTGCTCGACGCCGTCCCGCCCGACTACCGGGCTCACGAGGTGCTGCGCCGCCACCCCATCGCATTGGCCAGGATGGCGGTGCACCACGTCAACTCGGCCATCGAGGCCGCCCGCGCCGGCTACCGTGGCGCCGCCGTCGACCTGAAGGGCCACCTGCCGCCGCACGCGGTGGAGGCGGTGCTGGACGTGTACCGCGAGGAGGGGCCACGCCTGGTCCGGTTGTCCCGGGCGATCGACGCGGTGGAACGCGCACTACGCGGCGAAACCTTCACCGCCACCCTCCGCCACCCCCACTAACCCCACCCAACCCCAGGGCCCCAACACCCCACACCACGGACAACCCGAACGCCCCAACCCCGCGGGCCCCAACACCCCGCCCCCGGACCTCGCGGGCCCTCGGCCGCCCCGCGCGCCGGACACTCGGACACCCGGACCTCGCGGGCCCTCGGACGCTGCGCGGGCGCCGGACACTCGGACAGCCCGGACCTCGCGGGCCGCAGTCACACCCGCATACCCGGGCCCCACAGGCACCCTGGACACCCCGACATCCGGACACCCGGACTCCGCAGGTCCCGGGCGCCCAGCGACGGGTGCTCCGGCGGCGCCCCCACGGGTTGGCGCATGAGGTTGGTCGCGGGGTTGGCGTCGCGACCGGGGGTTGGGGATGCGGGGCTGGGGTTCGGGGTTGGGGGTTGGAGGTGGGGGTTGGCGTCGCGACTTGGGGTTGGCGTCGCGGGTTCGCGTCGCGACTCGGGGTTGGGGTTGGCGTCGCGGGTTGGGGTTGGCGTCGCGGGTTCGCGTCGCGACTCGGGGTTGGGGTTGGCGTCGCGGGTTGGGGTTGGCGTCGCGGGTTCGCGTCGCGACTTGGGGTTGGGGTTGGCGTCGGGGGTTGGGGGTTGGGGGTTGGGGTGGGGTGGTTAGGGGGTGTGTGGGTTGAGGGCGGTCATGACCTCGGCTTGCATGGTCGGGCTGCCCGTGTGTCCCGAGTCCTCCACCACGACCACCCGGGCATCCGGCCACACCTGGGCCAACTGCCAGGCGTTCTCCAGCGGCGACCCCAGGTCGAACCGGCCGTGGATGAGCACCCCGGGGATCCCGGCCAGCTTGCCCGCGTCCCTGAGCAGGACGCCCTCCTCCAGCCACGCCCCGTTGGCGAAGTAGTGCGCGCAGATCCGGGCAAAGGACTGCAACGCCTCGGACGGCCGGTTGGTGTAGGCGTTGGGCCGGCCGTTCGGCTCCAGGGAGATGACCGAGTCCTCCCAGGTCATCCAGTCGTTCGCCGCCTGGGCCCGTACCTCGGGATCGGGGTCGGCCATGCGGCGGCCATAGGCGGCCAGCAGCTCCGGGACGGTGCCCGACGCGCCCTCCGGCGCCCCCGCGCGAAAGCGCGCCCGCTGCTCGGGGAAGAAGCGGCCGACGCCGTCGTACAGCCACTCGATCTCGTAGCGGCGGGTCATGGTGACGCTGACGAGCACGATCGACGACACCCGCTCGGGGTGCGCCTGCGCGTAGGCGAGGATGAGCGTGGAGCCCCAGGAACCGCCGTAGAGCAGCCACTTGTCCACGCCGAGGTGCTCGCGCAGCCGTTCCATGTCCGCGATGAGGTTCTGGGTGGTGTTGGCGGAAAGGTCCGTCGCGGGGTCGGCGGCGAGGGGACGGCTGCGCCCGCAGTTGCGCTGGTCGAACAGGATGATGTTGTAGTGCTCCGGGTCGAACCCGCGCCGCTGGTTGGGCGAGCATCCCCCGCCGGGACCGCCGTGGACGACGAGCGCGGGGCGGCCGTCGGGGTTGCCGCAGGTCTCCCAGTACACGAGGTTGCCGTCGCCGGTGTCGAGATGTCCGTGGTCGTAGGGCTCGATCTCAGGAAACATCCGCCCAAGCTACAACAGCACTGTTACATCGACCCTACTTGAGCTTGACCACGGCCTCCTTGAGCCGGACGAGATCCCGCTTGCGCGCCTCATACGTGGCGCCGACCACCAGCAGCAGCAGGCCGCCCACCGCGATCGGCACCCACCGGGGCAGCGCCGTGACCAGCCCGGCGATCCAGGGCGCCAGCTCACGTACCGCCACCACGCCGAGCGTGAGGGCGCCGAGCAGGGCGGGAGCCTGCAGCCGGTACCGGGCGCCGGCCACGGTGACCGCGAGCGCCGCCGCCCCCAGCAGCAACGACCGCGCCGCCGTCGGCTCGGCCAGCAGGCTCGGCCCGAACGTGAACAGCAACCCCGCCCCATAAGCCTTCCACGACGACGCCTCCCGCCCCCGCAGCAGGCCGATCCCGAGCAGTACCAGCGAGAACGGCAGCGTGTAAGCCTCCACGACCGTCACTTCCTCCGCCCACAACCGCAGCCAGGAGGCGGCCAGCAGGAACCCGGTCCCCAGATACCCCACGCCCGGCGCCCGCCTCCACGCCGCCGCGCCCACCGCGACGACCCCGGCTCCGGCGCAGACGAGGCTGGCCGTACGCAGGCCGTGGGCGGCGGCGACCACGGCCACCTCGGTGACGGCCAGCACGCTCGCCAGCACCACCCCGGCGACCCCGCCGCGTCCCCACAGGCTCGTGCCCGCCGCGATCGCGGCCAGGACGGCCAGCGTCATGATCGTCCCGGTCTGCGTGGCCGCCGCGCTCGCGACCGACAGCACGCCCAGCCACACCGCCACGCCGACCGCGAGATCACCCACCCGCGGTCCCTGCCCGCCCGCCGTGCCGCGCCGGGCCGCGAGCACCGCCGCCACCGCCGTGGCCAGGACGATCAACCCCAAGCTCACCTGGTACGGCAGGCGTACCGTCACCGGCACCACGGCCACCAGCACCCCGCCCACGACCACCGCGAACGCCGGCCGGGTAGCCGCGACCAGCACACACCCGGCCACGAGAAGCGCCACCAACGCCCAGGGCCGCGCCTCGGTCAGAGACGGCACCCCGCTCCAGGGGTGGGCGAGGCTCCAGGGATGGGCCAGCCCCGCGAAGTTCGCCACCCCACGCACCACCACCTCCCCGGCCGCCAGCACGGCAAGCCCGGCCAGCACCCCAGCCAAAACCCGCCCAAACCGCCAGCCAGCAGCACCCACGACCTTGGGCTCCCCGACCGGCTCCGCGCCGACCGCCGCCTCGGGACCTCCCACCGGCACCGCGCGCCGCGCCTTGAGGTCTCCCGACGCCTCCCTGGAGTCGTGCGGCCGGTCCGTGCCCATCGCCGCCCTGGGGTCGCCGGGCTGGTCCGTGGTCTTCGCCGTTCCGGTGTTCCCCGGCTGAGCGGTGTCTGTGGCTCGGATCGGGTGTGGCGTGCCGTACCAGCCGAGCAGGGCCAGTGCGGCGCCGGAGGCGAACCCGAGCGCGCCCGCGTCGAGCACGCCCACCCCCAGCCCGTAGAGGACCGCCCACACCAGCCCAGACCCGCTCAACGCGGCACCGGCCAGCGCGGCCGGGCGGCGGTACAGGATCGCCCAGGTCACCAGCAGCACACCGAGCACCGTGTACGTGGCCACCTCGGAGGCCAGGCCCTCGGCCAGCGCGAGCACCGCGGCCGTCCCCGCACCCCAGGCGGCGGCCGGATAGCGGGTCGCGGCCGCACTGAGCGCCACCGCGACCAGCAGCGGCACCCCGGCCGAGGCCGGGTGGCCGAGCCAGAAGGCCCCCGGCACCAGCAGCAGCGCCAGCAACCCGAGCACGAGCCCGGACCCGAGCACCGTCCCCGAGATGTCGGAGGCCGGCACCCTAGGCGCCAGCACGCTCCACCGCCGGGCCGCCACCACGCACACCACGGCCGCCACCGCCAGGAACACGACGCCCGGCCGAGCGAGCGCGAGCTGGTCGGCCTCCCACCGCACACCCGCCCAGACCGCCGACACGTTGCGGAACGGCATGAACAGCGCGTTCAGCACGATCGGCACCAACGGCAGCGCGCCAAGCGCGACCATCACCGCGCCGGAGACCACTCCGGCCCGCCGGATCGCGACCGGCAGCCACAGCGCCGCGACCATGACGGCCATCGCCGCCAGCGGGTACGGCAGCAGTTGCCACGAGGAGCCCAGCGACGGCCGCACCGGCGAGCCCAGCGCGAACATCAGGGCCAGCCCCGCCATCCCCAACGGCAGCCAGCGCATGAGGGGCACAACCCGCATCCCGACATGTACGCCGATGGCCGCCAGAACCACCAGCAACCCCGCCGGAGCCCACACCGGCTCCCCCACCACCGACTCCACGGCCGCCACGAACAACGCCCCGAACCCACCGATCCCCAGGCAGATCGCCGCCGTCACCCGGATCTCGTTCCGCTTGGCCCGGCTCCAGACGACGGCATCGAGCAGGGTCGTGGCGGTGAGCGCGGCGGCGATCCCGGTAGCGGTCGAACCGAACCACATCACCAGCGGCGCCTGGGCGAGCAGGATCGCGATGATCGGCGCCACCCGCAGCGGCAACACCCGCCCGTAGACGGCCGCCCCCGCCGCGACCACGGCGACAACCCCCGCGCCGTAGTCAACCCAAGACACCCCGCCGAGCAGCCCGACCCGGTGCGCCGCATACCCGTCCAGCGCCAGCAGCGCCAGCGCCAGCACCCCGACGGTCTCGGCCGTGGCCGTCAGCCCACGCCTGAGCAGCAGCGCCGGTACGGCCAGCGCCACCCCGGTCACCACGGCCAGAATCGCGCCCCGCCCGGCGATGCCCAGATGCCCCCAGCTCACGACGGTGAACACCACGGCCGCGACGGTCAGCAGAAGCCCACCGAGGATCAGCAGCAGATTCTGCGCCGTCCGCCGGGAAACCTCCATGCCCGAACCACCAGGCCGCCCCGGCATGCCGGGCATACCCGAACCGCCGGGAGCACCCGAAAAGCCCGACGCACCCGGGCCACCCGCCACCCCGGGCCCAGCAGGCCGACCCGGAACACCGGCGGCACCCGAACCGCCCGGCACGCCCGAAGCGCCGGGTGAACCCGGCGCACCAGGCGCACCCGAACCGTCCATGAAACGGGGAGCACCCGAGACCACCGGCACACCGGGAACCGCCGTGGACGCCCGCCGCAGCCGAGCCCGTTCCTCGCGCAGCAACCCGAGCAGGTTTCCCCGCCGCCGATGCAGGTCCGCCTCCCGCATCCTGAGGTCGGCGAGGGCGGAGTCCACCAGCCACAACTCCGCCGCCACAGGCCCGGCCAGCGGCAGCGCGCAGCGCGGGCAGGCGCTTGGGGTGCCGGGCAGCGGAGCCCCGCAGTCAGGGCACACCATCACCCGAAATTTCCCACCATCAGGATGCATAGTGAGAATGATGCCGCCACACCGCCACCCAGCACCTGGGTGAACGTACTCAGACGTACCTGGGTGGTCCTGCTCAGATCACCGGCTACGGCGCGCGATCACCGCGATCACCGCAGTGGCTCCGACCGCGGCCGCCAGCCAGATCAGGATGTCCTGCCCGGAAAGCCCACGTTCGACCGGCGCGGTCTCGGCCGCCGCCACCGACGCCTTCTTCGAGGGAGCAGGCGTGGCCTTGGATGGGGACGAGGCCAGCGCCCGCTCCGGCAGCGGCACCCGGTACAGCGGGCTGCGCGCCCCCTCCGACCCGGTCAGCAACGCCCTGCCGTCCCCCGTGTACGCGATCGACTCGGCCTGGTCCAAAGGCGGCATCGAGACCTTGGTGATCACGTCGCCGGAAGGCCGGTAGAGCGTGGCGGAGAAGTACGTCCGCACGACATAGGAGGACCCGTCCGGCGCGTACGCCGCGTCGGTGGCCATCATGGGCGCGGCGGCGACCTTGCGCAGGATGTTCACCCGCCCGGTCCGCAGCTTCAGCGGCGCCTGGTACACCGCGCCGGAGAACTCCTTGGACACCACCGACAACCGCCCGGTCCTGGGGTGCACCATGATCCCCTCGGCGTTGCGCGCCCCGTCGGCGTACCGGAACCGGTAGCGCACCGCGGGCACCGTGGCGCCGCGCAGCGTGGCGGGTTCCATCACCTTGTAGATGGAGATGTCCGGCCAGGCGCCGTCCAGGTTGTCCCCGATGTCGGCGAACCACAGCACTCCCCGCCCGGTCGCGGGGTCCTTGGAGGCCGCCATCGCCTCCCAGTCGCGCGCCTGCGCCCCCGACACCCTGAAGGCCGCCTTGGTACGGCCGGCCCCGTCCACCGCGAAGAACTGCGGTGCCGCGGCGCTGTCGTTGTGCGTGTAGTAGATCCCGTCATGCGTTGGCGAGACGGCCAGCCCGCTCGACTCCGTGATCCGCGCGTCGCGGAAGGTGAACAGCTTCTCCTCCGCCTCATCGGCCGCCGCCATCGCCGGCGCAGCAGGCAGCGCGCAGGCCAGTACGGTCACGGCAATCGCCCTAATCCAGACATCCCCCACCCTGACATCATGCCCGCTGCGCGGCCGTGACCATCCCCACCTGGGCACTGTGCTTGCGGAACCCCCAGCTCTGCAACGCATAAAGCAGGACGTTCACCGCCGACATGGACACCCACAACCCGGTGATCCCCCACCCCCGCGCCACCGGTATCGCGGTCAGGACGAGCAGGCCGTACCCGATCGCGAAGTAGACGAGCGAGACGCCGGAGCGTTTGAGCGCCGACAGCCCGAAGCCCCGCACGGCCTGCGCGGCGTCCGCCATCGACGACAGCAGCATCAGCGGCACCAGCGCGAGCACCGCCGCCCGCACACCGGGGTCGTCGCTGAAGAGGCGGGCCAGCGCCTGGCCGGAGACCAGCAGCACCAGCCCGCCGACCGCGGAGGCGCTCACCGCCAGCAGCGCAGCGCGCCGGTTGACCAGCCGCACCCCGGCCGGGGTGGTGGCCCGCGCCATCTCCGGCACCGCCGCCTGCGCCACCGCCATTGAGGCCACGAACGTGAACCCGGTCAGCGCCACGAGCACCGAGTGCGCGGCGGCGGCGCGCACGCCCGTCAGCGTCGCGGCGAACGTCACCACGCCGAGCGCCCCGAACTTGATCAGCACCGTGCCCGCCAGCGGCAGGCTGACCCGCGCCAGCGCGAGGATCTCCGCCACGCGCGGCCTGGCCTGCCCGACGGGCCGGCCGAGCGCGCGGCGCAGGCAGAGGTTCGAGACGAGCACGCCGGCCAGCCCGGCCGCCAGCCAGGCCACGCCCATCCCGTCGAGCCCCCAGCGCGGCACCAGCACCAGCGTCAGCACGATCACCGTCGCGGTGTTGGCCAGGCTGGACCAGAGCACCTGCCGCGACCGTCCGAGCGCGACGAGCACGGTGGTGGCGCCGCCGTTGGAGGCCAGGACGAGCAGATCGAGCGCCAGCAGGTACGGCACCAGCCCCAGCTCGGCCACGATCCCGGCGGGCACCCCCACGGCCCCGGCCAGCCACGGCACCCCGAGCACCGCCAGCGCCCCGGTGAGGCCGACGACCAGGGTGAGCCAGCGCGCGTCCCGCAGGATCGGCACCGCGCGTACCGGATCGTCCTTGTGCGGCGCGACGAACGGCATGAGGCCGCGCAGCGCGCCGACGACCGCGGTGGCGGCGGGGTTGAGGACGGCGGTCATGACCGCGAAGGCGGCCAGCGTCACGGGCGCGTGCCGGCCGAGCGCACCGGCGACGACCAGCGAGCCCACCATCCCGGTGACCATCGACAGAAATAGGGGAACGGCGGACCGAAGCAGCACCAACACAACGGAAAGTCATCCTAGCCTGGAGTGCACTCCAGCTACCTAGGCTGATGGCCATGGAATACGTGAACCTGGGACGCTCCGGCCTCAAGGTCAGCCCACTCTGCCTCGGAACCATGAACTTCGGCCCGTTCACCTCCGAGGAAGACTCCTTCGCGATCATGGATCGCGCCCTTGAGGCGGGCGTGAACTTCTTCGACTCCGCCAACGTCTACGGCCAGTCGGCCGGCAGGGGCGCGACCGAGACCATCGTCGGCAACTGGTTCGCCCAGGGCGGGGGCCGGCGGGAGAAGACCGTCATCGCGACCAAGCTCTACGGCGGCATGACCGACTGGCCCAACGACGGCCTGCTGTCGGCCCTGAACATCAGGAAGGCGTGCGACGCCTCGCTGAAGCGGCTGCGGACGGACTACATCGACATCTACCAGGCCCACCACGTCGACCGGAGCACTCCGTGGGAGGAGTTCTGGGAGGCGATGGACGTGCTGCGCACGCAGGGCAAGATCGTCTACGTCGGCTCGTCGAACTTCGCCGGCTGGCACCTGGCCAAGGCCCAGGAGGCCGCCCGGCGCAGGAGCTCAGTGGGCCTGGTCAGCGAGCAGTGCCACTACAACCTGCTCAACCGGGCGGTCGAGATGGAGGTGCTGCCCGCGGCCGAGGACTACGGCATCGGCGTGATCCCGTGGAGCCCGCTGGGCGGCGGCCTGCTCGGCGGCGTCCTGCGCAAGATGGACAAGGGCCGCTCGTCCTCCGAGCGGATGCTCGGCGAGCTGGCCAAGCACCGGGAGAAGATCGAGGCGTACGAGAAGTTCTGCGACGAGCTAGGGGTCGACCCCGCCCACGTGGCGCTGGCGTGGCTGCTCAAGCAGCGCGCGGTGGCCGCGCCGATCATCGGCCCGCGCACGATGGAGCAGTTCGAGAGCAGCCTGCCCACTCTCGACGTCACGCTCGACGAGGCGGCGCTGGCGCGGCTGGACGAGATCTTCCCCGGGCACAGGACGGCGCCGGAGGAGTACGCCTGGTAGGTCAGGTGACCAGCGCGCCGACCACGACGATCAGGAGCAGCAGGACGAGCACGATGGGCAGGAGCCAGAAACGGGGACGGTCCACGCTTGTGCAGCCTAGTCGGGCTCCGGCGATGCGAGCGCCCACTCGGCCAGTGACTCGTACCTCACCTGGGCGCCCAGCGTCGAGCTGACCAGCCGGACCGATTCGGCCCGCCACGGCGAGCCGGAGAAGCCGGCCAGCGACTCGACCAGGGCGCTCAGGTCCTGCTCGTGCTTGGCGCGGGCGAGCGTCAGGTGCGGGTGGAAGCGCTTCTGGTCGGTCTCCGTCGCGCCCGCCCTGCGGGCTCCGGCCTTGACCGAGTCGGCCAGGCGGGTCATCGGGCCGCCGGACAACCCCGCCCAGAAGACCCTGGCCCGGCGGACCGAGGAGAAGGCGCCGAAGCCGTCGAAGGCCAGGTCGACCGCGGGGTGGCGGGCCACGGCGCGCGCCAGCCGTACCTGGAGGGCGGGCAGGACGCGCTCGGGCACCTCGCCGAAGAACCCGAGCGTGACGTGCCAGGTGGCGCGGTCGGGCCAGCGCAGGCCCGGTACCTGCCCGACGTGCGGAGCGATCGCCGTCTCGATCTCGTCGAGAACCTCGTCGGGCGGCACCAGGGCCGCGAACAACCTCATGCCGGAATCATGCCGTGGCCAGCGCCACCCCGCGGCGCGCGCCGATCATGCGTGTCATCAGCAGCGCCATGCCGGTGCCCGCCAGTACCAGCGCACCTGAGAGCATGACTCCGACTCTCGGGCCGCCGAACTCCGACAGCAGCCCGACCAGCGGCGCCCCCAGCGGCGCGCCGCCGGTGAACACGAGCAGGTAGATGCCCATGACCCGGCCGCGCATCTCCGGCGAGGTGGCGAGCTGGACGCTGGCGTTGGCGGCGGTGTTGACGGTGATCAGCGCGATGCCGGCCGGGACCAGCAGCGCCAGGTAGACGGGGTAGGCGGGCGCCACGCCGACCGCGACCAGGAACAGCCCGAAGCTGATCGCGCCGGTGAGCAGCACCTTCCTGCTGGGCTTGGCCCGCCGCGCGGCCAGCAGCCCGCCGCCGAGCGCGCCGACCGCGAACATGCTGGAGGCCAGCCCGAACGACGACGCGCCCGCGTCGAAGACCCCGCGGGCCATCAGCGCGATCGACATCGAGAACGACTGCGCGAACATCGACACGAACCCGATCAGCAGGATCGGCATCAGCAGTTCCTGCTTGCCCATCACGTAGCGCAGCCCCTCGCGGAGCTGGCCCTTGGCCCTCGGAACGGGCTCGGCGAGGTTCAGCTCCGACTTCCGCATGAAGACCAGGCTGGAGATCACCGCGGCGAACGTCAGCCCGTTGAGCAGGAAGATCGGCCCCGTCCCGCCCAGTACGAAGATCAGCACACCGGCCACGGCCGGGCCGACCACGCGGGCCAGGTTGAAGATCGAGGCGTTGAGCGCGATGGCGTTGGACAGGTCCTTGCGGCCGACCATCTCGACCACGAACGTCTGCCGGGTCGGCACCTCGACGCAGGAGACCAGGCCGAGCGCGAAGGCCATCACGTAGACGTGCCAGACCTGCGCGGTGCCGGTGACGGTCAGGATGCCGATGGCGAGCGCGAGCATCGCCATGATCGTCTGCGCGACGATCAGGATGGGCCGCTTCGGGTATCGGTCGGCGAGCACGCCGCCGAAGAGGCCGAACAGCAACATCGGGAGGAACTGGAGCGCGGTCGCCGTACCGAGGGCCGCCGCGCTGCCGTGCGTGAGGTCGAGCACCAGCCAGTCCTGCGCGGTGCGCTGCATCCAACCCCCGAGGTTGGACACCGCGCTGCCGGAGGCGAACAGCCGGTAGTTGTGATTCCTGAGAGACCGGAACATCCCGGTCCCGCGTTCTTCAGGTTCTAGATCTTGCTGAGCTTCTCCAGAATCGGGGCCGCCTGCCTGAGCACCGCCCGTTCCTCGGGCGTCAGCTCCTTCAACCGCTGCGTCAGCCAAGCCTCTTTCTGCCTGCGCTCCTCCTTCAGGAGCTTCAAGGCGGGCTCGGTCACGCTCACGGTCACCTGTCGCCGGTCGGTCGGGTGCGGTGTACGCGCGAGCAACCCTCGCTCCACGAGCCCGGCGATCACGCGAGTCATCGAGGGGGGCTGCACCTTCTCGAGCTCGGCCAATTCGCCGGGGGTTATCGCGGAATGCCGTTCCACCGCGGCGAGCGTCGCGAACTGAGTGGGTGTCAGCGAGTGCGCCGCCGCCTGTCGTCGTAGCCGCCTGGTCAGCCGCGCCAGCGACACGCGCAGAGCTGAAGCCAGGCCTGCGTCGCTCCGCAGGTCCATCTTTTGGGTGTTCGTTAGCATGAGTCATTACCTTTGCTAACTATCCGGATACCCGCCACATTCCCTCCAAGCCGAAGATCTCACCCATTGATACAGCAGGGTCGGTCAAGGAGGAAAAGGGGCGGTGACCCGGGGTGGCTCACCCCTCCAGAGGCCACGCCGGGTCACCGCCCGCTGGGACATCCAGGCTCCTGCGCGGAGCGGAGGTCACACCACCACAGGGTGCCGGTACGGCCCGCGTCCCGGCTATCGGTACCCCCTACGGATTTCCCGCCGACCTGCTCTCTCGGCATACGTACTCCATGGATTGCGCGGAATCGTATAACCGATCGTTACCTAATGAATACGATCCGAACATGACACTAGGCACGTTCCGCAGACGGCCAGGAGAGCTCCCCCGCGACGTCACCGCCTTCATCGGGCGCCAAGCCGAGCAGTCAGAACTCGCCGCGCTCCTCACCGCAGAACGCCTCGTGACGGTCACCGGACCCGGCGGCGTCGGCAAGACGCGCCTGTCGCTGCGGGTCGCCGACGCCGTCAAGGAACGGTTCACCGACGGAATCTGCCTCATCGAGCTGTCCGCGCTGCGCGACCCCGAACTGCTCCCGCACACCGCCTGCACGGCGCTCGGCCTGCCGGAGAAGGCCGGGCAGACGCAGCTCGACACGCTCCTGGACCACCTCCAGGACCGCGACATCCTGCTCATCCTGGACACCTGCGAGCACCTCATCGACGCCTGCGCGGGCCTGGCCGACATCCTCATGCGCGAGACGCCCCGGGTGTGCGTCCTGGCCACGAGCCGCCAGCCGCTCGACGTGCCCGGCGAGCACACCTACATGATCGCGCCGCTGCCGGTGCCCGACTCCGTCACCGGGGCCGGCGCGAGCGGGAACGCCATCGAGCTGTTCGCCCTGCGCGCCGCCACCGTCGTGCCCGGCTTCCGGCTCACCGAGACCAACGGCCAGCAGGTCGTCGCGCTGTGCCGCCGCCTCGACGGGATGCCGCTGGCGATCGAGCTGGCGACCGTGCGGCTGCGGGCCGTACCGCTGGAGCAGCTCATCGAGCGCCTGGAGGACCGCTTCCGGCTGCTGACGGGCGGCCGGCGTACGGCGCTGCCACGGCACCAGACGCTGCGCACCACCATCGACTGGAGCCACGACCTGTGCACCCCGCAGGAGCGGCTGCTCTGGGCCAGGCTGTCGGTGTTCGCCGGATCCTTCGACCTGGAGGCCGCCGAGGAGGTCTGCGCCGACGAGCGGCTGCCCGTCGAGACCGTCATGGAGACGCTCATCGGCCTGGTCGACAAGTCGCTCGTGCTGCGCGCCGACGAACCGGGCGCACGCTACCGCCAGCTCGACACCATCCGCGAGTACGGCGCCGACCAGCTCGCCCGCAGCGGCGAGCAGGCCGCCGTGCGCGGCCGGCAGATCGCCCGCTTCCACCGCCTGGCCACCCACTTCGACGAGCACTTCATCGACGACGACCAGGTGGAGCGCTACCGGGCGCTGCGGCGCGAGCACGCCAACCTGCGCGCGGCCATGGAGCACGCCATGCTCCTGCCCGACGCGACCGTGGCCGCCGACCTGGTCAACGCGCTCTGGGGCTACTGGCAGATCTCCTGCCTGTACACCGAGAGCCGCTACTGGCTGGGCCAGGTGCTGCGCCGCTGCACCGCACCCTCCCGCCAGCGGGCCAGGGCGCTCGGCGTGCGCGCCTACCTGGTCGCCTTCCAGGGCGACCTCGACACGGCCCTGTCCGACTGCGACGAGGCGCTGCCCATGGTCGAGGAGCTCGGCGAACGGCTGCTGACCGGGCGCATCCTTCTCTACCGGCACCTGGCGCTGTGCTTCGCCGGACGGCTCGGCGAGGCGGCCGACGCCGCGGGGACCGCCCTGAAGATCATGGAGGAGGTCGGCGACCGGATCGGGCTGGTCGCCCTCGACGCCCAGGACGGCTACCGCCACCACCTGGCCGGCGAGCCGGAGGAAGCGCGGCGGCTGTGCGAGCACGGGCTGCTGCGGCTCGGCCAGGACACCGGCGAGCGATGGCTGCGCGGTTACCTGTACTACATCACCAGTGCCGCCCTGTTCGGCAAGGGCGACTACGCGGGGTGCGAGGCGGCGGGCCGTACCGCGATCGGGATCAAGACGGAGCTGGGCGACATGATCGGCACGGCCTACTGCCTGGAGACGCACGCCTGGCTGGCCGCCGCGCGCGGTCGCGCGCAGCGGGCGGCCTGGCTGCTGGGCGCGGCCGACCGGCTCTGGCGGGTGACCGGGCTACGGCTGAGTGGCACGGTCGTGATGGAGGAGTTCCACCAGAGCGCCACGAACGCGGCACTGGCGGAGCTCGGCGAGAGGCGCTTCGCCGAGCAGCGCGAGCACGGCGCCCGCACGCCCCTGGAGAAGGTGGTCGACGCCGCGCTCGCCGACGCCGACCGGCTGCCCGGCTGCGCGCCCATGGCCTGCGGGGCGGCGATGGAGCTGCTGACCCGCAGGGAACGGGAGGTGGCCGTGCTGCTGCGCGAGGGCCTGTCCAACCGGGAGATCGCCGAGCGGCTGCACATCTCCAAGCGGACCGCGGACACGCACGTCGAGCACATCCTGGCCAAGCTCGGCCTGACCTCCAGGGCGAAGGTGGCCGAGCTGGTCGCGAGCGTTACAGCCCGATCAGATCCCTGATGGGGCCAAGCGCGAAGTAGACAACGAACAGCAGGGAGACACCCCACATGAGCGGATGCACCTCGCGGCCCTTGCCCTTCAGCACCTTGATCAGCACGTAGCTGACGAAACCGGCGCCGATGCCGTTCGAGACCGAATAGGTGAACGGCATGATGACGATCGTGAGGAACGCCGGGATCGAGACCTCGTAGTCGCTGAAGTCGATCTCCTTGATCGCGCTCATCATCAGGAAGCCCACGATGACCAGCGCCGGCGCCGCCGCCTCGTACGGCACCACCTTGACCAGCGGCGCCAGGAAGATCGCGACCAGGAAGAGCGCGCCGGTCACGACGCTGGCCAGCCCCGTGCGGGCGCCCTCCGCCACGCCGGAGGCCGACTCGACGTAGGTGGTGTTGGAGGACACCGAGCCCGCGCCGCCCGCCGCCGCGCCGATCGAGTCGACGAGCAGGATCTCCTTGGTCCGGGGAAGCTGCCCGTCCGGGCCGATCAGGTCGGCCTGACGGCCGACGCCGACGATGGTTCCCATCGTGTCGAAGAAGTCCGTCACGAGCAGCGTGAACACCAGCAGTACGGCCAGCAGCACCGACACCCGGGTGAACCCCCCGATCGGGTCGAACTCCGTGAACAGCACCAGCGGGTTCGTGATCCCGAACATGTCGGAGGTGATGTGCGGGACGTTCAGCATCCACCCGCCGGGGTTGTCCTTCGAGAACGCCCCCGGGCGGAAGATCAGCTCGACGACCGCGGCCAGCACGGTCGTGCCGACGATCCCGATCAGGATCGCGCCCTTGACCTTGCGCGCCACGAGCGCAGCGGTGCCCAGCAGGCCGACGATGAACACCAGGACCGGCCAGGAGGTCAGCTCCCCGGCGATGCCGAGGGTCAGCGGCGGCGCCGCGTTGCCGCGCACGAAGCCGGAGTCGACGAAGCCGATGAGCGCGATGAACAGGCCGATGCCCACGCTGATCGCGGTCTTCAACTGCGTGGGGATCGCGTTGAACACCGCCACGCGGAACCCGGTCAGCACCAGGATGCCGATGATCACACCCTCGACGAAGACCAGGCCCATCGCCTCCTCCCAGCTCATCTGGGTGGCGATGCCGAAGGTGACGAAGGCGTTGAGTCCGAGCCCCGCGGCCATGGCGAACGGCACCTTGCCGACGACGCCCATGAGGATGGTCAGGACACCGGCCACGAAGGCGGTCCCTGCCGCGACCAGTGCGATGTTGGGGCTGCTTCCGTCACCGATGAACTGTCCGTCGGCGTCCGGCTTGGTGGCGATGATGAAGGGGTTGAGTACCACGATGTAGGCCATCGTGAAGAACGTGGCGAGTCCGCCGCGCACCTCGCGGGAGAGCGTCGAACCTCGTGCGGTGATGCTGAAGAAACGGTCAAGAGTGCTGTTCACGCGCGAAGGGTGACAGGCGTCGCAACACATGAAAAGCGTAGGTGATCGTATCGAGACGGTATTGGAAGCTACCCTGGACAATGTGACACGCGAATGGCGCCCCGAACCGGAACCGATCAAGACCAATGATCCGGCCGCCATCGCCGTGGGCATCGCGCTCTGGGCGCTCGCGCTCGTCGCACTGCTGATCTTCCGCCCCGCGCCCGAGCACACCTGGTGGATCTGGACCTGCCTGACCGGGGTCGGCTTCGGCCTGTTCGGGCTCTGGTTTGTCAGACGCAGGCGTTGACATAAGTCACCCGCAACTCCTTGCATCTCCCACTACTTGGGCAAACCCGGTCTGACCATGCTTGAAGGCATGAAGAAGACCTTGACGACGACCCTTCTGCTCGCGACGGCCCTCACCGCATGCAGCACCGCGGCCCAGCCGGATCCGACGCCCGTCGCGAAGAAGAAGGAAACCGGGGCCGTCGCCTGGGCCCCCTGCACCGACCTGACCGGGCCCGACGGCAAGCCCCTGAAGGACGCGTCCATGGAGTGCGGCAGGCTGGCCGTACCCCTCGACTACGCCAAGCCGGACGGCGAGAAGCTCGACCTCGCGCTCATCCGGATCAAGGCCACCGGCGACAGGATCGGCTCCCTGGTCTTCAACTTCGGCGGGCCCGGCGGCTCCGGCGTCGACGGCCTCGCCATGCTCGCGAAGGCGTTCGCCAGCCTCGGCACCCGCTACGACCTGGTCAGCTTCGACCCGCGCGGCGTCGACCGCAGCTCCGGCGTCAAGTGCGGCGACCTGGACAAGTTCGTCTCCGCCTCGCCGAACACCGCCGACTTCGACCGCCTGATGAAGGATTTCGCCGCGTCCTGCGCCCGCGAGTCCGGCAAGATCCTGCCGCACGTCGGCACCGCCAACGCCGCCGAGGACCTCGACCGCATCCGCGCCGCCGTGGGCGACGACAAGCTCAACTACTTCGGCCTCTCGTACGGCACGCAGCTCGGCGCCGTCTACGCCACCAAGCACCCCAAGAACGTCGGCCGGTTCGTCCTCGACGCCGCCCTCGACCCCTCCGTCAGCTTCAAGGAGCGGGCCGTCACCCAGGCCAAGGGCTTCAAGAACGCCCTCGACGCCTTCGCCAAGGACTGCGTCGCCCAGACCTGCGACCTCGGCGCCAGCCCCGCCGACGTCCAGAAGGACATCGCGACCTTCCTCAAGGCGCTGGAGGACAAGCCCGTCAAGGTCGGCGACCGCGAGCTGACCGGCGGCCTCGCCCAGACCGGCGTCATCGCCGCCCTCTACTCCAAGCTGAGCTGGCCCGTCCTCGAACAGGCCGTGGCCGCGGCCAAGAAGGGCAACGGGCAGGCGCTCCTGAGCATGGCCGACCTCTACACCGGCCGCCGGCCCGACGGCACGTACAACACCATGATGACCAGCGTCCAGGCCATCAACTGCGTCGACAGCACCGAACGCATCACCGACGCCGACATCGCCGACGTGAAGAAGGCCACAGGCGCGGTGAACCCGATGATGGAGAACGGCGGGCTCGCCTCCATCTGCCGCCACTGGCCGGCCCGCGGGACCAACGACGACGCCAAGCGCGTGGACGCCACCGGGTCGGCGCCCATCGTCGTGATGGGCGGCAAGGGTGACCCGGCCACCCCGTACGAGTGGGCGCCTCGGCTGGCCGCGAGCCTCAAGACCGGGGTGCTGGTGACCTATGAGGGTGAGGGGCACGGGGCCTATCTGAGCGGGAGCAGCTGTGTGACGCGCAGCATCGACACCTACTTCCTCAACGGCACCCTCCCCCAGAACAACGCCACCTGCCCAGCCGCCTGACTGCCCGCCCCCTCCCCGAGGTCTCCCTCGGGAGGGGGCGTATCCGCTGGGTCAGACCGCCTGGTAGAGAGTGGTCCAGAAGTCGTGGATGGCGTGCAGCGAGTCCGGGGTGACCATCCCGACCTGGGTGAACAGGATGCCGGTGAGCTGGTGGTGCGGGTCGGCGTACACGGAGGTGCCGGTGCCGCCGTCCCAGCCGAACTGCCCGACGGGCGCGTAGTCGATGCGATGGGTACGCACCGCCATCCCGGCTCCCCACCCGCCCTGCTGCCCCTGGCCGAACGACAGGTGGACGAGGTTCCTGTACATGGTGGTCCTGGCCGCCTCCTGCTCGGGCGTCAGGCGGTTGGTCGTCATCAGTTCGACGGCGGGCCGCGACAGGATCCGCCGGTCGCCGTGCATGCCGTGGTTCAGCAGCATCCGGAAGAAGGCGTGGTAGTCGTCGACCGTGGACACCAGCCCGCCGCTGGCGGACTGGAACACCGGAGGCCGGCTGAACCGCCCGCTTTCCGGCTCCTCCCACACGATGAGCTTTCCGCTCTGCGGGTCGCCGCCGTACGCGGGCGGCAGCCGGTCGATCTGGTCGTCGGGCACGTGGAAGCCGGTGTCGTCCATCCCCAGCGGGCCGAGAACGCGCTCGCGCAGAAACGTCTCCAGCGAGACGCCCGTGACCCTGGCGACCAGCACGCCGAGGACGTCGATGCTGAGGTCGTACTGCCACCGCTCCCCCGGCTGGTACGACAGCGGCAGCTCACCAAGACGCCGCATCCACTCGTCGGCATCCGGCGCGGGCCCGGACGTCACGCCGTAGTCGAGCCGCTCGAAGGTCGCGGCCCTGATCGGAGCCTCCAGCAGCTCGAAGTCCACGCCGAGCCCGAACGTCGAGGTCACCAGATCCCTGACGATGATCGGCCGCCGCGCGGGCACGGTGTCGTCCAGCGGACCGTCCGGCCGCCGCAACACCCGCCGCCCGGCGAGCTCCGGCAGCCACGCGTCGACCGGATCATCCAGTCGCAGCCTGCACTCGTCGAGCAGGATCATCGTCGCCGCCATCGTGACCGGCTTGGACGTGGACGCCATCCGGAACAGCGTGTCCCGCCGCATGGGCGCCCCACCCTCCGCGCGCATGGTCCCCATGGCCTCGACGTACGTCTGCCCGCCCCGGCTGGCCAGCGCCACCAGCCCGGGAATCCGCCCGGACTCGACGTGCCGTCCCAGCACCTCGCGTACCCTCCGCAGCCCCGCGTCGGAGAAGCCGCCGCCGTTCTCACCCATGTGTCATCCCTCGTCTCGCGACAGCAGACCGGCCTTCAACCTCACCGGCCTGTACGGCTACCGCCCCATGTGAGGCGGCTACGCGAGAAGCCTGAGGGTTGACCTAAGGTCAAGGTCAACCCCATCTCCCCCTGGTGCGAAACCCGCCCGCTACCCTCGCCCCTGTGACCTCCGGTAAGTACAGCGGCAGCCGTATCCCGCCCAAGCCCGACGCGGCGCCCGCCAACGCCCGAAAGCCGCGCTGATCCGATGACAGACGGGCTCACCATCGGCCAGGCGGCCGCCTTCGTCGGCGTGACGATCAAAACGGTGCGCCACTATCACCGGCTGGGCATCGCCGCCGAGCCGGAACGCGACAGTTCCGGCTACCGCCGCTACCGGTCCGCCGACCTGCTCCGCCTCGTCCAGGCCCGAACGCTGGCCGGGGCCGGCGTTCCCCTGGCGGAGATCGGCGACCTCCTGGACACCGGCCCGGAGCAGTTCGCAGCGGCCCTGAGCGACGTGCACCGCCGCCTGACCGAGAAGATCGAAGACCTGACGACCCGCCGCGACACCCTGGACCGGCTGGCCCACGGCGACCGCGCACTCCTCCCCGACCGAGCCTGCGCCATCCTCGACCGATTCGCCGACCAGGGCTTCAACCCCGACTACGTGGCCACCCAGCGAGAGGCCATGGTCCTGACCCGAGCCCTGGTCCCAGAGATCTTCGACATGCTCCTGACCCGCCTGGAAAGCACCCTCGACGACCCGGAATCGGTAGAACTCACCAAACGCGCCTGGGAGGCGACCTCCTGGCCTCCCGACGACCCCCGCATAGACGACCTGGCCACAGCGATGACCAGCAAACTCCTGTCCGACCGGGCAACCTTGGCGGTCCCCCCAGAACTCAAGTCCCAGCCCCAGGCCGCCACCCGCTACGACCTGATCAACCACCACGGAGAAGACCAGGCGCCGTCCATAGCCCGCCTGAACGCCCTGATCGAATCCAACCTCCGGGCCGCCGGCATAACCATCCCCCACCACTGACCGCCCGCCTCACCCCGCAGACCGGGCACGTGATCGGCCGGCCTGCGTTGGGTGACTCGAAGGCAGAAGTCGAGGGCACTGCCCCGAACCCGTTGCCCGGCGTCTTCCGGCCCCCAGGTCCAGGTCTGGCCGTCGGGACCGCATCGAAGACATCCTGCCCGTGAGCCCACTAGTTCCGCTCGCGGTCTGGCCGCTCCCGCGGCGGCGTCAAGATCGGCCTGCCGACCTCCTGCGGCCTCGGTCCCCTGCGGCACAGCGTCGAACGCCTCCCTGCTTCGCGCCCCTTGCCCTTGCCGTGGAACAGAGGCCGTACTACCGCGGGCTCAGGCCGGCGAAGAGGGCTTCGAAGACGCGGTCGACGTAGTTATGGGTCATGGGCTCCTGCGTGATCAGGAGCCGGTAGTACAGCGGCCCGGACAGGATCGACATGACCAGGTCGAGATCGAGGCCGGGTGAGACCTGCCCCTGGTCTTGGGCTGCCTTGAGCCGGGCGACGGTCCTGTCGGTCTGGGGGCGGATGAAGCGTTCGAGGAGGCCGGCGGCGACCGCGGGATCATGCTGTGCCTCGCCCACCAGCGCCTGGTACAGCGGGCCCCACGGTGGGCGGGCCAGCAGGTCCACCGCCGCGTACGCCTGCTGCCGCACGTCGGCCAGGACATCTCCGGTGTCGGGAAAGTCGAGGACCGGCTCGTTCAGCGTCAGCAGCGAGTCGAGGAACAGCAGCCCTTTCGAGGGCCAGCGGCGGTAGACCGTGTGCTTGCCGACGCCGGCGCGCGCGGCGACCGCTTCCATGCTCAGCTTCGCGTAGCCGCCCTCCTGGGCCAGGGCGAGCGCGGCCTGCATGATCACTCTGGTACGGGCGACGGCGCGGGTGGTCATACCGCCACCCTATCGGCACGGCACGTGCCGTATTGACAAGTGCGAGGGGCTGTGTCCAGACTGCTCACATCCCAAACGGCACGGCACGTGCCGTTCTGGCTTGAAGGAGAACCCCCACCATGAACACCGGACAGGAACGCCCCGAACTACAGCAGGCCATCCAGGAGATCGTCGACTCCGGTTTCACCGGGATGACGCTGCGCGTACACGATGAGCGGGGTGAGTGGGTCGGCAGCGCTGGGGTGCGCAAGCTGGGCGAGAGCGCCAAACCGCCGATCGACGGACACGTCCGGATCGGCAGCAACGCCAAGACCTTCACCGCGACCCTGGTCCTGCAGTTGGTGGCCGAGGGCAAGATCGGGCTGGACACTCCGGCGCACGACTACCTGCCCGAGTTCGGGCTGGACCGGCGGATCACGGTCCGCATGCTCCTGCGGCACACCAGCGGGATCTTCAACATCACCGGCGACTTCGACCCCGACGGGACGTACGTACCGGGCATCCCCGCCACCACCGCGGGCAAGGAGTGGGTCGACAACCGGTTCCACAGCTACCCGCCGCAGGAGCTGGTACGGCTGGCGCTCGCCAAGCCGGCGCGGTTCGAGCCGGGCACCGGCTGGCGTTACGCCAACACCAACTACGTGCTGGCCAGGCTGCTGATCGAGAAGGTCACCGGCCGCGCCTACTCCGAGGAGATGCGGCGGCTGATCCTGGGGCCGCTCGGGCTGACGGGCACGGTGGCGCCGACCACCGAGACGGAGATCCCCGAGCCGCACGCCCTCGCCTACTTCCGGTACGAGGAGGCCGGCGAGCAGAAGACGGTCGACGTCACCCGCCAGAACCCTTCCTGGATCTCCAGCGCCGGTGACATGATCTCGACCACTCAGGACCTGCACACGTTCATCTCCGCGCTGGCGGGTGGCCGGCTCCTGCCGTCCCCGCTGCTGGCCGAGATGTGCACCCCGTACCCGACGGGCATCCCGAACATGGGTTACGGCCTGGGCGTCTTCGTGGTGAACACGGACGACGGCGGCACCGTCATCACCCACAACGGCGGCATGGCCGGCCATGGGGCGCTGATGTACAGCACGCCCGGCGGCGGCAGGACCCTGACCGCCTCTCTGAACTACGTCGACGACGCCGCGCTGTCCATGGGCGAGGCGTTCCAGAGCGCGACGCAGCGACTCGTCGAGGAGGTGTTCGGCGGCGGGGGGCGAGGTGTTCGGTGACCTCGGCGCCGGCGCGCCGGGTACGGGTCACGTAGTCCTGAACAGCCGGTCCAGGTGCACGTCGATCGCGGCGAGCGCGTCCCGGGGCCGGATCACGTCGAGTTCGATCAGGGAGGTGAAGCCGGTGAGGGCGAGCAGCAGGTTGGTCTCGGTCGCCGGGTCGCGACCGGAGTCGATGTGCCCGTCGGCGATCGCCTGGCGGACCAACCGCTCGACGAGGGCCCACCCCTGGACGAGCCCGCGGCGCGCCTGCTCGTGCACGGTCTCGTCATGCAGCGCCTCCAGGACGTAGGCGGCGCTCATCCGGCTGGTCGCGCGGGCCTCGGCATGCAGGGGAAGCATCTCCGCGAGCGTCAGTCGCAGCACGTCACGCGGGTGCGGACGGTCCCCGAGCTTTTCGAGCCCCTGGTGTACGCGCGCCGACGTCTGCTCGGACGCGAAGTCCATGGCGAAGGAGAGCATGGCGGTGCGGGAGGCGAAGTAGTGCTGCAGTTGCCCGAGTGACATGCCCGCCTCCTGCGCCACCACGCGCATCGTCAGGTGTGTGACGCCGCGCTGCTCCACCACCCGCCACAGCGCGCGGGCGATCACTTCGCGGCGTCCGCGGTGATCCACCTGTTTCGGCATCGCCGGCTCCTTCACAACTGTCTCAATACAGTTGACATAATACATGTGACCCATAATCCTGGGGTCCACTCCAGGGAAGGAATCGTCATGTCCGACCAACCGAAGGTACGGACCACGGAAGGCGTGGTGCAGGGGCGGCGGCGGCAAGGGCACGCGGTGTTCCGCGGCATCCCCTACGCCCAGCCCCCGGTCGGAGCGCTCCGCTTCGCCGCGCCCGCGCCGCCGCACCGCTGGGAGGGGACGAGGCAGGCGGTCGAGTTCGGCCCCGTGGTCCCGCTGTCCCTGCCGATCGACGTGCCCCCGCAGGGCACCGACTGGCTGACGCTCAACGTCGGCACCCCGGATCCCGGCGCGGCGGGACTGCCGGTGCTGGTGTGGATCCCCGTGGGCGGCTACCTCTCGGCGGCGTCGAGCGACCCGATGTTCGACCCGGCAGCGCTGGCCGAGGCGGGAGTCGTCGTGGTGACCATCAACTGCCGCGTGGGCGCGGAGGGATTCGCGTACCTCGACGACGTGCCGCCCAACCGCGGGTTCCTCGACCAGATCGCGGCGCTGGAGTGGGTGCAGCGCAACATCGCCGCCTTCGGCGGCGACCCCGGCAGGGTCACCGTGGCCGGAGTGTCGGCCGGGGCGGGCTCGGTCGCCGCCCTGCTGACGATGAAGTCCGCGCGCGGCCTGTTCCGGCGGGCCATCGCCCATTCGGTGCCGGGGATGCACAGCACCCCCGCGCTGGCCCGGCAGACCACCGCCGCGTTCGCGGACCGGCTCGGCGCGGCCCCCACCGCCGAGGCCCTGCGCGACATCGACCCATGGCGCCTGGCCGCCGAGCTCACCGCCTTCAACGCCGGCCTCCACGCCTACCGGGAGAGCTGGGGACGCCTCACGGAGGCCGGCACCGCGCTGTGCCCCGTCGTCGACGGCGAGGTCCTCCCGGAAACGCCCTGGCCCGCGCTGACCGGCGCGCGCGCGAACGGGATCGACCTGCTCGTCGGCCACGCCCGGGACGAGTTCCGGTACTTCAGCGTGATGGGCGGACGGTACGGCACCTTCACCGAGGAGGACGCCCACGCGGCCCTGGAACTGCTCGCCCCGCAGCCGGACGGCGCGCGGGCCTACCGTGCCGCGTTCCCGCACGCAGGCCCGGAGGAGCTGGTGGAGGCGGTGTACTCCGACGCCCTCTTCCGCATGCCGTCACAGAAGCTGGCCGAGGCGAACACCGCGGCCGGCGGCACCTCGTACCTGTTCGAACAGTGCTGGGTCGCCCCCGTCCTCGGCGGCGTCCTGGGCGCCTGCCACAGCCTCGAGGTGCCCCTGGCGTTCGGCACGCTGGACAGCCCCGTCGCCACCCAGCTCATCGGCGAGGAGCCCCCGCCCGAGGCCGTCGCGCTCTCCCGCGAACTCCAGGGAACATGGGTCCGCTTCATCACCACCGGCGACGCGGGCTGGCCCGCCCACCGGCCCGGCGGGCACCTCACCCGCGTCCTGGACACCGAGTCGAAGACCCTGCCCTACCCCGAGCAGGCCTCCCGCCGGATCTGGGAAGGCCACTTTCCCGCCCCCTTCGATCTCTCGTAACCGTCCGGGTCGGACAGGCCGCGCTCGACCCGACGGCCCCGTCGGGCGAGGCGCGGGGCGTGGCCAGGGCCGCCCTGAGGGGATGTTGCGGGTAAACCGTGGGCCCTGTCTCCGTCATATCGCCGGGACGCCGTGGCAGGGCCAATAGCGTCAAGCGGGTGTCTCCAGTACGGGTGAGGAATGCCGGGATAGTCCTGGCGGTGTTGCTCCTGTCCGCGGGAGCCGCCCCGGCTGGAGCGACGCGTCTGCCGTACGCGACGACCCACGCCGACATCGCGGCCCTGCCCGCCGACCCTGCCCCCTTCACTGCCTCGGACGGCGTCGTGCTGCATCCTGCCGGCGCGGCCGTCGTTCGCGAGCGGCCGGCGGGGCGGGCGGTCGCGATGTTGCCGGCACGTCAGTTGGGGAATCCGACGTGGGTTCCCGTGGTGGAGCGGGTGCCGGGATGGGCGCGCGTGCTGCTGCCCGCCCGGCCGAACGGTTCGACAGGGTGGGTGGCCATCGACCGCGGGACGCGCCTGGCGCGCTCGACGTACCTGGTCCGGGTGGACATCGGGGAGCGCCGGCTGACGCTCCTGCGCCACGGGCACAGGATCGGCGGTTGGCGGGTGGCCGTCGGGGCGCGGGAGACGCCGACACCGGTGGGACGCACGTTCGTGCTGGGGTCGCTGCTGGCGGACGGCTCGCTGGTGCTGCCCACCGGGGCCCACTCCGACACCTTGGACCGCTACGGCGGCGGCCCGGGCACGGTGGCGCTGCACGGCTGGCCCGATCCGTCCGTGTATGGCAAGGCGATCAGTCACGGGTGTGTGCGGGTGCCCGAAGAGGCGCTGCGCGCACTGGCGAAGGTGCCACTCGGCACTCTCGTCCTCATAACCATTTAGGGGGAATGATGGGTAGGAAATCTGCTTTCGTCGTCTCGACGGCCATCCTGGCGATGGCGGTGCTCGCACCGTCCGCGCAGGCGGTCACGGAGCCTTCGGGCTCCAGCGCGTTCGGGCTGGCGGCCACCGACCTGCTCGGGATCGCGCCGATGCCCGCCGTACGCTCCGAAGGCGGCCGGCCGGCGCGCATGAGCGTGACGGAGCAGCCGGAGAACAAGCTGATCAACGCCGAGGCGCTGGAGGTCAACGCGCAGGGCGACCGGGCCGACTCGAAGGCCGTGGGGGTGAAGGGCCTGGAGCGCAGGTTCACGGCCGACGCCGTACAGGTGCAGTGCTCCGGCGGCCAGGGCAGGGCGAACATGGTGGGCGCCGTCGTGGACGGCACCGAGGTCGGTTCGGCGCCGCCGCCCAACACGGCCGTACCGGTCAGGCTCAAGGGGTACGGCACCGCGACCGTCACCCTGAACAAGCAGCAGCGCAACGCCGACGGCGGCATGACGATCACCGGCGTCTCGGTCGCCGTGCCCGTGGGCGACGGTCAGTACCGGACCGTCGACCTGGCCTCGGCCACCTGCGGCGGTGCCGCTTCCGTGCCGGTCGCGGTCGACGACCGCGGCCCGCTGCCCGAGGCGGCGCCCCCGGTGACCTCCAAGAGCACTCTGCCTGTCGCAGGCTGATCGATTTCGGCTCGGGTGGTGCGCGGAGCCACTTCCGTCAACGGCGACGGCACTCCGCGTACCACCCGCATTCGTCACCCCGGCGGCCGGGCGTTCAGCTCCTCGAAGACCTGAACAGTGCGCTGGGCGAAGTCGCGCCGTCCGATCGATGACGGAGGTGATCGCGCTGGGCGCGTCAGGCGCAGCGCGTCCGCCAGTTCGCGCGGTTTGTGCGGCCGTCGCAGCGGCAGGGTCTGGCCCTGCGCAACCTCGACACCGTGGCCGACCCGCCCACGGCGCCGTGGTCGGGCGGATCTACTACGCCGGCTCCGCGACCTGGGAGAGCCTGTACGGCGCGTACCAGATCGGCTCCCTGGGCACGTCACCCCGAGCCGGTCTTCACCGCGAGCGAGCCATGGGAGCACGGCACCGTGCTTGAGCCGAACGCGCTCTTTCACGAAGGCTCGGTCCCAGGGATGAACCCTACTAAGCCGGACCCGGCTCACGACCGGGGAGCGCGAGGGGCCGGAAGGCCCCTCGCCGGGGGTGCGGGGGCTTGCCCCCCCTGTCACAGCCCGAGCCCTATGGCGCGAAGCGCCCCCACGCGAGGACCACGCCCTTAGCCCGGGGGGTGCGGGGGCTCGCCCCCGCAGTCACAGCCCGAACCCCAAGGCGCGAAGCGCCCCCGAACGTGAGGACCGCGCCTTTAGGACAGGTCGGCTTCGGCTAGGAGGAGGGGGACGGCGGCCGGGTCGCGGAGCAGGGCGGCCACGGCCAGCCGGTCGGACCACTGGCCCACCGCCCAAGCCAACCCCCGAGCCAACCCGTCCACCCCCGTGCAATGGATCGCGCCGTCGAAGTACCGCCAAGCGCACGGCACTCCGTCCACCAGCAACTTCTCGTGCTCCACATAGGTCTCAGGCGCCGTGGGCAGCAGCGACCGCACCTCCGGCGGCACTGTCCGGATCTGCCCCTCCGACGTCACCTCCCCGCTCACCAGCTCCCCGGCCAACGGCAGGTCAAGCAGCTCCGACAACGACTCCGCCAGGTCGTACGAGGCCAGCACCAGCGGCCGTTCAGCCACCAGTTGCAGCAGGTCAGGAGCCTCCACCACCACGGCGTCGTCCGCGGCGGCCACCACGATCTCGCCGTCGAGCACCGCGCGGACCCGGGACGGCGGCGCCACCCGCGACGGTTCGACCCCGGCCAGCGCGATCCACAACGCCCGCAACTGGGCCCGGTCGACCACGACGGATTCATCGGCCATCAGGTCGAGCAGCTCTTCCGGCCCACCGTGGGAGGCGAGGAGGTCGGCCAGCGTGGTGCGTACCCCCAGCATGGACAGCGCGCTCTCGTCGAGCCCGGCGGGCGCGTCGGCGTAGAGGCCCTGGAGCAGCGGGTCGGCGCCGGGCAGGCGGAGTTCGCGCGGGCGGTGGCCGTCGAGGACGGGGTGTCCGGCCAGCCACCACGCCGTGTAGGAGGGCACCTCGACCCCGCCGACCCGCAGCGGGTGCAGCGCCCCGCGCAGCGGCGGGCGGGTGAGCAGGGCGAGGGCGGCGGGCCAGTCGGCGACCAGTTCCAGGTCGCGCACGGCGGTGAACTCGGCCACGACCGGCGGCACCTCGAGGTCGGGCAGCAGGTCGTGGACGTGGTCGAGCCAGGCGTCCTCGCCGTCGAGGTCGTGGTCGCACTCGTCGTGGTCGAGGAGTACGTCGGCGTCGTTGACCACCGCGAACCCGTCGAGCACCCCGGCGGCGACCAGGACGCGGGAGCCGTACTCGGTGACGAGCTCGTCGGCGACCAGCGGCCCCTCTTCGAGCAGCCCGGCCAGGGTCCCGCCGGGCAGCAGCAGCTCTCCGGCGGCATAGCGGTCGCCATCGGCGCCGCGCAGCGCCAGCTCGGCCAGCCAGGGCGCCTCGCCGGGGGCGAGCGCGGCGGCGTCGACCAGGGACAGCACGGCCTTGGCGACGGGTTCGGGGTCGTCGCTGTCGAGGGACTGCGCGATGGCGGTGCGGGTGAGGGTGTCTTCGAGCACCGTGCGCGGCGTGGCCTCCGCGGCGCCGAGGCGCAGCAGCAGCGGGTGCGCCGCGTCGGGGTGGACGATGCGCAGCCCGAGCGCCTCCAGGTCGAGCGGGGCGCCGGTCAGCATGAGCGTGCCGCGCGGCCCGCGCACCAGCCGTCCGTCGGCCAGCGGGACCGGCAGCGCGCCGAGCGACTCGGGGTCGTCGTGGGGCAGCACGTCGTAGAGGGCATGCCACCAGGACGGGTCGCGGCCTTCTACGGCCTCGCCGGACAGCAGGTCGACCACGTCGGCCAGCTCGACCCTGCGTACGCCGAGCGAGGCCATCGCCGGATGCCGCGCGGGCCAGCCGGAGGGCAGCAGGCCGGGCACGAACCCGGCGACCGCCTCCAGCAGCTCGCCGGAGCCCGGCACCACCGCCGCCTCGCGGCCCGCCACGATCCAGCCGTCGGGGCCCCGGTCGGGCGCCGGGTGCTCGACCTGCCACTGGGCGTCGGGCTCGTAGACGGCGGCCTCGCTGAACGACGCGGTCTCCACGGCGGGCGCCGGCGCCGACAGCGCGGGCAGCAGCGGGGTGGCGGGCAGGCGGCGCAGGATGGCCCGCCGGATGGCGGCGTCGAGCTCGCCCTTGCCCATGAGCGTGGGCACCAGGTCGAGCAGCTTGGGCGTGCGCGGCAGCTCCTTGAGCAGCCGCAGGTAGGACTCGGCGGCCTTGTCGATGAGGAAGTCGGTCAGCGGCCCCTTGGCCACGTGCCGCCGGTCGGTGGCCATCGGGAAGGAGGCGATGAGCAGCGCGGGCAGGTCGAGCGCCTCGTCGCTGGGCGTGGGCGCGTGCACGACCGCGGGCACGCCCGCCGGCAGCCGCCGCGGCTCTCCGGACCCCCCGTCCACCGGTACGGCCCAGCGCACCGACCAGAACGGCCGGGCCCGCTCCTCGGTGGGCCGGTCGGCGAACAGCTCGCTCACCTGCTCGGCGGTGAACTCGCCCGACTCGGCCACCAGCTTCCACCCGCCGGCGTCCACCCGGCGCGTCGAGCCGTCGAGGTCGATCTCGATGGCTTCGAGCGCGGGCAGGCCGAGCAGGAGCGCGGGGCTGGTCTCGGCCAGCATGCGGCGTACCGCCTCGACCGCGGTCTTGTCGCGCAGCGGCAGCCGTACGAGAGTGTCGAAGCCGTCGGGGACCGCGAGCGGCTCGGCCGCGAACGGCAGGCGCAGCAGCGGGACGTGCCCGGAACGCCCGGACAGCTCCCCCGCGAGGGCGGGGGTGTCGGCGACCAGCGCGGCGGTCTGCTCGCGTGACCAGCGCACCGCGCCGGACCCGCGCGAGCCGATGGACGGCTCGTCGGTCACCGAGACGACGGCGGCGAACCCGACGCCGAACCGCCCGGCCGCGCCCGCCTCGTCGCGCTTGCCGGAAACGCGCAGCGTGGACAGTCCCTCGACGCCGGTCGCGTCGAGCGCCGCGCCGGTGTTGGCGGCGGTGAGCACGTCGCCGTCGAGTCTGAGCCGCAGCACTCCCGGCGCTCCGGCGCGCAGGGCGGCGTCGGCCGCGTTCTGCGCGAGCTCGACGATGAGCCGATCGCGATAGCCGCCGAGGGCGAAGTCTTCCTCGGCGTTGGCGTCCTCACGGAAACGGGCGGGCGAGGCCGTCCAGGCCGTGAGGACCGCTGCGCGCATCCGGTCGGTGCCGAAGCTGTCCACGATCCTCCAATGCGGGTAGGGGGTCACCGAAGATTAGCGGCCCCGACCGACAGTGAAGTCAGGAGTGGCCGAGCTCCTCGGAGGCCGACTCGTCGACCGAGCCCGCCTCGTCGTCGATCAGGTCGAAGCCCATGTCGTCGAGGATGGGCGAGGCCTGCTCGACCGGGGGCGGCATGACCGCGGCCTCGGAGTGGGCGCCGCAGCCGTGGTCGGCGGAGACGACCTTGCCGTCGTCCGGCGCGTACTCATTCGCGCAGACCCCGAACTCCAGCCGCATCACCCCCGCCAGGGGCAAGAAGAAGCCGCAGGTGGAGCACTGAGCGGGCGCGGCGTGTGCGATCGGCGTGTGCGGCCCGTGCTCGCCGGAGTGCCAGCGTCTGGCGGCCCGGTCCCTTCCGGCGGCCGAGAGCACACGGGCCCGGCCCAGGCCGTATTCGAAAATCATCTGGGTGTCGCCGTCTTCGCCGGTCTCGGCGAATCCGGGTTCTAGGCGGTCGTCGTCGTCGGCCGTGGGCAGCAGGTCGCCGACGCCGAGGTCGCCGGGGCGCAGCCGCTCGCTCCACGGCAGCCACTCGGGGGCGAGCAGCGCGCCGGAGCCGGGCAGCAGCACGACCTCGCTGACCGTCACGATCTTCGCGCGCGAGGCGCGGGTGACGGTGACGGCCCAGCGCCAGCCGCGGTACGCGCGGTCCTGGCAGGCGAAGTAGTGGGTGACGACCCGGTCGCCCTCGCTCTCGACGCCCAGGTGCTCGCCGGGCTCACCGGGCCGGGCGAGCTCCAGCGCGGCCTCGCGGGCCAGGTCGACCGCGGCGGCACAGGCCTGGTCAGGCGGGGCCACGCGTGTCCTGGTGCGGGTCATCGGACCGCCTCCGCCGAAAGGTGCTGTTCGCTCACACTTCATTCTCACCCATGGCCGGACCTGACAGCGCACTCACGGGGAATCCGGGTCCGAGACCGACCGCGAATCGGGTAAGACTGGTAAGCGTGGCGGAAGGCTGGAACAAGGCGCGAGAGATCTCGCGGCGTGTCGGGAAGGGCGCGGCCCAGGCGGGCCGTGCTTCCTGGCGCGCGGGGCGTGCCACCGCCACGGGCACCAAGCGCGCCGGTGCCGCCACCGCGCGCGGAGCGCACAAGATGGGGCAGGCCACGCGCCGCCTTACTCATGCCAACGGAGCGGGGCGTACCGGACTCGGGCGGCTGATCGAGCTGTCGATCGGCAACAGCGCGGCCGACGCGTTCGTCACGGTGGCGCTGGCCAGCACGGTCTTCTTCGGGGTGCCCGTCGGTGAGGCGCGCGGTTCCGTGGCGCTCTACCTCGTGATCACCATGATCCCGTTCGCGCTGGTGGCGCCGTTCGTCGGGCCGATCCTGGACAAGTTCCGCTCGGGCCGCCGCTACGTGATCGCCGGGACCCTGTTCGGCCGGGGGCTGTTGTGCTTCGCGATGGCCGCGGCGGTGGGGCCGGGCGACCTGCCGACGTTGTTCGCGGGCGCGCTGGGCGTGCTGGTGCTGTCGAAGGCGTTCACGGTCTCGCGGGCGGCGATCATGCCGAGCGTGCTGCCCGCCGACATCACGCTCGTCTCGGCAAACGCGCGGGTCGCGCTGTTCTCGCTGGTGACGGCGGGCATCGCGGTGCCGATCGGCGCGGGGCTGACCGCGTGGCTGGGCAGCGCCGTGATGCTGCGCGTCGCGATGGTGGCCTTCCTCCTGATCGGCGTCTTCGCGGTACGGCTGCCGCGCCACGTCGACTCCCCCGACCTGGAGGAGGAGGCGCCGGAGGAGGGCGGCAGGGCGGAGCGCTGGCGCAGCCTGCTCAACGTGGGCCCGGCGGTGACCGAGGCGATGCTGGCCAACGTGGGCGTCCGGCTGTTCTCCGGTTTCCTGCTGTTCTTCCTGCTGTTCCTGGTCCAGGACCTGGGCGCGCCGTGGCTGCTGGTGAAGGACACCTTCTTCGACGTGCCGAAGACGATCGGCCTGCTCGCGCTGGCCGCCGGGCTGGGCGGCCTGGTCGGCGCGGCCGTGGCCAACTGGGCGCGTAACCACTCGCCGCAGCTCATCGTGCTGCTCACGCTGGGGCTGACGGTCGCCACCACGGTCGCCACCGCGATCTTCTTCAACCTGTGGACGGCGATCGCGATCTCGATCGTCACCGCCTTCTCGCAGGAGCTCGGCAAGCTGGCGCTCGACGCGATCGTGCAGCGCGAGATCGGCGAGGAGGTGCGCTCGTCCACGTTCGGCGTGGTCGAGGCGCTGCTGCAGATGGCCTGGGTGTTCGGCGGGCTGGTCGGCCTGCTGCTGTCCCTGACGGAGAACGGCCCGCCCGGCTTCATCACGCTGTCGGTGGTGCTGTTCGCCTGGCTGGTCTGGCTGCTGATCCGGCGCAGGCGGCGCATCAAGGCGGTCAACGCCAGGATCGACGAACAGCGGCAGCCGCCGACGGAGCCGGTCCCGCGGCCTGCGGCGGAGCAGGCGTGGGCGCACGAGGAGCCGCCCACACCGGACGAGCAGCCTGGTCAGGTCGACCGGACCAAGCCGCTCACCAACCCCTACGGCTAGGCGTCCAGATCGTCGGCGACGGCCCGGAGCACCGCCGCGATCTTCTTGGCGTTGGCCGCGTCGGGATGCTTGCCCCGCTGGTAGGACGTGGACAGGTCGTCAAGCAACTTGATCAGGTCTTCGACGATGACGACCATCTCGTCGGGCTTCTTCCGCCTGCCCTTGGGTTTGGCCTTGGCCAGCGTCGGCGGCTGATCGAGGATCCGCACCGACAGCGCCTGCTGGCCCCGCCTGCCCTCCGCCACGCCGAACTCGACCTTCTGGCCGGGCTTCAGCGGGGCCGCACCAGTGGGAAGCGCGGAGGAATGCACGAATACCTCACCGCCGTCGTCGCGGGTGAGGAAGCCGAAACCCTTGTCGGCGTCGTACCACTTGACCTTGCCACTCGGCACAGGAGGGACCTCGTTCGAACGTTGGAAAAAAGGATGGATGTAGGTTATGCCCCGCAGAGGCCGGTAGCGACCGGGTATTTGGCCCCGAATTACACCTGTCGCCAATCGCCAAACCATGTGGCGAATTCCGTCAGGTCGCCCAGCGCGACGTCCGCCCCGTGATCACGCAGCTCGCCCACGGTGTAGGGGCCGGTCGCGACCGTCACGCTGAAGGCGCCGCCCGCTCTGGCGGCCTCGATGTCGGCCACGTGGTCCCCGACGTACGCGGCGGCGCCGAACGAGGTCAGCGCCGTCCCCTTGGCCGCCCCGAACACCGATCCGACCACCTCGTCGACCTTCAGCCCGAGCCAGCTCACGGTCCGCCGGGCGTCGTGGACGTTCTTCCCGGTGACCACGATGACGCGGCCGCCCGCGGTCCTGACGGCGTCCACGGCCTCGTGCGCGCCCGCCATGGCGGTGGTGGCGGGTACGGCGAGGTCGGGATAGATGCTGCGGAACAGCGTCACCGCCGCGGGAACCCGCTCGGCGGGGACCCAGTTGGCCATCTCCAGCTCCAGCGGCGGCCCGAGCCTGGCGATGATGGCCTGGCTGTCGATCACGATGTCAAGCCGCCTGGCCAGCTCGTCATAGACGGCGGCAATGCCCGATCGGGTATCGGCAAGTGTCATATCCAGGTCGAAGCCCACATCGAGGCCAACAGAAGTGGTCACGCCAGCAGCATGCCAAAGGAAGCGTAACGAGGGTAATTGTGGGACCGTGGAGTGGGCAGAAAGGAATTACTTATCGAGGGAGTGGCCATGCCGGAGACCCCCAAGCCGCCGGAGCCGGGTGACAAGCTGGTGGCGGCCCCGCTGGAGCAGACCCGCCCCCACCGCCCCGCCAGACCTCCGGCAGGCAGAAGACCCGGTGTGTGGCAGCGGGCGGTGACGTTCGCCGTGTGGGTGATCAGGGTCGCCGCGCGCCTCGCCGCGCTCGTGGTCGTCCTTTACGCCGTCTTCACCGTCTTCCGCGCCAACCCGGCCAACACGTGGTACCAACTGGTCGAGTCGCTCGCCTCCTGGCTGTCCCTCGGCCTGTCCAACCTCTTCACGATGGCGGACGCCCGCTGGGAAACCCTGGTCAACTACGGTCTGGCCGCCGTGGTGTGGCTCGTCCTCGGCTCGGTGGCCGCGGGCCTTGTCCGCCGCTTGGCTCCATGACGGCTACGCTCCTTGCGCAGGTAAGCGGAGGTAACGGGTAAGACATGACAAGATCGCCGAGCACCAGCACGCGTGAGCGGATCATCGACGAGTCCCTTCGGCTATTCGCCGAGCGGGGCTACTCCGCCACGTCCGTGGCCGAGATCGAGGCCGCCTCCGGGCTCTCCCCGGGCGCCGGCGGCCTCTACCGCCACTTCAAGTCGAAGTACGAGGTGCTGGCCGCGGCGATCAACGAGCACGCCAACCGCACCAAGGCCCAGGTGGCGGAGAGCCTGGCGGAGCTCGGCGGCATGGAGGCGGCCGACCTGGAGCTGCGGCTGTCGCACGTGTGCCGCGCCGGCCTGGCCAAGGTACGCGAGGAGAGCGAGCTGACCCGGGTCTTCTTCCGCGACCTGAGCCAGTTCCCCGAGCTGGTCGCGGTGGTCAGGGAGGGCCTGCTGCAGCCCATGTTCGACGCGATCACCACCTGGTTCACCAGCCAGCCCGAGTATGCCGACGCCAAGGTCGACTGGCCGGCGATCGCCGCGGTGCTCGGCGGCGCGGTGGTCCACTACCGCCTCTTCCAGGAGACGGTGGGCGAGACGCCGGGGCACGCGGAGAAGGAGCAGTTCGTGGCCGCCTGGGTACGCCTGGCCGTGGGCCTCCTGCCCAGTCAGCTCACGTTGAACAGCCGGTAGGCCAGCAGGATCACGCCGAGCCCCGTCCCGATCATGAACATGATCCCGCTGACGTTGAAGAACTCGGTGAAGAACCGGTCGAACCCGGCCGAGGCCCCCACCCGCAGGCCGCCGACGAGCACGCCGCCGACCGTGTAGCCGAGGATGGGCGCGCTGGTCCCGAGCAGCCGGTCGCGCCACGTCCAGCTCTCGCTGATCAGCACGATCACCGTGCCGATCGCCCAGACGACGACCGGGACCGCGAAGATGGCCACCGGCGGCAGGTTGAACGGCACCAGCAGCGCCGCCACCAGCAGCAGGAGCATGGCGATGGTCTCGCGCGGGTTCTCCTTGACGATGGTCCCGGCGTCGCGGCCCTCGGTGCTCATGGGGTTGGCGCTGGACATCGCCGCCCTGCGCAGCCCGGCCAGCGGCATGCCCCGCCCCGGCCGCCTGGCCAGCCGGTCCTGCGCGAGCCTGATGCTTCTGGCGGCGCCGGGAGGCAGTCCCGGGTCGTCGCGGATCTGCGGGAACCGGGCGGTGCTCTCCGGCTCCTCCTGCTCCTTGCGGGCCTCGGCCAGTCTGCGGGCCTCACGGTCCACGAGCGCCCGCGGGTCGCCGAAGCGGGCCAGCACCTTCGCCACCTCGCGGGCGCTCTGGCTGCCGTGGCGCTCCTGCTCGATCCTGGCGCGCAGCCGCCGGGAGAAGTCGAGCCGCTGATCCGCTCTGAGCACGCCGTGAGCGGCATCCGCCGCTTTGCTCACGTAGTTGAGAATCAGCTGATCTGCCCGCTCTGTCACGGGAGTCATGCTGCCTCAATCACGTGCGACATACCATGGCATCGATGGAGTTCACGGAGTGGATCAGGGGGCGCACCGACGAACAGCTCAGGGCGCTCGTCTCCGCGCGTCCCGAGCTGATCACCCCGGTGCCCGCCCATCTAGAGGGTCTCGCCTCCCGGGCGGGCAGTCCTTCGGCGATCGGCAGGGTTCTCGACCGGCTCGACCGGTTCACGCTGGCGGTCGTCGAGACGCTGGCCGTACAGGAGAAGGCGATCTCGAAGGCGCGCCTGCGCGCCGTGGTCGGGCGCGCGCTGGCGGAGGGCAAGCCGGAGCCCGAGCTGACGGCGGCGCTCGAACGGCTGCGCGAGCTCGCCCTCGTCTACGGCCCCGACAGCGCGCTCGACCTGGCTCCCGGCGTGCGCAAGGTGCTCGACGACCCGGCGGGCCTCGGGCCTCCCGCGGCCGAGGCGTTCCGTCACCATCCGCCCGAGCAACTGGCGGACATGGCCGACGAGATCGCGCCCGGCACCGCGGGCAGCGGCAAGGAGCGCCTGGCCGCCGCCCTCGCCGAGCCGGGCAAGCTCATCGAGGACGTCTCCGAGGAGGCGCGGGCGGCGCTGGAGCAGCTCGCCTGGGGCCCGCCCACCGGGCGGCTGCCCAACGCCAGGCGGGAGGTACGCCTGGAGTCGGCCCGCTCGCCCATCGAGCAGTTGCTGGCCCGCGCCCTGCTGGCGGCCACCGGCGAGGAGAGTGTGACGCTGCCGCGTGAGGTCGGCCTGTACCTGCGCGACGGCCGCGTACACCGTGACCTTCGGGCGAGCGCGCCCGCGCTGGAGGGATCGCGGCGCGACCAGAAGCTGGCCGACAGGACCGCCGCCGGGCAGGCGTTCGCGTTCGTGCGGTCGGTGGAGGAGCTGTGCGAGCGGTGGAGCATCGAGCCGCCCGGCGTGCTGCGCACCGGCGGCCTGGGCGTGCGCGACCTCAAACGCGCCGCCACCGACCTCGACCTGCCCGAATGGGCGGCGGCGCTGGTCGTCGAGGTGGCGCACGCGGCCGGTCTGGTCGCCGCGGGCGGCGCGGTGGACGGCGAGTGGCTGCCCACCACCGGCTACGACCTGTGGCGGGTGAAGCCGACCGCCGACCGCTGGGTGACGCTGGCGGTGACCTGGCTGCAGATGGACCGGGTTCCCGGGCTCGTGGGCGAGCGCGACGAGCGTGACCGGCCGCTCAACGCGCTGCACACCGACCTGCGCCGCTCGGCCGCCCCCGGGGTCCGGTCGGCGACGCTGGGCGTCCTGGCCGCCGCCTCGGGGCTGGCGCCGACGCGCGAGTCCGTCGCGGAACGGCTGGCCTGGGAGCAGCCGAGGCGCAGGGGCCCGCTGCGCGAGCAGCTCATGGAGTTCGCGCTACGCGAGGCCGAGCAGGTCGGCGTCACCGGGCTCGGCGTGCTGTCCGGGCACGCCAGGGCGCTGCTCGACGGCCGGGACGCCGCCGCCGTGCTGGAGCCGCTGCTGCCCGAACCCGTCGACCACGTGCTGCTGCAGGCCGACCTGACCGCCGTCGCCCCCGGGCCGCTGACCAGCGAGCTCAACCGCTGGATGACGCTGACCGCCGACATCGAGTCCAAGGGCGGCGCCACCGTCTACCGCTTCAGCGAGCCCTCCATCCGCCGCGCGCTCGACGCGGGCCACGGCGCCGAGGAACTGCTGGCCATGCTGGCCCGCCACTCGGCCACGCCGGTGCCGCAGGCTCTGTCCTATCTGGTCGCCGACGTCGCCAGGCGCCACGGCCGCATCCGGGTCGGCACCGCGGGCGCGTACATCCGGTGCGACGACCCGGCCTTGCTCGACCAGATCACCGCCGACCGGCGGGCCGCGCAGCTCAGGCTGCGCAGGCTGGCGCCCACCGTGATCGCCTCCCGCTCGTCGCGGGCGGCGCTGGTCGACTCGCTGCGCGCCATGGGGTACGCGCCGGTGGCCGAGTCGCTGGACGGCGACGTGATCATCAGCCAGCTCGACAGCCGCCGCACCGAGGGCATCGCCCCGGTCCGCTCGGTGTCCTCGGCCGCCGGGCTCGACTCCGGCGTGGCGGCGGCGGCCGTACGCGCGCTGCGGGCCGGAGACGCCGCGCACCTGGCCCGCCGCGACCCCGTGGAGGCGCCCGACGGCCAGGTGCCGCGCGGACCCGCCACCGCCACGATCGCCGCGCTCCAGGACGCCATCCGCCAGGGCGTGCGCGTGTGGATCGGCTACCTGGACTCCCAGGGCAACGCCACCTCCCGCATCCTCGAACCGGCCAGGATGGAGGGCGGCTACCTGACCGCCTACGACGAGACCCGCGCCGCCGTCCATCGCTTCGCCCTCCATCGCATCACCGGAGTCGCCGGCCTGTGAAGAAGGCTTGACGTCCGGGCGTCAACCGATTCAGGTTGATCCTGTGACCGAGCAAACGCTGGGCAGGTTGGCGGAGGAGTCGTGGGCGCGCTTCGGCGACTACGACGCGGTGTTCTACGACGGTGCGTGGCACCGGCGGCACACGCTCGCCGAGCGGGCCAGGCGGGTCTGCGGCGGGTTCGTGGCCGCGGGGGTACGGCCCGGCGACCGCGTGGCCGTGATGATGGCGACCAGCCCCGACGTGGCCATCGTCTACCAGGCCCTGTGGGCGGCCGGGGCGGTGGTGACGCCGGTGGTGTTCCTGGTGGGCGCGGAGGAGCTGCGCCACATCCTGGCCGACAGCGGCGCCGTGGCGGTCGTGACCTCGCCCGAGCTCGTGGAGACGGTACGGCAGGCCATACCCAAGGATGTGCGGATATTTCTGGACACGGGCGAGCTTGAGCAGGCCCCCGAGCACGGCCCCGTCACCGTGGACCCCGAGGATCTCGCGGCGCTCATGTACACCGGCGGCACCACCGGGCGGGCCAAGGGCGTCAAGCTCAGCCACCGCGGCCTGTGGCAGGTCGCCAAGGACGCCTTCGCCATGTCCCACCAGGAGGGGCTCAACCGGGCGATCGTGCCCGTCCCCCTCTCCCACGCCTACGGCCTGATCATCACCGTGGCCGAGATGCACGCCGACGAACCCCAGCAGGCCGTGCTCATGCGCTGGTTCGAGCCCAAGCCCTTCCTATCGCTGGCGGCCGAGCAGCGCGTGCGGTTCGGCACCGTCGTGCCCTCGATGATCCAGATGCTGCTCGCCGAACCCCTGGAGGAGCACCCGCTGCCCGACCTGGCCTTCCTCACCTGCGGCGCGGCCCCGCTCGGCCGCGAGACGCTGCTGGAGTTCGAGCGGCGGATGCCGGGCACGCAGATCCTGGAGGGCTACGGCATGACCGAGACCAGCGCGGTCACCACCTTCAACCCGCCGGGCCGGCGCCGGATCGGCAGCGTGGGCCTGCCGCTGCCCGGCTACACGATCACCGTCCGGGACAACGACGGCGAGGCCGTGGAGCCCGGCGACGTCGGGGAGATCTGCATCCGCGGCCGCTCCCTGATGCTCGGCTACTGGGGCGGCCTCAGCTCCCCGATCGTGGACGGCGAGCTGCGTACCGGGGACATCGGCTGCGTCGACGACGACGGCTACCTCTACGTCGTGGACCGCAAGAAGGACCTCATCATCCGCGGCGGCTTCAACGTCTTCCCGCGCGACGTAGAGGACACCCTCAACCAGCACCCCGACGTGGTGATGTCCGGCGTGGTCGGCCGGCCCGACCCGCGCCACGGCGAGGAGGTCGTGGCGTTCGTCCAGCTCCGGGCCGGGGCCGAACTCGCCGAGGAGGAGCTCATCGCGTGGGCGCGCGACCGGGTCGGCCGGGTGAAGTACCCGCGTGAGGTGCGCTTCGTCGACTCGATCCCGGTCACCAGCGTGCTCAAGATCGACAGGAAGGAGCTGCGGACCAGGCTCTAGTCGTCGGCGTCCCGCGCGCCCATGGGCAGGTGCTCCAGGCCCTTCCGCTCACCGAGCGCCTTTCCGTCGGCGCCGTAGGCCGTGACGTCCACCTTCGGCAGGGTGCGCCCCTTCCCGCGTGGCGCCCTGGCGATGTAGAAGCCATTGGCCAGGCTCGCGTCCGCCCGCCCGCCCGCCCAGACGACCTCGACCCTGCGCACCCGCGGGTCGGCCCGCCCCGCCACCACCATGAACGCCGGATCGCCGTCCTTGCCCGGGCTCACCTGCGACTGCGTCTGCGTGTCGTACACGTCCACCGACAACGGCCCGTCCAAGGCCAGACCGCTCTGCTCCTCGCGTCCCCAGTAGGTGAAGATCGGCCGCTCGGGGTAGCTGACGTCGAGCACGCCCGGCGTGCACAGCACCAGCCCCTTCCTGCTGCCCATCAACCGGGTCACGCCCTGCTCGTCGCGCGACTCCGCCAGCAGCCTGAACTCCTCGGCCACCCCGTGGCGCGGGATGCGCAGCCCGCCGTCCATGGGGTGCACGGGCCCGCCGCGCGGCATGCAGTCGCGCACCTGGCGGTACTGCTCGGGCGTGTTGGCCGGCAGCCCCTCGATCGGCGGCGCCGTGGCCAGGGGCGGCGTCGGCGCCACGGTCAGGCCGCTGAAGGCCGGATCGGCCCACACCGTCCGGTCCGCCCGGCCGGGGAGGTTCGTCACCGCCACCGCGCCGAAGGCCACCGCCGCCGCCGTCCCCGCCACCCCCAAGACCCATCCGGTACGGCGCCGCCGTCGCGCCGACCGCACCACCAGGGCCGCCATCGTCTCCCCGTCCACCGGCTCGGCCCGCCCCGCCAGCCGGCGCAGCCCCTCGCCGATCGTGCGCTCGTCCACCGCCATCGTTCACGCCTCCTGGTTGACACGGTCGCCGACGAGCGCCCGCAGGCGCCTGACGGCCTGGTGGGCCTGGCTGCGCACGGTGCCGACCGAGCAGCCCATGATCCGTGCGACCTCCGACTCGGGCAGGTCCTCGAAGTAGCGCAGCACCAGGACCATGCGCTTGCGCGGCGGCAGTTGCCGTAGGGCGCGCTCCAGCGCGAGCCGTTCGTCCACCTCGGCGGTGGCGTCGCCGCTCGCGCGTTCCGGCGGGCTCTCGACCACCCGCTCGCGCCCCCAGCGCGCGCTGCGCCACAGGCCCGCCTGCTCGCGGTACATCACCCGGCGGACGTACGCCTCGGGGTCGCCGCGGATGCCCTTCCAGCGTCCGGCCGTCTTGATCAGCGCCGTCTGCAGGAGGTCCTCGGCGGAGTGCTGGTCGCCGGTGAGCACGTAGGCCAGCCGGATCAGGCTGTCGGAGCGTGCTGCGACGAACTCGGTGAAGCCTCGGCGGTCATCCGGATGCACCTGCCCTCCTCATCTCTCCCCCCTCAAGATGCGGCCAAGGCCCCAGATCTATGGCGACATCGTGATAAATCTGGAGGTGTTATGAGCGATTCCCATCAGCCGTACGGCGCTCCGTACGGCGAGCAGCCTCCTCCCGGCTACGGATACGGATATCCGCCGCCGCCCCGCCCGCCACGCAACGACGGCCTGCGCACCAACGCCATCGTCGCCCTCGTCCTCAACCTCATCGCCATCGTCTCCTGCTGCAACTTCCTGGCCATCGCCGGCGCCATCATGGCCGGCATGGGCCTGAGCAAGGTGGACACCGAGCCGGAGAACGCCAAGAGCAAGCTGGTGTGGGCGTGGGTCCTGTTCGGCACCGGATTCCTGGTGACGATCGGCGGATTCCTGTTCCTGGGCTTCGCCGGATACCTGGACGACACCGACTGATTCCCAGTTCGGGGACTGTTCCGCCGCTTCTTTGTGTTGGATAGGCGGTAGCCATCGAAGGGGGACCAGTGAACGACGGCCCGCTCATCGTCCAATCCGACAAAACGCTGCTGCTGGAGGTCGACCACGCCGCCGCGGACGCCTGTCGCAAGGCGATCGCGCCGTTCGCCGAGCTGGAGCGCGCGCCCGAGCACGTCCACACCTACCGCGTCACGCCGCTGGCGCTGTGGAACGCGCGGGCCGCCGGTCACGACGCCGAGCAGGTCATCGACGCGCTCATCAGCCACAGCCGCTACCCGGTCCCCCACGCCCTGCTGGTCGACATCGCCGAGACCATGGCGCGCTACGGCCGGCTCAGGCTGGAGAAGGACCCGGTCAACGGCCTGGTCCTGACCTCGAACGACCGGGCCGTGCTCGAAGAGGTGCTGCGCTCCAAGAAGATCCAGCCGATGCTGGGCGAGCGCCTGGGCGCCGACTCCGTGGTGGTCCACCCGAGCGACCGCGGCAACGTCAAGCAGGCGCTGCTCAAGCTGGGCTGGCCCGCCGAGGACCTCGCGGGCTACGTGGACGGCGAGGCCCACCCGATCTCGCTGCTGGAGGACGGCTGGTCGCTGCGCACCTACCAGAAGGACGCGGCGGAGGCGTTCTGGCACGGCGGCTCCGGGGTGGTCGTGCTGCCCTGCGGCGCGGGCAAGACGATCGTCGGCGCCGCCGCGATGGCCCAGGCCCAGGCGACCACGCTGATCCTGGTCACCAACACGGTCAGCGCCCACCAGTGGAAGACCGAGCTGATCAAGCGGACGTCGCTGACCGAGAACGAGATCGGCGAGTACTCAGGCACCAAGAAGGAGATCCGCCCGGTCACCATCGCCACCTACCAGGTGATGACGACCAAGCGGAAGGGCGTCTACGCCCACCTGGAGCTGTTCGACGCGCGCGACTGGGGCCTGATCGTCTACGACGAGGTCCATCTGCTGCCCGCGCCCATCTTCCGCATGACCGCCGACCTCCAGGCCCGCCGCCGCGTGGGGCTGACCGCGACGCTGGTGCGCGAGGACGGCCGCGAGGGCGACGTGTTCTCCCTGATCGGCCCCAAGCGCTACGACGCGCCCTGGAAGGAGATGGAGAACCAGGGCTGGATCGCGCCCGCCGACTGCGTCGAGGTCCGGGTCACGCTCTCCGACGAGGAACGGCTGGCCTACGCGATGGCCGAGTCCGACGAGAAGTACCGCTTCGCCGCCACCACGCCGTCCAAGACGACCGTCACCGAGGCGCTGGTCAGGAAGCACCTGGGCGAGCAGGTGCTGGTCATCGGCCAGTACATCGACCAGCTCGACGAGCTGGGCGAGCACCTCAACGCGCCGGTCATCAAGGGCGAGACGCGGGTGAAGGAGCGCGAGCGGCTCTACCAGGCCTTCCGCGACAAGGAGATCCAGGTCCTGGTGGTCTCGAAGGTGGCCAACTTCTCCATCGACCTGCCGGAGGCGGCGATCGCCATCCAGGTGTCGGGCACGTTCGGCTCGCGGCAGGAGGAGGCGCAGCGGCTCGGCCGCGTGCTGCGTCCCAAGGCCGACGGGGGCGGCGCCCGCTTCTACACCGTGGTCAGCCGGGACACCGTCGACCAGGAGTTCGCCGCGCACCGGCAGCGGTTCCTGGCCGAGCAGGGCTACGCGTACCAGATCATCGACGCCGACGACGTCCTGGAAGTGTGAAGGCCCGGCCGCCCCGAGCGGCCGGGCCTTGCCAAGAACCTCAGGTCCACGAAACTCCGCGGGCCGTCGACAATCGAACCACCCCCCTCACCTGCGCGCTGTCGCCTACTTCACGCCAGCTGCGACATACCCGATGATCCCCCATTCCCACCTGAAATGCCCGATTTTTTGGCGATTTAGTTAGCCAACGAGCAGGCCACCCAGGAAGAGCACGCCCTCGGCGACCACCCAGGCGGCGACGGCCGAACCCATGTAGAGGTTGAAGGTGCGCTGGTCCCTTCTGGCCGCGGGCAGGATCCAGGCGGCAGCCGTACAGATGGCCGCGAGCATCGCGAACAGTCCGGAAAGGCCCGCGACGGCGTCAAGGCGCTGGCCGCAGTGGGCGGGCTCGCCGTTCGCGCAGAAGGCGGCCGTGCCCCAGCCCGCGAAGACGGACAGCCCCCACAGAGCGGCGAGCAGGAAGCTCGCGATGGTGGGGACGATCGGGGAGACGCCGAACCGCACACGTGCCACGGTCTCTCCCTACCCCGCGTAAATGCTTTGGATGCCTCCCGTTTCCCCGATTAGACTGGCCGATTCGCTACCGGTTACCACTCCGACAGGGGGCCCTTTCGCATGCCCGCACACAAGCTGGCACCGGACATATCCGACGACCCAGAGCACGTACTGTCCGCCGAGCAGTCCCACCTGGCCGAATCCCGCAAGGCCCTGCAGGCGATGCGCGAGCACGCGCAGTCGCTGTCGGCCGACGCGGCCGGAGACTGGGTCTCGCAGCAGATCCTCCAGTCGCTGCTCGACCAGCGCGTCGCGGCCCTGGCCGACCACCCGGACACGCCGCTGTTCTTCGGCCGCCTCGACCGCGCGGGCGGCGACGACCTGCCCGGCACCATCTACGTCGGCCGCCGGCACGTCCACGACGGCGCCAGCCGCGCCCTGGTGATCGACTGGCGCGCCCCGGTCTCGCGCCCGTTCTACCAGGCCAGCCCCGCACAACCCATGGGCGTCGTACGGCGCCGCCGCTTCGGCTACCACGGCGGCGCGCTGACCGCCTACGAGGACGAACCGCTCGACCAGGGCGGCGAGATCGGCCCCTCGAAGATCCTCACCGAGGAGATCGAGCGCCCGCGCACCGGCCCCATGCGCGACATCGTGGCCACCATCCAGCCCGACCAGGACGAGATCGTCCGCGCCGCGCTGACCCAGACCGTGTGCGTGCAGGGGGCACCGGGCACCGGGAAGACCGCCGTCGGCCTGCACCGCGCCGCGTACCTGCTGTTCACCCACCGCGAGCGGCTGGCCCGCTCGGGCGTCATGATCGTCGGGCCGAACCGCGCGTTCCTGTCCTACATCTCCTCCGTCCTGCCCGCGCTCGGCGAGGTCAAGGTCGACCAGACCACCGTCGCCGACCTGCTGGCCGCCGCGGACACCCCCGAGGAGCCGCGGGTCGCAGCGCTCAAGGGCGACGCCAGGATGGCCGCGGTGCTGGAGCGCGCGCTCTGGCTGCACATCAGCAAGCCCGAGGAGGGCCTGGTCTACACGCGCGGCGTCCACCGCTTCCGCGTGGCCGACTACGAGGTGCGCGAGATCGTCGCCTCCCTGCGCGGCACGACCCGCTACGGCCCCGGCCGCGCGGCGCTCGCGCAGCGGCTGGCCCACCAGGTGCTGGTACGCATGGAGCAGCGTGGCGACTCCCCCGACGACCGGGTGCAGGACGCGGTCGCGCGGTCCAAGCCGGTCAAGCAGCTCGTGGACGCCGTCTGGCCCAAGGTGACGCCCGCCCAGGTGTTGTTCCGGCTGCTGTCGGACGCGGAGTTCCTGGCCACGGCATGCGCCAAGTCCGATATCTCGCCTGACGAGCGGGAAATGCTGCTTTGGCGGAAGCCGTACCGTGGATGGAAGTCCGCGAAGTGGTCGGCGGCCGACGCGGCGCTGCTGGACGAGCTCGGCGACCTCATCGAGCGCACGCCCTCGCTCGGCCACCTCGTCGTGGACGAGGCGCAGGACCTGTCGGAGATGCAGCTACGCGCGCTCGGCCGCCGCTGCCGCAACGGGTCCGCGACCGTGCTCGGCGATCTCGCCCAGGGCACCACGCCCTGGTCCACCACCTCGTGGGAGGCCGTGCTCCGCCACCTCGGCCAGGACTCCGGCCAGGTCACCGAGCTGACCCTGGGCTTCCGCGTGCCGCGCGAGGTCCTCGACTACGCCGCGCGCCTGCTGCCGTCCGTCGCCCCCGGCCTGGCCCCGCCGCGCTCGCTGCGCCCCGGTCTCGGCTCCCTGTCGGTACGGCCCGGCGCCGCCCTCACCGAAGCCGTCCGCGACGCCCTGGCCAGGGAGGGCTCGATCGGCGTGATCGTGCCGGACGCGCTCGTGGCACAGGTGTCCGCCTCGCTGGAGGGCCTGGCCCACGCCGTCCTCGACCCCGACGCGGCCGACCAGGGGCACCGGCTGCTCGTCATCCCCGCCACGCTGGCCAAGGGCCTGGAGTACGACCACGTGATCGTGGTCGAGCCCGCCGACATCGTCTCCGCCGAGCCCAGGGGCCTGGCCCGCCTCTACGTCGTGCTCACCCGCGCGGTCACCTCGCTGACCGTCCTGCACGACAAGCCGCTGCCCGCCGCTCTGGCGATCTAGCCCCCTCTGGGGATTCACCCCTCGGTCCCGCCGCCGTTCAGGGCTTTGGCGACCTCTGCCGCGGCCCGGTGGCCCGACTCGACGGCGCCGTCCATGTAGCCCGCCCAGCGCACGGCGGTCTCGGTCCCCGCCCAGTGCAACGGCCCCACGGGCGTGCGCAGGGCGGGGCCGAACCTGGTCAGCGTGCCCGGCGCGGCGAAGGCGCCGTAGCAGCCCCGGCTCCACTCCTCGGCGGCCCAGTCGAGCTCCAGATAGTCGATCGCGTAGCGGGCGATGGGGCCGAAGTAGGCGGTCAGGTCGTCCACGGCCCGGCCGCGGCGCTCGGCCACGCTCAGGCGGGCCATCGCGTCGGCGTGCGCGCCCTCGAAGAAGCCCGTGAGCACGCCGGGGCCGCCGTCGCCCGGGGTGCTGTCCAGGACGGTGCCGAGCGGGCGGACGTCGCTGTTGGCCTCTCCGGTGTAGCCGTCCGCGCGCCAGAACGGCTCGCCGTACACCAGGTGGACCTTGATCACCCGGCCCATCGGCATGCGCTGCGTGAGCTGGTCGCGGTCGCCGGGCAGGCCGGGGCTGTACCTGATCCTGGCGGCCAGCGGCGGCGGCACCGCGACGACCGCCCGCCTGGCCCGGAACTCGGCGGCCGGGGTCCGGAGCACGACCTGGTCCGCCTCCCAGGTGATGTCGGTGACCGGGTGCGCCTGCCGTACCCGGTCACCGAGTTCCGCGGCGACGGCGAGCGCGACGCGCTGCGAGCCGCCCTCGACGCGGTCCTGCTGCGCCCCGCCCCTGACCTCGGTCAGGGAGTCGAAGCCGCCGCCCGCGCCGAAGTAGTACAGCGCCCACAGGGCCGACAGCTCCTCCGGCTCCGCGGAGAAGATCGCCTCGGTGACCAGCCTGACCATCGCCCGCGCGCTCCTGGTGCGGGTGTGGGCGCGCGTCCAGTCCGCGAACGTCCGGCCGTCCAGCTCGTGGGCGTCCGGCGCCGTCCAGGGCGCCTCCAGCGGGATACGGCGGGCCGCCCGATCCAGCGCCAGCCGCAACCGCCCGAGGTCGGCAAGGGCCAGTGTCCCGATCCGCGGAACGCGGCCCGTGTACTCCAGCCACCGGCCTGCCACCTCGGCCACCCTCCGGCCTTCCTGGAACGTGGGGAACGTCCCCAGCCCAAGCTCCCCCATGAGCGCGAGCATCCGATCCTGACCAGGCCCGACCCACTGCCCGCCCAGCTCGATCGGCGCGCCACCCGGCAGTTCGCCGTTGAACGTACGCCCGCCGACCCGCTCACGCGCCTCCAGCACCACCACGTCGTGCCCGGCGGCCACCAGATCCCGCGCGGCCACCAGCCCCGCCAGGCCCGCGCCGACGACAGCCACATCCACGCTGTATCTGACATTCATGTTGTATGTGATATCCATGATGCATGACAGCCGTCAAGACCCGGCGCGAGCTCTACGCGGAGACCACCCGCCAGGCGCTCATCGAAGCCGCCCGCCCCCTCTTCGCCGACCGCGGCTACACCGCCGTCTCCGCCGAGGAGCTGGTACGCCAGGCGGGCCTGACCCGAGGCGCCCTGTACCACCACTTCGACGGCAAACAGGGCCTGTTCGAGGCCGTCTTCGAGGAGCTGCAGGACGCCGCCGCCCAGGCCGTCACCACCGCGATGACCGCCGTGGCCGACGACCCCGCCGCCCGCGCGCGAGCCGGTCTGGCCGCGTACCTGGACGCCTGTGCGCGGCCGGAGTTCCGCGAGATCGTCCTCAAGCAGGCCCCGATCGCCCTGGGCCACGAACGCTGGCAGGAGCTCGACGTCCGCCACTTCGGCGGCCTGCTCCGCGACACGCTCACCTCGCTCATGGACGAGGGCCACCTGACCCGCCGCCCGGTGGACATGCTGAGCCGCGCCCTGTTCGGCGCCATCACCGAACTGGCCCTGGCCATAGCCCAATCCGACGACCCCGCCACGGCCCGCGCGGAGGCCGACGACATCGCGGCCACGCTGCTGTCCGGACTGAGCGCCTGAACCATGCCCGATTCCAGGACAGAAATCAGAAACAGCACCCTCTCCGACGTCCAGGCGGTCCTGGACTTCTGGCTGGAGGCCGCGGAAGGCACCGACCGCCACGACTCCGCCGCCAAGGTCGAAGCCCTGATCACCCGCGACCCCGAAGCCTTGCTCCTGGCCGAACAGGACGGAAAGCTGGTCGGCACCCTCATCGCCGGTTGGGACGGCTGGCGCGCCCACCTGTACCGCCTGGCCGTGCACCCGTCGTACCGCCGCAGGGGCATCGGCAGCATGCTGCTCGCCGCCGCCGAGACCCGCTTCGCCACCTTCGGCGCCTTCCGCGCCGACGCCATGGTCCTGCACGACAACATCCTCGCCCACCACACCTGGACCGCCTCCGGATACACCCACCAGGCTGAGTGGGGGCGCTGGGTCAAGCACCTTTGACGCCTATTTCCAGGTGTAGCTGAAGTACCTGCCCAGTTGCCTGAGGGCCTCGCCGGTGAGGCCGGGGTGGCGGACCCGCATCTCGGCCACCGCTTCGGCGGTGCCTGACCGGAGGGTGTGGTCCGTCCAGTTCACCGGGATGTCGAGCATCTCGTCGGCCAGGGCGTCCAGGGTGGGAAGCAGCTTGGCCGCCTGCTCCGGGCCCAGCGCCTTCGCCAGGGCGGCCGGGTCCTTGCGCGGCCAGGAGGCGCCGGCGCTCAGGTAGACGACCAGTGCCTGGCTGATCGGCTCGTTCACCCCGCCAGGATCCCAGGCCACGAGCGTTCTGCCCACGGGTGGTCCCTGGGTCTCGCATCCCGGAGTCACGGGTTACGGAAGTCCGCGGTTCTTGGGTCCCGGCCCTCTGGCCTCTGGCCTCTGGCCTCTGGCCGTGAGAGCCCATGGTCGAGATCCGACCCCGGACCCAGTCCCGCCCCAAGATCCCGGACCGGGTCGCGACCTGAGTCCCCGGACCGGGCCGCGATCCGAGACCCGAGGCTGCCCGCCGCCCCGGGGGCGCGAGCTCGAAAGGGAAAGCGCGCGGAGGACCTTCAGGGGTCGAGCTTCAGCTCGACCGGAGAAACGCGCGGAGCGCCTTGCCCCTCGTACGCGAAAAGGGCGCCCCCGAACTGGGAGACGCCCTCTACGCGTGATGGCTGGACTCTAGAAGTCCATGTCGCCACCGGGCATGCCACCAGCCGGGGCAGCCGGGGTCTTCTCCGGCTTCTCGGCGATGACGGCCTCGGTGGTGAGGAAGAGTGCCGCGATGGAGGCGGCGTTCTGCAGGGCCGAGCGGGTGACCTTGGCGGGGTCGAGGATGCCCGACTCGAACATGTTGACGTACTCGCCGGTGGCCGCGTTGAGGCCCTCGCCGGGGGTGAGGTTGCGCACGCGCTCGACCACGACGCCGCCTTCGAGGCCGGCGTTGACCGCGATCTGCTTGAGCGGCTCCTCCAGCGCCTTCTTGACGATGGCCGCGCCGGTGGCCTCGTCGCCCGACAGCTCGAGCTTGTCGAAGGCCTTGGTGCCGGCCTGCAGCAGGGCCACGCCGCCGCCGGGCACGATGCCCTCCTCGACGGCCGCCTTGGCGTTGCGCACGGCGTCCTCGATGCGGTGCTTGCGCTCCTTCAGCTCGACCTCGGTCGCCGCGCCGGCCTTGATGACGGCCACGCCGCCGGCCAGCTTGGCCAGCCGCTCCTGCAGCTTCTCCCGGTCGTAGTCGGAGTCGGTCCGCTCGATCTCCGCACGGATCTCGTTGACCCGGCCGGCGATCTGGTCGGCGTCACCGGCGCCGTCCACGATCGTGGTCTCGTCCTTGGTCACCACGACCTTACGGGCCCGGCCCAGCAGGTCCAGGGTGGCCGACTCCAGCTTCAGGCCCACCTCCTCGGCGATGACCTGGCCACCGGTCAGAGTGGCGATGTCACCGAGCATGGCCTTGCGCCGGTCACCGAAGCCCGGAGCCTTGACGGCGACGGACTTGAACAGGCCGCGGATCTTGTTGACGACGAGCGTGGCCAGGGCCTCGCCCTCGATGTCCTCGGCGATGATCAGCAGCGGCTTGCCGGCCTGCACGACCTTGTCGAGCAGCGGCAGCAGGTCCTTGTTGGCGGAGACCTTGCTGTTGACGATGAGGATGTACGGGTCCTCGAGGACGGCCTCCATGCGGTCGGGGTCCGTCACGAAGTACATCGACGTCATGCCCTTGTCGAAGCGCATGCCCTCGGTGAGCTCGAGCTCCAGGCCGAAGGTGTTGCTCTCCTCGACCGTGATGACGCCTTCCTTGCCGACCTTGTC